>CAJKLK010000082.1:0-1004 GCA_905200715.1 uncultured Collinsella sp. | reverse complement strand
CTGCGGCGAGCACAAGGCTCGGCACGGCGATGACGGCCAGCACGCAGCCGCTGAACACGATGTCGAAGACGCGCTTGGCGGTGCGGTAGGCCAGTCGCGTGCGGTCCCAGTCCTTGACGGCCTACATGGCCTTGTAGCGCATGCTCGCGTCGCCGCTGTTCATGGCCTGGGCAACGAGCGCGGCCCCCACCGGCGCGTTTTGCCCTGTCGCTTCTTTAGTGGTCAAGTTCAAATTCACGTCCCTGTCCCCAGGGGTCCCCCAATCGATGAATTCAAAATGCGAATGAATTGCCAGTGCGACGTCCCCTTACGTTTTGCTGGGCACGTCCAACGGAAGCAGCTCCCTAAAAGCGGAGTCGCCTTCGCCCACGTCTACCAGGCACCAGCGCTTATGACGGTCGATCTTCTTTACACGGGCCTCTTGCCCCACCAAGGGCCCCTGCTCTATGTGCAGCACGCCGTCTTCTATGCGGGCTACGCTGTTGCGCACCACGCCGCTGTCGTCGAGTACGCTGCGGTACCAGTCCTGCGCATCGTCCGGCATGGGCGCATAGGCCCGCTCCCTGCTGCCGGCAATGCGGCAGCCAAAGCTCAACTGGGCCAAAGCCTTGTCGAGCGTGGCGGCATCACGCGTGGCGACGAAAAAATATTCCTTGTACATGGGTTTGGTTTGGAGCGACCAGGCGCCGTCCCGCTTAAACCAGAACTCCTTTTGCATCACAAAAGCGTCCTGCATCAGCTCGTGCGGGATAATGCGGCGGACCTTTTCGCAGGTCTCGCGCTCTTTACCATGGGGGGTGTGGACCAGATACCAGCGGACGCGGCCGTGCTGGCTGTTAGTAGTAGCGCCACTAAAGGCACCGGGCAGCTGCTCTTGGCGCCGCATTGTCTGTTCCATCTCTCGCCCCCTTAACTTGCATCCGCGACGCACGCGGATGCAGGGGCGTTAAGAACAGGCTTCTCGCTCGCAGCTAGGCGCAGTCGCAAAAGTACAGGTTTTTGTA
>CAJKLK010000081.1:0-1012 GCA_905200715.1 uncultured Collinsella sp. | reverse complement strand
GACCGGCTTCGACGGCATGGTCCGCCGAGACCTGGAGTACATCGCCAACCGGGGCATCTTCACCGACCTCAAGATTGTGATCCTCACGGTTATTGAGGTCATCACCGGTAAGGGTGCGTGCTAATGCTCGAGGACTATTCGAAATACTCTGAGTTGAATCGCGTTCCCGTAATCGATGTTCCGATCACGGGAACCAATATGTACGAGTGTGTCGAGTTTCTTACTCGTCATATAGATGAGCTTCACGGTGAGTATATTTGCGTCTCCAATGCGCACACATCGGTTATGGCCCATGACGACCCTTCCTATTGGGCCTGCCAAGCTGACTCCCTCATGTCCGTTCCCGACGGTAAGCCCTTATCGGTTGTCGGACGAAACACAATCGAGTCAATGGGGCGCGTGACCGGACCGGACCTGATGCGTGAAATATTTAGCATTTCCGTGCAGCAAGGATGGACTCATTACTTCTACGGTAACGAGCAGAAGAATCTTGAGGCTCTCAAAGATTCACTGCAAGAGGAATATCCGGGTTTGAAAATCGCCGGCATGGAGCCTTCGGTCTTCCGCCCACTCTCCGATAGCGAGAAACAAGACCTATCGCGACGCCTCGCAGAATCGGGCGCAGACTTTGCATGGATCGCTTTGGGCGCACCCCGTCAGGAAGTCCTCATGCATGAGCTTAAAGGCGGCCCTCAACCGTTGATGATAGGCGTTGGAGGCGCGTTCAATGTTCTCGCTGGCGTGGTGCCAGAGGCGCCGATATGGATGCAAAACCTGAGTCTCGAGTGGCTATACAGACTTATTCAAGAGCCAAAACGGCTTTTCAAACGATACCTCGTAACCAATACGAAATTCCTCTTTTACCAGTTTACAAAAGCCAAACGTAAGGAAGGCAAATAGATGAAAGATTCGACCACCTTTAAAGACAAGACCCTGATGATCACGGGCGGCACCGGCTCGTTCGGCAACACCGTGCTCAAGCACTTCATGAACACCGACCTGGCCGAGATCC
>CAJKLK010000080.1:0-1078 GCA_905200715.1 uncultured Collinsella sp. | reverse complement strand
CAGAAAGGAGAGACAAATGAAGGAAACCGAGAAGATCGAGATCATGCATTTCGACCAGGAGGGCTACCTCGAGGACGGCAAGGCGCTCTACGAGACCGGCAAGAAGATGACCGCGCTCGCCGACAAGGTCGCCGACGAGGGCTACGACGCCGTGTTCCTGATGGGCGTCGGCGGCACCTGGGACGAGCTCATGCAGCTCGAGTACCTCATGAACAAGTTCGGCGACCGCGACCTCGAGGTCTACCTGATCCACGCCGCCGAGTGGAACGTCTCCGGCCACAAGCGCATGACCGAGAAGTCCGTCGTGCTCACCGCCTCCGAGTCCGGCACCACCCCCGAGGTCCTCGAGGCCGTCAACAAGATGAAGGAAAAGGGCATTCGTGTCTACGCCATGACCAAGCCCGAGGGTCTCATCGGCCGGGCTGTGGGTGCTGAGAACTGCGTCGCCATGGCCTCCGACCACGGTTCGGGCGGCTGCGAGAAGGGCTACTACCTCGCCGACTGCTTCGGCCTGCGCCTGCTCAACCGCCGCGGCTGCTTCCCCAAGTTCGATCTGTTTATCGAGCAGACCAAGGACATCTGGAAGGACATGCTCGACATCCGCAAGCGCTTCGAGCCGCGCGCCGAGGAGCTCGCCAAGAAGTACGCCCTGGCCCCCTACACCATGTTCATCGGCTCCGGCGCCCTGTGGGGCGAGACGATCCTGTTCTCGATGTGCATCCTGGAGGAGATGCAGTGGAAGCGCACCCGCTACATCACCTCGGCCGACTTCTTCCACGGCACCCTCGAGCTCGTGGAGCCCGGCGTCCCGGTCTTCCTGTTCATGGGCGAGGACGAGAACCGCAAGCTCGACGAGCGCGTCCGCGCGTTCCTGACCTGCGGCGTGACCGGCGACACCGACATCAACGTCATCGACACCGCCGAGTTCGCGATCCCGGGCCTTGACGACGAGTTCCGCGTCATCGTCTCCCCGTGGATCCTGACGGTGCTCGTGACCGACCGCCTGGCCCGCTACTACGAGACGGTCACCAAGCACAACCTCAAGTATCGCCGTTACTATCACCAGTTCGACTACTAA
>CAJKLK010000079.1:0-1085 GCA_905200715.1 uncultured Collinsella sp. | reverse complement strand
ACGACAATATCGGTCTCCCCCGTCTTACGGGTTACCTCGGCATAACGGCCCATCTACATCTCCTCCTTCACCAGCGCGGCAAACGCAGCCAGCACCTCGTCGTTTTCCCACGGCGTACCCACGGTAATGCGCAGACAGTCCGCGAGCCCCGGCGCATAGCTAAAGTCGCGCACCAAAATCGAATACTCATCGCGCAGACGCTCGCGCACGCGCGTGGCATGCGGCGTGCGCACGAGCACAAAGTTCGCCGCGCTCGGCCACGCCTCCACGGGCAGGCCCTCGGCAGCCATCGCGCGCAGAGCGACCAGCTCGCGCTCGCGCTCGGATGCGACCTGCGTCACCACGGGCGCATAGGCATCACGGGCGCGCACGCAGGCAAGTGCTGCCGCCTGGCTCAGCACGTTGACCGAATAGATCTGGCGAATCGCCGCGAACACCTCGATAACCTCGGGCGCCGCGATCACGTAACCCAAGCGTGCGCCGGCGGCGCCAAACGCCTTGGACAGCGTGTGCAGAATCACCAGGTTGGGATGCTCGGCGATAAGGCCTTGCGCCGTGGTGGCCGCGCCAAACGAATCGTCGGCAAACTCAACGTAGGCCTCGTCGACCATGACCATGCCGGGACACGCATCGCACAGGGCCGCGACAAAGTCGAGCGGCGCCACATCACCCGTGGGGTTGTTGGGCGAGGTCACGATTGCCAGGTTACACTCGGGCGCCGCCGCAAGCACCGCCGCCTGGTCGAGCTCAAAGGTCGCGGGGTCGCGCCACACGTCACGCACCTCGGTCTGACAGAGCGACGCAAAGAACGCGTACTCGCTAAAGCACGGCGGGCAGTTGAGCAGGGTCCGTCCCTCGCCGCCAAACGCCAGCAGGTAGTTATAGAGCAGCTCGTCGCCGCCGTTGCCCACGCAGACATTCTCGCGCGCCACACCATGCCAAGCGGCAAGCTCGTCGCGCAGGTCGTTCGACATGGGATCGGGATAGCGGTTGAGGGGTGTGGCAGCCAGGGCCGTATCGACCGCCTCGCGCACGCCGGCCGGCACGGGATAGGTGTTCTCGTTGGCCGAAAGGTTGATGCGCGT
>CAJKLK010000078.1:0-1171 GCA_905200715.1 uncultured Collinsella sp. | reverse complement strand
ATGTCCCGGAATCCCCACGGTGTGGCCGTCATCTGGTGAGCCTCCTCATGCTGTGTTTCATATAGAACAGAAGACCGGCAGATCTCCGCCGGTCTTCTGGGTACTTTAGCATACTAGAGTGCTTGCGGGGAAAATCCGTCGCAGCCGCTCACACCGTATTCATTTGGAAACATAGGGTAGGTTGCCGCAGCCCAACCCCACCTAGGCGCCAATCGCACGACGATACTCTGCCATTACCTGCGCATCGGCAGCTGCGGGGTCGGCGAAATAGCGCCCGTCATAGGTCTCGGCCGAAACAACTCCGCGATAGCCGCGCGCCACCAGCCTATCCAGGTCGGCGCGCATATCGCGGTCGCCGTCACCCCAGGCAAGATGCGTCGTGCCATCTGCCGCAACATCGACAAAATGCACGTGGGCGACATCATCGCCAAGCAGATCGAAATAATCGTCGATGGTATCCCCTGCCACCGCCATAGCGCCCAAATCCAGACACGCCTTAAGTGCCGGATGATCAACTGCCTCGATCATGCGCTTCGTGTCGGCCGCCGAGTTCACGATCATCGACTCAACCGGCTGTAGGGCCTCGAGCACCAGTCGCACGCCGCGCCCTCCCGCATGCTCGGCAATCGCACGCAGCATCGAGGCGCTGCGACCCCACGCGTCCTCGATCGGCTCGTTCAAAAATGCCCAGCCGCTCGAGACCATGACCTGCTCGGCTCCAAGTTCCGCCGCGATATCCACAACGTTCTTAAAGTACGCAAGCGTGCGGGTACGCGCCTCATTCCCGCGCGCCGCGATATTCCACGGCTTGGGGTTGTTCTGTTCGGGACAAAGCCCCACAATCCGAACCCCATACCGCTGCGACAGCTCCCGCACCTGCTCGAGCGAATCGTATCCATGGCAATCGACATACAGATGCATCGCCCCGGTCCAAAGCTCGCAACACGTGTAGCCCGAGGCCGCTGCCGAAGAAAAGAATTCCTCAAGGTCAAAATAACGATGGCTGATATTCATGACGGCAAGCTGGGGATAGCCCATTATTACTCTCCAACCCAAACGAGGCCCCGTTCCATATAGGAGCGAGGCCCAATTACACCAACGTAATTTGCTCTTAGCTTAGTAGTCGAACTGGTGATAGTAACGGCGATACTTGAGGTTGTGCTTGGTGACC
>CAJKLK010000077.1:0-1219 GCA_905200715.1 uncultured Collinsella sp. | reverse complement strand
TGGATTGGCTACAATGTATTAGACAGTCCGATGAGGGACGAATGACATGAGATTGGAGGCCGACGATGGCCGACCCGAAGCATCCCCGCCACTACGAGGAGTCGTTCAAGCGGCAGATCGTGCAGCTTTACGAGAACGGCAAGCCGGCGCGCGAGATCAAGGACGAGTACGACATCTCGCATTCCACGCTGCACCGTTGGGTCCAGGGCATCCGCAACAGCGGCTCCACGAAAGCCGCCGACAACCGCACTCCTGAGCAGAACGAGCTGATCGAGCTGCGCAAGCGCAACAGACAGTTGGAGATGGAGGTGGACGTTTTAAAACAGGCGGCGCTGATATTCGCACGAAAGTAGCAGTGATACGGGCCAACGCCTCCCGTTATCCGATATCGGCGCAGTGCAGAATACTGGGCGTTCCCCGCTCCACCTACTACTGGATGATCGAACATCCCGAAGCCGAGCGGGTGGACCCGATCGCCGGCGACGTGCACGCGATCTGGCGCGACAGCCATGAGCGTTACGGCGCCAGGAAGATCAAGGCCGCGCTGGAGCGGAGGGGCGTCACCGCCTCCAGAAGGCGCATCGTCAACATCATGAAACGGCGGGGCATGACGAGCGCGTACGCGCGCAGAACGTTCAAACCACACAAGACGCGGGTTAACGAGGCCAGGCTCGCGAACATCCTCGACCGCGAGTTCGACGGCTACGAGCCGCGCACCCACCTGGCCAGTGACCTGACGTACGTGCGCGTCGGCGGCAAGTGGGCGTACGTGTGCCTGCTCATCGACCTGGCGAACAGGAGCATCGCCGGCCACAGCGCCGACACGAGCCGCACCGCCGACCTGGTCATGGCCGCGTTCGCCACGCTCGACTTCCCCCTGACCGAGGTGGAGGTGTTCCACACGGACCGGGGCAGCGAGTTCGACAACGCGAAAATCGACGAGCTGCTCGACGTGTTCGACATCAGAAGATCGCTGTCAAGGAAGGGCAACCCGTACGACAACGCCGTGGTCGAATCCGCCAACAGGCTCCTGAAGAAGGAGCTCATATACCGGAACCACTACACCAGCCTGGAACAACTACGCTCCGACCTCAACGACTATGTGTGGTGGTTCAACAACCAAAGACTCCACTCCACCCTCGGATACCGGAGTCCGAAGGAATTCACCGAACAGGGACTCGTCCTCTAAGAACCTGTCCAACACACCGTTGCCAGTCCA
>CAJKLK010000076.1:0-1323 GCA_905200715.1 uncultured Collinsella sp. | reverse complement strand
AGGTCTACAGCGGACCGTTCGACCTGCTGCTGCAGCTGGTAACCCGCCAAAAAGTTGATATCGGCGCCATCTCGATTAGCGAGGTGGCCGAGCAATACCTTGCCGAGGTCGATCGCATCGAGGCGCTGGACCTGGACGTGGCGAGCGACTTTTTACTGGTCGCGGCAACCCTTCTGGACATTAAGGCAGCCTCGCTGGTGCCCCAGGAGGCCCCACGCAAGGACGACGACGATTACGAGGACGACGAAGACCTCGAGGAGCTCAGCGCGCTCGACGGCGATGCCCTGCGCGAGGTCCTGATCCAGCGCCTGATCGCGTACAAGCAGTTTAAGGGCGCGGCGGCGGCCCTTGGCGCGCGCATGCAGGCCGAGAGCCGCATGCATCCGCGCGTGGCCGGCCCCGACCCCGAGTTTTTGGGCCTTATGCCCGACTACCTGGCCGGCATCACCCTGCGCGGCCTTGCCGTCATCTGTGCCGACCTGGACGGCAAGCGCCAGACCTTCCTGCTGGAAGCCGAGCACGTGGCACCGCATCGCGTGCCGCTCGACCTGACGGTGGCCTCGGTCGACCGCTTTACCATGGCGCACCAAACCTGCACCTTCCGTGAGCTGTTGGACGGCGACGCCACCACCGAGCAACTCGTCGTCACCTTCTTGGCCATGCTGGAGCTCGCCAAACGTGGCTCGCTCACGCTGAGCCAGGACGAGATCTTTGGAACCATTCAAATCACCCGCGTCGAGGGCGCCGAGGCATACGTGCCCGGCGAGGGCCCCGAGCTCACCGAATAGGAGCGGCAACCATGTCAACCCTTTCCACGCTAGAGGCAAACAGCCTCAAAGGCGCCCTCGAGGCGCTGCTGCTGGTGTCGAGCGACCCCGTGAGCGCGCCCGCGCTAGCAGGTGCGCTGGATATCGCCCCCGGCGAGTGCGCGTCGCTGTTGGCCGAGCTCAAGGTTGAGTATGAGGAGGCAAACCGCGGCTTTCAGCTGCGCGAGGTCGCCGGCGGCTGGCGCCTGTTTACCCACCCCGCCTACCACGATGTGGTCGAGGCCTATGTGCTGAGCTGGGACACGCAAAAACTGTCGCAGGCGGCGCTCGAGACCCTGGCCGTCATCGCCTACCACCAGCCCGTCACGCGCGAGGTGGTCAAGGGCATCCGCGGCGTCAACTCCGACGGCGTCATCGCGTCGCTCGTGGACAAGGGCCTGGTGCGCGAGCTCGGTCGCGACCCCGAGCGCGGCCAGGCCATCATCTACGGTACGACCAACGCCTTCTTGGAAAAGTTCGGCCTGCGCTCCACCCGCGACCTGCCCGATCTGGAGCA
>CAJKLK010000075.1:0-1421 GCA_905200715.1 uncultured Collinsella sp. | reverse complement strand
CGTACATGTACGGATGAATGTGGGAAGTGTTCGGATGAAGTTGCCAATCAAGGTCGCGATTTTCATCGAATGTTGTGATGGTTTTTACTGCCTTGCGGCACGATCCAAGTGCCAGCGGCCAAGCAGCAGCAACGCCGCGGGAACCGCCGTCACGACCATGCCCGCCCCTACGAGCGTCTGCTGCACGCCAAATGTCGACGCCAGCCACGGGGCAATCGCCAGCGGCGCCACGCCGGCAAACATATTGCCAAAGCCCATGACCGAGTTCACGCGACCGAGCTGCTCGAGCGGGGCCGTCGTTTGCACGATCGTGTTGTGGAGCGGGTTGACGACGCCCCACGCCACGCCCAGGACAATCTGGCCGACGAGGGCTACACCCACGTACGGCGTCCCCACATAGAGCAGACTTCCCAGACCCACGGACATGAGCGCCACGAGCAGCGTCTTAAGGTTGACCAGGTTCGGCGGCAAGCGGAGCGCGGCCACGGCACCCAGAACCGCGCCCACACCGCTGGCCGACGAGAGCCAGCCCATCCACTCAACGCCGACGTGCAGGACATCGCGATAGAAAAACGACTCGAGCGGATCGAAGGCTCCGTAGCCAAAGTTCGAAAGAAAAATGATGCAGAAAAGTAGCGCAAGGACGCTGTTGGTGAAGACTGTCTTGATGCTGACTGCGAAAGTGGCGCGGGCGGATGTGCTGGGGCTGGAGCTTTGTCCCGCACGCTCCCTTTCCTCTGCCGAATCGGCATCCGCATGCCCGGCGACATGGCCGGTCTGCGGCCTAAAGCCCCAACCGACGACGAATGCCAGCACGGTAAAGAGCATCATGAGCACGAACACCGCGCGCGACGACGCAGCCGCCGCGACAAAGCCGCCCAGCGTGGGGCCAACGATGATACTCACGTTTGAAAACATGGCAATGGCGGAGTTGATGTCTTTGAGCTCGACGGGGTCGTCGGTGAGATACGCCGGATAGGACGTGGCGATGGGCTGGGCGAATCCCATCGTAAAGCCCAGAAACACCGCGCCGAGTAGGACGACGCCGGTCGCGCTACCAAAGGCGATGATTGCCGTGCCAGTTGCGAGAGCGCCGATGATGCTCAGCAAGAAATGGCGGCGCGGACCCCAGGCGTCGAGCTCCGCGCCACCCGCAAAGGATCCCAGAATCACGAAAACGTTCATGAACAGGACGGCCAGCGATGTCGCGACGACCGAGGCATCGTCCGCATAGGTAAGCGTTCCGATGACGCCGATAAAGTAGCTAGTCTGAAAACCGGTGTAGATGAGAAAGCGCATCGCCACCAGGCGCCTGGCCTGCGCGGACAGCGAAGGTTGAGGTTTTGAGAGAAGAGATGCGAGCATGGAGACTCCTTGTTTCGTACGAATGCGGACGGCGGGCATTCGCCACCGTCTGTCAA
>CAJKLK010000074.1:0-1450 GCA_905200715.1 uncultured Collinsella sp. | reverse complement strand
AGCATCCGTTGCGGTTTGAGTTCTTTGGCGACGAGGTCGAGCTGATTGCCGAGATTGACGAGGTCACCGGAGAGATGCTGCGTGAGTACGAGGCCATTCCCGTGTGGCCGGCCTCGCACTACGTGACTGAGAAGCCTAAGGTCAAAGCGGCTCTGAAATCAATCAGTGAAGAGTGCGAGAAGCGTGTGGCCGAGCTCAAGGCGACTGATAAGCTGCTCGAGGCGCAGCGCCTGCAGCAGCGCACCGATTATGATCTCGAGATGCTCGAGACCATGGGTTTTTGTAACGGTATCGAGAACTACTCGCGTCATCTGGACGGTCGAAAACCGGGCGAGCCGCCGTTTACCCTGATCGATTACTTTCCTAAGGACATGCTCTGCATCATCGACGAGAGCCATGTAACGGTGCCGCAGATCCGCGGCATGCACGAAGGTGACCGCTCGCGTAAGGTGACGCTGGTGGAGCATGGTTTTCGTCTGCCTTCGGCACTCGATAACCGCCCGCTTCGTTTCGATGAGTTTGAGGCGAGGATCCCCCAGTTCATCTATGTTTCGGCCACGCCGGGCGACTATGAGCTGCGGGTTAGCCAGAACGACGTTGAGCAGATCATTCGTCCGACCGGCCTGCTCGACCCCAAGATCGATGTGCGTCCGGTCCGAGGCCAGATTGACGATCTTGAGGACGAGATTCGCGAGCGCGTGGTGCGCAAGGAGCGCGTGCTGGTGACCACGCTCACCAAGCGCATGGCCGAGGATCTGACCGATCACCTGCTCGACGCTGGCATTAAGGTCAACTACATGCATTCCGATACAGCGACGATGGACCGTGTCGAGATCCTGCGAACGCTGCGCGAGGGAAAGATTGATGTTCTCGTTGGCATCAACCTGCTCCGCGAGGGTCTAGACCTTCCCGAGGTCTCGCTGGTGGCAATTCTCGACGCTGACAAGGAAGGTTTCTTGCGCAACCGTCGTTCGTTGATTCAGACGATTGGCCGTGCGGCCCGTAATGCCGACGGCGAGGTCATCATGTATGCAGACGTTGTGACCGATTCGATGAAAGAAGCCATCGAGGAGACGCAGCGCCGTCGCGAGATTCAGATGGCATATAACGAAGAGCATGGCATTGTGCCCAAGACGGTCCGCAAGGCCATTAACGACATTTCGAGCTTTATTGCCGAGGCCGAAAAGACTGTGGGCTCGAAGGGACGCTCGAGAGGCGATTCGCTGGGTCACGGTGCGTTCTATACGCCCGACGAAAACGGCGAGGGCGTCGCGCCGGAGACGGTGACGCCCGAGCAGACGCTTGCCGAGCAGCTGGAAGGGCTGCCGCATGACGAGCTCGTGCGGATCGTCGAGACCATGGAGGAAGACATGCGCAACGCTTCCGCCGCCATGGACTTTGAGGAGGCGGCGCGTCTGCGCGATGCCGTCGTTCAGATTCGGGCGATGCT
>CAJKLK010000073.1:0-1602 GCA_905200715.1 uncultured Collinsella sp. | reverse complement strand
CTCCTATCTTTTAGTTGTTGCATTTGGGAGCCGAATATCGAATGCTTTCAGGTGCAATGCAGACTCTGGCGGGCAGGGATGCCGACATGTGGGCTGAGGCGCCGGATGCGACCTCGCAAAGGAGAGTGGCATCCTGCCCCGTTCGGGAAAGGCCGCGAATTAGCTGGATGAGGGGCGACGCGCCACCTCGGATCTCTTTTGGGAGGTTGCGGTCCCGGGCGCTCGGGCAGGCCCCGCCGCATCGCAGAAGGGAGCCGGGGATGATCTACGCGGGTGTGGACATCGCCAAGACGGACCACGTCATAGGGGCGGTCGACGAGCGCGGGGCCGAGATGTGCCGGCCGATGCCGTTCAAGAACACCGAGGCCGGGCTAGAGAGGGCCGTCGCGTGGCTCGAGGGCCTTGCGGGGTCGCCGTCCGACGTCGTCGTGGGCATGGAGGCCACCGGCCACTACTGGATGGCGTGCTACTCGTTCCTCGTCGCCCGGGGCTACTCGGTCGCCGTGATAAACCCCATGCAGGTCAAGGCGGTGCGCAAGCTCAAGAAGCTCGACAAGGTCAAGAACGACCGCATCGACGCCCGGCTCATAGCCGAGACGCTGCGCATAGGGCAGTACGACGAGACCAGGCTCGCCACCGACGAGGTGGCGTCGCTGAGGTCGCTGTCGCGCTACCTGCAGTCGCTGCGCGGCATGGCCGCGGAGCTCAAGACCCAGTGCGTGTGCCTGATGGACGCGCACTTCCCCGAGTACGCCGGGATATTCTCGGACATGTTCGGGGCCGGCAGCCGCGCGGTGCTGTCCAGGTCCCCGCTGCCCTTCGAGCTGGCGCGCAGGCGCGCCGACTCGCTCGCCCGCGACGTCGCCGAGGCGTCCAGGCGCGGCGGAAAGTCGGCCGGCTACGCCGCGAAGATCAAGGCCGCGGCCAGGTCGTCGATCGGCGTGAGGCTCGGCCAGGAGGCGGCCTCGTTCCAGGTCAAGTCCCTGATAAGGCAGATCGAGTTCGCCGATTCGGAGTGCGCGAAGGTCGAGGCGAGGGTGAGGGCCCTGCTCGACGAGGTCGAGCCGCTCGTGCTCACGATACCCGGGGTGTCATACGCCACGGGCGCCCAGATCGTCTCGGAGATAGGCGACGTGTCGCGCTTCCGAAACGCGTCCGCCCTGGTGAGCTACGCCGGGCTGAACTCGTCGGTGAGCCAGTCCGGGCAGTTCGACAGCGGCGGCGGCCCCATAACCAAGCACGGCTCGCCGTACCTTCGCCGCGCTTTGTGGCTGGCGGCCAACCGCGCCAGGCAGTACGACCCGGGGCTGCGCGCCTTCTACGACAAGAAGCGCGCCGAGGGCAAGCCCCACCGCGTGGCCGTCACGGCCGTGGCGAGGAAGCTGTGCCACATCGTGTTCGCGGTGATGCGCGACCAGGTCCCGTACGACCCGGGGAGGGAATAGGGCGGTCCATGCCGGATTCTTCGCAGGCGGCCTCGCCGCCCGCTTCGCCATGCCCGAAAGCATTCGATATTCGGTTCTCAAGATGCAACGTTCGGATAATTTGCTGTTCTCGAAAACCTACGGTTTAGCCCTTGACTTCATATAGCTGGTCTCCTTT
>CAJKLK010000072.1:0-1708 GCA_905200715.1 uncultured Collinsella sp. | reverse complement strand
CCAGCGTCCTTCAGCTGAGCCTTCAGCTCAGTGCGGATCTTGTGATCCTCGACGAGGTTATCGCTGAAATCCTTCTTGGAGGCAAACCAGCGGCTGTCCCAGTCTTTAATAACGCCGACACGAATGCCGTGCGGATTTACTTTCTGGCCCATTGTTTTCCCTCCTTACTCTTTCTCTTTCAGAACAACGGTCATGTGGCTGGTGCGCTTCAGGATGCGGTAGCCGCGGCCCTGTGCACGAGGCATCATGCGCTTCAGCGTCGGGCCGGGGCAAACGTAGCACTCGGCGACGTAGAGGTTGTTCTTGTCCATATTGAAGTTGTTTTCCGCATTAGCGGCTGCAGACTTCACCAGCTTCAGAAGGGGCTCACAAGCTGCCTTCGGGGTGTACTGCAGGATTGCCAGCGCTTCGTCCAGGGGCTTGTTACGGATCAGGTCCATAACGATAGACACCTTACGAGGACTAATGCGGGCATAACGAAGAATTGCCCGAGCTTCCATGTTGTGTTCCTCCCTCTATTACTTAGAATTACCAGTGTGGCCCTTGAAGGTACGGGTGGGAACGAACTCACCCAGCTTGTGGCCAACCATGTCCTCAGTCACATACACAGGCACATGCTTGCGGCCGTCGTGGACGGCAAAGGTGTGACCAACGAATTCGGGGAAGATCGTGGAGGCGCGGCTCCAGGTCTTGATGACCTGCTTCTTGCCGGAAGCGTTCATCGCTTCAACGTGCTTCATAAGAGCAGCCTGGACGAAAGGTCCTTTTTTAATGCTTCTACCCATTGTCTTAAACTCCTCTCTTACTTACCTGCACGCTTCACGATCAGCTTATCGGAGCGCTTATGATGCTTGCGAGTCTTGAGACCCAGAGCGGGCTTGCCCCAGGGAGTCATAGGACCGGAGTGACCAACAGGTGCGCGGCCCTCGCCACCACCGTGGGGATGGTCGCAGGGGTTCATAACGGTACCACGGCTGCCGGGACGCACGCCCATGTGGCGCTTGCGGCCAGCCTTGCCCAGGTTGACGTTCTCGTGGTCGATGTTGGAAACCTGACCGATGACTGCGGTGCAGTTCACGGGCACGTTGCGCATCTCACCGGAGGGCAGACGAACCAGAGCGTAGCCATTCTCCTTAGCCATCAGCTGAGCCATGTTGCCAGCGGAACGAACCAGCTGAGCGCCGCGGCCGGGATACAGCTCGATGTTGTGGATGATGGTACCAACGGGGATGTTCTCGAAGGGCAGGCAGTTGCCGGGCTTGATATCGGCAGACTTGCTGCTGACGACCACGTCGCCCACCTTCAGGCCATCGGGAGCAATGATGTAGCTCTTGGTGCCATCGGTGTACTCAACCAGAGCGATGAATGCGCTGCGGTTCGGATCGTACTCGAGAGTCTTGACGGTAGCGGGGATATCGGTCTTCTGACGCTTGAAGTCGATGACACGATACTTGGTGCGGTTGCCGCCGCCCTGATGGCGGACGGTGATACGACCGGTGTTGTTGCGGCCGCTGTGCTTCTTCATGGGCTCCAGCAGGCTGCGCTCAGGAGCGACCTTGCTCAGGACGCTGTAATCCGTGACGGTCATGCCGCGGCGGCCCGGAGTAGTGGGGCCATACTTTTTGATAGCCATTGTGCTATTCTCCTTTGTTTATCTTATGAATTATTATCGGGGTCATATCCCCATAGAGGAACCCTCGGCGGGTTC
>CAJKLK010000071.1:0-1854 GCA_905200715.1 uncultured Collinsella sp. | reverse complement strand
TCGTATGTATCGAGGTATTCCTGCTTGAGCGTCTGCGAGGACGACTTGATCTTTTCCACGAGCGTGCCGGCCTCGATGAAGTAGAACGAGTTGGTGAGGTCTGCCAGGTCGTCGAGCAGATGGCTTGAAATGAGCACGCTGCGTCCCCGCGCCACCTCGCTGCGCATCGCGTCGCAGGAGGTTTTCCGCTTTCCCGGATCGAGGCCGTTCAGCGGTTCATCGAGGATGAGGTACGGGCAATCGGTCGCTATCGCCATGGCAAGCTTTACCTGCTGCTTCATTCCTGTCGAGAGTTTACGGGTCGGCTTGTCGAGATATGGGGAGATTCCGAGGGAGTCGCAGAGCGAGTCGATGTCGGCGGCCGATTTCCACGCCTCCCTAACGAAAGCAAGGTGCTCGATGGCCGATAGCGTGGGATAGAGATCCGTGCTGCCCGAAGAGCTCAGGTAGACGAGTTCTGCAAATTCGGCTGATCGACGTTGGCAGATTCCGTCTGCCGCCAGGCTTCCCGAGTGGATACGGGTGGGAAATTGGCCCGACAGCGCTTCAAGAAAGGTGGTTTTCCCCGAGCCGTTGGGAGCAATGAGGCCCGCCGCCGTTCCCGGGCTCAAGAAAAGCGATCCGATTGAAAGTATCGTCGTGCTTCCGTATCCCACGCACACGTCCAGAAGCTCGAGCCCATGGTGCTTTTTCGCGGGTCCAGGCTGTTTGGGCGAACGTGTCGCAACGGCGCCGACCGCAAAAAAGACCGCGACGTATGCCAGGGCCACGGCAAGCATCGATGCACCGCTTGAACCGGAGTCAATGAATTCTGTTGGGAAGCATCCTACGTAACCCGTTGCCTCGATAGGCGAGAATACGGCCAGCGGCAGGAGATTGAGCGCGGCGTTATGCTCCAGTGCCGAATCGGACAGTAACGGGAATACCGGGGCCGCGACAAGCAGCGCGGAGGTAAGGGGGCCTGCGAGGACGCGCCTCGTTGCGGTCGATAGGACGACGGAACAAACGGATATTAAGGTTCCGCCCGCAAGAAGCGCGATAAGCAGGGCTGTGAAGACGTTTCCCGCAGTCGTGGTGGTAAGCGCGCCGTCATGGAAGAAGGCGATCGGGTACCCAATTTGCCCGAAGCCGTTTAGGGCCAAGGCGTAAATGCCCCCGGGTGCGAGGCCGGCGAGGAGCATCGCGGTCCCCGCGGCGATTATCGAAAACACGATCTGGATAAGGCGCCGGAATTTGGGCACGGGCGCCTTCGCCGCCAGGGTCGCAGGCCTTGTGGCCCCGAGCAGGAGTATCGACGAGAGAAGGAAGGGGATGAAGGGAAGGAAAGACGGCACCATGGCAATGGCGTAAGGCAGGAAGGAAAGGAATGGCAGGTCGTTTGCGGAGGCCGGGATATCCGTGATGCCGGAGCTGCTCAGGGCACGGCAATATGCGAGCGCCGCGTCATTGGTCTCTCGGTCTCCCACGATGGATCCGGATTGGAAGCCTTCGTCCATGAGCGCGTAGTAGCTCTCGGCAGAATCGAGAAAGGCGGCGTCGGTTTGAGCGGCAAGGGCGGCGTTCGCGTATCTTGCAAGCTCCGCGTCATCTTGCTGCTCTGGAGATAGGTCTGTGCCGCTGGCCTGGGGCGCGCGCGTATTGAATGCGTCGACAAAGCTCTGCATGCCCTGTTTCATAAAGAAGGGCCCGTAGATGGGTGAATTGAACGCAATGGGGACGGAAAAGGCTGCAGCGAGAACGAGCGTACAAATCCATACGGCCTTGTCTCTTAGGATTAGTTTGAGAAGAAGTCGACAGTACATTTAGAAGCACCTACGTTCCTCAAAGAATTGTTAGATTAAAAGTAACAGACCG
>CAJKLK010000070.1:0-1958 GCA_905200715.1 uncultured Collinsella sp. | reverse complement strand
GTGGTGATAAACGTGTTGGGCATCTTGACGGTCTTGGGCGTGGCAAAGTCGCAGCTAAACCAGCTCAGCTTGCCCTTGCGCAGGGCAGCGTCGACGGCGTCCTCGTCAATGATGGTTTCGCGCGCGTAGTTGATGAGGACGGCGCCCGGGGCCAGCAGGTTAATCTGCTCGGTGCTGATCATGCCGATGGTGTCGGCCTTGCTGGGAACGTGCACGGTGAGGTAGTCGCAGCCGCGGCACAGATCCTCGAGCGTGCCCACGCGCTGAACCTCGCGGCTCAGCACCCACGCGTGCTCAACGGAAATGAACGGATCGTAGCCGTAGACGTCCATGCCCAGGTCGACGCAGGCGTTGGCGACCTTGGAGCCTACGTTGCCCAGACCGATGACACCGATGCGCTTGCCCTTGAGCTCGCGGCCCACAAAGGCCTTCTTGGCCTTCTCGGCGTCGACCTGAATCTCGGGATCGTCTGCGTTGTCGCGCACCCAGTTCATCGACTGCACCACGCCGCGGCTCGAGAGCACCAGCATGCCCAGGACGAGCTCCTTGACGGCGTTGCTGTTGGCGCCGGGGGAGTTAAAGACGACGACGCCCTTCTTGGCGTACTCCTCGACGGGGATATTGTTGACACCGGCGCCGCAGCGGGCGATGGCGCGGATGCCCTCGGGCAGCTCGTAGCCGTGCAGGTCGGTGGAGCGCATCAGGATGGCGTCGGCCTCCTCGGCGGTGCTTACAAACTCGTAGCCCTCGCCAAACTCGACTTTGCCGTCTTTAGTGATGTCGTCGATGGTCTTAATCTTACGCATGGAAAAACTCCTTAGCAGGTTTTGATCTAAGCAGGGTGGTCTGAGGTGGCTGGTCGGCCCGCGTGTTGCGGGCTAGTTAGATCGCGGACTCAAACTATGCTGTGCTTCGAAGTCCTTCATGTACGAGGCCAGTGCCTGCACGTCTTCCATGGTTACGGCATTGTAGACGCTGGCGCGCATGCCGCCCACCAGGCGATGGCCCTTGACGTTTTGAATCTGGTGCTCGGTCGCGCCTGCGACAAAGGCCGTATCGAACTCGGCGTCGCCGGTGCGGAAGGTGACGTTGGCGATGGAGCGGCTGTCGGCCTGCGCAGTGCCATGGAATAGCTCGCTGCGCTCGAGCAGGTCGTAGAGCAGGTTGGCCTTGGCCCAGTTGCGCTCGGCCATGGCGGCAAGTCCGCCGGTCTGCTCAACCCAACGGAACACCTTGCCGCACACGTAGATACCAAAAGTGTTGGGCGTGTTGAGCATGGAGCCCTTGGCGGCCTGGGTCTTAAGGTCCAGGTACTGCGGCGTCTGCGCAAAGGCGGGACCATCGGCGATGAGGTCATCGCGCACGATAACCACAGTGACGCCCGCAGCGCCGGCGTTTTTCTGAGCGCCGGCGTAGATGAGTCCGTAGCGCTCGACGTCGAGCGGCTGCGACAAAAAGCAGCTCGAGACATCGGCGACCAGCGGCACGTCGCCGCAATCGGGCAGCTCGTGGAACATGGTGCCAAAGATGGTGTTGTTCTGGCAGATGTAAACGTAGTCGAGCCCGTCGCCCGCGGCCTCGGCGGCAATGCGCGCGTTGACGTCGGCCATGGTGGGTATGCGGTCGAAGTTGGTGTCCTCGGAGCTCGCGAGCAGCACGGCCTCACCGTACTTGGCGGCCTCCTTGTACGCCTTGTTGGCGAAGTTGCCGGTCACGACGTAGCCGGCGCGGCCGCGGCGCATGAGGTTCATCGGGATGCCCGCAAACTGCAGCGTGGCGCCGCCCTGCAAAAAAAGGACGTGGTAGTTGTCCGGGATGCTCAGCAGGCGACGCAGGGTTGCCTCGGCGTCGTCGATGATCTGCTGGTACATGCTAGATCGATGACTCATCTCGAGCACGGACATGCCGCAACCGCGGTAGTCCATCATCTCGTCGGCGATCTCGGCGAGCACGCTTGT
>CAJKLK010000069.1:0-1981 GCA_905200715.1 uncultured Collinsella sp. | reverse complement strand
CCCATAAACCCACCATCTTTGGGTACAAATAACCGCAGACAACTGACCGTGCCACGCCAACCACCCAGGAGCGGACACTATCCATGAACCAGATCCTTCTCTTTATCGGCCTCGTCATTATTCTGTGCCTGACCATCAAACCTGTCGGAAAAAAGCTCCCCTTCCCCACCCTGCTCATCTTTATCGTGCTCGGCATGCTGCTGGGCGTCAACGGCCCGGCGCGCATCGACTTTAGCGACTACGCGCTCACCGAAACCGTCTGCAGCACGGCGCTGCTGTTCATCATGTTCTATGGCGGCTTTAACACCAACATCGACCGCGCCAGACCCGTCTCCGTGCCCGCGGTGCTGCTGAGCACACTCGGTGTCGTCATCACCGCTGGCATCACCGGCGTGTTCGCGCACTTTGTACTGGGCTTCGACTGGATCGGCGGCCTGCTGCTGGGATCGGTCGTGGCATCCACCGACGCGGCCAGCGTCTTTAGCGTGCTGCGCGAGCACAACCTATCGCTGAGAGGCGGCACCGACTCGCTGCTCGAGGTCGAATCGGGCTCCAACGACCCCGTCGCTTACATGCTCACCGCCGTGCTCGCGACCCTCGCGGCGGGCGGCGACGTTAACATCCCCGTGCTGCTGGCCAAGCAAATCATCCTAGGCGTGGGGCTGGGTCTTGCCATTGGCTGGACATCCAGCCGCTTGATCGAACGCGCGCAGGCAACAGCCGAGGGTGCGCAGACCATCTTCTTGTTCGCCGTGGCAATCGTCGCCTACGCGCTGCCGAGCTACCTGGGCGGCAACGGCTTTTTAGCCGTGTACCTTGCCGGCATTGTGCTAGGCGCGAGCGACATCACCGGCAAGGTCGAACTGGCGCACTTCTTCGACACCCTCACCGAGATGGCCGAGATGACCATCTTCTTCTTGCTCGGCCTGCTCGTGACGCCCGCACGCCTGCCGCAAATGCTGCTGCCGGGCCTGGCGCTCATGGCGTTTATGCTCTTTGTGAGCCGCCCCATTGCCG
Organism: uncultured Collinsella sp.; assembly: GCA_905200715.1. Classification (GTDB taxonomy): domain Bacteria; phylum Actinomycetota; class Coriobacteriia; order Coriobacteriales; family Coriobacteriaceae; genus Collinsella. The sequence goes on along the minus strand of CAJKLK010000069.1, from coordinate 964 downwards.
TTGGCACGCTACTGGCGCCCTTTAAGACGACCCCTCGCCAGGTCGCGCTCGTAAGCTGGGCGGGCCTGCGTGGCGCGGCTTCGGTCGTCTTTAGCCTCTTTGCCGTGGTGTCCGGCGTTCCCGGTGGCCACGACCTATTTGACCTGGTGTTTGTGATCGCCGTGTCGAGCATTGTGGTGCAGGGCTCGCTGCTGCCGGCAGTGGCGAAGAAACTCGACATGATCGACGCGGAAGGCGACGTGCGCCGCACCTTTAACGACTACCGCGACGAGGACGGCATGTCGTTTGTCAAGCTCAAGGTAGGTGCGGGCCATCCGTTTGCCGGTCGCTCGCTCGCGGATATTGGCAGCGCGACGGACATGCTGGTGGTCCTGGTGCTGCGCGACGGTGCGCACCCGGTGCTGCCCAACGGCGATACCGTAATTGAAGAAGGCGACCTTCTGGTTATGGCCGCGCCGACGTTTGAAGAGCGTGCCGAGGTTACGCTGCGCGAGGTCACCGTGACACCCCACGGCCGCCTGGCCGGCCAGCGCCTGCGCGATGTGCCGCAGGGCAAGCGCCCCTTTATCGTCGTGATGCTCAAGCGCGAAGGTCAAACGATCATCCCCGACGGCAACACCCTCATATACGCCGGCGACGAAGCCGTCATTGCCACCCTGGCGTCGTAGCCATCCCCACCCATAAGTTGCGGTGAAATAGGGACTGAATAGGCCTTCTAACAGCCTAAACAGCCCCTATTTCACCGCAAGTTATTAAGGGGGGTGGATTGAAATACATTTGGATTGACACCGAAATGAAAAAAGCCGGGGAAAACGTCCCCGGCACTTGGAAGCCCTCTCTTTTGAGATGACCGACATCTTTATATCACGAACGCTAGTTAGATGCCATTCATTGAGGGCTTTATCAGACGCGGGTTGATTTCCGATCTCAGCCGAACACATTGAGCAAATAGGCCGTTCCCGCA
>CAJKLK010000068.1:0-2083 GCA_905200715.1 uncultured Collinsella sp. | reverse complement strand
TCTTACTGTTTGGCTGTATTTTGAGTCCTTCTTTTGTATTTGCGCGATAATAACTCCCATTGGCGTTAGGGAGGACTTGATGTTTACCGTTTTTGTCTTGGGCAATATTGCTTCGGGTAAGTCGACTGCCTGCCGCTATCTCGAATCTCATGGCGCCATGCTTATCGATCTGGATGAGCTTGCCAAATCGCTGTATGTGCCAGGCTCCGATATCGTCAATGCCCTCGCGGAAGAATTCGGTTGGGACATTCTGGACGGGGAGGGCGGCATTCGCCGCAATGTCCTCGCTGCTCGAGCTTTCGCCTCTCCTGATACAGTCGCGCGGCTCAATGGCATCGTTCATCCGGTTCTCATCGAACAGCTGTCACTGAGGATCCTTGATCCGGTTTGCTGCACGGTTTCGTCCCCCCGTTATCCCTTTGCGGTTGTCGAGGTTTCTGCCCCGACTGGTTTTGAGGATGCCTTTGGCCTGGCTGATGAAATTCTGGTTATCAGCGCTCCTTTAGCAGTTCGTCGCGAGCGTGCCATTCATCGTGGTATGGAGTCCTCTGATTTTGATGCGCGCTCTGCATGCCAACCTGATGAGGCTTCGCTTTGCAATCTTGCTACGACGGTAATCGATAATGCGGCTGGCGATAACTCGCTCTATGAACAACTGGACGCATGGCTTGCACGCCATGGCTTCGGGGATGTAGCGGATAAGGAGGAGGCCGATGCCTAAGACACGTTTCTTTACGTGGTATCGCGTGGCGCCACTTGCCGTTATGCTCGTCTTCGGTCTTATTTCGCTCGTCTACTCGTATGCCCCTGCCGCCTTCTTTAAGCCTTTGTATCCAATTGACTACGAGGCGTACGTAAAGCAATCGAGCATTTCGCACAATCTTGATCCGTATCTGGTGTGTGCTGTCATAAAGTCGGAATCGAATTGGGATCCCGAGGCTGAGTCGAATCAAGGCGCTCAGGGATTGATGCAGCTGATGCCCGAGACTGCCCAGGATATGATTGCCAAGGGTCTTGTCGATGGTAGCGAGTTTTCAGCCGACAACCTTAACGATCCCGCTACGAACATCGAGTTTGGCTGTGCGTATCTTTCGTATCTTCTAACGTATTTTAACGGGTCGACTGACAGTGCCATTGCCGCCTATAACGCCGGCATGGGCAATGTCGACGGATGGGCGCAGCAGAGCACGTCGCTTCATAATGCAATCACTTTTCCCGAGACGCAGGCGTATCTGATTCGTGTCAATAATGCCTGGGTTCGCTACAAGACCCTCTATCCCGATCGGTTCGTATAGGACTATGCCTGCCGCCTGCGTATACTGCAGATATATGAGTTAGGAGTATCCATGGCGGAATTTGAAGTTGAGCGTGTTGGAGGAGAGCTCAAACGTTTTGGCGTTGAGGGCTCTGAGGTGCCGTTTAAGGTCGTGTCTCCATACGAGCCCGCTGGTTCCCAGCCTAAGGCCATTGAGTCGCTTGTGCAGGGCGTGAGGGACGGAGATCGCTATCAGGTTTTGCTGGGCGTGACTGGTTCGGGCAAGACCTTCACGATGGCTAAGACTATTGAGGCCCTGGGGAAGCCGACGCTGGTCATGGCTCCCAACAAAACGCTTGCCGCTCAGCTCGCGAGCGAGCTCAAGGAGTTCTTCCCTGACAACGCCGTGGTCTATTTTGTGTCGTACTACGATTACTATCAGCCCGAAGCGTATGTGCCGCAAAGCGATACGTATATCGAGAAGGATTCCTCGATTAACGAAGAGGTCGAGATGCTGCGACATCAGGCGACCGCATCGCTGCTATCCCGACGCGATGTGATCGTCGTCGCATCGGTCTCGTGTATCTATGGCATTGGCTCTCCCGAGGACTATGCGGGCCTAGCTCCGAACGTCGACAAGAAGGTGCCGCTCGAGCGCGATGACTTTATCCATGCGCTTATCGATATCCAGTACGATCGCAACGACTATGATTTGGCACGTGGCACCTTCCGCGTGCGCGGCGATGTCGTCGACGTGTATCCGCCCTATGCCGAGCATCCGTTGCGGTTTGAGTTCTTTGGCGACGAGGTCGAGCTGATTGCCGAGAT
>CAJKLK010000067.1:0-2124 GCA_905200715.1 uncultured Collinsella sp. | reverse complement strand
CTGGTCCGGTTCGACCGGGCCGCGCGGCAAGGAGATATATTGCCAGACCGGAGGGCCCCCGTGGGCGGGAATCTGGGCGTACACATTTCCTACACATCTTGTGATTCTGAGCTGTATTTAACAGTAATAAAGAGGGGACCTCGTTTCCGAGATCCCCTCCTCCGTCTATCTATAGAAATAGGCTTTCAAAGCCTTAGGCCAACAACTTGCGACCAGACTCCTCAATCGCGTCAAGTGCGGCATCAGCCTCGGCGGCATCCGCGCCCTTAGCGAAGATATACAGCTTAATCTTGGGTTCGGTGCCGGAAGGACGGACAATACCCTTGTTGCCGCCCTCAAGATCGAACTCAATTACGTTAGCCTTCGGCAGGCCGTTCACGCAGGTGTTGTAATCCACGACGGCCTCAATCTTAGAACCGGCGAGCTCCGCGGGCGGGTTCTCGCGCAGACCAGCCATGATGCCGGCCATCTTTGCCGCACCCTCAGCGCCCGGATAGCTCAGCGAAATCGTCTTATTGTGGTAGTAGCCATACTTCTCGTATAGCTCGTGCATCGCATCGGCGAGGTTCTTACCCTGCAGCTTGTAATACTGAGCCATCTGGCAAATCAGCAGCGAAGTGCTCACGGCGTCCTTGTCGCGCACGTGGTCGCCAGCCAGATAGCCGTAGCTCTCCTCAAAACCGAAGATAAAGCGATCGACTTCACCAGCATCGGAAAGCGAGGTAATGATGTCACCGATGTACTTGAAGCCCGTCAGGCAGCGACGAAGCTCAAAGCCATACTCCTCGGCCAGAGCATCGACCATGGCGGAAGAAACGATAGTAGTAACGGCAACCTTCTCAGTGAGGTCCTCACCGCGGGCAGCACGGGTCTTGCAGATATAGTCGAGCAGCAGAACGCCCATCTCATTGCCGGTCAGCAGCAGATAGTCATCGCCATTCTTAACGGCAACGCCAACACGGTCGGCGTCAGGATCGGTTGCAAGCAGCAAATCAGGGTGAACCTGCTCGCAGAGATCGATGCCCTTCTGCATGGCCTGTCGGATCTCGGGGTTAGGATACGGGCAGGTCGGGAAATCGCCGTTAGGTTCCTTCTGCTCGGGAACAACCGTGACATCAGTGATGCCAGCGCGCTCGAGCACCGTGGTGACGGGAATAAGGCCGGTACCATTCAGCGGCGTATAGACAAGCTTGAGCGGTGCGCCGGCAATCTCCTCTGCAGAAAGATTCGTAACGCCGCGGGCGAGAACGGCGTCATAATAACGCTCGAGGCACGAGTCATCGATCCATTTGACCAGACCCTGCTCAAGAGCCTCATCGAAGTCCATGGACTTCACGCCGGTGAACGTATCGGTCTCGGCGATAGCCTTAGAAATTGCATCGGCGGCCTCGCTGGTGATCTGGCAGCCGTCGGGGCCATAGGCCTTATAGCCGTTATACGGCGCCGGGTTATGGCTAGCGGTCATGCAAATGCCACCGGAGCACTTAAGGTCGCGGACGGCCCAGGAAAGCGTCGGCACGGGAGAAATCTTAGGATACACGAGGGCAGTCACGCCATTTGCTGCAAGAATAGTAGCCGTCGTCTTAACGAACAGCTCACCTTTATTGCGGCTATCGCGAGCGATGGCGACCGTCGGATGCTCGAAGGTCGCATTGAGGTAGTCAGCGAATCCCTGGGTCGCACGACCGACCGTATAGATATTCATACGGTTAGTGCCCGCACCGATAGTGCCACGAAGGCCGGCAGTACCGAAAGCGAGATCCTGGAAGAAAGCGTCGGTGATGGCGTCCTCATCACCCTGCTCCTTCATCGTGTTGAGCTCAGCGAGGAGCTCCTCGTCCTTGACATTGGCAATCCAAGTATCAAGCAGCTCATGAACATCTGCCATGTGAGTCCTTCCGTCACAATCAATAAAACGACCCGTGTAAAACAGGACAAGCGCAGCAGTGCGCTAAAGCAAATATTAGTCCATTAAGAACAGAGAACTGGCCACAGAACGGTGAACGTCTATATTCAGCGGTGGATGATTAAATTGATTTAATTGTATAAGGAATGTTGCCCGTTAACGCAAAAAGGGGGAGGCCGCGAGGCCTCCCCCTTCTCCAATTCAGGCGCACGGCTCGG
>CAJKLK010000066.1:0-2237 GCA_905200715.1 uncultured Collinsella sp. | reverse complement strand
GCCGACCCGTTCCTTGATAACCAGAACGTCCCCGCGATGAGGGACGTCCAGAACCGCGACCCCCGTCGGAGCCGCGGCGATAGTCATTTGTCATACTCAGCTACCGTCTTGTTACTGAGCGGTCGCGGTCGAGCTAGCGCCCGCGGCTGCATCCTGCGAAAAATCAAGTGTAACGCTCTCGCTGGGCTCCACCATGCCATAAGCGCCCGCAAGGTCGCGAATGCGCGTGTCGGCACCATAGACCGAATGCATGACCTCCAGGTCGGAGCTCTCGTCGGTCGCCTTCTCGAGCGTGTTGGTAAGCGCGGCGTTGCTGTTGAGCACCTGGGCCGTAACGCCGGCGAGCGCCACGCGGGCGACACCGATCGTCATGAAGATGGCCGCAATGATGCAAAACGTTTTAAGAACGCTCATGAAAACCGGGCTTACCGCCTGGTTTGCCTGACGGCCCGCGCCCGTGTAGACATCAAAGCGCGGCGTGCGCTGCTCGCGGGGAGCAACGGGGGCCTGCGGTGCCTCACGATAGGCGGGCATGGCGTTCATATCATAGGCGAGTGCTGCGTTTGAGGTGTTGTAGCCCATGATATGCCGCCTCCCATCCCGAGTACGTTGGTAGTGTGTTTAAGCTTCGTTTGTGGTACGAGCGGGAGGTCCAATATCGCGCGGTCGCGTCTACAGACGCTGCGCCACGCGGATCTTGGCTGATCTCGCCCGAGGGTTGCGCGCAACCTCATCGGGTTGGGCAACCAGGGGTTTGCGGGTGATGACCTTGAGTATCGGCACGTTGCCGCACACGCACACCGGAATCTCCGGCGGACACGTGCACCCCTGGCTCATCTCCTTAAAGTGGTTCTTTACGATACGGTCCTCGAGCGAGTGATACGAGATGACGCAGATGCGTCCGCCCGGGTTGAGCCACCTTGTGGCGGCGTCAAGCCCTCGCTCGAGCACATCGAGTTCGTGATTGACCTCGATGCGAATGGCCTGGAAACTCTTCTTGGCTGGGTGTCCGCCATGCCGACGAGCGGCAGCGGGGATACCAGCCTTGATGATCTCGACAAACTGGCCGGTGGTTTCGATCGGCTCATGCTCGCGGCGGCGCACGATCTCGCGCGCGATCTGCGAGGCAAACTTCTCTTCGCCGTAGACGCGTAGAATCCGGGCGAGGTCGTGTTCGTTATAGGTGTTGATGACCTCAGCTGCGTTTAAGGTGTTGTTACCCGGATCCATCCGCATGTCCAATGGGGCGTCCTCGTTGTACGAAAAGCCCCTGCCAGGGATATCGAGTTGCGGCGACGAAACGCCCAAGTCGAACAGGAAGCCATCGACCCCGGGCACCTCGGCCGAGCAAAGCAGCTCGTCCAAGTCGCCGAAGTTGCCCTTCAGCAGCTGGTGCGGTACGCCGGGAACCTCGCGGTCCAGACGGGCGCCAGCGGCCTCAAGGGCCATGTCGTCCTGATCGACGCCGAGCAAAAGGCCGGTCTCCCCCACCTGCGCGGCCATCTTTACCGAATGGCCGGCACCGCCAAGGGTGCAGTCGCAGACGACGGAGCCGCTCTTTAGCTGCAGCGACTCAAGCACTTCGCCGAGCATGACAGGTTCATGCCGATATTCTTGTGTCAAGATCCCACGCTCCATCCGTTACTCGTGCCTTGCCCTTACGAGAAGAAGAGGTCCAGCAGGGCCTCGTCATCATCGTCCTCATCGGCCGTAGCGCGGTCCCAAACCTCAAGGTGGTCGTAGTTGCCCACAACCGTGACCTCGCGGTCGAGGTTCGCCTGCTTGCGGAGAGACTCAGAAAGACCGATACGACCCGCGCTGTCCACATCCATCGACGTGGTGCGCTTGTTGATCGCCCTCATGAGCTTCTGGTCGTTGATGTCACGCGGGTTAAAACCCTCGTGGCCCTCACGACCCGCGAAGAGTCCTTCGACCCACTTATCGAAGGCCTCGGCAGAGAACACGTACAGAGCATCGACATCCAGGGCTTTGAACACGCGAACGTGCTCTCCAAGCTCCTCGCGAAGGGGTGCAGGCAGGGATAGACGACCTTTTGCATCGAGATTGCGCTCGTATGCACCCGTCATTCCCATGTGCGCCCTCCCCTCGGTTACTCAGATGGCACGTACGCGGGGAACCACCCCGCCTGTCGACGTCATCAATAATATGGGGAACCGCCCCATTTTTCAACACCTTTCCCCACCCCTTCCCCCACCCCCCCCCACCCCTCCCCCCCC
>CAJKLK010000065.1:0-2563 GCA_905200715.1 uncultured Collinsella sp. | reverse complement strand
TTGGTTTGGTGAGCGGCTCTAGTAGTCGGTGAAAGTGAGGGGGTTAATTGAAGATTTTTAGCGCGCAAGCGTAACGGTACGATCGGGAAACTCGATGCTTGCAACCAGTTTTCCGCCGAGGCTCTCTGCGTACCTGCTCAGCGTGTCAAGCCTCATCGAACCCAATTCCCCACGCTCGAGCTCGGATACGCGTTTTTGAGAAACGCCCATCGATTGGGCGACCGACGCCTGTGTTAGATCTTTTAGCCTGCGAATCTGAGCAAGCTTATAGGCTTCGATACGATCGCGAGTCCTCTCCTGCTCGGCGGTAATGGAGTCGCGTGTTATCCCGCGAGATTCCATATACTCATGCAGTTCCATCTCGATTGAGCCTCCTTACGTGGCGACGGTATATTTGCTCGGCCTTTGGAATGTTGATCGCATACCAGCCGTTCCATTTTGCCCTTGACGATCCCGCTCGCGACTTATCACCCGCCAATAGCAATACCGCCTGGCGCTTGGGGTCAAAGGCGAAGAGGATGCGGATCACCTGCCCACCACATGAAGTCACTCTCAGCTCCTTTAAATGATGAAGCTTCGAGCCCTTGACACGGTCAACCAGTGGACGACCAAGGCTGGGACCTTCCTTCTCGAGCACCAAAAGGTCTGCATAAATCTGCTTCAGCGTAGCTTCATCCTGCTCATCAAGCCAAGGTTCAATGTAATCAAGCACGATACGGTACCGATGCAGCTGATTTGACATACCTTTCTCCTTCTATAGTAGAAGTTTCACGGTATATTGCAAGAGCAAACTTGAGCAAATGTCTATTAGTTCAGCTTAAATACGCTGTTTGGGCTCGGTGACGATGGCTCGGACGATACGGGGACGATCGGTGAGGTCGCGGACGATACGCACGTCCGAAAGGCCTGCCTGGCGACAGAGCTCGGCCGCAGCATCGAGGGCGCCCTCGTAGAGCTCGCAGGCAAACAGGCCGCCGGCGCGCAACATGTAGGGCGCTGCGTTGAGCAGGCGGCGGAAGATATCGAGACCGTCGGCACCGCCCTCGAGCGCCAGGTCGGGCTCAAAGTCCTTGACCTCGTGCGGCAGCGAGCGCATGACGTCGGTGGGGATGTAGGGCGGGTTGGAGACGAGCACGTCAAAGGTGCCCCACTCTTCGCGGGGAATGGAGCTCACCAGGTTCGTGAGGCTAAAGGCAACCTCGTCGGACGTGAGACCAAGCGCATCGCGGTTTTTGGTAGCAAGGTCGATGGCACGCGGCTCGATATCGGTAGCAGTGCAGGTGACGTGGCCGCGACGCTCCCAGGCAAGCGAGAGCGAGATGCAGCCCGTGCCGCAGCCGACCTCGAGAACGCGGGCAGTGCGGGGCTCGGCTGGGGCAGGTACGTTGGCCTCGGCGATGCCGTGTTCGTCGAGCTCGGGCTCGGGGGTTTCCCTGGCCTCTGCTTCTGCCGCTTCGGCTTCTGCCGCCTGCGCGGCGGCCTCCTCGGCCTCGCGATCGGCAAGCTCCTCGGCATAGGCGCGGCTGCCGAGCACGTCGCTACCCAGCGCAGCCTCATCGGCGGCCGTCAGGTTGGCAGCACGGCGCTCGGCGGTCGCGCGTTCGTCGGCCAGCGCCGCCTCGGCTTTGCGGGCCTGCTCGACCTCATCGTTCCAGGGCAGCTCCGCGCGCTGACGGGCAGCAGCCTCGGGGCTCAGCACCTCGGCATCCAGATAATTGAGGACTTCCTCGACGAGCATCTCGGTCTCGGGGCGCGGAATGAGCACACCGGGGGCGCACGCGACGTCGATCATGCGAAACTGCGTGCTGCCGGTGATGTACTGCAGCGGCTCGCCTTTGGCGCGACGAACGACGGCCGCGTGCATGGTCTCGAGCTGGGCCGCGTTAAGCGTCTCGTCCATGCGCATATATAGGTCAATGCGCGCCAAACCCGTAGCAGCGCAGAGCAGCCACTCGGCAGAAAGACGAGGGTGCTCCTCGCCGCGCTCGGCCAGGTACTCCTTGGTCCACTCGAGACAACGCTTGATGGTCCAGATCTCGTTTGCCATGGGGCCCTCCCCTCTTAAGCGCCGGGCGGCGCGCGAATGTCGGAGCAGATTGTACGCGAGGGTGGCACGCGGTAAGGGACGATTGGAAGCGATTATCGAGAATCAGCCCAGAATTTTGCTTGGATCGCACTCGAAGTGTTCATTTGTCGACGTTCATACCTGCATCTGTCAAGCTTTTGGCAAGGTTGCCCCAAAACTGACCAATATCTAACCAAATACTTGCCACATCGCTTGACGCGCGACGCGCCAAAAAAGACCCCGCGACTTCTTGGACGATTTTTCGAGCAATATTTTCAATTGCAGATGCATACCGTTAATTGCTTTAAGCAGGTAAGCAGCTCAAAGGCCATCATAGCTGATTGAATAACATCTCAAAGCAATGTGCCCAACGACTCCCTACGGGTCATTTGGCAACCAAGGAAACGCCGATGTTTTGGCAATGCCAGCGAGCGACGTCCAGGGCGAACAAGTTGGCATGAAAAAGGCAAGGCATAGACCTTCTGGTCATGCCTTGCC
>CAJKLK010000064.1:0-2598 GCA_905200715.1 uncultured Collinsella sp. | reverse complement strand
ACGCGAGCAGTTTGCTCGTATAATGAACTCCGTCGAAAGATACAAAAACCTGTACCTTTTTGCACAACAAAAAAGCCGCTCTAACCAGCGGCTTTTCTTCTATAGACAACAAAAAGGCGACCGCCCTATGGGACGGTCGCCTTTGTTAATTCTTGTATTGTTTGTGCTAGGCGCGAGTCTTGATCTCCTCGAATACCTTGGCCACAAACTCGTCAACGCTCATCTGAACGGTCTCGTTGGAGCGATCGCGGACGGAGATGTTGCCGGCCTCGACCTCCTTCTCGCCCAGGATGAGCATGTAGGGCACGCGGTCGATGCTGCGAGCCTCGCGGATCTTGTAGCCGATCTTCTCGTCGCGGTCGTCACAGACCACGCGAATGCCGGCCTCCTCCAGTTTGGCGCACACCTCGTGAGCGTAGTCGCGGCTCTTCTCGGAAACCGGAAGCGCTTTGACCTGCACGGGGGCCAGCCAGGTGGGGAACTTGCCCGCAAAGTGCTCAATCAGAATACCAATGAAGCGCTCGATGGAACCAAAGCACACGCGATGCAGCATGATGGGGCGCTTCTTGGTGCCGTCGGCATCCACGTACTCCAGGTCAAAGTTGAGCGGCATCTGGAAGTCGAGCTGCACGGTACCGCACTGCCAGGTGCGACCGAGCGAATCCTCCAGGTGGAAGTCGATCTTGGGGCCATAGAAGGCGCCGTCGCCCTCGTTGACCTCATAGTCCATGCCCAGCTTCTCCAGAGCGGTGCGCAGGCCCTCCTCGGCGCGAGCCCAGTCCTCGTCGGAACCCATGGAGTCCTCGGGGCGGGTGGAAAGCTCAACGTGGTACTTAAAGCCAAACTTCTGGTACACGGAGTCGATGAGGTTGACCACACCCACGATCTCGTCGGTCAGCTGGTCGGGGCGCACAAACAGGTGGGCGTCGTCCTGGTTAAAGCAGCGCACGCGGAACAGGCCGTGCAGGGCGCCTCGCAGCTCGTGACGGTGGACCAGGCCAATCTCGCCGGCGCGGATGGGCAGCTCGCGATAGGAGTGCGGCTTGGAAGCGTACACCAGCACGCCGCCCGGGCAGTTCATGGGCTTAATGCAGTACTCTTCGTCGTCGATGACGGTGGAGTACATGTTGTCCTTGTAGTGATCCCAGTGGCCCGAGGTCTTCCACAGCTGCTTGTTCATGATGAGCGGCGTGGAAATCTCCACGTAGCCGGCCTTGTGGTGGATCTCGCGCCAGTAGTCCAGCAGCGTGTTCTTAAGGATCATGCCGTTAGGCAGGAAGAACGGGAAGCCGGGGGCCTCGTCGCGCATCATAAAGAGGTCCATCTCGCGGCCGATCTTGCGGTGGTCGCGCTTCTTGGCCTCCTCCAGCATGTGCATATGCTCGTCGAGCTCTTCCTTGGTGGCAAAGGCGACGCCGTTGATGCGGGTGAGCATCTTGTTGTCCTTGTCGCCCTTCCAGTAGGCGCCCGAGACGCCGGTGAGCTTAAAGGCCTTGAGGGCCTTGGTGTAGCAGATGTGGGGGCCGACGCACATGTCGATGTAGTCGCCCTGCTGGTAGAAGGTGATGCGGGCGTCGTCGTCCAGGTCGCCGATGTGCTCGACCTTGTACTTCTCGCCGCGCTCCTCCATAAGGGCGATGGCCTCGGCGCGGGGCTTCTCGTACACGGTGAACTTAAGGTTCTCCTTGACGATCTTTTTCATCTCGGCCTCGATCGCGGGGAAGTCGTCCTCGCTGATCTTGACGCCCTCGGGCAGGTCGACGTCGTAGTAGAAGCCGTTGTCGGTCGCGGGGCCGTAGGCAAAGTCGGCCTCGGGGTACAGGCGCTTGATGGCCTGCGCCATGATGTGCGCGGCTGAGTGGCGGATGACGTGCGTGACCTCGTCCTGCGGGAGCTCGGCCACCGAACCGTCATTGTAGAGTGCCTTCATGGGTATGTTTTCTCCTCTCGGATGCCTGATGCAAGTGCGTGCGATGCGCTCGGCGTTTTTGACTTGCATCATTATAGGCAGGTTGCCTTGGTATACAAGCGCCCGCCGCACCTTAATGGCACGGCGGGCGATTTTCTACGCATGCTTCATCGTGTGGGGCGGGGCCGCGGGGCGCACGTGGGCTGCGCGTGGTGCGCGACGCCCGTGGCTTGCGGCCGGCCCGGCGATGGATGCGTTACTGGATGCGAGTTCGGCAGTAGGGGCAGACCTTCCAGTGCGCGTCGAGCGGGCGATGGCAGCTGGGGCACACATTGCGAACCTGGGTATCGCACACGGGGCAGACCACAAAGTCCTTCTCGATGGGGGCGCCGCACTGCGGGCAGGTGCCGTACTGGGCAAGCTGGCGCTCACGCAGGGCCATGTCCAGCTCCTGCTCCTCGCGGTCGGCCGCGTAGGAATGCGGGCGCAGGACCAGGTAGGCGATGAGGCCCACAAACGGGATAAGGGCGATGATGCCCCATGCCACGTAGGCGCTGGCGCCGCGGCGGCGAGCGTCGATAAACACATAGACGACCGACAGCACGTACAGGGCGATGATAAAGCCAACAAAGGCATAGACGACGCCCATAAGCTGCGGCGACATGAGCTCGGAGATGTACTTGGACATT
>CAJKLK010000063.1:0-2836 GCA_905200715.1 uncultured Collinsella sp. | reverse complement strand
TCCTTGCAGTGCAGCTCCAGGTGCTCGGGCGCCACGGTGTTCACCGCCTCGACGGCAGCGGCCATGTCGGCGGCCACCACGATGGTGCCCTCGTTATCGAGCGAGGCGCGCGTGATCTCGGCGCGCGGGGACTGCGCCACCAGGATGTCGATACCCGCCTCGACCTCGCGCGCAAACTGCTCGTCGCAGGTCACCAGATAGCAGGCCGCCAGCGGATCGTGCTCGGCCTGGGCCATCAAGTCGGCCGCGACCACCATAGGCTTGGCCGTGGCGTCGGCCAGCACGCAGACCTCGGAGGGACCGGCAACCATATCGATACCCACATCACCCGAGACAATCTGCTTGGCGGCGGCGACAAAGGCGTTGCCCGGGCCGGTAATCTTGTCGACGCGCGGAATGGTCTCGGTGCCGTACGCCAGCGCGGCCACGGCCTGGGCGCCGCCCACCATATAGATTTCGTCCACGCCGCCGAGCTTGGCCGCCGCAAGCGTATACGGGCTGATCAGGCCATCCTTTTGCGGCGGGGTCACCATGACCACGCGCTTGACGCCGGCCACCTTGGCGGGAATGGCGTTCATAAGCACGGTGGAAGGGTACTGCGCACGACCGCCCGGCACGTAGATGCCAGCCGCAGCAAGCGGGGTCACCTTAACGCCGAGCATCGTGCCGTCCGCGCGCGTGGTAAACCAGCTCTGCTCGACCTCGCGCTGGTGGAACTCGCGAATCTGGCGTGCGGCCTTCTCGAGCGCAGCGACAAAGGCCGGGTCGAGGCCTTCGAGCGCGGCATCGATCTGCTCCTGCGGCAGACGGAAGCTCTGCAGCTCAACGCCGTCAAAGCGCTGGCAATAGTCGCGCACCGCGGCATCGCCGTTAGCGCGCACGTTGACCACGATATCGCGGGCGGCGTCGACGATGTTTTGCGGCAGCACGCCCTTGCGGTTGAGCTGGTTGGTAACGAGGCGCTCACCGAGAGCAAGCTTGATGGTCTTCATATCGGTATCCCCTATCGGTTGAGGTTGCGTTTGAAAAACGAGATGCCGGGCAGCGACACCAATCGGTCCGCAGCCCAGATATGGGGGCGCCCGTGCGTGCTCGCGCTATTGTGCCGAGCCCGCGACGGGCTCAAAATGCTTGTCCTTCACGGCAGCAGCCAGACGATCGGCCAAGTTGCGAACGCGCGGATCCAGGCGCGCGGCACCCGGGTTGACGAAGAAGCGCGCCGTGCAGTCCATAATGCGGCCGGTGATGACCAAGTCGTTGTCGCGCAGCGTGGCGCCCGTCGCGGTAATGTCCACGATGCGATCGGTCATGCCGACGATGGGTCCCAGCTCGATGTTACCGTGCAGGGAGACGATATCGGCGTTCACGCCGCGCTCGGCATACCAGGCGCTCGCGATGCGCGGATACTTGGTGGCCACACGAAGCGACCCGCGACGGGCATAGTTGCGCTCGGCCTGGCCGGCGCGCCACGCGGGCTCCGCCTCGATAAAGGTGCACAGGCCGTAGCCCAGATCGACCAGCTGCAGCAGGTTGAGGTCGGCCTCGATAAGCGAGTCCCAACCGCAGATGCCGCAGTCGGCGCCGCCGCAGCCCACAAAGGCGGGCGCGTCGCTGGGGCGCACGATGACAAACTCGATATCGCCGACCGTGCCCTCGCCGGCGCGTGTGTCGCGACCGCGCACGATGAGGTGACGACCGGGATCGCGCAGCTCCGAGACGTCCAGGCCCGCGGCCTCGAGCACGTCGAGCGTGTCGGCCTTGAGCGAGCCCTTGGGCACGGCAATGCGCAGCGGACCCTCGGCACCACGGCCCGCGGCGTGATCGCCATCGGAAGCAGCGTCCTCGGCCGAGGTGCGCGCAGCCTCCAGGCGCTCGAGCGAAAAGGCAAAGCCCGCCGCCGGCACCTCGATACCGTCGCCAAATGCGCCGGTAAAGATGGAGTCATAGCGTCCGCCCGAACCCACCGGATCAGGCAGGCCGCCGGCATAGGCCTTAAAGACCAGGCCCGTGTAGTAATCGAAAGAGTTCATGATGGAGAAGTCGAACGACAGCACCTGGGCGTCCTCGGGAGCCAGGCCCTCGACCAGGGCACGCAGCTCGCGCGTGAGCGGCGCGACAATGCCCGCCGCCGTCAGAAGCGCATCCACGCGGTCGAGTACCTCGGCACCGCCGTGCAGACGTGGCAGCTCGCTAATGGCGGCCTTGACGGCATCGGACTCGGCGCTTGCCGCCACGCGGGCATCGAGGCCCACGAAGTCGTTGGCGTGCACGCAGCGCAGCGCCTCGGCAGCCAGCTCGCGATCCTCGCACGCCGCAAGCAGCTCTTTAAACGGACGCACGCTACCTGCGATAATGCGCGCATCGGGCAGCGCCAGCTTGCGCACCGCCTCGGCCACGAGCGAGACAATCTCGACATCGCCCGCAGTATCGCCCGCACCGATAAGCTCAAAGCCCAGCTGTGTAAACTGGCGCGAGCCGCCGGCGTTGCGCTGGCACTCACGAACCACCGGCGCCTCGTAGCGAAGGCGCAGCGGCAGATCGGCCGCGCGCATGCGGGTCGAAACCAAGCGCACGATCGGCAGCGTGTTGTCGGGACGGACCACCAACAGGCGACCGTCATCATCAAAGAGCTTAAACGGCGTGTCCGCAATGCGGCCGCCTTCCTCGAGCGACCCCTTGTCCTCGAGCAGCGGCGTTTCGACCGGCAGATAATGATGCTCCCTAAAGCAGCCCTTCACCGTCAGCGCAATCTCCTCGCGCGCCTGAGCCTCCTCGGGCAATATGTCCCGGAATCCCCACGGTGTGGCCGTCATCTGGTGAGCCTCCTCATGCTGTG
>CAJKLK010000062.1:0-3217 GCA_905200715.1 uncultured Collinsella sp. | reverse complement strand
GTCTGCGGAATCATCAATATGCTGTTGAGTCTGGGGGTCCAGCTCGTCTGTCATAGGCATGTGCTCCTCATCGTTGTTCGTCACCCTATGATAAAGTCTCGCGCCGACATCCCGCGCGCCGCAGCAAAGTTTCAAAACGTGTTCGATGACTCGTTGCGTTAACAAAAACTCGGCCGCTCTATCCAATTTTTACTTGACATTCCCTTCGCCGAAAGACGTTGCACCGTTCGCCTGCCATGGGCTTTATTATTCGCTTGAACCCGCTAAAGTTGCATTTCAGCTTTTGGCGCGTGAAGTTGGATGCGCGCAGTCGACGGGCAGGCCCGTCGCGATTTGAAAGGACTTTGTATGGGACTTTTCACTGGTAAGACCGTGATCGTCACCGGCGGCGGCAAGGCCACGCTCAAGGACGGCTCCGCTGGCTCCATCGGTTATGGCATCGATATCGCTTTTGCCAAGGAGGGCGCGAACCTCGTCATCACCGGCCGCAACGTCGCCAAGCTCGAGGCCGCCAAGGAGTCTCTCGAGGCTGAGTACGGCGTCAAGGTTCTGCCTGTTCAGGCCGATGTCTCCGCCGGCCAGGACAACGAGGCCGTCGTGCAGAACGTTATCGACAAGGCGATTGAGGAGTTCGGTCGCATCGACGCCGTCGTCAACAATGCTCAGGCCAGCGCCTCGGGCGTGACCATCGCCGATCACACCATGGATCAGTTTAACCTGGCCATTTACTCTGGCCTGTATGCTACCTACCTGTACATGCAGAAGGCCTATCCGCACCTGAAGGAGACCAAGGGCTCCGTGGTCAACTTTGCTTCGGGCGCCGGCCTGTTTGGCAACTACGGCCAGTGCAGCTATGCTGCCGCCAAGGAGGGCATCCGCGGCCTGACTCGCGTCGCCGCCAACGAGTGGGGCAAGGACGGCATCAACGTCAACATCGTGTGCCCGCTTGCTTGGACCGCCGCGCTCGAGAACTTCCAGGATGCCTATCCCGAGGCGTTCAAGGCCAACGTCCACATGCCGCCGGCGGGCCATTACGGCGACGTCGAGAAGGAGATCGGCCGCGTGGTCGTTCAGCTTTGCGGCCCCGACTTTAAGTATATGAACGGCGAGACCGTCACCCTCGAGGGCGGCATGGGCCAGCGGCCTTAGGGGTTACGCGGTTTTACCAAACCGCGTAACCAGTTGACGCTGCAAACCCGCCAGAGCGGCAATCTGCCTTTCAACTTCGGCGGCATGACCAGAAGGTCAATGCCGCCTCGTTTCAAGGCACCTTGCTCGCTCTGGCGGGTTTTCGCTGTCGTTGCCAAAGCATCGGCGTTGCCTTGGTTGTCTAAGAGTTCGCACAGATGCTCTGCCGAATGAGCGTGGATAATCTCCCGTTTTTGGCCTGTGTTTTGGGCAAAAGTGGGAGATTATCCACGCTCATGCGTCAAGCGTCCAAAAATCCACGCTCATTTGGCGTGTCCTTGTCGTGTCCCCGCCACGCCGCCTCTCGCGCCGGTTTCTGTCGAGTCGGTGCTCCTCGCGGGTTGCTCGTATAATGGTCTGCGTATGAACCGCAACCAAGGAGTTCCAGTTTATGGACCAGAGCCTCTTTAAATTCGACCTGATCGCCGAGGACCCGACCACGCATGCGCGTGCCGGCGTGCTGCATACCCCGCACGGCGACATCGAGACGCCGATCTTTATGCCCGTGGGCACCAAGGCGAACGTCAAGGGTATTCCTACCGAGACCGTCAAGCAGCTCGGTGCCCAGATCGTACTTGCCAATACCTATCACCTGTCCATGCGCCCCGGCGAGGACACCATCGCCGAGCTGGGCGGACTGCATAAGTTCATGAACTGGCACGGCCCCATCCTCACCGACTCGGGCGGATTCCAGGTCTTTAGCCATAACGACGCCGTTAAGCTCACCGACGAGGGCGTGCGCTTTATCGTCAATGACTACGACGGCCGCCACGTGTTCTGGACGCCCGAGGACAACATGGAAATCGCCATGAAGCTCGGTTCCGACATCTGCATGCAGCTCGACCAGTGTCCGGGCTATCCCGCCACGCGCGCCTACGTTGAGCGCGCGGTGGAGCTGTCGAGCATGTGGGCCGAGCGCTGCTACAAGGCTCACACCCGCGATGACCAGGCGCTCTTTGGCATCGTCCAGGGCGGTATGCATCTGGATCTGCGCCTGCGATCGCTGCGCCACCTGGAGGAGTGCGGCGACTTCCCCGGCTACGGCATCGGCGGCTATTCGGTGGGCGAGGACCACGAGACTATGTTCGAGACGTTGGCGCCGCTGGCTTCCGAGTACATGCCTAAGCACAAGCCGCGCTACCTCATGGGCGTCGGCAACCCTACCACGCTCGTGCGCGGCGTTGGCGTGGGCATCGACATGTTCGACTGCGTGCTGCCGACGCGCACCGGCCGCATGGGTACGGCGTTCTCCAGTGAAGGTCGCCTTAACTTCCGCAACGCGCGCTTTGCGCACGACGACGGCCCCATCGACCCCACCTGCAACTGCCCGGTGTGCACGGGCGGCTACAGCCGTGCGCTCATCCGTCACATGGTCACGCAGAAGGAGATGCTCGGCGGTATTTTGCTGTCGATGCACAACATCTACTACCTGCTCAACCTTATGCAGCGTGCCCGTCAGGCCATTATCGAGGGCCGCTACGGCGCGTTTGTGAGCGACTGGATGAACAGTCCTGCGGCGGTGGATTACTAAGAGCGGCACGGGCGCTTGCAGAGCGCGGGCAACGGCAAAGGCTGAGCGGCAGCCGCTCGTCACGTTCGCCAACACGGTCCGCGCGACCGCTGACCGATAGCTTGCAAGCACTTGATGCATCGTGGGTACCATACCGAATAGTTGATGTTCGGGCGGGTGTTTGGCGCATGGCGTCGACCTCGCCCGTTTTTCTTTTTCTCGATAGGAGTAACCCATGATTAAGAACGAGAACGTCGAGGGCGAGCCTGCCTACGACGAGACGTACCGCCGCGGCCCCGTGGTCATGCGCGGCCCCATGATTCCTAAGGACAACACCTACGCCAACCTGCTGGCGCCCGAGGAGTCGACCGACTGGTTGCATGCTGATCCGTGGCGCGTGCTGCGCATTCAGGCAGAGTTTGTCGATGGTTTTGGTGCGCTTGCCGAGCTTGGCCCTGCGGTGACCATCTTCGGCAGTGCCCGCACGCCCAAGACCGATCCGCTCTACAAGGCGGCGCG
>CAJKLK010000061.1:0-3276 GCA_905200715.1 uncultured Collinsella sp. | reverse complement strand
CCGCAAGTGGGCCGTGCATCAGCGCGGCGGCGAGCCGAAGATTTTTGACTATGCGGACGTACTGCAGTGCGAAGTGGCCGAAGCGGGCGATCCAGAGGCCGAGGAAGCGGTCTCAAAACAGGAATTTGCCCAGCGTATCCTGGCAAATCCCGCTAAGGCGGCAAAAATGAACGCTGCCAAGCGTAATATGTGTCTTGGTATGGGCGTTGTTGTGGCGGTTCAGACGGGAAAAGACGAGGTTTCCAAATTAGAGATTCCCGTTATGACCGACGAAGTCAAACGCGATTCAAGTCTATATAAGTCGTATCGGAATGTCGCCGAGAAGATTAAGGCCGAATTTGATGCCATGGGAGGGCTGGCCTAATTTTGGCGGCATACGTTTCTGAATGAGGAGTCTGTGCAATGGCAGGCGAATCTTATGCAATTCCCCCCAAAGATCGTGCTGTTGAGGGAATTCTTTGGTATATCCAGCACTATCAGCTCGGCGGCGGCGATCGTCTGCCGGCCGAGCGCGTGCTGTGTGAAGAGATTGGCGTTTCGCGTACGGCGTTGCGCGCCGGTATTATGCGGCTCATTTCGTGCGGAACGCTCGAAAGCCGCCGCGGATCGGGTACGTATGTGTGTCCTCCCAAACCGCTCAATATCTTCCAGGAGACGTATAACTTTTCCGATGCCGTGCGGACTGCAGGCTTGCACCCCTCTTCTCGCTTGGTTTCCACCGAGACTCTCGAGGCGGATGAGACACTTGCCGACAAGCTTGGGGTTGCCGTAGACGCTCCTTTGCTTCGCATGCAGCGCGTTCGACTTATTGAGGGCGAGCCGGCATCAATCGAGACGGCTCACGTTAACCTGTCCCTGTGTCCATCGCTTCCCAATCACGACTATACGCAAGAAAGCCTGTACGATGTTTTGCTTCAAGAAGGCGGCGTGCGCGTGGAGCATGGGTGTGAACATGTTTCGATTTCGCGCCTGAATGCCGAAGAGGCCGAACTGCTTCAGCAGGACGAGGGGACGCCTGTTTTCTATCAGAGCTCGATTGAGTTCGATAAGGACATGCGTTTTGTGGAGCATTGTAAATCGGTGATTTTGCCTACAAAGTTCCGCTTTGCCGACAACGGTGAAAAGAACGGCATGAGGAGCGTGGCAGGTGAACAATGGCTGAAACAGTAGATGCCACCCCGGTTTATATACGCATTCGACGTCGCATTGAAGAGCGTATCGAGCGCGGAATATACCCTACGGGTTCGATGATTCCGTCCGAAAATGAGCTTGCCGAGGAGTTTGGCACGACACGCCTGACTATCCGGAGTGCCGTGGACGAGCTAGTTCGTCGCGGCCAGATTCGCCGTGTCCGCGGAAAGGGTGCCTTCGTGGCACAGAAGGTGCCCGTTACGTTTGAGCGTACGGGCGGCTTCCGTGAATCGGTTCGCGCCTCGGGCGGCGAACCGTCCGTCCGCATTCTGGCGCGCTCCAAGCGTTATGCGGGGCCATACTACGCTGACCTATTTGGTATTGCCGAGGACGACCTGCTCTATTCCATTCGACGTTTGAACTGCATTAACGGCGATCCCGTATCGATTGAGATGGCGCTGATTCCCTGCCTGCTGTTCCCAACAATCGAAGAGATCGACGTGTCGGTTTTCAGTTTGTACGAGACCTATGAGATGCTGGGCCGAAAGCCGGTCATGGCACAGGAAAAACTCGATATCGAAGCGCTGGGCGCGCGAGACGCCGGTCTGCTTGGACTGGAGCAGGGCGATCTTGCCTTAACGCTGGAGTGCGTGAGCTTCGATGCAAGCGGGCAGGCAATCGAATACGTCAAGTCGTTTAACCGCGGTGATGCGGGTGGATATACCTATACGTACTAGCTGGTGTTTTGTGAATAACAGCTGGGAAGCTAACCAGTTTTGATCGTTGGGTCAGCCGTATATACAACCTTACATGGCTCAAAATCGACCGTTCGCCGATGGGGATAAATTAATCGACAAAGAGGTATCAAAAAGCCGTAACCTGTAACTGTGATTGGTATCAAATACTAATGATTTGTTACGAGGTGAGACGATGAAAATGCTCGATTACGTTCAACTCGCCCATGTGCGTATGGGTGAGAACCTTGAGCGTTCGTCTGAGCTTGTATGCCAGCTCGTAGATATTTTCCAGTCTGGTTCCTTTAGCGCACTGCGCATCGTTGCTTCGGGTTCGTCGCGCCATGCCGCCGATTGCGCCCGCGATTACCTGCAGGATGCGCTGCAGATGCAGGTGTCCGTTGTGACGCCCGAGGCCTTCGTCGATTTTGAGCACACCTATCCGCAGCATGTGCTCAACATCGCCATCTCTCAGAGCGGCTACTCGACCAACACGATCGCGGCGCTCGATTACATGCGCGCGCACGATATGCCTGCAGTTGCGCTCACGGCAAACGTCGAAGCGCCTATTAAGGAACACGCTGATATCGTTCTCGACTACGGCGTGGGCGTCGAGTCGGTGGACTTTGTGACTCTGGGCGTCGAGGTTCTCGTTGAGTACCTGGTGCTCTTTGGTATTTACGGCGGTCAAGCGCGCGGAACGATTGACGCCGAGGGCGTTGCCCAGCGTCTTGACGACCTGCGCGAGGCTATCCAGGGCAATGCCGTGATGTGCAAGACCGCCGAGGCATATGTCCAAGACCACATGCTCGAGCTTTCTGAGCACATGCCCGCCATGGTCGTCGGCAACGGCCCCAACTATGGCGTTGCCGAAGAGGCGGCCCTCAAGCTGAACGAGACCATCAAGATTCCTGCCATGCATCACGAGGGCGAGGAGTTCGTTCACGGTCCCGAGATGCAGATAACCCCAGGCTACCTGGTGTTTATCGTCGACGATCCACAAGGGTCGGAGCGTCTTGCGAATATCGCCGATGCGCTATCGAACGTTACGACAAAAACGGTGCTGCTCACGGCCCATCCCAGGGATAGGGTTCACGAGGTTGCGGTGCCTCAGGTGGCTCCGCTGCTCAGCGCAATTCCCAATCTTGTGTTCTTCCAGACGATTGCGGCAATGATCGCCGAGCGTCTGAAGTCATGGGACGTGCACCCGTATCTCGATGCCGTCTCCAAGCAAATGGAGGTCAAGGCAGAGGGCTACGAAGAGTCAGTCAATGCGCTTAAAGCCAAAGCGGCTGAGTGTTACGGAATGTAAGCGGGCTTTGATGCCCGTTGGCATGGGGGATGTGGAGACAACCCCAGAAAGGAGAGACAAATGAAGGAAACCGAGAAGATCGAGATCATGCATTTCGAC
>CAJKLK010000060.1:0-3639 GCA_905200715.1 uncultured Collinsella sp. | reverse complement strand
AGAACCTCAAACTGGGCCGTCGGGAAGGCAAGGCCGCTGATGAGAATCGACATGGTAAAGCCGATACCGCCCAGAATGCCCACGCCGGCAATCATGTGCCAGTTGACATTGTGCGGCAGCTCGCAGGCCTTAAGCTTAACCAGGGCAAACGTCATACCAAAGATGCCGATCGGCTTGCCCAGCAGCATGCCAAAGTACACGCCGAGCGTCACCGGGTCGGTGAGCAGCGTGCTCATGTCCACGCCCACCAGGCGAACCTGTGCGTTCACGAACGCAAAGATCGGCAGGATCACAAAGTTGACCGGCGTGGAGATCAGACGCTCCATGCGGATGAGCGGCGGGGTCACGCGGTGCATGACGCGCTCGACCTTGGTAGTCGAGACGGTAAAGTCATGCTGGCCCAGGATGTGCGCCTCGTCGTCGTAGCGGTCATCGAGCAGCGGCAGGCACTCGCCCAGCCAATCGGTGAGGCTATCGAGCTTGACGCCGCACTTGGCCGGAATGGTGAAGGCCAGGATGACGCCGGCAAGCGTGGCATGTACGCCGCTCTTGAACATGCAGAACCACAACAGCAGACCCAGTACCGAATACGGGGCAAGACGGTAATGCTGCGTCTTGTTGAGCCATACGAGCGCGCAGGTCACAAGCGCGGCGGCGCCCAACCAAAACGGATTGGGACTCTGACCGTAGAAGATGGCGATGGCGGCGATGGAGATGAGGTCGTCGGCGATGGCGAGCGTCGAGAAGAACACGCGCACGCCGTTGGGCACGCGGTTGCCCAAAAGCGACAGCACGCCCAGTGCAAAGGCAATATCGGTTGCCATGGGGATGGCCCAACCGTTGCGGGCGCCGGCATGGTTAAAGATCAGGTAGATGCAGGCGGGAACGACGACGCCGCCCACAGCCGCCAGCATGGGAAGCATGGCCTGGCGCGGGTTCTTGAGCTCGCCGACCGTCATCTCGTACTTAAGCTCAATGCCAACCAACAAAAAGAAGATCGCCATGAGGAAGTCGTTGACGAAAAGCTCGACGGTGAGGCCGGCCGTAAGGTTGCCCAGACCCACATACAGCGGGGTCTCCAAAAAGTGATGGATGGCCTCGTAGGCATCGGTATTGGCGCAAATGACGGCGGCGATGGCGGCGAAGACCATGACGGCGGCGGAAATCGTGCCGTTCTCGGCGATGCGCTCCCAGATATCGTGACGTTCAAAGCGCTTGCGCTCACGAACGTTGAACAGCTGCTCAGTTGCTGCCATGGGCGGCTCCTTTCACGGGAAAGCTCCCGTCTTAAAAAAGCACGGCCCGCCCAAGTGGCGGCGCCGCGCTCTAATGTATTACGCTTGCATCTAGCCTACCCTGCACGACAAGCACGCAGGCGTGGCCGAAAAGCGGAACCACAGGTTGAACATTATTTGCTCAGCGGCACGGGCACGCCCGCCCAAGAGACGACGCGGAGCCGTGCACAAAAAACGACCGGAGCGCGGGGCGTCCGCGATCCGGTCGTGGCGTTTGGTCAACTAAACCTAGCAGGCGGCCATGATGGGGGCAGCGACCTGCTTCTTACGGGAAAGGACACCCGGCATCCAGACGCCGTCGTGCTCGTCGGCAATGCCCAGGCCCTTCTGAGCGGCCTCGGTCTCGCCCTCG
This sequence comes from uncultured Collinsella sp., assembly GCA_905200715.1. Classification (GTDB taxonomy): domain Bacteria; phylum Actinomycetota; class Coriobacteriia; order Coriobacteriales; family Coriobacteriaceae; genus Collinsella. Next base: position 1,992 of record CAJKLK010000060.1, on the reverse strand, counting down.
AGCAGGACCTGCGAGCCCTCCTCCATGATGTCGGTGATGCACAGGACAATGCCGTCAGCACCCTTCTCGGCAGCGTAGACGCGCATGGCCTCGCGAATCTCGTCGATCATGCCGAGCGCGCGGCTCTTGTCGACGGTCTCGTACTGGCCGATGAGCAGCTTCTTGCCGGCGGGCTCGAACATCTTGATGTCGTTGCCGACCATCTCGGCTGCGGTGAAGGAGCCGGACGGACGGGTGAGGAAGACCTCCATGCCAAACTTGACCGGGTCGACGCCCACCTGCTCGCCGAGCTTGGCGGCGACGGCGCGGTCGACATCGGTGGTGGTGGGGCTCTTGAGCATGAGCGTGTCGGTCATCATGGCCGAGAGCAGCAGCTTGGCCTGGACGTCGGAAAGCTCAACGCCGAGCACGCCGGCGAGCTTGGTGACGATGGTGCAGCTGGAGCCCCAGGGCAGGCAGATGTAGTGCAGCGGGCCGGCGGTCTCGAAGTCGCCGATGCGGTGATGGTCGACGACGCCAAAGACCGTGGCGTCCTTAAGGCCGGCGACGGACTGGGCGGACTCGTTGTGGTCGGTGAGAACGACGAGCTGGCCGGCCTCGACGGACTCGATCACGCGGGGCTCGGCGATGCCGGCGTCAGCGAGCAGCTTGGCGGACTCGGCCGGAAGCTGACCAAGGGCGCAGGCTTCGTAGGTGTTGCCGGCATACTCAACCTGGTTGAGCAGCTGGGACAGGACGACGGCGCTCATGATGGCGTCGTTATCGGGGTTCTGGTGACCAAAGACAAGAACGTTTGCCATGGATATCCTCCACTTGATATGTGTACTTGGACGTAGCTATGGTAGCACGCCGATGCCGAGCCTTCGCAGACGGAAGGGCCACGGCATATTTTGTGGCAGGTATGGGGGCCAAGGCTGTCCCTTTTGCACCATGTTGGTGCAAAGTAACCTGTCCCCCTTGCACCAGCTATTTACCGGCGGCGCGCAGGGCTACATAGGCGGCGCCGATGATGCCGGCGTCGTTTCCGAGCGAAGCGACCTTGATGGGCGTCTCGCGCGAGGCGGAAAGCGCGTACTGCTTAAAGTGCTCGCGGACCTTGTCGAGGTAAACATCGGCCGAGGCGGATGCGCCGCCGCCGATGAGGAACATCTCGGGATCGACCACGTTGGCAATAAGCGCCAGGGCACGACCGAGATAGTCGGCCATGGTATCGGCAGCTGCCAGCGCGAGCTTATCGCCCTCGCGGCAGGCCTGGAACACGTCCTTGGAATCGGAAGGACCGGTGAGCTCGATGGGCTCGACGCCCGCCTTCTTGCACTCGGCAAGATAGTTGCTCACCACGCCGGTGGCGCTGGAATACTGCTCCAGGTGGCCATGGCCACCACAGCCGCAGGTGCGCTCCTCAGCCGGGTTCAGGCACATGTGGCCAATCTCGCCGCCGGCGCCCACAACGCCCGACACCACGTCGCCGCTGACGATGACGCCGCCGCCCACGCCGGTACCGATGGTGACCATCACCACGTTCTGCACGCCCTTGGCGGAACCGAGCCAAGCCTCGCCCATGGCAGCGGCGTTGGCATCGTTCTCGTACTTAACGACCGCGTCGGGGCAGTGCTTCTGAATGGCGACTCTTAGCTCGGGCAGGTTAATAGCAATGTTGGCCTTGACCTTGGCATCGCCCGATGCCGGGATGGGACACGGAACGGCCAGACCAATGCCCGCCACAAAGGCGCGCGGAATCTGGGCCTTGGCGACCACCTGGTCGATAGCCTCGGTCACCGCGGCAAAGCCCGCGGCGTCAACGATGGGAGGCGTGGGCACGCTGGCCTTGGCCAGCAGGTTGCCGTCCTCGTCGAACAGGCCCTCCTTAACCGAAGTGCCGCCGACGTCAATGCCGATGTAATACTGCTTAGGTTCCATGGGAGCCCGCCTTTCTCGTTTAAACATTGCCTGTATGGTACCGCTCCCAAGGCAAAAACCTGCCAAAAAGGG
>CAJKLK010000059.1:0-3693 GCA_905200715.1 uncultured Collinsella sp. | reverse complement strand
CGGGGGTTCCCGGCCTGGCCCCGTAAACCGGCATGGTTTTGGAATCGCCGGGCGGGCGGGGGGCGGTTGGCCCCGATAATGGGCCCGGCGCCGGCAGGACAGCCGTTGGGCGGATGGCGGACCGCGCCGCGGATGCGAGAAACGGCGGTCCGCGGGATTCGAGATGTCCCAAGGGCGCCGGAGAGGAGGGCGGCGGCGGCGTTGCCGCCCGCGGGGCGCGTCCCCGCGGGCGAAAAGGGCATCGCGGGGCCTCGCGGCCCGTTCCCGCGCCCGCGTCCGCGGCCGGGCTGCGTTCCCTCGCCGCCGCCCGCAAAATATTTTCCAAAATTGTCCTTGCATCGCCGTCCGAGTTCCCGTATAGTACTTCTTCGCACGGGGGCGTAGCTCAGCTGGGAGAGCGCTTGACTGGCAGTCAAGAGGTCAGGGGTTCGATCCCCCTCGTCTCCACCCGAGCATTGAATGAGGCTCCAACGCAAGTTGGGGCCTTTTTTCATATAGGCACACAAGGTCAAAGGCGGCACCGTGATCCTCCTGGTCGACAAGATCGAAAAAAGCTTCGGCGCGCGCGTCCTCTTTAGCGGCGCGTCCTTCCAGATCAACCCCGGCGAGCGCTTCGCGCTCGTTGGCCCCAACGGCGCCGGCAAAACCACCATGCTCAAAATCATCATGGGCATTGACAGCCCCGACGCCGGCCAGGTCCAGTACGCCAAGGACTGCCAGGTAGGCTACCTAGAGCAGGAAACCAACCTGGAGCAAAAGGACACCACTATCCTCGCCGAGGTCATGGCCGCCGCCAAGGAAATCCGCCGCATGGGCGAACGCGCCAACGAGCTGCAGGCCCAGATCACCGAGCTCTCCGAGCAGGGCAAGGACGTCGATGCGCTCCTTAACGAGTACGGCCAGGTCCAGGACCGCTTTGAGCACCTGGGCGGCTACGAGCTCGAGAGCAACGCCCGCAAGATCCTGTCCGGCTTGGGCTTTAAGGTCACTGACTTTGAACGCCCGTGCTCTGAGTTCTCGGGCGGCTGGCAGATGCGCATCGCGCTCGCCAAGCTCTTCCTGCGCCACCCCGACTTGCTGCTTCTGGACGAGCCCACCAACCACCTTGACCTCGAAAGCGTCCAGTGGTTGCGCGGCTTTATCGCCAACTACGACGGCGCCGTCCTCATCGTCAGCCACGACCGCGCCTTTATGGACGCCTGCGTCGACCACGTCGCCGCGCTCGAGAACCGCCGCGTAACCACCTACACCGGCAACTACAGCAGCTACCTTAAGCAGCGCGAAGACAACCTGGAACAGATGCGCGCCAAGCGCGCCGCCCAGGAGCGTGATATCGCCCACATGCAGGTCTTCGTCGACAAGTTCCGCTACAAGCCCACCAAGGCCGCGCAGGCCCAGGAGCGCATCCGCAAGATCGAGCAGATCAAAAAGGAGCTCGTCATCCTGCCCGAGGGCCACAAGCACATCGACTTTAAGTTCCCCGACCCGCCGCGCTCCGTCGACATGGTCGTGGGCCTTGAGGGTGTATCCAAGTCCTACGGCGACAAGCACATCTACAGCGATATCGACCTCAAGCTCTACCGCGGCGAGCACGTGGCGCTCGTCGGCCCTAACGGCGCCGGCAAGTCCACCCTCATGAAGATCATCGCCGGCCTGGAGCCGCCCACCACCGGCAACCGCGACCTGGGCACCAACGTGGGTGTGGCCTACTATGCCCAGCACGCGCTCGAAGGCATGACCGAATCGAACACCGTTCTGCAAGAGATCGACACCGTCACGCCCAAGTGGACCGTGCCGCAGCAGCGCAGCCTGCTCGGCGCCTTCCTGTTTAGCGACAACGACGCAATCGAAAAGCAGGTGCGCGTCCTCTCCGGCGGCGAAAAAGCGCGTCTGGCGCTCGCCAAGATGCTCGTGGCGCCCGAGGCACTCCTGTGCCTGGACGAGCCCACCAACCACCTGGACATCGACTCGGTGGACATGCTCGAGAACGCCCTGCAAAACTTCCCCGGCACCATCGTGCTGATCAGCCACGACGAGCACTTGGTGCGCGCCGTGGCCAACCGCATCATCGACATCCGCGACGGCAAGGTCACGGTCTACGACGGCGACTACGACTACTACCTCTACAAGCGCGAGGACCTTGCAGCCCGCGCCGCCGCCGAGGCGGCCGGGGAGAGCGCACCCGCCGCGGCCAAGTCCACCAAAGCCAGCGCCGCCCAGCCCAGCAGCCCCGCCGCGGCCCCCAAGCCTGCCGAGGGCAAAAAGACCAAGGAGCAAAAGCGCGCCGAGGCCCAGGCCCGCGCCGCGCTCAACAAAAAGCTCAAGGGCGTTCGCAACCAGCTCAAGAAGATCGAGGCGGAACTCGACAAAAAGCGCGCCCGCTATGACGAGCTTATGGAATTGATGGCAAGCGAAGAGCTTTATGCCGATCAGGACAAGTTCAACGCCGCGCTGGGGGAATATAACGGGCTTAAGCAAGAGCTGCCCAAGCTCGAGGACGAATGGCTGGAGCTTTCCACCCAGATCGAAGAGGAGACCGCGCGTGAACTCTCGTAAAGCCGCCGCCGTGGCGATGAGCATCATCGCCATCGCCTGTCGCATCTGCGGCATTTTTATGAGCGCAATGACTGTGCTGTTGTGCTTTAGCGGCCTCACCGCCAAGCTGCAGATCGTGGGCTTTGTCGTTGAGCTTTCGCGCGCGCTGCCGAGTGCCATCGCCGGCTACGGCGTCATCACGTCGCCTTTTGGCGGTGTGTTCCGTCTGGATTACGCCATCGTGGCCGTCATTTTGTTTGTGGCCGATTACCTGCTCACGCGCGCCTCGCGCCGCGTCCGCTAGGGGAGCACTATGTCCAGCAGCTACCTCATGAACCTGCTCGCGAGCGCCGTCGCCGTCATTGTGGGCATCGTCATTCACGAGAGCGCGCATGCCGCGGCGGCCTGGGCGCTCGGCGACAAGACGGCTCGTTCGCGCGGCCGCGTCTCGCTCAACCCGCTCAACCATATCGACCCGTTTGGCACCATCCTCCTGCCGCTGCTGATGCTCGCCGCCGGCGGCCCGGTGTTCGCCTTTGCCAAGCCCGTGCCCGTCTACCTTAACAACCTCAAGCATCCCAAGCGCGACGAGGTCCTGGTGAGCGCGGCAGGCCCCGCATCGAACATCGCGCTCGCGTGCCTTGCGGCCGCCCTCATGCACGCAGCGTATGGGAACCTCTACAACAGCATGTCCTTTGCCGTGGCGTCCCAGATCATGAACTTCGGTGCCACGTTTATCGTGGTCAACCTGTCGCTCGCGTTCTTTAACCTTATCCCGATCCCGCCGCTCGACGGCTCGTCGATCATCGTCCCATTCCTCAAAGGCAAGGCGCTCGCCAACTACTACCGCCTGCAGCAACACGCCATGCCGATTCTTATCATCGTGCTGTACCTGCTGCCCATGTGGACCGGCATCGACGTGATCGGACGCTATTTCGACGTTACCGTGTATCCGCTGGCTGAGCGGCTGCTCGACTTCGCAATCGCCGGCATCTAGGGTAAACTTACAGGTCGACCGTGCAAAACGGTCGCAACATGCACCCAAACCGCGCCGCGAAGGCGCCGTCAAAGGAGGTCGAAGATGTCGTATCGCGTGTCGACGCAGGTCTACAGCGGACCGTTCGACCTGCTGCTGCAGCTGGTAACCCGCCAAAAAGT
>CAJKLK010000058.1:0-4161 GCA_905200715.1 uncultured Collinsella sp. | reverse complement strand
GGCTCTGTTAGACCATGATTGACATCTTGCCCAATCATCTTTTTGTAATTGCAAAATATTCGCCCCTTTGCTGGATTTAAAACCGGCAAAGGGGCGATACTCTCAAGCTCGAATAAGTCAATCGTTAGGACTCTGTCGTTTCATCCCACTCGTCATCCGCATGTAAGATGGCATCAAGTTCGTTTTCTACGTCGGAAACGCCAATATAGGCCTTCGCGATATTCTCCCGTGCATTTCGCACCTTTAAGGCGATCTCCTTCTGCTTCTCTATGGGAGGGTAATAGACGAGAACCTTCCCGAAGTCAGAAGACTGCGTTCTCCTTCGATTGCTGTGGCCGGTGTTGATGGCGCGGAATGCCTTTTGGAAGCGGCGGCTTCTCAAGAGTATCGACAGGAACTCCGGATCGATGACATTTGGGTCTTTGACCCGTAAGATCGGATATTCTTGCGTTACGAGGGCATGGTCGAATTCCTCGGTGACGAAGCATACGACCCCCTTCCAAAGATCGATTCCGGAGTAGACGATGTCGGAGGTTCTTACCTCAAACCAGTCGCTGCTTGAGTCGTAGAAATACATCCCCCGCCATTCGGGAGGGTTGTTTCCGACGCCTGGTTCCCTAAGCCTTGCAACACCAGTTTGGGAAAGAGTCAAGACCTTGTATTCCTTCATCGGCTCTTTCCCGAAGTCCACGTTCCTTCTCATCCGTTTCACTAGATCCATCATGGGTGCAGATGACCAGCCATGCGGCACGTAATCGCCCTTATGAGCCATGTAGACATGGTATTTCGGGTCCACTCTATGACTCGGATGGCTTCTCCATACTGACGAAGCCCTCTCGGCGACGCATCTCGGGTCGGAAACCGCCCCGTTTTCCTCCCAGACGTTCCACTCTCCCAATATCGAGCCAGTCTGGTCGTCTGAAAGATAGCCGTTCTCGTCGGCGATATAGAGGTCGTTTCTAGGATCAGGTCGACCGGATGGCGTATATCCGATATGAGATGCCTCCCCGAAAAAGATGTTGTAGTCTAGTCCGCTATCCTTGAGAGCAACCGCAATGTCTCCCTCACAGGCTTCCAGTTGATTGCCCAATCTAGCCGATTCCAGGTCGGAGAACTTTTCAAAGATCAATATCGAAGTCTTGTTCGTGGCGCCAGACCTGCGAAAAGCGAAGTCTGGAAGGGAGATCACGGACAGTATTCTTCCCGATTTAAAGAGCCATTCACGAAGGGCCGGACAATTTGATTGAGACCCGCTGTTGTTGAGAACCCCGTCGGGCAGGACCATGCCGAGCCTGCCGCCCGGCTTGAGCCAGGAGACGCTTTTCTCCAGGATAATTTGTTCCGACTGTATCGATTGCTTTCCGCAGCCTAGGACGAAGTCATCTAGGAATGCGCCGTCAAGCTGGTCCTCATCTCCATTTGCGACTTTGGTTCCGAAAGGCGGATTTCCCACAATCAGGTCAAACTGGCGATCCTTCTGGAGTCTCGGCTTGCTCAGGTTTGGGCTGAGGCAGCTCTTGTCGGCCTCGATGTTCGTGTGACCATCGTGGTGCAGGAGCAAGCTGATTTTGCAGATTCTAGCCAGGGTCGGGTGAATTTCGATTCCGTAAACGTTCTGCGCGGCAAAATCGGATTTGATTCTCGCGAGGTTCCCCTGCCCGGCAAAGCCCGCATCGGTATCGTTCCATACTTGAAGGAGGGTTTCGAGCAAAAAGCCTCCCGAGCCGCACGTCGGATCTAGAACGTAATCTTCACTCGTGGGATTGAGCATCCCTACCGTGAATCTCGCTATCTGCCTCATGGTGAAATACTGACCGAGGCTTCCGCGGAAGACCGATCCGAAGAAATCCTCGAAGGCCGTTCCGATGACGTCGGAATCTGTATCGATGAACGAAATCTCCTGAATGACGCGAACGACCTGGGCGACCTTGCTATCCGGAAGCTCGATTTTCTCATCACGCGGGAAAATGGCCTGATCTTGCTCCTTAGCGTCGCTAAACAGCTTGTGGACCCTCGTGGCGATAGCCGAGTCGGACTCGTTGACACCAGCTTGGAACGAGCGGGGGTGGCCGTTTCGCGTGTAGCGCTCGTCGCGGACCTTGGCGAACATCAGCTTGCTCCACTCATCGAAAGCCGATAGCGGATCGCGTTTTCCTCCAGCCCAAATGATGGAGTGCGCGCGCCTGATGGCGATGCTGATATCGAAGGCGCTCGCCGGCTTAATATCCATTTCCGTGCCCGCGTGAAGCGGATACACCATATCCTGAGAGTAGTTCCTCGGAAGAAGTTCTCTGTCGCCCAGCTTATTTCTCCTGCGCTCCCTAGCGCCGAAGCCCTCGAGCTGCCAGACGCATGACTCGTCTCCGTAGTCCTTCATGGTGTATTTTGCGCCCAGCGCGATGCCGTTGGCGAAGGCCTGCGCTTCCCCTTCCGCCCTTTCAGCCGGAGTCGCGCCCTCTTTCTTGTTCTCGACGACTAGCCAGGGCTTCGTGCATCTGTCGTCTTCGTAGAGTACGATATCCGCGAAATCGTTGTGCGAGCCTTCCACCTCGGTATCGATCTTTCGCGAATCATAGCCTTTCGACAGGACCAGAAACGCTACGGCGTCGGCCCTGACCTTTTCCTCGGGATCGCTGATCTGATAGCTTTTCGTCCTGCGGAAGGAATACTTTATCTGAGTGCCGTCCAGCGAGAAAAGCCCGCGCATGATCGCGGTTTTCGACAGCTCCGACAATCCGAGCGAAGAGGCCAGTGCCAGCTGCGTTTCAAGTTGATTTGCCAACTATCTCACCGTTTTTCCGTCAGATGCCGACGTCTTGACCTTCATCTCGAATGGCATCCCGCCCTCCCGGACGAGAGCCTTGAGGAACGCATTGACGGCAGTGGACATAGACAGGCCGAGCTCGTCGAGGATGACGGTAGCCTCTTTCTTGACCTCCGGTTCGATGCGAATCGTCGTGGCGGGTATGTTCGACGGCATGGTTGTACCTTTCCTCGTATATCACGGTGCAACCATTTTATCGTCTCTATGCGGCGGATGCGACCCAGTAGTCCATATAGGGCGGCAGGATGTTGAACATGTCACGGATGCGGCTCCTGCATACGCCGTTCGCGAGCTGTCGCGCGACCGTGCGCTCGGCGGTGCCGGAATCGGTCGCCATGAAGGTCCGGCACCACTTGAACCAGGCGAGGTAGGCATCGAGGTGCTTCGTCGACACGCCTCTGAACGGCTCCATGAAGGTGCTGAGGAGCGAATGGACGGTGTTGATCCGGTTAATGGTCCCCTCGGAGCGGTCCTTGGAATCGTAGGCAGTATGCGCGGCGACCTCGAGCTCGGCGAGGACGTCGACGTAGGCGGACGCCTTGTCCGTCGCCACGACGGAACCGGACATGATGCGGCCCCTCAGCACATCCATGGCGCGTTTCCTCGACAGGACGCCCCGCCCCGAGACCTCGAAGAACGTTTCGTTCGAGTCGTTCACGCCGGTCATAACGCAGATCTGCTCGCGCGACAGCCCGCGCTTGTGCACCTGCTTGCCGCGATGTCGGGAGGGACGCGGCATCGTGAACGACCCCTTCGTGTGGTTGCCCTTGAAAGACTCGGGAAAATAGGTCTCGTCGAGCTCGCAGCCGCAGCCCCGTTCGACCTTGAACGAGGGGGAGTAGGCCGAAAGGCACTCAATCAGCCTGTGGCGCATGGTGTAGGCGGTCTTGAGGCAGACGTGGCAGCGCTTCGCGCATTCCCGCAGGGGCAGCATGAGCACGAAGCACTCGGCGTAGGCCATCCAGGTCTCCTTCGGGAGCTTGCTCGTTCCCAGGATACGCTCACTGCCCATGCCGAAGGTCCTACCGCAGTCTCGGCAGAGGTAGCGCTGCTCTCCGTTCTTGGCCTTCCCCTTCTTCACAATCGCGACTGACCCGCAGCGCGGGCAGCATTCGACTTCATAGGAGGAGCCGGCCGCGTCATCGAACGCCGCCGCGCGGATCACGTCCCTGACGGATTCGATCGCGCGGCGGCGCTCGGTTTTGCTGAGATTCGCCATGTTCTTTTTGAAGGTGATGACCAGGTCTTCGGCGTTCATGATGCTCCAATGCCGTAGTGCTTACGGCTATTATACCACGGTGGCATCACCTATATGTCAATGTTGGTCTAACAGAGCC
>CAJKLK010000057.1:0-4293 GCA_905200715.1 uncultured Collinsella sp. | reverse complement strand
CACGCATTAGCCAGACAGATTGGACGGACAAGACGATCGACGCCACGCTCGCCGATCCCGCGGCTCAGACGACCGTGTTCTCGCTTGCCGGCAAGGTGACCGAGAAGGTTAGCTACGACGACCTTTCGGGCACGGTGCACGTGGGCGACAAGGTAGGCAGCGTCACGCTCAAGCAAGAAGGCACCAAGATTGCCGTCGTTGATTTGGTTGCCGACGAGGAAGGCTCGGGGCCAAACCCCATCGAGTGGCTACTGGTAAAGCTCGACCGCCTGAGTCGCCGCATCGACAACCGCCCGCTCACGGCCGAAAGCGAGACCGTAGCCAAGGCTCCTGAGGTGTAGGGTCGAAGAACGATACGCTCACTGAAAGAAGGCATCCGAAAGGATGCCTTCTTTTTTTGAGGGTTCGAATCCCCAGCGTCCTTTCTCGATAATAAAAAAGGGCCCCAAATGGGACCCTTCTTTCAATTCATACTGGCGGAGAGCTGGGGATGTCCGGGCATGCTGCGCATGCCCTCCGGCTTCAAAGCCTGGCGGCTTTTCGCCCACGGGCTACAAACGCTTTCGCGTTTGCTTAACGCCCGTGCCCTCTCGGGTTCGAATCCCCAGCTAACGCTCTTGAAACTAAAAAAGGGCCCCAAATGGAACCCTTCTTTAAATTTAAACTGGCGGAGAGCTGGGGATTCGAACCCCAGATGCCCTTTTGGGGCATACTCGCTTAGCAGGCGAGCACCTTCGGCCTCTCGGTCAGCTCTCCGTAACAGCCGTTCTATAGTAACCAAACAGTCGAGGATGGGCAAGGGGGATTTTCAAATTGCCCAGCAGCCTTTCCTCCTTGCAAGCTTCGCCTACCCCAGCGAGCGGTTGAGGGAGCCGAGTTCGTCGTTGCCCATGGTGCGCCACATTTGATAGATACAGCCGCGCGCCAAGAAAAAGAAACCGTTATCGACGAGTTGCACGGCGGCATCCGCGAGCTGATTGGTCACGGCGGGTACCGGTGGCAGCTCAAGACCTGCCTTGTGGATGGTCTCGACAGCCTCCTCAAATGTGGGCGGTTTGATGACGCCCATCTCGTTCATAAGACCCTGCATTTCCTCCTGCGCACTGCCGCCCGACTCCTCGCCGCGCGGCACCAGGCGATAACATGCCAGCGCCAGCTCGAGCTGGTCACAGTTCCAATAGGCAAACGCCAGGCGATAGAACAGGTAACCGATCGAAGGCCGGTCGCTGGCGATGCGCAGGCCGTGGCGCGCTACCTCGATAATCTCGTCATAGCGCTCCAGGCGTGCTAGCACGTTGATCAGGGCAAAGTGAGACTGCATGGACGAGCGCGCCAAATCGTAGAGACGACGCACCTCGGGCAGCGCACGCTCAAAGTCCTCTTGTTCGGCGTAAAAGCTGCAGATCTCGTGCTGGGCAAAATACAGCGCATCGGGGGCGCGAAGGATACGCACGGAACGGTCCTCCTCCATCACCGGCAGCACCATGCGCACCAACTGGTTATCGCAGAACTGGGTCTGCACCGGGCCCGTCGCCAAAAGCTCAGCAACAGTACACTTGGCTTCCAGCTCCTCGACAAGGCGAGAAAAGCCCTCGAAAGCACCAGCTCGGTCAACTTTGGATTGCTCGCGCAGCTCGACGACGCGGGCGACATACGGATCGTTGTCCTCCTCCATGACCTCAAGCTCGTCAGCCGTATCAGCGAGCAGTAAATCGCGAAGCGCAGGCGGCAATGGACGATGGTCATCGCGTGGTCGGGCGTGAACCTCTGCAGGCTCAATCATGTCCGGCGCATCTGCCTCATATGCCTCGAGCAAATGCTTGCAGGGCATGTCATCCATATCCATGCTCTCAAGATCCTTGGCGACAGAAACGCAATCGGCCAGATAAGCCGCACGGCCGAAGGAATACGTTTCAACAACGCGCTCGCCCTGCTCGCCGTCGGGAGCCGCAATCTGCACGTAGCAGCGCGTGATGCGAGCACCCGAAGCAAAGCAAGCCGCCGCGAGGGTAAGCGCGATACGGGCATCGTGCTCAGTGGCCCATGCTGCGCGCTTAGGCTCATCTACCTCGCGCCAGGCGTCATCTTGAGCATCGTATTCGCGCTGCGGCATAGCATCGACAACCGTGCGGCCAAAACGCACCAGCATGATGCCCTCGGCGATGTTCGCTCGATAGGTGTAGTCGAGTCGCGTGACAACGTTGAGCGCTTCTACGATACGTGCAAAGCGGGTGCGAACGTCCCACTCGCCACCCGGCTGGCACGCAACCGTCCCCGGCTTGGCCCACGGGTTGTCATTCGACAGCGTTTCGAGCAGGCGAGGAACGTCGTTTGTCGTCTTGCTGATATGCCATAGGTCAAAGAGCGAGCAGCCCTCAAAGCTTGGCGACGAGACAACGGGGCCCAACCCTGCCCCAATACGCTCAAGAATGCCCGATAGGCGGTTCAGGCGGCACTCGACGGCTAACAGGGTATCGATCTCGTCCTGATCAAGCAGGCTACGGTCAAAATTGAGATAGAAGAGCCTCGAGCGATCGATGCGCGCCAGGCTCATTTCGGTTTTGGCCGCGATGGTGCGCAGACGAGGCAGATTAACTTCGCCCATCAAAGCGGCGGCATAACGCTCAATGCCGCTTGGATTATCTGTATGGTCAATGCGGTAGAGCAACGTTTCGATTGCATCGGGCAGCGGCGTGGAATCAAAACCCAGCAGTACCTCAACCGGCTCGGGGAGTTTTACAAGTTTGATCTTGTCGACGGCATTTTTCATGCCCTCGTCAAGGCCGTCACCGCCTGCCGTGCCTGAGACAGCGTTTTCAGAATCGGCGAATATCACGTAGCGCAAGAACATCGAGGCCATGAACTCGCCGTAGCGAAGGCTGCGCGTCGAATTCCACGTCTCGCGATCGGATTGTTCGCGCATGGTGCCTTCGGGAGAGCCGATGACTCGCGCCCGGGAGCGCATTGTCCCATCGGTACCCCTGACCGCAATCTCACCGATGTTGGAATCGGACTCGTCAAGAATCAGTTGCATGTCGGGATCGTCGGGCAGTGACGCCTCGTTAACGGGACGGTCCACCTTATAGACCTCACCCGAAACGCTCACGTAGCCCAAAAGCGACACATGGCTTTTGCCGACGAATTCAACGACATAGCATGATTCATGCGGGTCCTCGCCAAAGAGCTTCCAAACCACGCCATATGAGCGTCCCGCAGGCTGCTCGGGCATGGCCGGAAAGCGCTTTTTGGGATCGAGAAACCTGAGCTTGTATGTCGGACGCTCTGCCACGAAATATCACCCTGATCGGTCGTCTAAAGAAAGAGCGCGCCACTGGCTCACCAAGGCGCATATTCGAAATCTTACACGAGTCGATGAGAAATAGTCCCCTTTGACCGAGGTTCGAATCCATGCTGCGTCCGCCTAAAAGAAAAGCCCCCGTTGCCGGGAGCTTTAATCTCAAATGGTGCGGCGTATAGGATTCCGCGCATCCGCTTCGCGGATCCGCACCGGCTTCGCCCGCCTGCCGGCGTGCTCGCCCGCGGGCTAAAAACGCTCCGCGTTTTCTTTACGCCCGCGCCTCGACCGAGGTTCGAATCCATGCAGTGTTTACGTAAAAGAAAAGCCCCCGTTGCCGGGAGCTTTAATCTCAAATGGTGCGGCGTATAGGATTCGAACCTATGACGTTCTGATTCGTAGTCAGACCCTCTATCCAGCTGAGGTAACACCGCGACTTGTTGATTATTATGCACATTGACCGAATAAAGGTCAAGCGTATTTTCAAAAAAAGTTATCGAATTTGATTTTTACTCATTTGGAGGGCTTGGCACGATCTTCGGTGCATCGCGATATAAAAGAGCAGTCGTTGCTGGGAGCTTTAAAATCTATTGGTGCGGCGTATAGGATTCCGCACATCCGCTCCGGCTTCGACCGAGGTTCGAATCTCCGCAATGCTCCCATATAAGAAAAGCCCCCGTTGCCGGAGGCTTTCAATTTCAATTGGTGCGGCGTATAGGATTCGAACCTATGACGTTCTGATTCGTAGTCAGACCCTCTATCCAGCTGAGGTAACGCCGCAACGCACGGATTATTATGCACGTGAGCCCTCGATGGGTCAAGCAACAATTTGGAAAAATTTTACGAAGCGCTGATTAAGTCGTCGTGCGGATCCGCACCGGCTTCGCCCGCCTGCCGGCGGACTCGCCCGCTCGCTACGGACGCTCCGCGTCCGCTTCACGCTCGCGCCTCGACCGAGGTTCGAATCCATGCAGTGTTTACGTAAAAGAAAAGCCCCC
>CAJKLK010000056.1:0-4306 GCA_905200715.1 uncultured Collinsella sp. | reverse complement strand
TCGGCGAGCGTGGCGTCGATCGTCTTGTCCGTCCAATCTGTCTGGCTAATGCGTGCCATGAGCGGGTTGCCGTTGGCGGTCTTCTCCTGTGTATTGGCGATCGTGACCGTGACCTTGTGGCCGTAGTACCAGTTGGCAAGGGTCGCCGTATCGGTAAAGCGCTGGTCGTTGGTGGTGGAGTTCAAAATAACGGTGTAGATCTCGTCGCCGTCGCGGTTGTAGGCGCTCGTAAAGCAATAGCCCGCGTCGTCGGTGGTGCCGGTCTTGCCGCCAATGTTTCCGTCCTGACCGAGCAAAACGTTGTGCGTGTCCATGGAATGCGAATGGTCTGTGCCATCGGCGCCCGTGACCTCAATCCAAGAATCCTCGCTCGCGACGACTTCACGAATCGTATCGTTTTTCATGGCCTCCTGCATCATCAGTGCCACGTCATGTGCTGTTGAGTGCATGTCGCCGGCCCACTCATCAAAGTCCAGACCGTGTGGGTTCTCAAAGACCGTGCCAGTGCAGCCGAGCTTTTTGGCGCGCTCGTTCATGGCCTTCACAAAGGTTGCCTCGGCGTCTTTGGTCTTGGGGTCGATCTTTTTGCCCACGTACTCGGCAAGCACGATGGCGGCGTCGTTGCCCGAGGGGATCATCAGGCCGCGTAGTGCCTGCTCCACGGTGAGCTCGTCGCCTTCGAGCAGGCCGGCAGTCGAGTTGCCTACGGTGGCGGCAGCGTTGCTCACCGTGACCTTCTCGTCCATCTTGCAGTTTTCGACGGTCAGGATTGCGGTCATGACCTTGGTGATCGAGGCAATCTTGACCTGCTCATCGGCGCCGCGTCCATAGTAGACGGTGCCATCCTTGCCCATAACAAGGGCATTAGTTGCCTCGATATCGGGCAGGTTTTCTGTCGTGATGCCGCGGACGTCGGCGGTCTTGCCGCAGACGTCGTCGGTCGTGAGCACTTGGGCACCGGCAACAGCAGGTACGCCGGCGACAAGGGCGATGGCGCAGACAAAGCCGGCAGCAAGCTGGGCGGAGCGCTTTGCAAAAGAGATGAGGGACTTCACAGATTTCGCTTTCGACGGGATGGTCTCTTCTGGCACTAGAGTATATCGTTTGCCGGCGACGACGATCGTTGCGTGCGCGCATGGCCCGCATTCGTGCTCGAATGGGCGCAAGGGTGCTTAAGGTCGACTTAATCGCCCGCGCTTGTTGTGTGTTGCGGGCGCCGCCTCGGGCATAATGGAGCGCGAGAGGAGCACGCATGAACGAGCGCATACTGGTAGTTGATGACGAGAAGGCCATCGCCGACCTGGTTGGTATCTACCTCACAAAGGAGGGCTTTGACGTCCAGATCGCCTACAGCGGGGCCGATGCGGCCAAGGCAATCCTGGAGCAAGAGTTCGACCTAGCACTGCTCGACGTCATGCTGCCCGATATCGACGGCTTTGAGCTGCTGCGCACCATCCGTGCCAGCTATACCTATCCCGTAATTATGTTGACGGCACGCGATGCCCAGCAGGATAAGGTCGAGGGCCTTTCGCTTGGCGCGGACGATTACGTGGTCAAGCCGTTCCGCCCGCTGGAGCTCATCGCGCGCGTTCAGGCTCAGTTGCGCCGCTATACCAGCTACGGTAGCCGAGTGCAGGTGGCTGAGTCTCCGGTCATTCAGCTCGACGGCCTCGAGATCAACCGTGACGCTCGCTCCGTGACGGTGGACGGTGCACCGGTGCGTCTCACGCCCATCGAGTATTCCATCTTGCTGTATCTGGCCGAGCATCGCGGCAGCGTTGTGCCCGTGGAGAACTTGTTCCGCGCGGTGTGGAACGAGGACTTTATGCCCGGCTCCAACAATACGGTGATGGTACGCATTCGTCACCTGCGCGAAAAGATTGGTGACGACGCTCAGAAGTCGCGTTTTATCAAAAACGTCTGGGGCGTCGGCTACATCATCGAATAACGCTGTTCGCTTGTGAGGATCTTGATATGACAAAAGACGATAGGCAGGCGTTTGAGGTGCCCGATTGGCTCTTTGAATATGTAAGGGCGGTTATCGATAATCGCGCGCTTGCGACGGTGCTGTTCTTTTTGCTGAGTCTGCTGCTGATCGGCATTGATAACATCGCCGGTATCTTGGCGGTGCTACTTCTCGGCTTCTTGCTGATCGATCGCTTTGAAATCGTGCGTCGTTGCGTGGTGATCGGCGGCGCCGCGTGGACCATGACGCTGGCGATCGGCGCCATGGCACTCGGTGGCATTGAGGGACCGGTGTTCTTTGACGCCGGCTTTGTATTCAACATGATTGGCTTTGTCCTGGCGCTTGCCGTGTGCGTCCTGTTCTTTTGCGGCCGCGCTCTGTACTACCAGGGCTATGAGCAGGGTGAGCAGCATTCCGACCGCGTGCTTGCCGCTCGTATTCAGGATCGCCTGATCGATCATCCGGACGCGTGGGACAACATCGACGGCGACTTCCTGGAGGTCGAGGGTGTGCTCAACCGCGTGCGCGATTGCGAGCGCAAAGTCCAGCAAGTCCTGCGTGACGAGTCACATCGCAAGGACGATTTGGTCACATACTTGGCGCATGACCTGCGCACGCCGCTCGCCAGCGTGGTGGGCTACCTCTCCCTGCTGCAGGAGGCGCCCGACCTGCCGGTTGAGCAGCGCGCGCACTTTACGGGCGTGGCGCTCGACAAGGCGCACCGACTCGACGCGCTTATTGAGGAGTTCTTTGATATCACGCGCTTTGACTTCCACGATATTGTGCTCACGCGCGGCTACGTCGACCTGGGATTGCTGCTGGCGCAGGTGGCCGATGAGTTCTATCCCATTCTCAACGAGCAGCACAAAGATGTCCAAGTTGATGTGCGTGAGGACCTGACGGTGCTCGTAGATGGCGACAAGATGGCTCGCGTGTTCAACAACATCATGAAAAACGCCATCGCCTATAGCTACGAAGGATCGACCATCACGATTGAGGCTGGGTGCCAAGATGACGGTGGCGTACGAATTCGCTTTATCAATAAGGGTGATCCGATTCCGGCGGCTAAGCTCAAGGTGATCTTTGAGAAGTTCTATCGCCTGGACGCGGCACGTGCGACCAATCGCGGTGGCGCCGGCCTGGGTCTTGCCATCGCCAAGGAGATTGTCGCGGCACACAGCGGCACCATTGCGTGCGAATCGACGCCCGAGCACACGGTGTTTACCATTACGCTGCCCGCTGCATAGCCAGCGTGCCCTTACAAACACTTGACAATGCGCTCACGTGCGTATGAGACGCGATTTCTACTATCGATACTGCTGAATTGATATCGATATGGAGGTATGCGGTATGACGGCTGCTGCGGCGATGGAGCCTACGGAGCTTGAGGAACTCATGGAGGCGCAAGCCGAGGCCGCGCACGAGCGCGAAGTTGGGAATGCGACTCGCCCCACGGCGCAGGACCTTGCCGCCTCGCCGACGCGCATCGATGTTGAGGGCCTTGACCTGTTTTACGGCGACCATCATGCGCTCAAGGACGTGAACATCAAAGTTCGCGACAAGCAGATTACCTCGTTCATCGGGCCTTCGGGCTGCGGAAAGTCGACGCTGCTGCGCTGCTTTAACCGTATGAACGACGGCATCAAGGATTGCCGCATCGAGGGCAAGATTGCACTCGACGGTCAGGATATCCTGGGCGCTTACGACATCTGCCGCCTGCGCCAGCGTGTGGGTATGGTGTTCCAGCGCCCCAACCCGTTTCCCATGAGCATCTACGACAACGTCGCCTATGGCCCTCGCGGTATGGGCGTGCGCGACCGCGCCGTGCTCGACGAGTTGGTCGAGGACTCCCTGCGCCGCGCTGCCCTGTGGGACGAGGTCAAGGACAAGCTCAAGGAATCGGGTCTGGGTCTTTCGGGCGGCCAGCAGCAGCGTCTGTGCATCGCCCGTGCGCTGGCCGTGCAGCCCGACATTCTGCTGATGGACGAGCCGACCTCGGCGCTCGACCCCGTATCGACGCTGGTGGTGGAGCAGCTGGCCTGCGAGCTCAAGGAGACCTGCACGCTGGTGGTCGTTACACACAACATGCAGCAGGCCGCGCGCATCTCCGACTCGGTCGCGTTCTTTTTGCTGGGCGAGCTGGTGGAGCATGCGCCCACTGCCCAGCTCTTCAAAAAACCGACCGATCCGCGCACGGCGGATTATTTGACAGGCCGTTTTGGCTGATACCATCTAGCGCAGGTGCCTTTAGGGTTAAGATGCGGTCATGCCGGCCGCAGAGGGGTTCAACATGATCTATTACGTCGAGGACGATGACAACATCAGGGATTTGACGGTCTA
>CAJKLK010000055.1:0-4438 GCA_905200715.1 uncultured Collinsella sp. | reverse complement strand
GGTTCTGGACGTCCCTCATCGCGGGGACGTTCTGGTTATCAAGGAACGGGTCGGCCATCTTACAACGCGAGGCCGTCCTATGACAACGACCCCGCATCGCGTCTCCGTGGCTCGAGTGGCCCTCAAATGCATAACACCAGACCGCGCAAGAGCTCGTCGACCGAATGGCTCACGGGCACGCCGCTGCCCCGTCGCAAGGCCGTTATGGGCTTTATCGGGCTTGGCTTGGGTTTGGGCGTCCTTCGCCTTGCCGACTATCAAATCGTGGAAGCCGATAAGTTGCGCGACCGCGCCGATGCACGTCGCTTGCTTGCGCAGACGCTGTATGCCAAGCGCGGTACCATCTACGACCGTAACGGCAACGTGCTGACGTCGTCGGTCGAATGCCGTAACATCGCCGTGAATCCTCAGCTTATCGAGGACGTTGACAAGACGGTGTCGGCGCTGGTCAAAGCCACGGGTATCGATAAAAAGACCTGTCGCGAGCTCGTTGAGTCGGATGGCACCTGGGTGTATATCAAACGTCAGGTGGACGAGGATGATGTCGCGGCGCTGGAGAAGAAGAACCTGCCAGGCGTGCTCTTTGAGCAGGCCATGAAGCGCGTATACCCCTACGGCAATCTGGCATCGCAGGTGCTTGGCGTGGTAAACGTGGACAACGACGGTCTGACGGGCCTCGAAAAACAGTACAACAAGCTTTTGACCGGAACCAACGGTTCGCTGGTGCGCGAGCGGGCGAGGGACGGTAGCTATATCGCGGGCGGCGCCTATAAAAAGGTGGCGGCGGTTGACGGCGTGGACATCGTGACGACGCTCGATGTCAATATCCAGCGTGCCGCCGAGGACGCCCTGGCCGAGGCGGTCGAAAAGACCAAGGCCAAGAATGGCTCGGCCCTGGTCACCGATCCCACGACGGGCGAGATTCTGGCGGCATGCTCGTATCCGACATATGACCAGACCGATCTGGAAAACGCCAAGACCGAGGACATGAACTTGCGCCTGGTTACCGATGCCTACGAGCCCGGCTCGGTCTTTAAGACGCTCGTGGCCGGTGCCGGCTTCGACTTGGGCGCCGTGCGTTCGAGCACGTCGTTTGAGGTGCCGGCGAGCATTAAGGTTGGCGACGACACCGTTACCGACGCCGATAAGCGCGACTACACCATGACCATGGACGTGCGCGAGATGATGCGCCGTTCGTCCAATGTGGGCTTTGTCCTGGTGGGACGCAAGATCGGTGCCGATGATTTTGCCACCTATGTGGACAAGTGGGGTATCGGTCATAGCTCCGGTGTCGATTTTCCGGGTGAGAGCCTGGGCATCGTCAAGGAGCGCGACCAGTACGACGGCGCCACGCTGGGCTCGATGAGCTTTGGCCAGGCGCTGTCCGTCTCGCCGATTGAGGTTGCACGTGCCGTGGGCGGCATCGCGAACGGCGGCGTGATGATGACTCCGCACTTCTATAAGTCCAGCAAGGGTGATGAGAAGGACTGGGGCGAAGGCGAGCGTGCGATTTCGGAGGACGCTGCCGCCCAGGTGACATCGTGCATGCAGACGGTCGTGTCCGAAGGCACGGGCGTTGGCGGTGCGGTCGATGGCTATGACGTGGCGGGCAAGACCGGTACGGCCGAGCGTGCTGACGAGAACGGCGGTTACCTCAAGGAGAACTACATGTCGTCCTTTATGGGCTTTGCGCCGGCGCAATCGCCCAAGGTGCTGTGCTATATCACACTCGATGGAACGCCGAGCGGCTCGGATGCCGCCGCGGTGCCATTCCAGTCCATTATGGCCAACGCGCTCGACGTGCTGGGTATCCCGCGCACGAAGTAGGGGGTTACAATCTTGAGCGTGGCCTGCCGTTTGATCTGAAGGGTGTTCACATGCCCTGCACCACGCGCGCATGGCACTGGGATACAATACGCCGATAGCATTATTAGGTTTACAGGGGAGCTGCAATGATAGAGATCGCCGTCAACAACCTCGCGGCCTCAACGGGGGCCCGAACCGTGACGGAAGAAGTCGATCGGGTATGCCGCGGGTGCGTTATCGACTCGCGTCAGGTCGAGGAGGGGACGATCTTTGTCGCCTTCCCTGGCGAAAAGGTCGACGGCAATGATTTTGCCTCCCGTGCCATCGAGTCGGGTGCCGGTGCCGTCGTGATGACGCGCGAGCCCGATGCCGAGCTGGTTTCGCTGGCGCAGGACAAGGGATGCGCCATCTTGCTGACCGACGACCCCGTGGAGTTCTTGCTGCGCCTGGCGCACGTATATCGCTTGGAGCTTGGCTGCCTGGTCGTCGGCATTACCGGTTCGATTGGCAAGACGACGACCAAGGACGTGCTCGCCGCCGTGCTCGCCAAGCGTTATCGCGTCTGGGCCACGAAGGGCAATTTCAACAACTTGATCGGCATGCCGCTCACGGTGCTTTCCGCTCCGGCCGATACCGAGGTCCTGGTGCTCGAGATGGGCATGAACCATTTTCATGAGATTGAGCGCCTGTCCCAGTCTGCCAACCCCAATCTTGCCATCGTGAGCAAGATCGGAACCTCCCACATCGGCATCCTGGGCAGCCGCGAGAACATCGCCCGCGCCAAGTCCGAGATTGTCCAGGGCATGTGCGCCGCCGGCGACTTCTCGCCGTTGCTGGTTTTGGGCGGCGAGGACGACTTTACGCCGTTCATTCGCGATACGTTCGCCCAGCCTGCGGGTATTGACGTGATGCTGGCCGGTGTCTCGGACGACGACGAGGTCCGCGCGCGCGACATTCGCGTCGACGACGAGGGCCATCCGGTCTTTACGCTCGACTTTGGGCAGGGCGACACGGTCGATACCATGTTGGCTATTCCCGGCGTGCAGTCCGTGCCCAATGCCGTCAAGGCCGCCGCGGTCGCCTATCGTCTGGGCGTGACTCCCGAGCAGATCGATGCTGCCTTTAGGGGCCTTACGATCACCGGTCACCGTCAGGAGATCAAGCGCGCCAAGAGCGGAGCACGCATCATCGACGACTCCTATAACGCCAGTGCCGAGTCTATGGCTGCCGGCCTCGATTTGTTGTGCTCGCTCATCTGTGACGGTTCGCGCATGGCGATCCTGGGCGAGATGGGCGAGATGGGTGACGAGGCTCCCCGCATGCATGAGCTCGTGGGCGCCTATGCCGCCGCCAAGAAGCTCGACATGCTCGCGTGCGTCGGCGGCGGGCTGGCTCAGCTCATGGCCGATGCCGCACGTATGATGGGTATGGATGAGGACCGCATCCAGGTGTTCTCCGATTATCAGCAGGTGCTCGACCGCATGGGCGGCGCGCTTGAAAATCATGATGTTGTACTGGTCAAGGGTTCCCGTTTTGTTGAGCTCGACCGCTTTGTGGAAGGTGTGTGCTAGCCCATGTTCGGCAATCCCTCGTATCCTACGTATCAGGCCTTTTTGGGACTTGGCATCGCTGCCGCCATTGCGTTGCTGCTTATGCCGTGGTGGATCAAGCTGCTGAAGGTCGAGGGTATCGGCCAACAGGTCCGAGCCGACGGCCCCAAGCGTCATTTGATTAAACAGGGTACGCCGACCATGGGCGGCGTCATCATCCTTGTCGCGATCTCGCTGACCTGCCTGCTGATGGGCAAGCTCACCACCGAGCTCGTGCTCGTGCTGCTTGCCACGTTGGCCACCGGCGTTCTGGGTCTCATCGACGACCTGACCTCTGTCACGCATGGTCGCTCGCTCGGCCTGACGCCTCACGCCAAGATGATCGGTCTGACCATCATCTGCGTCACTTTTACCGTGCTCGCCGTCAATTGGTGCGGCGTCGCCCCCGAGATTCGTTTTCCCGGCGGCCTGACGATTGACCTCGGTGTTCTTTCGACCACCATCTGCGGCCTTTCGTTTCCGTGGCTCTACATTGTATTTTGCTGGCTGATGATCGCTGGTCTTTCCAATGCCGTGAACCTGACCGATGGCCTGGACGGCCTTGCCGGCGGCACTTCCATGATCGCCATGCTCGCCATGGCCGCCATGGCGTTTTTGCACGGTGACGTGAACCTGTCCATCTTCTGCACGGCGTGCGCCGGTGCCTGCCTGGGCTTTTTGTGGTTCAACTGCTACCCGGCGAGCATCTTTATGGGCGATACCGGCTCGCTTGCCCTGGGTGCCGCGTTTGCCTGCACCTCCATCATGACCAACACCGAAGTCGTTTCCCTCATCATCGGCGGTCTGTTTATCGTCGAGACCCTGTCGGTCATGATCCAGGTTGTCTATTTCCACTTTACGCACAAGCGCGTCTTCCTTATGGCGCCCATTCATCATCATTTCGAAAAGAAGGGCTGGGCCGAGACCAAGGTCGTTATCCGTTTTTGGATTATCGCCGCGGCCTTTGGCGCCGTTGGCCTCGCCCTGTTCTTCCAGTTGGGATAGTGGTCTTTCATGCCTCTTGCTGATGTCTTTAGCCTGCT
>CAJKLK010000054.1:0-4593 GCA_905200715.1 uncultured Collinsella sp. | reverse complement strand
CCCACCAGCGTGGGGCGACCGGTGTGTACGCGCTCGACGGCAAGCCACGAGACCATGCCCGCCGCGCTGGCCGTCACGGTGTTGAGGATGGCGAGCGCCGCCACGGCGTCGGCCTTAAACTCGCTGCCGCCGTTAAAGCCAAACCAGCCAAACCAAAGCAGGCCGGCGCCCAGCGCCACAAACGGTACGTTATGCGGACGATAGCTCACCATGCCAAAACCGCGACGACGGCCGAGCATTAAGCAGAGGATCAGGCCGGTAAGACCGGACGATATGTGCACCACGTCGCCACCGGCAAAGTCGAGCGCGCCGACGATGTCGCCGATAAAGGAGCCCTCGCCGCCCCAGACCATGTGGGCGAGCGGCGCATAGACCACGAGCAGCCAAATGCCCAGGAAGGCCGTCATGGCACCAAACTTAACGCGGCCGGCCAGGCTGCCCGTGACGATAGCGGCCGTGATCATGGCAAACGCCATCTGGAAGGCGATGTTGATGATCTGAGGGTAGACGGCACCGTCCGCGGCATTGCCCTCGGCCGCCTGCAGCACCTGATTGAGCACCGGCAGGCACAGCAGCTGGTCAAGGCCTCCAATAAACGGGCTGGAGCCGTCGCCGCCGTAGGCCAGCGACCAGCCGGCAACAATCCACAGCACACCGACCAAGCCAATGGCGCCAAAGCACATAAGCATGGTGTTGATGACATTTTTGCGCCTGGACAGGCCGCCATAGAAAAACGCCAGACCCGGTGTCATTAAAAACACGAGCATGGTGCAGATGAGCATAAACGTTGTCGATCCCGTATCGTACATTCGCTCCCCCTTGATCGCATGAACGTTGTCGGCGCCCATAATGCGGCCGAGGGGCAACTGGTGTAGACCAGATACGGCGTTGTTAAACGCTGCGTTGTCGAATGGAAACGGTGCCGCAATCTTAGAAACGGCACAGCAACGGGCGCGAAACGAATGGGAAATACGCGAGCAAGGGAGCCGTAAGCGCGTCCGTCCCGACTAGCGGCGGAACAGCTCGTGGGCGCGGTCGCGGAGGTCGGTAGCTCGGATGACGCCCTCGTAGCGATTGATGCGCAGACGCGGGAAGGCGTTAAAGAAGCGTAGGTCGCGGCGGCTGAGTGACACGCTCGGCACCGGACGGCTCGCGCGCCTGCCGGTACGGAGACGGGTGAGCGACGGACGGGGCACGCTCGGCGCGGCATCGGCCACGCGGCGGGCAGCGAGCGCCAGGCCGCGAGCACCATCCGAGATAAACGTCGGCATCGAAGCCTTCTCGCGCAGGGCATCGAGCGCGGCGTCACCCAGCTCGGCCAGCCACGCGTTAACGGCACGGCTACGGATGTGCGTCTGCGCCACCGAGTCAATCGTCGAATCGGGAATGCGTTCGAGCATGGAGTCGGAGGCATCGGCAAGCGACTCATTGATGCGGTCGGCAAGGTCGGCGCGCACACGCTCAAGCTGATCGGACAGGCGGCGCCAGCTGGCCAACGAGCACACCGCATCGACCATCATCGCGACCGCAACGATAAAGGCGGACAGCCGCACAATCAGCACCGGCAGATGGCCAAGCAGCCCCAGCAATGCCGGCTCCACTAAACGGCAAATACACAGCGCACCCAAGCCAAACGCGCAGGCCCAGTACAGACAGATGCGTCCATGCAAATTAAACGGCAGGTGCGAGTAATCCCAAAAGCGCGCGCCTGTTGTTTTTTCCAACAACACGCCTACGCTGTACTCAATCACGCTGCATACGAGCGCCGCGGCAACAAACTGGCTCGAGGCATCCGGAATTCCACGCAGCAAAAGCCAGCAGGCTATGCCGCCCACACCATAGATAGGGCAACACGGCCCCAGCAAAAAGCCACTGTTGGCAAATCGTCCGTGATTGAGCATGGCGCAAACCGTCGACTCCCACGCCCAGCCGCAAAACCCGTAAAAGGCAAACGAGAGCACCAGTGCCGAGAGTGGGCAGGCGGCAAGCGTCGCGCCGCCAAAAGCCATATCGATCGCGGTTCCCACCGTCTACCCTCTCCTCTTTTCGCTCGATTCGCTGCTCACGTCATCGTCCGCCTCGTCCTTGCGCCGCAGACGACCGGCAACCGTCTCGCGCAGCGCGCACCATTTATCGGCCAGGCACACAATCCATGCCTCGCGACACGTCGGCGGCACCGGCACCAGCGGAAACATATGCCGCACGATAATATTCCGCTCGCGCGACGTCAGCTCAAAATCTTCCTCCGCACGCGCCAGGGCAAAAAACGGGTGACGAAAGCCATGCAGTCGATGGCTTGGGTCGGGATCGTGCCAGTCATAGAGAAAGTAATCGTGCAGCAGGGCCCCCCGCAGCAGCGACAAGCGGTCGACGGAGATACCGACGCGGCCCAGGCGCTCGGCAAAGGACAGACTTGCCCGCGCCACCGAGGTCACATGCGTATACACCGTCACATCGCCATGCTGGATAAACTCGCGCGTCAGGTCCAGACGGCCCGCCTGTGCCAGTTGACGGGCAGCATGGTCTACTTCGCACGCGATTTTCTCGGCACGAACGGTATCGGGCATGCGGCCTCCTTCCGGCGGCGCTCGGCGGCAAGCCACAGCCTGCACGCAATGAATAAAATCATCATGGAACTTATCAGTATGGCATCGGACAAAACGTTTTGCCCCACCAGTTGGCGAATTACCGCGCCGCCGTCACATATCAAACGCCAAAATGTGCGAGACTGTTTTGTGCAATTGTGCCGGCCGAGGGAGCGCCGGCGCTCGATTCGCATGGAGTAACCCACAACGATGCTGCTTACGCAAACGACAACGCCCGAGGACGTCAAGGCTCTCGACCGCGCCGAGCTTCCGCTGCTCTGCGGCGAGATCCGTCAGGCAATCCTCGAAAGCTCCGCCGCCGTCGGCGGGCACGTTGCCCCCAACCTGGGCGTCGTTGAGCTTACGGTTGCGCTTCATCGCGTGTTTAACTCCCCCATTGACAAGATTGTCTTTGACGTTTCGCACCAGACCTACGCCCACAAGGCGCTGACTGGGCGTGCGTACACTTATATCGATCCGGAGCGTTATGGCGAGGCTTCTGGCTTTGCCAATCCCGACGAGTCCGAGCACGACCTGTTCGCCATGGGCCACACCTCCACATCGGTGAGCCTGGGCTGCGGCTTGGCACACGCCCGCGATCTGGCGGGCGACAGCTACAACGTCATTACCATCATTGGCGACGGTTCGCTTTCGGGCGGTCTGGCGTTTGAGGGCTTTAACAATGCCGCCGAGCTCGACAGCAACTTGATCATCGTCGTCAATGACAACGACCAGTCCATCGCCGAGAACCACGGTGGCCTCTATCGCAATCTGGCCGAGCTGCGCGCCAGTAACGGCACCTGTGAGCGCAACGTTTTTCGCGCGCTGGGGCTCGACTACCGCTATCTGGACGCCGGCAACGATGTGTTGGCCCTAGTCGACGCGCTGCAGGAACTACGCGATATCGATCATCCCATCGTGCTGCACGTCTCCACCGCCAAGGGCAAGGGCTTCGAGCCGGCCCAGAGCGACCCCGAGCGTTGGCACCACGTGGGTCCGTTTGACATGGCGACTGGGCGCAAGCTCTGCCCGGGCCATCCGAGCGAGCCTGCGCCGCGCACCTATGCCGACATTACGGGCGAGGCGCTGAGCGCCGCCATCGAGCGCGATCCGCAGGTTGTGGGCATCACGGCTGCCACGCCCTATATCATGGGCTTTACACCCGAGCTTCGCGCCGCGGCAGGCAAGCAGTTTGTCGATGTGGGCATTGCCGAGGAGCACGCCGTGACCTTTGCCACCGCGCTTGCGCGCTCGGGCGCCAAGCCAGTCTTTGGTGTGTACGGCACGTTTTTGCAGCGCGCCTACGACGAACTGTGGCACGACCTGTGCCTCAACGATGCCCCCGCAACCATCTTGGTGTTTGGCGCGTCGATCTTTGGCACCACATCCGAGACGCACCTCTCGTTCTTTGATATTTCCATGCTGGGCGGACTTCCCAACATGCACTACTTGGCGCCGGCCTGCATGGAGGAATACCTGTCCATGCTGAGCTGGTCGCTCGACCACCGCGAGCATCCCGTGGCGATCCGCGTACCGGGCATTGGCTTGGTAAGCCGCCCCGACTTGGCGCCTGCCGAGGACGCCGATTACGGCGCCGTTCGTTACAACGTGGTGCGCCAGGGCCGCGACGTGACCGTGCTCGCGCTTGGCGATTTCTTTGAGCTGGGCGAGCGCGTGGCAAACCGCTTGGCTGCCGAGTACGGCATCGAGGCCACGCTCGTCAACCCGCGCTATGCAACTGAGCTCGACCGTGAGTTCCTCGACAGCCTTGCCGCCGAGCATCGCGTTGTCGTCACTCTCGAGGACGGCATCTTGGACGGTGGCTGGGGCGAGCGTGTCGCGTGCTACTTGGCCTGGACGCCCGTGCGCACGCGCACCTTCGGCATCGCCAAGGGCTTCCCCGACCGCTACGACCCCAAAGAGTTGCTCGCTCAGAACGGCATGACGGTCGAGAACATGGCCGCCGAAGCCGTAAGGCTACTCAACGAGTAAGAAAACCTCCGCAAGG
>CAJKLK010000053.1:0-4808 GCA_905200715.1 uncultured Collinsella sp. | reverse complement strand
GGCTTGCAGCGACGGACCTCAGGACACTCTTACACCACGTCTGCGCGCGCCACCGCAATCGGGCTCCAAACAAAGCGATTCTGCTGCTCTGGACCGGAAAATCGCTGCTACCAATTTGGTGACAGTACTCATATTTGGCCTTTTTGACCACTGCCCCTTGATCCAGGACAAAACGGGCCGCTCGAATCTTGGGGCGGGTCCATTTTCGACTATCCTCAGCTTGCCAGTTCGAAAATGGACCCGCCCCAAGATTGAATCTTTATTCCAACTTTACACCTGGCTTTACAGCTGTCTTGTCAGCTGTAAAGCCAGGTGTCATACTAAAGCCCCAAGATTCGCCAAAAGAGAGGGGCCTTGATGGCGCAGAGCGCGAACATGGATGCGTCGGAGCTTGCACGCGATATCGCGGCCGGCCTGGCATCGGCAACGACGGCAACGGAGCGCGCGGCACTGGTGCCCGCAGAGCTCGTCGAGGCCATTCAGCAACTAAAAACCCAACGTGACGCGGTGATCCTGGCGCACTACTATGTGGCGCCTGAGGTCCAAGCCGTTGCCGATTACGTCGGCGACAGCTTCTACCTGGCAAAGCTCGCCAAGAGCCTGCCGCAGCAGACCATCGTGCTGTGCGGCGTGGAGTTTATGGGCGAGAGCGCCAAGCTGCTCAATCCCACCAAGACCGTGCTGCTGCCCGAGCCGGGCGCGGACTGTCCCATGGCGCACATGGTCAAGCGCGAGACGGTCGACGCGGCGCGCGCCGAGTATGGCGACGACTTGGCCGTGGTGTGCTACGTCAACTCGACGGTCGAGATCAAGAGCTGGAGTGACGTGTGCGTTACCAGCTCTAATGCCGTCAAGATTGTCTCCGAGCTGCCGCAGCAGCACATCTTGTTCATTCCCGACCAGAACCTGGGCCGCTTTGTGGCCGAGCAGGTGCCCCAAAAGCACGTCATCCTCAACAACGGCTACTGCCCGCGTCATCACATCATCACCGTCGAGCAGATCGTCGACGCGCAGGAGGCCCACCCCGACGCGCTCGTGCTGGCGCACCCCGAGTGCAAGGCCGACGTCCTGGCCGAGGCCGACTACATCGGCTCTACTGCCGGCATCATCAAGTATGCCGAGGAGTCGGACGCGAGCGAGTTCATCATCGTGACGGTCCGCGGCGTGCTCTACGAACTTGAGCGCCGCTGCCAGGGCACCGGCAAGAAGTTCTACTTCCCTGCGGTGCAGCCCACCTGCGTCAACATGGATCTCATCACGCTCGAAAAGCTCGTGCACTGCCTGGAGACGGGCGAGGGCGAGGTGCAGATTGGCGTGTCGGACGAGGCCGCCGATCAGGCCAAGCTCACGCTCGACCGCATGCTCGAGTACGCGGCGCGCTAAGCCAATGTGACATGAGGGACCATCCCTTATGCCACATTACAAGGGAGAGGATTCCTGTGGAAACCAAACAATACCCCGATATGGAGTGTGACGTCGTCATTGCCGGTTGCGGCGTGGCGGGCCTGTATGCGGCTCTCAATCTGCCGACGAGCACGCGCGTAATCATGCTCTCCAAGGGCGCCGTCGATGAGTGCGATTCGATGCTCGCGCAGGGCGGCATCTGCGTACTGCCCGAGGGTTCTGACTACGATGCCTTCTTTGAGGACACCATGCACGCCGGCCATTATGAGAACCGCCGCGAGAGTGTTGACATCATGATTCGCTCGAGCCGTTCGGTCATCAACGATCTGCTGGCCATGGGCGTGGACTTTGAGCGCAAGGCCGACGGCAGCCTCGACTTTACCCGCGAGGGTGCACACAGCCGCCCGCGCATCGCCTTCCATGCCGATATTACAGGCAAGGAGATTACGACCAAGCTGCTCCAGGCTGTCCGCAAGCTAGACAACGTGCAGATTCTCGAACACGTTGCCATGACCGACATCCTGACCGTCGAGCGCGATGGTGCCGCGGTATGCACCGGCGTCGTCGCCGTTGCCGTGGATGAGGGCGATTCAGCTCGCCCCGCCGACGAGCTGGCAAATGCCGCCGAAGGCGTGCATACCGGTAAGCCGTTTAAGATTCATGCCCGCCATACGCTGTGGGCAACGGGTGGTATCGGTGGCGTGTACGACCACTCGACCAACTACCCGCAGCTCACCGGTGACGCCTGCTACATCGCGCAGGAGCACGGCATCACGATGGAGCACCTGGACTACGTGCAGATCCACCCCACGGGCCTGTTCTCGCCGCAGCCGGGCCGCACCTTCCTGATCAGCGAGAGCTGCCGCGGCGAGGGCGCGATTCTGCTCAACGCCGCCGGCGAGCGCTTTACCGACGAGTTGCAGCCGCGCGACGTGGTCGCCGCCGCCATCCGCGAGCAGATGAAGCAGGACGGCACCGAGCACGAGTGGCTGAGCTTTGCCCCCGTCGAGCGCGACGTGGTGACCGGGCACTTCGCCAACATTCGCGCGCGCTGCCTTGAGGACGGTCGCGACATCCTGGATGAGCCCATCCCCGTCACGCCCACGCAGCACTACTTTATGGGCGGCGTGTGGGTCGACAAGGACGGCCGCACCTCGATGCCCGAGCTCTACGCCGCTGGCGAGACGGCCTGCAACGGTGTTCACGGCAAGAATCGTCTAGCTTCCAACAGCCTGCTCGAGTCCCTAGTCTGGGGTCGCCGCGCTGCGTGGCGCATGCGCACTGGCGAGTCGCTGGCCGTGGAGCGGGCGGGCGAGCCCGTGCTCGATGGACGCCATCGCGCCCTGAGTTCCGATACCCTTGCAATCGATGATTTGGCCCGTGCCACCGGCACGCAGGCCGTGGAGGAGTAGACCATGAATCCCATTACCATGAAGCTCGTCGTCGATGATCTGATTTTGCAGGCTCTGCGCGAGGACATCACGTTTGAGGACGTGAGTACGGCGAGCGTGTGTCCCACGGCGCGCCCCGCTACCGTTGAGCTCATCGCCAAGGCCGATGGCATTATCGCCGGCCTGGACGTATTCGCCCGCACCTTTGAGCTGCTGGATCCGCAGAGCTCCGTGTTGTTCGATGTCTCGGATGGCGACGAGGTGCACGCTGGCGACCACGTGGGCCAGGTGCGCGGCGACGCGCGCGTGCTGCTTTCGGGCGAGCGCGTGGCGCTCAACTACCTGCAGCGCATGAGCGGCATCGCTACTTACACGCATCGGATGGTGGCTGCGCTCGAGGGCACCAAGACCGTGCTTGTCGACACGCGCAAGACCACGCCGGGCATGCGTGTCTTCGAGAAGGCCGCAGTCGAGATCGGCGGTGGCAGCAACCACCGCTATAACCTGTCGACGGCTGTCATGCTCAAGGACAACCACATCGACGCCGCCGGTGGCGTGGCACGCGCGATTGAGATGGCACGCGCCCACGCATCGTTTACCACGACGGTCGAGATCGAGTGCGAGAACCTGGACATGGTGCGCGAGGCCGTGGAGGCCGGCGCCGACATCATCATGTTCGACAACATGACCCACGACGACATGGCAGCCGCGGTTGAGCTTATCGCCGGTCGCGCCAAGACCGAGTGCTCGGGCAACGTGGACGCCAACAATATCCGCGCGCTCGCCGATCTGGGCGTTGACTTTATCAGCTCGGGGGCGTTGACGCACTCTGCGCCGATTCTCGACCTCTCGCTTAAGCACCTGCGTCTGCTGGACGGTAAATAATGGACGCCCGCGAGCGTCGCCGTTCCATCATGGCCGTGCTCGAGGGAGCCAAAGATCCTGTCTCGGGCAGTGCGCTTGCCCGAGAGGTGGGCGTGAGCCGCCAGGTCGTGGTGCAGGACATCGCCCTGCTGCGCGCCGACGGGCACGATATTGTCGCCACCAATCGCGGCTATGTACTACAGGAGGCGGCGAGCAGCCCGGCTGTGCCCACGCGTCTGGTCAAGGTACGCCACGGCGTGGAGCAGGCGGGCGATGAGCTCACGAGCATCGTCGACGCGGGCGGCGCCGTGCTCAACGTGATCGTCAATCACCGCGTGTACGGTAAGATCACGGCCGACCTGGACATTCGCAATCGTCGCGATGTTGAGCGCTACCTGCACGATATCGAGAGCGGCAAGAGCTTTCCGCTGCTAACGGTGACGAGTGGCTATCACTTCCACCGCATTGCGGCAGAAGACGAGCAGACTCTCGACGAGATCGAGGCCATACTCAAGGAGAAGGGCTATCTTGCCGATTTAATGCCCTACGAGGATGATCTTTCGTAGCCGACGCTGCAAACGTCCCTAAGCGGCAATCTGACGTTCAATCGTCGGTCGCGTACCCAAAGTACGCTTCCCTCCTCTTTCACGTTGCCTTGCTCGCTTAGGGACGTTTTCGCTGACGTGAGCTCAACCTGCGACGGTGCCTAATTGGTTATCCGCACAAAAAAGGAGGCCTCCGCGGCGATGCGGAGGCCTCCTTTTTTGTGCACGGTGTACTTGTGAGTGTGCAAGTGGGGGAGTTATTACTCCTCGACGATCTCGGTGATCGCGCCGGCGGGGCAAGCGTCCTGGCAAGCGCCACAGGCGACGCAGGAATCCTCGTCAGCGACGGTAGCGACGTCCTGGAGCTCCAGAACGCCGGCGGGGCAGGAGTCGACGCAAACGCCACAAGCGATGCACTCGTCGGCATCAATTACGGGATGAGCCATGGTAGTTTCCTCTCTGTTGACCGACGCTACAGGCGATGCGCGTCGGTTTGATTCGGGCAAAAACATACCACGGGAGCGACCGTTTGCAATACCCTCTGACCGGCATCTTCATACCGTTCGCCGAGTATGCCACGGCTTACTAAAAAACATGCAGGTGA
>CAJKLK010000052.1:0-5474 GCA_905200715.1 uncultured Collinsella sp. | reverse complement strand
CGGGCCTGCTAACGTGCCCTGCTCATGGAGAGCGATTGTTACGGGGGTGTTTCGCATTTATGCGGAATGCCCCCGTTTGTATATGCCGTCCACCGAGAAATACGACCATTTGGGGCAAAAAGCCTTGCAATGCAGAAAATACTTTTGTGTGGTAAAGCGCAATCAGCTTCGAAAGTTTTTGCCGAGTGCCTATAATAAATACCGCATGTTACGTGCATAGAAGGAGGAATGGGAGGAAACGTGGCTGAGAACCTAAGCAACCAGTCTGTACCCGAAGCCGCGGCGCGTGTCGCTGCCGTGGTCAACCGCCTCGTTAACCGAATCGGCTCGAATGCCGAGTCCAGGGAGCGTCTCGCCGAGATCGAGATTCCCGAGGAGCTGCGCGATAATCTGGCGCTGTTCCTGCGCCTGGAGCGCCGTGTGCTTAGCGAGTATGATCCCGAGATCGCGGACCTGTTCGACAAGATTTTAACAGCCGAGATTGTGGCCAATGCTGGCAACCCTGGTAGCCGCGCTGCCGACGAGTCCGTTGACGAGCAGGGCGTGCCCACTGCCGACGAGCCCACCGCCGTGGCGTTTCGCGAAGTCGTCGATCTGATCGACAGCCTGCCGCTCGATAAGCAACAGGTCATTGTCCGCGCCTTTACGAGCTTCTTCCATCTGGCAAACCTGTCGGAGGAGAACTACCGTGTGGCGCAGCTGCGCGAGCGCGAGGCCGGCGCATCGACCGATACCGAGGTCGATCCCGCTAACGAACTCACCGTCGCCTATCACCAGTTGGTAAACGAGATGGGTGTCGAGGGCGCCAACGAGCTGCTCGACAAGCTCGAGTTCCACCCTGTCTTTACCGCACATCCCACCGAGGCTCGTCGTAAGGCCGTCGAGGGCAAGATTCGCCGTATCTCCAACCTGCTGGAGGAGCGTCCGCGTCTGGGCGGCTCTGACCTGGTGGAGAACGAGCGCCATATGCTGCAGGAGATCGACGCCCTGGTACGCACGAGCCCCATCGCGTTGAAGAAGCCCACGCCGGTCGAGGAAGCCGATACCATCATCGACATCTTCGATAACACGCTGTTCGACGTTATCCCCGTCATCTATCGTCGTTTTGACGACTGGGTGCTGGGTGATAAGGCCGGTACCGTGCCGCCGCTGTGCCCGGCATTCTTCCATCCCGGCAGCTGGATCGGCTCCGACCGTGACGGCAACCCCAACGTCACCGCCAAGGTGAGCCGCGAGGTCGCCGCCAAGTACTTTACGCACATGGTGCTCAAGCTCGAGGACAAGTGCCGCCGCATCGGCCGCAACCTGACGCTCGAGGCCACCTACAGCAAGCCGTCTGCCGAGCTCATTAACCTGTGGAACCATCAGGTCGAGATGAGCACCCAGTACACCGCACGTGCCGAGCTGATCTCCGAGCACGAGCCGCATCGCGCCGTCATGCTCGTCATGGCCGACCGCCTGAACGCCACCGTGCGTCGCATCACCGACACCATGTACCACAGCGCCGATGAGTTCCTGGATGACCTGCGCGTCGTCCAGCGCTCGCTGGCCGCCTGCGGTGCCGTCCGCGCCGCCTACGGCCCGGTTCAGACCATCATCTGGCAGGTCGAGTCCTTCGGCTTCCATATGGTCGAGATGGAGTTCCGTCAGCACTCCGTGGTGCATGCCCGCGCCCTCAAGGATATCCACGAGAACGGTATCCATGGCGACCTGCAACCCATGACACGCGAGGTCATCGACACCTTCCGCGCCATCGGCTCCATCCAAAAGCGCTACGGCAAGAAGATGGCGCACCGCTACATCATCTCGTTCACCAAGAGCGCCCAGCATGTGGCCGACGTCTTTGAGCTTGCCCACCTGTCCTTTGCACACGAGGAGGATGTCCCCGAGCTCGACGTGATCCCGCTGTTCGAGCAGCTCGAGGACCTCGAGGGCTGCGTCGACGTGCTCGACCAGATGCTTACGCTGCCTGTGGTGCAAAAGCGCCTTGCCCAGACCAACCGCCGCATGGAGGTCATGCTGGGCTATTCCGACTCCTCCAAGGATGCCGGTCCTACCACGGCCATGCTCGCGCTGCACTCCGCGCAGGAGCGCATTGCCAAGTGGGCCGAGAAGAACGATATCGACCTGGTGCTCATGCACGGTCGCGGCGGTGCCGTGGGCCGTGGCGGCGGCCCGGCCAACAAGGCCGTGCTGGCGCAGCCCAAGGGTTCGGTCAATTGCTTCTTTAAGCTCACCGAGCAAGGCGAGGTCATCTTTGCCCGTTACGGCAACCGCACGCTGGCTCAGCGTCATGTTGAGTCCGTTGCCGCCGCAACGCTTTTGCAGTCGGCCCCGAGTGTCGAGAAGACCAACACCGAGACCACGCAGAAGTTCTGGGATATGGCCGAGAAGCTCAACGCCGCAAGCCACGAGCGCTATCTGGACCTGCTGAACACCGAGGACTTTACACCGTGGTTCTCGACCGTGACGCCGCTGACCGAGGTCGGTCTGCTGCCGATCGGCTCGCGTCCCGCCAAGCGCGGCTTGGGCGCCAAGTCGCTCGACGACCTGCGTACCATTCCGTGGATCTTCAGCTGGAGCCAGGCGCGCATTAACCTGGCCGCTTGGTACGGCCTGGGCACCGCCTGCGAGCAGTTGGGCGACCTTGACCAGCTCAAGGCTGCCTACCAGGAGTGGCCGTTCTTCCGCACCTTTATCGACAACATTGAGATGTCGATCGCCAAGACCGACCAGCGCATCGCCAAGATGTATCTGCACCTGGGCGATCGCCAGGATCTGTCCGAGAAGGTCTTCACCGAGATGCAGCTCACGCGTAAGTGGGTCCTTGCCATCGTCGGTGACGAGTGGCCGCTGCAGCGCCGCCGCGTGCTCGGCTGCGCCGTTCGCGTACGTAACCCCTACGTCGACGCCCTGTCCATCGCCCAGGTCCGCGCCCTTCGCGAGGTGCGTATGAACCAGGACGAGATGGCCGAGGAGAAGAAGGCCGAGTACATGAGCCTGATTCTTTCGACTGTGACCGGCGTCTCGGCAGGACTGCAAAACACGGGGTAATCGATAGCCCTGTAGTCGTCCGGGTCCGCCATAGGTTTACTTTTTGGCACGTCCTCGGACATGCAAGAAGCCCTCGCTGCGCACTTCGTGCGGCGAGGGCTTCTTGCGTCCTGCGGAGTGTGCCAAAAAGTAAACCTATGGCGGGCCCTGCGATGTCCGGTCTTCGGCGGATTACTGGCTGGGAAAAGCTGGCGCGCTTTGCGCGTTTTGGATGGGGTCTGTCCCGGCGGCGCGTTTGGCGCTTCGCGCCTCGCGTCTTATCGATCGGGATTGAGATGCATTTGGCGCTTCTGACCTTACGACTGCAGCGGCCGCGGTCCCGTTTGGGATCGCGGCCGTTTTGCTGTGGGTCAAATATGAACGTTGTGTTAATGAGTCGGTGGACGGTGGAGTTTTTCGGTGAGCGGCGTATCCTTCCAACGGTTTATCTAGTGTGTCAGTTGAAAGGAAGAGGGCGCTCGTCATTGTTTGAATGTGAACTGCCGTTTGACCACAAGACGTTGCATCTGGAGCTCGAGGATAAGAACTTCGCGGGTGTGATGGAGGGTCATCAAAACGAGTTTAAGACCACGAAATCGCAGGAAGAGCTGGTAGAGGAGTCGCTTGCCAACCCTTATGGCTCGCCTTCGCTCGAGGAGCTTTGTGCTGGCAAAAAGGATATTGTCATCATTAGCTCCGACCATACGCGCCCCGTTCCCTCGCGTGTGACGATGCCTATTCTGCTGCATCACATCCATTCTGCTGCGCCTGAAGCGCGCGTTCGCATTCTGGTTGCTACGGGTATGCATCGTCCGTCGACGCACGAGGAGCTCGTCAACAAGTACGGCGAGGAGATCGTTGCCAACGAGGAAATCGTTATGCACGTCGCGACTGACGACAGCATGATGAAAAAGATTGGCACCCTG
The DNA here is from genome assembly GCA_905200715.1 of uncultured Collinsella sp. Taxonomy (GTDB): domain Bacteria; phylum Actinomycetota; class Coriobacteriia; order Coriobacteriales; family Coriobacteriaceae; genus Collinsella. The sequence goes on along the minus strand of CAJKLK010000052.1, from coordinate 1,515 downwards.
CCTTCTGGTGGCGAGTGCATCATCAATAAGATTGCCGTCGATTGCGATCTGCTGCTTGCCGAGGGCTTTATTGAGCCGCACTTCTTTGCTGGTTTCTCCGGCAGCCGCAAGTCCGTCCTGCCCGGCATCGCCAGCTACAAGACCATCATGTACAACCACAACGGCCAGTTTGTGAACGATTCTCATTCGCGCGCCGGCAACCTGTGCCACAACCACGTGAGCGAGGACATGTTTGCCGCTGCCGAGATGGCTCACCTTGCCTTTGTGCTGAACGTGGTGCTCAACGGCAAGCATGAGGTCATCGGCTCCTTCGCCGGTGACATCCACAAGGCACACGAGGCTGGCTGCGAGTTCGTGAAGAGCCTTGCCGGCGTTGAGCCCGTCGAGTGCGAGATTGCCATCACCACCAACGGCGGCTACCCGCTCGACCAGAACATCTACCAGGCCGTGAAGGGCATGTGCTCTGCCGAGGCCACGCTTCCCGAGGGCGGTGTGATTATCGACGTTGCCGGTTGTGCCGACGGTCACGGTGGCGAGGGCTTCTATCACAACATCGCCGACAACGATCCGGCAGAGTTTGAGCGTGCCTGCATCGATCGTCCCAAGGACGAGACCCTGCCCGATCAGTGGACGAGCCAGATTTTCGCCCGCATCCTGGCACATCACCCTGTGATCATGGTTACCGACCTGTGCGATCACCAGATGATTAAGGATATGCACATGACGCCGGTCAACACCCTCGAGGAGGCGCTCAAGCTCGCCTTTGAGATGAAGGGTGCCGATGCCAAGGTGGCCGTCATTCCCGATGGCCTGGGCGTTGTCGTCGCTCAGCACTAGCGCGCGGCCTAAACGAATCGTTTATAACCGACAAGAAAGATAAGGTTTTATGCTTACCAAACTCCTCTGCGAATTCGGCGCAACGGCCCTCATGATCATCTTTGGCGTGGGCGTGCACTGCGATACCGTGCTCAAGGGCACCAAGTATCAGGGCTCCGGCCATATGTTTGCCATCACCACTTGGTCTTTTGGCATCTCGGTCTGCCTGTTTGTCTTTGGCGGCGCCGTGTGCATGAACCCGGCCATGGTGCTTGCCCAGTGCATCGTAGGTCTGGTGCCGTGGAGCAGCTGTATCCCCTTCATGCTTGCCGATATGCTCGGTGGCTTTGTGGGCGCCGTAATCGCTTGGCTTATGTATGCCGATGAGTTCAAGGCTTCCGAGGGCGTCGTCGACCCTATTGCCCAGCGCAACATCTTCTCGACCAACCCCACCACCGAGGGCACGAACTATGTTCGCAACTTCTTCTGTGAGGCTATCTGCACCTTCGTGTTCATCAGCGCCATCCTTGCTGCCGCTAGCCGCGCCGGCGAGAACGTTCTGATGCTCGCCATCTGCGTCGGCCTGATCGTTTGGGCTGTTGGCATGGGCATGGGCGGCATCACCGGCTTCGCCATGAACCAGGCTCGTGACCTTGGTCCTCGCATGGCCTATCAGGTGCTGCCGATCAAGAACAAGGC
>CAJKLK010000051.1:0-5581 GCA_905200715.1 uncultured Collinsella sp. | reverse complement strand
GACGGAAAGCACATTAAGTGCTTTCCTTTGCGTGCGGAACTCGCGACAAACTTAACCCCCGCCCCCGGCCCCGGAGACCCTCCCTGCCGTCACATTATTCAACCAGTTTTGCGGGCGTGCGCCGCTGCGCGGCTAGCCCGCGTGCTCCTCGGCGGGGTTGGTCTGATGGTTCTTGTTGAGACTCTGCCTTTTGCTGAAAGAAAAACGGGAGATGCGATCTGCATCCCCCGTTTTTGTTGCGTTTACTCTAGGTCAATAAACTTGGTGCTCAGGATCTTGCCGTCCTTGACGAGCATTCTGGCCATGGTGGGGCCTCTGGTGCCTCTGGGGTAGCTGGCGCTGCCGGGATTGAGGACCAGGCAGCGGCCTACTTGGGCTTCTTTGGTTACGTGGGTGTGACCGTTGATGGCTACGTCTACGGATCCCACGGGGAGATCTTCGCGGTAGTGGGCTACGGCGAATTTGAGTCCTTCGTAGGTGAAAAGGGCCAGACGGTCTACATCCGGGCCGTAGTCGCGGTAGTAGTCGTTGTTTCCTAGGACCGCTCGCACGGGGGCGATGGTGCATAGATGCTCGTAATCCATCTCTGAGGTGAGGTCTCCGGCGTGGATGATCAGATCTGCGCCCTTGAGCTCGTCCAGAAGCGCGGGCGAAAGATAGCCGTGGGTGTCCGAGATGATGTCGATGCGCTTGGCGCTTGCACTGTTCATGGGATCCCTTCTTCAAAACCGATTCGACGTATATACAAAAAGCCCCACGGCTCCGCAGACAATTGGTCTACAGGGCTGCGGGGCCAGTGCGCTAGAGACTCAGGGCCTTCTTGAGCGGCACAACGCGGCGGCGCGAGACCGGCACGCGTTCGTCGACGCCCGTAATGCCCAGTTGGATAGCGCCCGAGGGCACCGTCTCGACATCCGTGACGCACGCCAAGTTGACGATATAGCGACGATGAACGCGAAAGAAGCCAAAGTCGCAAAGCTTGGCCTCGAACTGCGCCAACGAAGTCGTCGATAGAAAACGATCATCGACGGTATAGATACAGGAGTAATCGTCCTTGGCCATGATGAAGCGAATGTCATCCACGGGAATGAGGACCTTACGGCCGCCCTTTTCCACCGGAATGCGCTCGATGGTGGCTTTGCTGTCCGTGACGGGCTTGGCGTGCTGCATGACCTTCTCGATCGCGCGATCCAGGCGTGACTCCTCAACCGGCTTCATTAGGTAATCGACGGCATCTACGTCGAACGCCTCGACGGCATGATCGCTATACGCGGTCACAAACACAATCGCCGGCGGATTCTTAAGCTTATGTAGCGCCTCGGCAAGCTGCAGACCAGAAGCGCCGGGCATCGAGATATCGAGAAAGACGACATCGACGCGGCTTTCCATCAGCATCTCAATGGCGGAGCGGACGCTCGACGCCTCAGTGATCGTGCCGATCTTGCCCGTCTGCTCGAGCAAGAAGCGAAGTTCCGAACGGGCCGGGGCCTCATCATCCACAATCATCGCACGCAGCATAGGGATTAAACCTTTCGTCAACAAACTACGCTGGGCATCCGCCGCTTGGCGTTGAGCCCATAGCCTTTTATTTTACTCTTGAATGTCAAAGATGCTCTCTGACAAATCAAGATGCAGGAGCACTTTGGTGCCCTTGCCCGGCGCCGATTCGACGCGCGTATAAGAGTGCGGTCCATAAAAGCGATGGATGCGCTCAGAAATATTGTGCATGGCCACGCCGGCGCCGCCGCCTTGCGGGGAACTGGCATCGGGGCGGGCGGAGCGCTCATCAAACAGCCTGGCGGCGGTGCCCTCGTCCATGCCCACGCCGTTGTCGGCCACGGCAATCAGGATTGCGTCGTCGCCGTCTTGATGGACGGTCACATCGATCTGCAGGGCATCGCCATCGCCCATGCCATGCCGCACGGCGTTCTCGACAATGGGCTGGATTACAAAGGCCGGGACCAACGTGTCCTCGACATCCTCGGAGACATCGAAGGTCGCCAGTACGCGGTCCTCGCCAAAGCGCGCCTTCTCAAACGTCAGGTAGCGCTTGGTCTGGGCAACCTCGCGCGAGACCGGGATAAGCGACCCCGAGTTGTCGAGCGTGGCGCGATAGAACGAGGAGAACTCGCGCAGCAGCTCGCGGGCACGCAGCGGGTCGGTACGCGTAAACGACGCGATGGTGTTGAGCGTGTTAAACAGAAAGTGCGGATTAATCTGCGCCTGCAGGGCACGCACCTCGGCACGGGCCGTGAGTTCCTTTTGCACCTCGAGCTCGTGGATGGCGAGCTGCGTGGACAGGATCTCGGCAAAACCCGAGGCGAGCGCATACTGGGTACGGTCGACGGCACGCGGGGTCTTGTAGTAGAACTTGAGCGTGCCGACGGTGCGGTCGCCCACCTTGATGGGCGCGATGATGCCGGCGGGAACATGGTTGTGCGAGCCATCCGCACCCACCACGTCCACCACGCGGTTGAACGACTGCACGATGCCGTGCTCAATGACGTAGCGCGTGGCAAGCGTATGGATGGGCGAATCGGGCAGCAGCTTTTCCTCGAACTCGCCCACGCAGGCCAGCACGTTGCCCTCATCGGTGATGGCAACGGTCATGGCACGTGTCTCGGGCAGGATACGCCGGCACACCAAAAGCGCCGATTCCTGCGTCAGGCCGCCCTTAATGTCCTCGAGCATGGCCGAGGCAACCGAAAGCGTCTCCTCGGTGTACTGGGAGCGTACCGAATCGGGATTGAGCGTCAAAAAGATAAAGATGCACAGGAAGATGCACAGCAGCGCACAGGCGATCACCGTGGCAATCGGCTCAATGCCAGTCGCCAGGGCAAAGATAAAGTACACCAACACGCAAACGGCGCAGACAACGGCGATGATGCGAAAGATTGAAATTGAATTATCGCGCTGGGCGCGGCGGTCGATCATTCAGCCCCCTCCAGGATGCTAATCAGTTGTGCGTCGCGCCAAAGTTCATCCATGATCTTGGGCCAGAAACTCTGAAAACGCAGGTAGCTTGCGGCGTTTTGGCGGGCATAGGTCTTGGCCTCGTCAATACCGTGACGCCAGATGCGCAGATATCCCTCGTGCTCGCGGGTAAACACGCTGCGAACCATGGCGGTCTTGCGCACGCGGTCGTCGAGCTCGCGCGAGATCCACGGACCCGGATAGGGCATGAGTGATGCGGCGGTAACCGGAATGAGCTCCTTTTGGTGCGCAGCGAACGTCAGCTTGGCCCGCTCGTAGTACCAACGGTACACGTCCTGCATAAAGCGCGGCGAGCGCTTCTCGGACTCGGGCGGCAGGTGGCGCACGGTCCACTCGTTATCGAACCACACGTCATAGCCGAACATGCGCATGTTAAACAGGTAGTCCAGATCCTCGCCGCGGGTGATAAACGGGTCGAAGGCCACGCGCGTAAAGGCGCGGGCGTGCAGGGCCATCAGGCCGCCGCACACGTAATTGGAACGCGAGATGCGGGTGCCCGAGAGCGCCTTTTTCATCCAGCGATTGAACTCGATACGCTTGGTCCACCAGCGATGGCAAATGCCCACTTTGTCCGTGGGAGCCAGCGGCGACCCGTCGCGATCGTAAAAGTATCCGCTCTTGACTAAAATCGGCAGGCCCTGACGCGTCTGTTGGCCCAGTGCATAGGTCGCACGCTTCATAAAGTCGGCATCGATGACGGTCTCGTCGTCATCCAAAAACACGACCGCGTCGTGCCCCAGCACCGCCGCACAGGCAAGACCCATGTTGCGGATGGCGCCGTAGCCGCGCAGGCTCACGCACTCGCCCGAGCCTTTGGGCGCGATCTGTGCCACGCGGTCGGCAACACGCGAAGCCTGAGTATTGGTAACGATGGTGACCTTAAGTGTGGGATGCGCATTAACGATTTCGTGCACGCGATGGGATACGTCGGCCGTGGCGGAAACCGGACAGACCACCAAGAGAATGATGCGCGGAATGTCGCGCACCTGTTCGAGCGAAGTCAGGCAGCGATCGAGCTCCGGGTTGGCGGCATTGAGCGACGTCGAGTGATCGTAGGTGCCGGGAGCGTTTGCTTGGGTATCATCGCCCGCCCAATATGTTGGGATCACAACCGTGGCGTTCATACCTTTACCCTCCTTGCAACACAAAAACGGGGCGCCGCCAAACACAGGCGACGCCCCGCGACCTAGCTGATTCCATCATACCCACTTGGGCTAAACATTGCTCGGAAGTCAGAATGATTTATGCGGCTACTTCCAAAAGAGTACTGCAGATAGGCACAATTGCTGCACTGAGCCCGATTGCCTTACGCCGCCGCCTGAGCCATGCGGGACAGACGGACCAGCAGCACAAAGCCAACAACCAGCAGAACGCCAATAGAAAGGACGCCCAGCGACGGGTTGCCGGTCAGCGAGGTGACAACCGACACCAGGAAGGTGCCCATAACGCTTGCGTAACGGCCAAAGATATCGAAGAAGCCGTAGTACTCGTTGGACTTTTCCTTGGGGATGATGCGGCCAAAATAGCTGCGGCTGAGCGCCTGCACGCCACCCTGGAACAAGCCGACCAAAATAGCGAGCACCCAAAACTCAAAGGCGGTCTTTAAGAAAAACGCGGCAAAGAGCACGATGCCCATGTAGGCGGCGACGGCCACCAAGATCATGTTGAGTGTGCCCACGCGACCGGCGAGCTTGCCGTAGATGATGGCGGACGGGAAGGCCACAAACTGCGTAACGAGCAGCGCCAGCACCAGTTGGGTCGAGTCGATACCCAGAGCCGATCCGTAGCTGGTTGCCATGGAAATGACCGTGTGCACACCGTCGATGTAGAAGAAGAACGCGATCATGTAGACCAGCACGGTCTTGTTGTGGGCGATCTCGCGCATGGTGTGTCCGACCTCGGAGAACACGCCGCCCACGATGTGGCCGATGGTGTCCTGAGGACCGCGCTCGCGACCGTACTTTTGCTTATAGGTGCGAATGAGCGGCAGGGTAAAGATGAGCCACCAGGCACCGGTGATGACAAACGACAGACGCGTTGCCAGCATGGTGGGGACGCCAAGAGCGGGGCCACCCATGATAAGCGCCAGGCAGATGATGAACGGCACGGTGGAACCGATGTAGCCCCAGGCATAGCCCGAGCTGGACACGGCGTCCATGCGCTCATCGGTGGTAATGTCGGGCAGCATGGCGTCGTAGAACGTCATGGAAGAGTTAAGGCCGATGGTGCACAGCACGTACACGGTCAAAAATGCCATGGCGGACATGGGGATAGCCTGCGCCAGGCAAAGAACCAGGCCCGTGAGGAAGAAGCCCAAGAAGAACTTGATCTTGTTGCCGGCGTAATCGGCAAGCGCGCCCAGAATGGGCATGAGCATGGCAATGACCAGCGAGGCAATCGTCTGCGCGTTACCCCAAGCGACCACCAGGTCTGCCGAGGAAGCACCGGTATTAATTGCATTGAAGTAGATGGGCACCACCGAGGTATTGAGCAGCACGAGGGCCGAGTTGCCCACATCGTACATAACCCAGTTACGCTCGAGCTTGGTGTATTTCATGGACAGGGCCCCTTCGTATTCGCCCGATAT
>CAJKLK010000050.1:0-5589 GCA_905200715.1 uncultured Collinsella sp. | reverse complement strand
GCGACCGAGGCTGACATGCTCCATGCGCTGGAGGTTGCCCAGAGCACCTTTGTGCTCGACCAGCCCCAGGGGCTCGATACGCCGGTGGCCCAGGGCGGTACGAACTTCTCGGGCGGTCAGCGTCAGCGCCTGGCGATCGCCCGCGCACTCATGAAGCATGCCGATCTATATATCTTCGATGACAGTTTTTCGGCCCTGGACTTTAAGACCGATGCCGCCCTGCGCCATGCGCTGCAGGACGAGACGCGCGATGCCGCGGTGCTCATCATCGCCCAGCGCATCTCGACTATTTTGCACGCCGATCAGATCGTGGTGCTCAAAGACGGCGAGATCGTGGGCCTAGGCACGCACGACGAGCTCATGGAAACCTGCGAGGTGTACCGCGCTATCGCGGAATCGCAGATGAAGGGAGGTGAGTAGCATGACCGAGAAGCTCAAGAAGCAGGCCATCGCCGAGGATGCCGCGGTTGCAGAGACAGTCGAGGAGACGGGCGCCACACCCGGCCTGGACGAAGCCGCCAAGGCGGCGGAGCGCGAGGCTCGCCGCCAGGCACTCTACGAGGAAAACGAGCGCGCCGAGGACGAGCGCGCCCGCGCCGAGGCGGAACGCATGCGCGACGTTGACGACGAGGACGAGGACGAGACGCCCCGCGACACCTGGGCGACGGTGCGCCGCCTGTGGAGCGAGGCCGCCGGCGACCATTGGCGCTTTTACATCGTGTTCGCGAGCATCGTGTTCTATGTCATCTTTAACACCGCGGCGCCGGCCTACAGCGCCCGCGTGATCGATGAGCTGTGGGGGCATATGAAGCTGGCGTTTACCAACAACGCTACCTTCAGCATTACCTGGGAGAACTGCGGCAGGACCATCTTCATCTACTTTATGATCTGGACCGCCGCCGCCTCGTTCTACGCACTCCAGAGCTTTTTGATGTCGAGCGTTGCCGAGCGCCTCAACCTGCGCCTACGCAACCGCATCGCACAAAAGCTCAACCGTCTGCCGCTTGCCTACTTTGACGCGCATCGTCCCGGCGAGGTCGTCAGCCGTGCGACCAACGACTTAGACAAGATGTCCGAGAGCATGCAGCGCGGCTTGCTGCAGCTTCTGGTGTCGATCGGTACCGTGGTGGGCGCCGTGAGCGTGATGTTCGTGTTTAGCGTGCCGCTCACGCTTGTCTTTTTGTTCTTTACGGCACTTTCGCTGCTGGTGACGAAGGTCGTGTCGCGCCGCACACACGATGTGACGGGCGAGCGCCAGGAGTGGGTGTCCAAGATTACGAGCGCGGTCGAGGAAGGCTACTCGGGCCGTCTGGTGATCCGTGCGTTTAACCGCGAGCGCCAGAGCTCTGCCGAGGTACACGAGGCTTCGAAGGAGCTGGCGCGCGTGAGCACCAAGGCGGACTTTATGATTAACGCCGTCGGTCCCGCGGTGCGCTTTATCGGCCGCTTGGCGCAGATCGTGATTGCGCTTGTGGGCTGCAGCATGTTGGTTGCCGGGCATATGACCGTCGGCGTGTTCCAGGCGTTCTTCCAGTTTATCTACGAGGCGTCCGAGCCCATGACGCAGCTGTCGTTTACCTTTAACTCGCTGCAGAGCGCGCTGGCGAGCGCCGAGCGCGTGTTCGACCTGCTCGACGAGTCCGAGATGGAGGCCGATCCGTTGCCGGCGGTCGCCGCCAAGCTGCCGGGCAAGGTGGAGGGCCGCGTCGCTTTTGAGCACGTGCGCTTTGGCTATGCGCCCGACAAGCCGCTTATGCGAGACGTGTCGTTTACCGCCGAACCGGGCCAAAAGATCGCGGTGGTGGGAACCACGGGCGCGGGCAAGACCACGCTCATCAATCTGCTCATGCGCTTCTACGAGATCGACGGTGGCCGCATTACCCTCGACGGTGTGGACACGAGCCGCATGGACCGCGGCGAGCTGCGCCAGCAGTTTGGCATGGTGTTGCAGGACGCCTGGCTGTTCGATGGCACCATTGCCGAGAACATCGCCTATGGCTGTCCCGAGGCGACGCGCGAGGAGATTGTCGCGGCCGCGCGTGCCGCTCAGGTCGACTTCTTTGTGCGCACTATGCCGCAGGGCTACGACACGCGTGTGGCTAACGATGCCGAGAGCATCAGCCAGGGCCAACGTCAGCTGCTGACCATCGCGCGCGTGCTGCTCAACAACCCGGCGATCCTCATCCTGGACGAGGCGACGTCGAGTGTGGACACGCGCACCGAGCTCGCCATCGGCCGCGCCATGGACGCGCTCATGCGTGGGCGCACGAGCTTTGTGATCGCGCACCGTCTGTCGACGATCGTCGATGCCGATCTCATCCTGGTCATGGATCACGGCAATATCATCGAGCAGGGTACGCACAAGGAGCTGCTGGCTGCCGAGGGCGCTTATGCCGACCTCTACCTAAGCCAGTTCGCATAAGGTGACAAAGGGGCAGCCCCGCATGCCACATCGAAAAGAAGGCGCGCCGGGGGCGGATTCCCTGGCGCGCCTTTTGTGTTGGCGTTCATGCTGTGGCGGTTGCCCGCGGCCCTAGCGCTCGTCCACGAGCTTGGCGACGAGGGCTTTGAGCTCGGCCACCTCTCGCTCGAGTTCCTTGACGCGACGGGCGTTTTCGGTGATGCCCTGGCGGTTGAGGGCGCTCTGCTCGGCGGCATCGTCGGGCATGTACTCGCGATGCTGCTTGGCGTCGAAGCTCTCCTCGAACACACGGCAGCCGTTGCGCTTGATGATGCGCCCAGGCACGCCCACGACGGTGCAGTTGTCGGGCACGTCCTTGACGACGACCGAGTTGCCGCCGATTTTGACGTTGTTGCCGATGCGGATGTTGCCAAGCACCTTGGCGCCCGTGCCCACCGTGACATTGTTGCCCAGGGTGGGGTGGCGCTTGCCGGTCTCGTTGCCGGTGCCGCCGAGCGTGACGCCCTGGTAGAGCACACAGTTGTCGCCCACAATGGTGGTCTCGCCGATGACGACGCCCATGGCGTGGTCGATAAAGAAGTGCTTGCCGATCTGCGCGGCGGGATGAATCTCGACGCCGGTGATGTGGCGGGTGATTTGCGAGAGCACACGGGCGAGTGAGCGATGACCGTGCTCCCAAAGCCAGTGCTCGGGCACGTGGTTCCACTTGGCGTGCAGGCCAGGATAGGAAAGGAAGATGACCAGACCGTTTTGCGCGGCGGGGTCCTGCGCCTGGACGGTCTTGATGTCCTCGCGAATGGTATTGATAAAGCTCACCGGCCGCCCTCCCTCAGCGCCGTGACAATGCGATTCAATAAAGTATAGCGATTCGCTAGGGATTAGGAAGGGCAATCTTGCTTTGCTTTGGGCGACAGGTGTCAGTTATGCAAACTTGCTGGTAATGAAGTAAGACTTTTGAGGGGTTTGGCCCGTGCTCGCGCCGCAACCGTATACTGGTCAACTTGGACGTATCCGCGCCCACAACTGAGAGGTTTTACTTCATGGGTTTCATCAATTTTATCGCCGAGCTGCTTAAGGATCCGCGCACTGCGATCGCCAGCTGGATCGCCGCCGGCCCGCTTATGGCCTACGGCTGCGTGTTCCTGATCATCTTTATCGAGACGGGCGTGGTGTTCTTCCCGTTCCTTCCCGGCGACTCACTGCTGTTTGCCTCGGGCTTCTTTGCTCATAACGGCGGCTTTAACATCGTGGCGCTTCTGGCCACCGCATGGGCCGCAGCCATCCTGGGCGATCAGTGCAACTTTATGATCGGCCACTTCTTTGGCCGCAAGATCATCGCCTCGGGCAAGGTAAAGGCCATGACGCCCGAGCGTATCAAAAAGTCCGAGGATTTCCTAGATAAGTGGGGCCATCTGGCCATCTTCCTCGGTCGCTTCTTCCCGTTCATCCGCACCTTTGTGCCTTTTATCGCCGGCATGGGCGGCATGCACTGGCGCAACTTTGTCATCTTTAACGTGTTGGGTGGCATTACCTGGTCGACGGTCTTTACGCTGCTGGGCTACTTCTTTGGCGGCATCCCCTTTGTGCAGGAGCACTTTGAGCTGCTGATCGTAGGCATCGTCACCGTGTCGATCATTCCGACCGTGGTCGGTTTGGTTAAGGCAAAGCTCGGTAAAAAGAACGCCTAGTCCGAGCTTGTTTTCGGACGTTAATTCCAAGGCCCGTCATCGGATTCGATGGCGGGCCTTTTGTGTTGAAAGCAAATGAAAATACTTTACTTAGTTAAAGAAAAGCGTTTTATCCAAGGCGTGCGGGGAGTACAATCACCTGCATGCGAATCGATGCGCCATCGGCTTTGATGCTGCCCTGCGTGTCCTGCCCGGCTCTACGCTCCGGGTATGCGGCGTTGCGACGCGGCCGGCTTCGGTCCTTGCGTGCGGGTTCGCGAGTATGCAACCGTGTATGTAAGGAGCGACATATGACTGTCGAGAAGAAGGATATCGATTGGGGTAGCCTCGGCTTTGGCTACATGAAGACCGATTACAGCTACGAGGCTCATTGGAAGGATGGCGAGTGGGACGAGGGCGGCCTGACCACCGACCACACCCTGCACGTCTCCGAGTGCGGCGGCATCTTCCACTACTGCCAGGAGGTCTTTGAAGGCCTGAAGGCCTACACCGCCGAGGACGGCAGCATCGTCTGCTTCCGTCCCGACATGAACGCCGAGCGTATGTACAACTCCGCCCGGCGTCTGGAGATGCCCCCGTTCCCCAAGGACAAGTTTGTCGAGGCCGTCAAGCAGGTCGTCTCCGCCAACGCCGCCTGGGTTCCGCCCTTCGGCTCTGGCGCAACCCTGTATGTGCGTCCGTTTATGATCGGCTCCGGTGACGTGATCGGCGTGGCTCCCGCTCCTGAGTACACGTTCCGTATTCTCGTGACCCCGGTCGGTCCGTACTTTAAGGGCGGCCTCAAGCCTGTCAAGCTGCGCGTTTCCGAGTACGACCGCGCCGCACCGCATGGCACCGGCAACATCAAGGCCGGCCTCAACTACGCCATGTCCCTGAAGCCCACGATGGAGGCTCACCGCGGGGGCTATGCCGAGAACCTGTATCTCGACTCCGAGTCCCGCACCTATGTCGAGGAGACCGGTGGAGCCAACGTCTTGTTCGTGAAGGAGGACGGCACGCTCGTCGTCCCGCAGTCGCACACCGACTCCATTCTTCCCTCCATCACCCGTCGTTCGCTCGTTCAGGTCGCTGAGGACCTGGGCATGACCGTCGACCAGCGTCCCGTCGAGTGGGCCGAGGTCAAGGCCGGCACCTTTGTTGAGTGCGGTCTGTGCGGCACCGCTGCCGTTATCTCCCCGGTCGGCGAGATTGACAACAAGGTCTACGGTGCCGACGAGACTGTGACCTTCCCGGCTGGCTACACCGAGATCGGTCCTGTGATGAAGAAGCTCCGCGAGACCCTGACGGGCATCCAGTCTGGTGCTGTTGAGGATAAGCACAACTGGGTTTACACCGTCGCGTAAGCTGTTTTAGCTGTTCGGCCCGAGGGCGACCTTCCTTTCCGGCGCGTCCTCGGACATGAAAGAACCCCCGCTGCGCACTACGTGAACTGCACCCCAAAACTTGGACGGCTTAAATAGGAACTACGCCGCAAGGGAC
>CAJKLK010000049.1:0-6248 GCA_905200715.1 uncultured Collinsella sp. | reverse complement strand
GACACGCATAAAAAGCCTCCCATTTCTCATGTCCAAGAAATGGGAGACAGTTCAATGTGAGGTCGGGGCCTTTTAGGAGCTCGTTCTCGGGCTCGAGCTCGCGCATGCACTTGCGGCCGCCGCGACCGGGTGGTTGGTCAGCTCCTTCTTCCTGACCGTCACCCATCTTCCCAGGGTCTTCTCGTTGATGCCAAGGTCGGCTGCCACTTGGGCGATGGGCTTCCCCGACGCGGCGGCGAAGTCTGCGGCCTCGGCGCGGTACCCCGCTGTGTAGGAGGGCCCGTCTGCCATGACTGACACTCCTTTCTTTTTGGCGCTGAAACGATTATCGCCGCTCAACGCCATTCCTCTAAGTCAAGTGTCCTTGAATACGATACAGTTCAAATGGACGAGGAGAATCTGGCGCTCCTCTCGATGAGCCCGGAGAGGTCCCTGGTCGTCACCTTCCCCCGCGCGAACGCGAAGCGGACGGCGGCGAGCCATGTCCTCACCGCGCGTTCCATTTAGGGAGTCCTCGAGAAGTCGATCTCTCTGTGCGATAATCGAGCTATTGAGTCTCGCGAGTTTAGAGCTGGTGATATGCATTGAAAATCAAGATGAAAAACATCGGCAGGGTCGCTGAGGCCGATATCGAGATTAATGGTATTGCCGTGATCGCCGGGGAGAACGGGACGGGGAAAAGCACGGTTGGAAAAGCGCTTTATGCGGCCTTCAACAGCATGTCCGATTCGGAGAACAAAATCGACCGCATGAGGCGCAATAGTGTTGAGCGCGCCATCAGGAAGGCATATGTGGGAAGCCCTCTCGACTCCACGTCTCGCCACAGGCGAACTGCTGGAAGAATGAATAGTTTCATCGACAGGGTTTTTTCGGGCGAGTGCACGAGGGACGAGCTTATTGATGAGATAAAGGAGTATTACGGGGAGGAGATCTCCCGTGAGATCGAATCCGATTTCACGAATGGCGTAGCAGGAGTTGCCGATCAGATTATCGAGATCATGGATATCTCCGATGATGAGGTATTTCGTGCGATTGCGACAAACAGGTTCCGAAGCGAGTTCAACGGCCAGATCAATTCGGTTTTCGGCGAAGAGCCCGGGAAGGTCGAACTCCAGATAAAGGACGCATCTACGGTTTTCTCGGTTGCAAGTGACGAGGTGGCGGAGGTGCACGATAGGAGGGTTTTGCGATTCAGGGCGCATTATCTGGACGACCCGTTCCTGATCGATTCTCTCGGAGGACCCTACGGCCCCGCTTTTCGGTTCAAGCCCCTCCTTGGACACCAGGAGGAGCTGCGGCAAGATTTGATTCAGGCGACCATCCGTAACGATGACAGCGAGTCCTCGCTGTTCGAAGAGATCGCGAAGGAGCGACACCTGAAGGTTCTCATGGACAAGGTTTCCTCCTTATGTCCGGGGCATTTCGAGAGGAGCGAAAGTCGCGGTCACCTTACGTATCTCGAAGAGGGCTTCGCTCGGGGGTTGGAGCCTGGGAACCTTTCTGCTGGCTTGAAGACGTTCGCCATCATGAAGGTGCTCTTGAAGTCCGGCGCGCTAGATGCCGGAGGGACTATTATCCTCGATGAACCCGAGATTCATCTTCATCCTGCATGGCAGCTGGCCTTCGCCGAGATAATCGTGCTGCTCCAGAAAGAGCTCGGGATGCACGTCTTAATGAGCACCCATAGTCCATATTTCCTGAATGCGATCGAAGTGTATTCTAAGAAGCACGCTGTTGATGGATTGTGCTCATATTATCTTGCGGAGACCTGCACTGATGGACGCTCTCGCTTTGCCGATATAACCGGCTCGACTGAGGTCGCCTACGAGAAGCTGGCGGCTCCTTTTGATACGCTTGAGAGGGAGGAGTACGGCCTTGAGTAGCGACCTGTGCGCCTCCTGCCCTCATCCGAACTCTCCCGCGGTGCCAGATGGCAGCGATGGTTGCTCCCGTTGCAGGACCTGTATCCTAAGGGACTGCACGTCGACCATCTCCAAAACATCCAGAGACGGGAGCGTCTCTCTTGTGGATGACGATTTCCCTGTTGTCAATTTTGACTCTGTTAAAGAATGCTACTGCAAAAAGGTCAATAGGTGGATGCAACTCCCGCGCTCCGCCGATGCGCTGTATTGCGACCGGGAAACGTTATATCTAGTCGAATTTAAGAACGGCAGTCTGAAGGAGACGCTGGGGAAGAGGCTCAATCCCAAGGATGACGAAGAGCTTGGTATCAATCTTGGCCAAAGGGACGCCCTCATCGAGAAGTGCAAGGACAGCGTTTTGATCTGCTCGGACCTGTGGGGAAAGAGGACGAGATGGTTTCGCGAGCACTGCGTCTTTGTTTTGGTATACAACGAGGACAAGAACAAGACCGCGTTGAAGCGAGTTGCCAGTTCGATTAGGAGAAAAGCACGCTTTGGGCTTCCTGACAAATTGAAAGGGTTTTGCGTGAAGGATGTCTTGACGCTAACCGAAAAGGAGTTTTCGACATCGCTCCTTTCAACTTGGCGAGACGCAGAAGAAATCGCGGAGGTCGACGCGTAGGAGACCGAAAAGCATCCGGTGGCTATCTGCTCCCGATTTCAATCGTTCGTCTACAGTCGGTTTTCTTTCCGCTGCGACCGCCAGTTTGCGATGAGTCGCGCACCGTGTGAAGCTCAACACGGATGAAATACAAATAAAATCCCCCTTGCACTGTGTTGATAAATATTACTCGTCGAACTCATCTGAGCTGGGCCTTCTTGCATAGAACTGCCTGAACCTGAGCGTTTTCGGGTATCGCATTGCCCGATCGAGCACCATCGCGACCTTCTCAAGCTTGTCCTCGGGCGGACTCATAGCCACAGCCCTGCATGTCGTCCCGGTTGGAGCCGGGGTGAACCCTCAGGAAGCTCTGCATGAAGTAGCGCATCCGGTTCACGGGCCCCAGCGGGTTCTGGCCGTCGGGAACGCACTTGAGCAGCTTCGCGTTGTAGCGCTGGCTCTTCAGTGACAGCTTGTTGACAAGCGTCATGTGCGCGCCCTCCATGTCGTGGATGAGCGTGGAGCCGGGCGTCACACGGCCCTCGAACGTCGCCAAGGTCTTCGCCCTGCTCGTCTTGCCAAGGCCCTCCCGGATGAAGATTGAATGCCTGGTTCGTCGCAGCCGAGTGCGACACGGCCTCTACCCGAGACCATCATCTCTACACATAGCCCATCATTCGACAAGAACGCGCAGTTCGTCCTGCATAGGCGCATGGTGTCCCCCTCCGCCGCAAGAGGGGAGCAAAAGAAAGGTCCCTTTGTCACTACCGGACAAAGGGACCCCCCCTGGGCAAACACGCTATAAAACCTTCTTGCCGAGCGGCTGAGTCTCAGGACACCGACGGCGCACCCGTAGACCTACCCATAATCCACGCCATTTCGAGCTTCTTGGTCTTCAACGTCACAATCCGATAATCATCCAGGCATCGAAATGACCTCGTCACAGGCGGCAAGCATCTCCTCGTCATGAGTGACAACGATTACAATATGGTCTCTCTTAACTTCGTGAAGCAATTTGATCAGCGCGCCTCGACTCTTCGCATCAAGTGCTGAGGTCGGTTCATCAAAAAGCATAACGTCCGGCGATTTCAACAGCTGTCTCACAATTGCAATCTTTTGCTTCTCCCCGCCGGACACCCCTCCTTTCCCGCCGTCAAGCATCGCCGCTGCCCCGTTCTCCACAGAGGCAATCATTTCGTCTAGCCCCAATATGGCAAGCATCCGATTCAGCTTATCCATCTCGTAATCATCAGAAAGCAGCGTAAGATTATCGAGAATCGTCCCCTCAACGATAGGGGGTTCTTGCTCCGTAATGCTGACTCGACACCGCCGCAATGCGTATCGGTCGATGCAACGCTGTGACACCCCGTCGTAGCGAACGGCCCCTTCTGTGTCATCTGGATATAACCCCAATATCACTGACAGCAGCGAGCTCTTCCCCGAACCATTCGGCCCCGAGATTCCATATAGCCGACCCCTGGAAAACACGAGCCCCTCAATGCTTAAAGCGACCCTTTCCGCCCCTGGATAACGTAGCTTGATGTTCTCAAGACGGATTTCCTCAATCGGATCAAGCGCCAATTTGCCATTCGCTTCAACCGGGACATCCCAAATTCTTTTCAGCCGCTCATAGCATACGCGATTAGTCTGGTAATCCCTCCCCCAGCCCAACAAATACTGTACCGCTGAGCTTAAGTTCGAATAATATCCGACGGCAGTCACGAGAAAACCCGGCAACAGTCTCCCGCCCATCACTTCAGCCGCGCCCACAACAAGAAGACATCCTTGAGCGGTGGAAGCGACCAACGCGTTGCCAAAGGTAAATCTAGACCCTACTTCCTGATTTGCTCTCATCGTTGGATAGAGCCCATTAAAAGCTTCGACCAGTACAGCGCGGAACTTATCGAACAAAGCATGTTTGCGAATGAAATCAACTTTCTCCAACTGATCTTGTAGACAGGAAAAAAACCTCGCGCTCTGCTCTTGTACGTCAAAACTTCTCTCAAACAGCCTCGCGCGTGAAACCGCATAAAAAGCGGCACTCGCTGCCGCAAGAACAAGGCAGACCACACTCAGTTTAATATTCAGGCTACCGAGAACAAACAGGGCGAACAAAAGGGTGACAACGTTGCTTGAAACCCCCACAACCGAGTTGATTACGAAGATGACAAGGTCATTAGCGTCGTGATTGATTTGCTGGTTATAATACGACGCATTGAAGCCCTCGAAGAATGCCTGGGGAAGGTGCTTCACGTGCTCAAGCGTATCCGCATTTAAGCCGAACCCCGCATGCGACTGAAGGTTGATGTACAGCATCTCTGAGCAATACACTAGTCCCGCTCGAACCGCCTGGACCGCAACCAAAATAAGGCAACAAACGAGAACGGCGGCAAAATCGGCGCTGGCCGGCATCGCCAGTTGGTTTACTACCATGCCGGTAAGAAAGGGACCCGCAAGCGCAAGCAGCCCGACCAAAACTGTTACGACAAGATAGGCGTAGAATCGACCGCCCAGTATATATTTCCTACAGAGATTAAGCATCCGCCTCATTTTGCCTCGCACCCCGTTTTGCCGCATTCATCATCTGGGAGAGCAACATTTTTTGCTCGACATCATACCGGAAGGAAACGCAACGTTTCCCCTCACCGTTTAAGGCGTGGTTGGGGCATCCTCCCATGCACATGGGAAAAGCGAAGCACTCTTGGCATTCCGGGTCATCCGGCTCATATGCCATCCACTTAATCATGTTCTTGCTCAACATTGGCGGCTCGAAAATAGTTCCGACCCTCCGCTCCTTCATTCCAATGTCATCCCAGCACTTATACAAATCGCCGACAGGGTCAACCACGTACGAATTGATTCCAACGGCGCAACATATCCCGAAATTCGTCCCACCAAAAGGTTGAACTTTGAAGCCCCGCGCAATTGCCCTTTTATAAAACTCAGTCTCCTCATACGAGAACTCTTTTACAGTAAAGCAGTGGCTGTCGTTCGCACATACCTGATTGATATCGTCAACAGGGGCTAAATAGAAGTGAACCTTATTCATCAGGCCATTTAGCTCGAGATAATCCAATAGCTCTTGAGCGGCCTCGATGTTGGTCTTGTCGACGTTGCTCCTTATCGAAATATCGATGATGTCGGCACACTCTTTGACGTTCTTGAGAATACGTTCGTATGTAGGGCTTCCGTCGTGAAGAATCCTTCTCGAATCGTGATCCGACTTCGATCCATCTATAGTCACTTGCGCGCTCGTCACACCACATGCCGCGAGCCTCCTTGCAACATCAGGCGTCAGCAGATAGCCATTTGTCACTATCGATGCGGAATATTCACACGTTGGCCCCACGACATCTTTCAGATCCGACGTAATCCGTTCGATCATCTTCATTCCGAGCAGAGGCTCGCCGCCGTACCATCCAACTGAGAGACTTGCGATACCAGGATAGTAATCTTTCACGAACTTGGAGAGCTGTGTCAAAACCTCCTCGCCCATCGTCGTGTACGCCTGTCCCTTTCATAGCAGTAGGGACAGCAAAAGTTGCAAGCCATCGTTGGCGCAATGGTAAGGGACAGAGCAGTATTCGCAAAGCGCGCGGCGCGACTTTGCAACCTGATCTCCCCAAGCTCGTCCCTCTCCTCATTGACTAGGATGCCTCCCCTTATCAGCTCCGCGACAAGATCATCGGCATCCCGAACGTCCCCTTCTTGAATCCTTTTGAATT
>CAJKLK010000048.1:0-6268 GCA_905200715.1 uncultured Collinsella sp. | reverse complement strand
GGTGCGGGAACGGCCTATTTGCTCAATGTGTTCGGCTGAGATCGGAAATCAACCCATCAAATTTGGATTACTACTTGCTCTTCCAGCTTGTGAACGCCCGCTACGAGCGGCGGTCGACCGTGATCACGACCAACGTCGGGATAGTCGGCTGGACGAAGGTCTTCGGGGACGAGGTTACGGCGAGTGTCATCGCCGACCGGGTCTGCCACTACTGCCAACCTGATAAAGATAGCCGGCAGGTCCTGCTGGCTGAAGGACCTGCCGGCTGAGAAGCGGTGGGAGGGGTAGGCGGAACCGGCGTATTTACGTTGGTGCGAACGGTGAGTTCGCGTTGGCGGAGATGGCGCGGCCGATTGGCGGAATCGGTTAAAAATTGATTGACGTTAACGCGGGGTGGCCTACGCCGAGCGACTGCCCGACGAGAAGAAGGCCACGGCCCGCGCGTTCATGCAGCGGGCGCTGGAGTTCTTCGATGGGCTTGGCGTCGCGGTCGAGCGGGACATGGCGACAACGGGCCGGCGTACCGGTCGCGCGATTTCAACACGCTGCTCGAGGGCCGGGGCACAAGGCACAAGTACACCAGGCCCTTGAGTCCTGGCAGAACGGAAAGTTCGTACGCATGAACCGGACGCTCGCGCAGGAGTGGCAGTACGCTCACGCTTGGGAGAGTAAGGAGTCCAGGGCCGAGGCCCTCGACTCCTTCATCGAGCATTACAATTGGGACCGTCCTCACAGCGCATGCGGGGCTTGCCCCCGATGTCACGCATCGTCGGCGTAATCAACGTCTTGGCACGTAACAACTTGTCGCTATTTCGGGTGCTCAAGTTTCTGAAGCAATTCAGCTGAGGACGATTAGGATTTCGACGTTTTATAGGCCTATCCGCTGCCTAATGGGTGGATAGCTCAGCGCGACGGCCGCTAGCATTATGAGGAAGAGAATTGACTCGGTTGCAACGAGGCAATTTCTCGGCCATCTGCCCAGTTCGATTTTCTGATGGCTGAAGGACATCTTCCAGATGAATACAAGTAAAATGCATATCGTGTTGATGAGGACAAATCCGACCAGGGCCGTTTGGAATACGAGCGCTCTGATGCCGCTGTCAATTCCGAGGGCGCTCAGGGATGATGTGGAGAATCCGACCCCTCCGTTGAACGCGAGCACGACTGCAGCGAAAACGCCAAGAACCGCGATGTACTCCATCCTTGTCTTCTCGAGTCGTTCGGTGAATTCACGGTCTACTTCGATTCTTTCCCTCTTGGCTTCCGCAACCGCTTCTTGGAATTCGCGCATGGCCTGTTGCTGGTTGATGTAGTGGCCCAGTCTCGTTTCTCAAGGTCAATGTGGTCAGCAAGCTTTAGGACACTTCTTGCTTGTGCGTTCTGTCCATTGACGACCATGTGTTCGTGAATAATTCGAATACTCTCTGCAAGGCAGTTGACGGAGTACGGCACGCCGTCGTCTAGCTCCCCGTTGGATTGATCCATCTCGCTAAAGATGATGTTGCAAACGTCGGCGTACCTGTGTCGATATGGCTCCCGTCCTCCGTACAGCCTTGCGAAAAAGTCGGAGGCCCTGTCGATGTCATCCGTTGATAGTGCCGACTTGTTGTCTACGCTGGCGAGCGATTTGAGCATGAGTCGTAACGCTTCGCGTTTTCTGGAATCGTCATCGTTTTCTGCTATTTCTGGTACATCCAGCGGGGTCTTTGTCAACTTCTTGATGCCGGCGGAGAGCATCTCTAGAACTCCGCTGAAGCTCTCGAGCGCCGTCTCGTATGCTTGGTTATCCATCCTGGCGCCTCACGTTCGCACCGAGTGCGCACTGCATTATCAACTTGTTGGGGATAATGCCCTTGTGTTTGCCGTCGAGATTGTATACGGTGTCCCATGGTGACCCTTCTGCATGGGACACCCTTACGAGATCCCATGGGGACTTTTTGGCGAGTGTGTCAATACCGGCGTCCAGAAACGGCTTGGTTCGGTCGTCGATGGCGATATTGAATTCGCGCCTTATCGGGTAGCCTCCGCAGTCAGCGAATTTGACATAGACGTCCCTGATTACTGGTCCATAAGGCCATGCCTCGAATTGATCGGCGAACAGCAGGTGGCCAGTCTTGCTCGCGAAGACAATCTGTAAAAAGTAGAGTATTTTTTGGAGCTGTAGGTTGCTTATGGGCCTGTTGGACTTGTACTGCCTGTTGACGGCGTACTTGGCGATGTCCATCGCGCTGTATTTCAATTCGTCCCGGTTTTCCATGTTTCCTCCTTAGTTAAATCATAACGGTGCCCATGGTCGTGGGCAAGATTTTTGCACGTCGCGCGGACAGCGTGGGGATATCGCCTTGGTGACCCCTCGTTTAGCGTAGTTCTGCCGCCGTGACGCCGTGCATGGTGGTGCGAAATCGCTTCGGGCGTGTGGCGTCGCATCCATGAACTCATCCGTTGTGATTTCGTTCCAGTGAATCTGAATCTACCAAAGAACCGTTGTTAGTTCTATTTCCGTCCAGGATGATGCCCCTGATGGGGATCGGAGGGACGGGGCAGGAATGGGTGCGCTATCGCTTAAATGCTCGTTCGAGTTCAAGTGGAAGGTGGTGGGTGGGCGGATGGCGCGTCCGCGCTGGGCTCGACCGCGAACGCGTATCGGGGTACTACCAGTGATTGCGTTCTTGGCGTCCCGAGGTTTCGTTTGGTTCCTGACTGAGAAGTTATCAATATTATTGTTACTACGTTGGTACTCCCTATTCGGCGGGACTGTCTGAATCAACCTGTTTATATCCGAATGGCTATCGTTGCTGGGATGGCTATTAAGGTATGAACTGTACAGGCCTTGTTGCACATGCTTGATCGAAGTACGGTGGCAATCTGGCAGCGGTTGCAGCTAATAATTATCTTTCGTCTTGGTTCGGTGGTCCTGGAAGAATGGAAGCTTTGCCAATGGTTGCGCGTTTATGGGTGCGCATTAGATTCCGGTGCTCGGTTTATAAAAATTCGACTGCGCGTAGCATGCTCTCCGGCGGTCTTGCGCGAAGGGGAGACTTTTTCTTCTGGACTTCTTCAAATGTTGATTGCCGCATTGGCTTCTTTTGGGGTGATAGTCTTTCAGACAATAAAATATGGCAAAGCGGTGCGGACGATTTCCTGGACCGCCTAGGCGCATCCAGGCTTCCTTCGGTGCTCCATCGGGCTGAGCCACCCGAGGGACTTCTTTATCCGCTCTTCCATATAGTACGCGAGGTAGGCCTCGAACCTCCCCATGAACTGCTCCGCGGTGACACCCGTCCAGTCTCTGTTGTGGAAGAACTCGCTCTTCGTCCTGCCGAAGAAGCCCTCACAGACCGAGTTGTCGGGGCTGCAGTCCTTAGCGGACATGCTCCCGGCCACGCGGTTCTCCCGGCAGATCTCGATCCAGCCCGGCCGGCGGTGGTGCCCGCCCCGGTCGGAGTTGATCAGGGTCCTGGCACCCGCGGGCCTCGCAGCGCAGGCCTTTAGCAAGCTCGAGGTGGCCAGCTCCGCGCCCGGGCGCGGCCCGACCGACCAGGCTACGGGCATGTTGCCGAAGCAATCGATCAGGGGGCTGAGATGGACCTTCACGCCCGTCGGGAGTCTGAATTTGGTGATGTTGTCGTCGCTGACGTGTCAATGTCCCACTGCGCCTGCAGTTCGAGAGGCCTTTTGAAGGGGGCTCGTCAACTAGCTCAGCATCGTTTCAGCGTCCCTTCGGCAATTCATAGAGGGTTCAGGGATGTGTCGACCATGCACTTTGCGGTATAACAGCAATTTCTAATTATCTAACAGTTTTTTAGGTAACAGGTGACGCCGCACCCACCCCAAGCTGCGGTAAGTCGCGTCGGCCATCAGGGTATGGCGCCCCATCCTTGCGGTCGGGCCCCATCTGTCCCTGGCCTGGTTGACTCGGAAGAGGTGGACCCACCAGTCGAGGTAGGCCTGCAGGTTTCTGGGCGACATCCCCGCGAAGCGCCACAGGTAGCGCTTGGGCCAGGAGCACAGGTCGTTCACTATCTCCATCCGCTCCAGGTAGACCGGGTCGTTCACATCAGCTCCTGTGCGTCTCGATCTCGAGCCCGCCGTCCCTGACCAGCGCGTTGTGCGCCCTCTCGAGGTCGCGGATGTGTGGCGACCCGGGCGCTATCCTGCCGCCCATGGCCTTCCTCACGCGCACCGAGCTGGGCTTTCCGTGACCCCAGGCGACCGCGACGGGGTCCTTGTGGATGTCTATGGCGACGCAGATGCACAGCTTCTGGCGGGACGGGCCGCGCTTCCTGGCCTGCCCGTAGCCCTTGGAGAGGTCGGTGTCGTTGATGTGGGTCTCGTCCACCCAGACGGTGTCGCGCGGCACGATCCGGTCCTGGTAGCCGGATACCGTGGCGAGCACGCGGTGCCGCCACTCGAGGGCCGTCTTGTGGGTGACACCGCACAGCTCGGCCGTGCACTCGACGGGGACGCTGTGGCGCATGGGCCTGATGAAGGAGACTCAGGTGGCGTGCGGCTTGCGGCAGTGCTCGAGGACGGTGCCCGTGAGGGAGGTGAACCTCCTGCCGCAGCAGCGGCAGCGCCACCTCGGGACGCCGGCCGCGGTGGACCCGTCCCTCCAGGTGCCGCGGGCGCCGCATTCCGGGCATCCCGGGTCGGGCCGGCAGGCCGCGGCGGCCTCGGCGAGCGTGCCGACGCCGACCTCGTCGCTGCAGCGCCTCTCGTCGACGGCCTCTCTGAGCAGCAGGAGCTCGTTGGCGGTCAGGCCCGCCACGAGCGCTCCGAAGGGGTTCGCTCTTCCCATATCGATCTGTCCCATCCGCCCGAACGCCCACCCGGAGGGATTGTCGCCAAACAAAGATCCGGGTGGGCGCTCGGCCAAATTCTCTGTTTGGCTGGAAAGAGCATGGCATTCGGGGGCCTTGCGGCCCCCGAATCATCACCTGTTATCTAAACTGTTAGAATGATTTTTAATAAACCATATCTTTAGTGAAATCTAATGATATAAAGTTTTGGACTGATAGGAGCGGCGTATGGATGGTTTGAGTCTGGCGCATTTAAATACGGACATTATTGTTTCAAATATCGTGGATTTTCTGGAAAACTGTCAAAATATCGGAGATTCATTGGGGCTGCCGATGGATGCAGTAAGCATCGTTTTTGATGAAACGCTGGACGGCATTTCATTCCTTAAGTCCGTCAAAGCGGTGGCTTCAATCCCTAATCAGCTCTTTTTTAATAAAGTTGAACGCTTTCTTGTCGGACTGGATTCTGTCGATGACAAACAGCGTCGTTCGTTCTTTGCTAAGAACGAGGAGAAGTTGATCGAGAATTTTGAAACGACCTTAAATTTGATCAATAAAGTTGAAGACAGACGAAAGGTGGATTATCTAAGTAAGCTGTTCTCTGCTTTCATTGAGGAAAGCATAGGATACAACGAGTATTTGAGGCTTGCTGGTTTGGTTGCAAATACTCCTTCTACTGATTTGCAGGCGCTTTGCTCTTTAGATTTACGTGGTGACATACATCTCAATGATGTCGAGAAAGAATCTCTCGCGCAGAACGGCTGGCTGATATACGCCGGGCAAGAAGTTCTTGAATTTGATTCATTAAGCGAGAATGACCTTCAGAAATCTGATGATCAGCTATATAAGGCCAGCAAATCTGCTGTCAGTTTTGTGAACCTGATGCGCAGCAAGACTGATAAGGGTCCTATTTAGACCTCAATTTCCTTCAGGCCCGTGCGTAGCTTGCTTTAGAGGCTTGAGTTGTAGATGATACTTTTTAGCCTTGCTCCGTGTGGCGGCACGTAAAAGCTGTACTGTCTTTGCCAGGCAAAAGTCCAAGACGGTTAGATATCCGAGAGGATATTGAGCCCGCGCCGGGGACTTTAAATCCGGCGACAATTAGGTTTCCGTGAGGATACCGCGGCCGATAGCCAGCAGAAAACTGCCTTATACGCCCCTTTCGCGCGCCCCTGCTCAAACGATTTGCGCCGAATTGCCTGTTGCTATGGCCTGTCCGTGCGTTTTGCTGGGCGGGCCTTCTTTTACCGCGGACACGGAGAGCATGATTATAGGCAACGTTGCGTGCTGCGAGCTAGGCGTTTCGGGCGTTGACTGGGTGTGGATCGATGCCGGTCATCTGGAACTCAAAGGTTATACGGATGAGGCCATTGGCGCCGAAGGTGACCTTGTGGTTAACCGTTCGGCGCACCATGGCTTGGCTCGCGTCCCCCCAATCTAGTAGACTCTAAACCGTTGCTAGTTTAGGG
>CAJKLK010000047.1:0-7013 GCA_905200715.1 uncultured Collinsella sp. | reverse complement strand
GTCGAAATGCATGATCTCGATCTTCTCGGTTTCCTTCATTTGTCTCTCCTTTCTGTTTTGCACGCGACTCTATACATCGCGTTTCTTTTCGATACCAATTATAGACATACACCTAATGTATTTTTAATACCACTTTTCAATCTGCTCCGATCCTCGGTGAACGGTCGAAATTCTCTGATGAGTGGTATTAAATTAGAATTTGATGTATAGCTAGTGCCTCTGGCGCCTCCCTTGTGTGACAAAGAACAGCGTTCCCACCAGCGCAATAATGGTCGATGCCCCAAACAGTACCGTCTGGACGCCCAAAGCCTCCGCCAAAAACGGAGCCGCCAACAGCGGCACCACACCGGCGCTCATCAGGCCAAAACGCACAAAGCCGGTAATGCGCCCCAAGTATTTGATGTCGGCGCGCTCCTGAATCAAGATCATCTGCAGCGGTTCCAGGAACCCCCAGGCCAGACCGTTAATCGCCTGACCGACTATCGCGACCCCCAGCATATCGGTGCCCACGTACACCATGGACCCAATACCCACGGCCATGAGCGCGCCGAGCAGCAATCGCAGGTTGACATGGCGAGCAGAAAGCTTGGTCAGGACGAACGCACCCACCGAGGAAGTGAGGCCCACAACCGAGGACAGCCAGCCCAGCCAGACGATATCCACGTTGAGCACATCGCGGTAGAAGAGCGACTCCAGCGAATCGAACGCGCCAAACGCAAAGAAGCCCAAAAAGCCCGAGATAAAGATGAGGCGCAGGCCGTGATCGCGAAACGTAAGTCGCGCACCCTCGGCCATACTACCCAGAATGCCACCTGCTGGCTTCTCCCCTTTTGCAGGGACAACGCACTCATGGCAGCCCAAAGAAAGCACGGCAGCCACGCCCATCATGCCTGCCATGAGCAGATAGACCGATTGCGTGGCAAAGCAGCTCACGATGGCACCACCCAGCAGCGGGCCGGCGGTATAGGCGATATTGCTGTAGAACACCATGAGGCCGTTCACACGGGTACGGCCCTCGGTGGTCGACTCAAGATATCCCGGAAACGCATGCGTGCAGGTGTTGATAAAGCCGCCCGCAAGTCCCAAGACGCACGCGGCAAACACAAGCCCGGGAACAGACAGCGGCGCCAAGCCAATGCCGAGCGATAGCACAGCCGTAATCATGCACGTCGCAAACGATGTCCGGCGCGGCCCAAAGCGGTCGATGACCGATCCCGACACCATATTGCCCACCGACGTCGCCAGGTTGCGCACGAGCGTAATGGCAGCAACCAAAAAGGCCGTGCCGGCCAGATCATACGTGGCCGCACCGATAAGCCCCAAAAAGTAGACCGCGTTGTTGGCGCACCACTGCAGGGACTCAATAAGAATCAGCCTGACCTCTGCCGGCGTCAGGCGCATTGCTTCGCGATCCTTCGCGAACATACGAACTCCTTCTATACAAAAAGGGGATGGAGGGCATAGGCCCGCTCCATCCCCTTTCTAGGTTGCAACGAAAATCTATGCAGCCGGGCCTTACGCCAGCACGCCGAAGAACGCGCCGACGATGCCCACGACCATGGTGGCCACGATCAGCACCATGGGGTTGATCTTCTTGGACAGCAGCCAGTAGTACAGCCAGAAGGCGATCATGCCGAGCATGCCGGGCATGATGCCGTCCAGGATGTCCTGGAGGGTCTGGGCGTCCTTGCCCGAGCCGATGGCCACCGGGATGCTGGCCCAGAACATGTCCTTGCACATGGCGCCCACGACCATGACGCCCACGATTCCCACGCAGGTCATGATCTTCTGCATGAGGCCGGTCCTCTGGGCCTCGTCCAGGAAGCCCACGCCCAGCTCGTAGCCCTTGACGGCGCCCCAGACGCGCAGCGCGAAGCCGGGGACGTTGTAGATGAGCAGGAAGGCGATGGGGCCGAAGGGGTTGCCGGCCTGGCACAGGCTGATGCCCACCGCGGCGGCGACCACGCGCAGCGTCGACAGGAAGATGGAGTCGCCGATGCCGGACAGCGGGCCCATGAGGGCGGCCTTGACGTCGTTGACGCTCTCGGGCTCGATCTCGCCGCGGGCGACCTTCTCCTCCATGGCCATCGCGATGCCGCCGACGAACGGGGCGAACTGGACGGTGATGTTGAAGAACGCGCAGTGGCGGTGCAGGGCCTCGGCGTAGTCGTCGGGGCGGCCGGCGTAGATCTTCTTGAGCATGTTGGCGACCATCAGGCAGAAGGCGATGTTCATCTGCTTGTAGTAGGTCCAGGAGAACTCCATGCCCAGGGCGCCGGTGTTGACGGCGCTCTTGATGAGGTCGGAGCGCGTGATCTTGTTCTCGGGACTAGAAGTCATCGTCCTCATCCCCTTCCGCGGAGAGCTGGGGCTGGGCTCCGCCCAGGCCGAGCAGGTCGAACTTGTCGATGCCGATGATGATGGCGATCAGGGCGACGCCCAGGACGGGCACGTTGGCGTAGGAGCACAGCAGGAAGCCCAGGAAGTAGAAGGGCACGAGCTGCTTGGTGAGCACCAGGCGGCCGAGCATGGCGAAGCCCATGGCCGGCAGGATGTTGGCGGCAACGCCAAAGCCGTCAATGATGAAGGGTGGGATGAAGTCGAGCATGCCCTGGATGGCGTCGGAACCCAGATAGAAGGCGCCGCCGCACAGCAAGAAGTACTCGATGCAGCCCCAAAAGCCCATTCCCAAGTGAACCGCATAGATGCCCTTGACGTTTCCCTTGAGGGCGAACCTGTCTGCCATATCGACAAACACGGGAAACAGGGCATTGGTGATATTGCCGATCGTCAGTGCAAGGACGGCGATGGGCATGGCAAGCGCGATGGCCGTCTCGGTACCCTGACCGAGCTGAATGGCAAACGCGCAGGCGAGCACGCCGCCGACGGTTTCGTTAGGTGGCACGTAGGCGCCGATGGAGATCGAGCCCATGAACAGCAGCTCCAGGCTTGCACCTACGGTAAGACCGGTCTGCAGATCCCCCAGCACCAGGCCCACGAGCGGGCACAGAACGATGGGGCGGAATGCATAGAGGGTGCCGAGCTGGTAGTCGAGGCATCCAAACGCTCCGACTAAGCCGACGAGGATTGCTTGGACAAGCATAGTTCCTCCCAATAAGGAATCTCGAACCGTCGTCACTCCCGTCGCGCGCGCTGTTGATATCAATTCCGGAAGTTCGATTACACGGCCGAAGCGTACCTGGTGTGCTGCGAACACCCATTCCAGGTACAAATGATTTGATACCAATTATAGGTATGCAGGTCCTCACCATTTAATACCACTCGTTCAGCGGGGTGTTTTTTACCGTAAACGGCAAACGTATCCCATCAGGCACGCTCCTTGTTTCGATGGCGGACAAGCACCACCAGAAAGCCATCGCCAAAGGCATCTGATGCCAAGTTACCTACAATCACCAAAACGATAATCGCCGCGCCCAAAAATTCGTTCCAGTGAAAGACCTCGCCAAAGAGGAGCGCCGACCAGCAGGGAGCGAGCACGACCTCGCTCATGCAGACCAAGTTGGCCGCAAACGCGTTGATGCGCGCAATCCCCTTGGCATACAGCACGCTCGCAAGGCCACTGCAAAAAAGGCCATGCACCAGCATAAGCCCCCACTCATATGGTCTCACGGAGTCTAGGGCGCCGGCAAAATAGATGATCGGCAGCATCGAGATACCGCAGGAGATGAGCGAGGACACCATGGGCGACGCATCGGGGCGAGAGTTCAAAAAGAAACACAGCCCAAAGGCGGCGCCCGAAATGACAGCAAGCAGGTTACCGAGCATGCCCTCGGCACTCAAATCGCCTAAAAAGAAAAGTCCCATACCCGTAAAAGCAACCACCACGGAGGCAATCTTCGCAGGCGAGGGCAACGTGCGAGTTGCGAGCGATTGATACACGATAACGAAAATCATCGAGGTGTACTGCAGGACGATCGCGTTTCCGACCGTCGTGAGCTGGTTGGCAAAGTTAAACGTGGTGCCCGTCACGAAGCTGCAGACGGCCACAAGGACAATAAGACGGCTGACGCGGAGGACGGGCCTGCCGACGAGCAGGATAAAGAGCGCCATAAATATTGCCGTAACGGCACCGATCAAAAGAGCTGACTGCGAATTGGCGCGAACGAGGATGCCGATAAAACTCCACAAGAGCGCCGTGCCAAATAGATACATCGCCCCGCTCACGCCATTATCGGGTGGATTGTCAGATCGAATCACGAAGCACCTCCAGCTAGCTTTCGGTAATAAAAAACGGCGACCGCAATGGGTCGCCGTTTCCCTTGGGGGCAGAATAGAACGCAGGAGCCTACGCCAGCACGCCGAAGAACGCGCCGACGATGCCCACGACCATGGTGGCCACGATCAGCACCATGGGGTTGATCTTCTTGGACAGCAGCCAGTAGTACAGCCAGAAGGCGATCATGCCGAGCATGCCGGGCATGATGCCGTCCAGGATGTCCTGGAGGGTCTGGGCGTCCTTGCCCGAGCCGATGGCCACCGGGATGCTGGCCCAGAACATGTCCTTGCACATGGCGCCCACGACCATGACGCCCACGATTCCCACGCAGGTCATGATCTTCTGCATGAGGCCGGTCCTCTGGGCCTCGTCCAGGAAGCCCACGCCCAGCTCGTAGCCCTTGACGGCGCCCCAGACGCGCAGCGCGAAGCCGGGGACGTTGTAGATGAGCAGGAAGGCGATGGGGCCGAAGGGGTTGCCGGCCTGGCACAGGCTGATGCCCACCGCGGCGGCGACCACGCGCAGCGTCGACAGGAAGATGGAGTCGCCGATGCCGGACAGCGGGCCCATGAGGGCGGCCTTGACGTCGTTGACGCTCTCGGGCTCGATCTCGCCGCGGGCGACCTTCTCCTCCATGGCCATCGCGATGCCGCCGACGAACGGGGCGAACTGGACGGTGATGTTGAAGAACGCGCAGTGGCGGTGCAGGGCCTCGGCGTAGTCGTCGGGGCGGCCGGCGTAGATCTTCTTGAGCATGTTGGCGACCATCAGGCAGAAGGCGATGTTCATCTGCTTGTAGTAGGTCCAGGAGAACTCCATGCCCAGGGCGCCGGTGTTGACGGCGCTCTTGATGAGGTCGGAGCGCGTGATCTTGTTCTCGGGACTAGAAGTCATCGTCCTCATCCCCTTCCGCGGAGAGCTGGGGCTGGGCTCCGCCCAGGCCGAGCAGGTCGAACTTGTCGATGCCGATGATGATGGCGATCAGGGCGACGCCCAGGACGGGCACGTTGGCGTAGGAGCACAGCAGGAAGCCCAGGAAGTAGAAGGGCACGAGCTGCTTGGTGAGCACCAGGCGGCCGAGCATGGCGAAGCCCATGGCCGGCAGGATGTTGGCGGCCACGCCAAAGCCAGCAAGGACAAAGGGCGGGATGAAGTCGAGCATGCCCTGGATAGCGTCAGCACCCAGATAGAACGACAGCGAGCACAGCAGGAACGCCATGATGATACCGGTGAAACCGATCAGGAAGTGCATCGCATAGACACCCTTAAGGTTGCCCTGGCCGGAGAAGACATCGGCGCGGTCAACCAGGATCGGCAGGGCGGCGTTGAGGATGTTCTTGATGGCAAGGCACAGCGTGGCGATGGGCATGGCAAGCGCGATGGCTGCCTCGGTGCTCTGGCCCAGCTGGATAGCGAAGGCGCAGGCGAGCACGCCGCCGATCGTCTCATCAGGCGGCACGTAGGCGCCGATGGAGATCGAGCCCATGAACAGCAGCTCCAGACTCGCACCGATCGCGAGGCCGGACTGCAGGTCCCCCAGCACCAGGCCCACGAGCGGGCACAGGACGATGGGGCGGAACGCATAGAGCGTACCGAGCTGGAAGTCGAACTTACCAAATGCGGCGATAAGTCCGATGAGGATTGCTTGGGTAAGCATATATCCCCCTTTCCTAATAGGACACTACGAAGAGCTCAGGCTCTTCGAATTCAAACGCCTAGAGTACGCTTGCGCAGTCGACCTTGGGGTCATCGGCAAGGGGTCGAATCTCGACCTCAACGCCACGACTCAGCATCTCGCGCACATCGGCTTCCTCGGCCGCGGTCAGGAAGATCTGACGAGAGACCTGACGAGCATCGGGACGCTTCTCGTCCTTGGGCTTGGTGTTGCCCAGGTTGACCGACTTGATCTGCGGGCAGCCCTCAACAAGCTGCTTTGCCTCAGCGATAGTGGCGACACAGATGATCATCTTGTACTTGTCAGTCACGCCCGAGTTGATAGCTTCGATGGCATGCTCCATATCTTTGATGACGAGCTTGCAGCCGGCAGGCTTGCCCATCTTGAGCGTCGTCTTCCACACCGGGTCGTTGGCGACCTTATCGCCCACGCAGAAGATGCAGTTGGAACCAAGGCCCTGAACCCAGGAAACTGCGACCTGGCCATGAAGCAGGCGATGGTCAACGCGAAGTAGCTGAATCATAATGTGACCCCCCAAAGGTCTTGTGCCGTCATACGGCGTGTCAGTAGGTGCTGCGGATTAGAACTCTTCCTCCTCCTCGTCATCGACCAAAAGATCGTTGACAAACTTCACGCGCGTATCGTCCGCAGCGACGATGGCGCGAATCGTCTCCTCAACCGGCGCCGACTCGTCAGAGAACAGCAGCTGGATGAGCAGAGGAAGGTTCATGTTGGTAACGAGGTACGTGCGGGGACGCGTCTGGACGATCTTGGTGAACTCGTTGTTGACGCTGCCGCCAAAGAGGTCGGTGCAGACAACGACATCATCGTCGGCAGACATGCCTGCCAGCAGTTTTTGGGCCTCCTCGGCCACGTCCATGCGGCCATCGACGAACATCGAAAGATCGTGGACGTTGTCGCGAGCGCCCGAGAGCAGCTCGACGCTCTCCTTGATACCGGTAGCGAAGTGCGCATGGCTGGCGATGATGTACTGTCTCATTCTGTGTTCCTCTCAATAGCCCGGCACGTTCCCGCACCCGTCTTCTTTAGTAGTCGAACTGGTGATAGTAACGGCGATACTTGAGGTTGTGCTTGGTGACC
>CAJKLK010000046.1:0-7579 GCA_905200715.1 uncultured Collinsella sp. | reverse complement strand
GTCAAACAAGGTGGTACCGCGGAATTCAACCGTCCTTGGGCAATGTACATGCCCGAGGGCGGTTTTTTGTTACCGAACCGGGCCGCGTTTTCACAACGCCAGGCGGCGGCAGCCGTCCCGGCGAGCGGGGAGCGCGAGAGACGAAAGGGAAGACATGAGTCTGATTGATGATCTGGTCAAACTCGAGGAAGAGGCCAAGGAGCTCGTCGCAGGCGCCGACGACGCCGCCAAGCTCGAGGCTGCGCGCGTTGAGCTGCTCGGTCGTAAGGGCCGCATCACCGGCTTGATGCGCATGATGGGCAAGCTCGCCCCCGAGGATCGTCCCGTGATGGGCAAGCGCGCCAACGAGATGCGCCAGCTGATCGAGGGCATGCTCGACGAGCGCACCACCGAGATGAAGGCCGCCGCCCTCAAGCACGCGCTCGAGCACGAGGCCGTCGACATCACGCTGCCGGGCGTCCGTCCGCAGATCGGTCACCAGCACCTGATCAAGCAGATCATCGAGGAGGCCGAGGACATCTTCTGCGGCATCGGCTACACCGTCGAGTCCGGCCCCATGGTCGACACCTCCTACTACAACTTCACCGCGCTCAACGCCCCCATGGATCACCCGAGCCGCTCGGCCCGCGACACGTTCTACGTGGTCGACAACAATCCCGGCAGCGTCGCGCACCCCGAGGCTCACGCCCACGGCGAGTCCGACGTGCTGCTGCGCACCCAGACCTCGGGCGTGCAGATCCACACCATGGAGTCGCAGAAGCCGCCCATCTACATGATCTGCCCGGGCACCGTCTACCGCCCCGACACGGCCGACGCCTGCCACCTGCCGCAGTTCAACCAGATCGAGGGTCTGGTCGTCGACGAGGGTATCACCTTTGGCGACCTGAAGGGCACGCTCGACTACTTTGTTAAGTGCATGTTTGGCGAGGACCGCAAGACGCGCTACCGCCCGCACTTCTTCCCCTTCACCGAGCCGAGCTGCGAGGTGGACGTGAGCTGCCACGTGTGCGGCGGCAAGGGCTGCAACTTCTGCAAGCACAGCGGCTGGATCGAGATCCTGGGCTGCGGCATGGTCGACCCCAACGTCCTGATTAACTGCGGCATCGACCCCGAGAAGTACACCGGCTTCGCCTTTGGCATTGGCGCCGAGCGCGTCGCGGCCCTGCGTTACGACCTGCCCGACCTCAGAACTCTCATGACTGGCGATATGCGCTTTTTGAATCAGTTCTAGGCTGCGGCTTGCCCAAGCACGGCACCTCGGCGCTCATTCGTCGCTTGCGTACCAAAGTACGCGGCGCTCCTCTTTCGGGCCGATCTGCCGCACTTGGACAACCCTCGCTTTGTAAGGAATGTTCACAAAGTTGAAGTTTCCACCTGCATCTCTTCGCAGGCTTTCAGTATGAAAGGAGAGCTAGATGCGTGTTTCTTACGACTGGCTCAAGACCATGATCGATATTCCGGAGGATCCCAAGACCCTTTCGGACGAATATATCCGTACCGGCACCGAGGTCGAGGCGATCGACACCGTGGGCGAGTCCTTCGACCACGTGGTGACTGCCAAGGTGCTCACCAAGACCCCGCACCCCGATAGTGACCACATGTATGTGTGCTCGGTCGACGTGGGCGACAAGAACCTCGACGCCGACGGCAACCCCGCTCCGCTGCAGATCGTCTGCGGCGCGCAGAACTTCGAGGCCGGCGACCACATCGTCACGGCAATGATCGGCGCCGTGCTTCCCGGCGACGTCAAGATCAAGAAGAGCAAGCTTCGCGGCGTCGTGTCCATGGGCATGAACTGCTCCGCGCGCGAGCTCGGCCTGGGCGGCGACCACTCCGGCATCATGATCCTGCCCGAGGACACGCCCTGCGGCATGCCGTTTGCCGAGTACGTGGGCTCGAGCGACACCGTGCTCGACTGCGAGATCACGCCCAACCGTCCCGACTGCCTGTCCATGATCGGCATGGCCCGCGAGACCGGCGCCATCTTCGACCGCGATTTCCACGTTGAGCTGCCTGCCATCAAGGCCGAGACCGGCCGCGCGACCGACGACGAGCTTTCCGTCGAGATCGCCGACGAGGGCCTGTGCGACCGCTATGTCGCTCGCATCGTGCGTAACGTGAAGGTTGGCCCGTCGCCCGACTGGATGGTCAAGCGCCTCAACGCCCTGGGCGTGCGCCCGCACAACAACATCGTCGACATCACCAACTACGTGATGATGCTCACCGGTCAGCCGCTGCACGCCTTTGACCTGGACACCTTTGCCGAGCGCGATGGCCATCGCCGCGTGGTGGTTCGCGCCGCCCAGCAGGATGAGAAGTTCACGGCGCTCGACGGCGAGGAGCGCGTGCTCGACGCCGGCATGGGCCTTATCACCGACGGCGAGCGTCCCGTGGCGTTGGCCGGCGTTATGGGCGGCATGGATTCCGAGATCGAGGACGACACCGTCGACGTGATGGTCGAGAGCGCCTGCTTCAACGCCGGTCGCACCTCGCACACTAGCCGCGACCTGTCGTTGATCTCCGACGCCTCCATTCGCTTTGAGCGCCAGGTCGACGAGACCGGCTGTGTGGATGTCGCCAACGTTACCTGCGCACTCATCGAGGAGATCGCCGGCGGCGAGGTTGCTCCCGGCTATGTCGACGTTTTCCCCGCGCCCAAGACCATCGACAGCATTAAGCTGCGCCTGGCCCGCGTGCACGCCATCTGCGGCGCCGACATCGAACCCGACTTTATCGAGCGTTCGCTCACCCGTCTGGGCTGCACCGTCGAGCGCGACGGCGAGGACTTTATGGTCACCCCGCCGAGCTTCCGTCCCGACCTGCCGCGCGAGATCGACCTGATTGAGGAGGTCCTGCGCCTGTGGGGCATGGGCCGCGTGACGGCGACCATCCCGGCTGCCAAGAACCACATCGGCGGCCTGACCCGCGAGCAGAAGCTCACCCGTAAGGTCGGCGAGATCCTGCGCGCCTGCGGCCTCAACGAGACCACGACTTTTGGCTTTGCCGCCCCGGGCGACCTGGAGAAGATCGGTATGTCCACCGAGGGCCGCGGTTGCCCCGTGGCGCTCATGAACCCGCTGGTAGCCGAGCAGACCGAGATGCGTCGTTCGCTGCTGCCGGGCCTGCTGCAGTCCGTGGCCTACAACGAGGCGCACGGTACGCCCAACGTACACCTGTACGAGGTCGGCAGCCTGTTCCACGGTCGCGAGAACGCCAGCCTGCCCAAGGAGACCAAGTCCGTCGCGGGCGTGCTTTCGGGTCAGTGGAGCGAGCAGTCCTGGAACATGAAGTACCGCAAGCTGCGCTTCTTCTTTGGCAAGGGCATTGTCGAGGAGCTGCTCGCCCAACTGCGCATCGAGAAGGTTCGCTTCCGTCCCGTCGAGGGCGAGGGCTATGCCTTCTTGCAGCCGGGTCGTGCCGCCGAGGTTCTGTCCGGCGGCACCGTGCTGGGCTGGGTCGGCGAGATTCATCCCGAGGCGCGCGAGGCGATGGGCATCGATGAGGTCGTCGTTGCCTTTGAGCTCGACTTGGACAAGCTGATCAAGGGCGCCCGCAACCAGGAGAACTATCGCGAGTTCTCGCAGTACCCGGCTGTTGAGCATGACCTTGCCATTGTGGTCGACAACACTGTGACCTGCGAGGATCTTGAGCGTCGTATTACCAGTGCCGGAGGCAAGCTGCTCGAGGGCGTGCGCCTGTTCGACGTCTACCGCGATCCCATCCGCATCGGAGCGGGCAAGAAGTCCATGGCCTTTGCGCTTACGTATCGCTCCGACGACCACACGCTCACCAGCGAAGAGGTCGAGAAGGCACACCAGAAGATCGTCACCAAGGTGTGCAAGGGCGTAAACGGCGAGGTCCGCGGCTAGGATTTGTGCTGGGAGCGTAGGGCCTGATGGCGGTTGCTGCGGAGCCCTGCGTGACCGCGGTGTTCGGAATAAGGCATCGTTGACCCTGCATATATGACACGCGCATTACAAAGCGGCGTGCTGCTTTTGCGGCGGCGCGCCGTTTTGCTATCATAGCCTGCGGCGTGTTACGAATCATCTAGCTCGTAACACTGATGAAATGGTTCAAGCGGCGCTGCAATTCCATGCGCCGGCAACCGGGAGGCGTATATGCACATTCCAGACAACTACCTGTCCCCGCAGACCGATGCCGTTATGGCGGTGGCGATGGTGCCCGTATGGGTTCACTGCATCAAAAAGGTGCGCGCCACGCTCGATCGCGAGCACATGGCTTTCCTGGGCATCTGCGCCGCGTTCTCCTTTTTGCTCATGATGTTCAACGTGCCGCTGCCTGGCGGCACCACGGGTCACGCCGTCGGCGGCGCGCTCATCGCGCTGCTGCTGGGCCCCGAGGCCGCGGCTATCGCTGTCTCGGTCGCGCTGGCGCTGCAGGCGCTGCTGTTTGGCGACGGCGGCGTTCTGTCCTTTGGCGCCAACTGCTTTAACATGGCCTTTGTGCTGCCGTTCGTCGCTGCTATCGTATTTCGTGCGCTCAACAGCCGTCTGCACGACAAGAGCTGGGGTACCTCGGTTTCTGCCATCGTGAGCGGTTGGGTCGGCCTGTGTCTGGCAGCCCTGTGCGCGGCAATCGAGTTTGGTATTCAGCCGATGCTCTTTACCAACGCTTCGGGCGCGCCGCTGTACTGCCCCTTCCCGCTGTCCGTGGCTATTCCGGCCATGTTGATCCCGCATATGCTGGTTGCCGGCGTGATCGAGGGCGTGGCGACGGCCGCCATCTACGGTTTCATTAAGAAGACGGCGCCGAGCATTATCGTCGGGCCCGAGGCCGTCGATGGCCAGCTTGCTGCCGAGGGCGCTGCTGCCAAGAAGACCTCGCTGGTCCCCACGCTCATCTTGGTTGCCGTGCTTGTCGTGGCCACGCCGCTAGGTCTGCTGGCCACGGGTGACGCCTGGGGTGAGTGGGACGCTGAGGGCGCCGCGACCGCCGTTCAGGAGGCTGGTGACGACAGTCTGCAGGCTTCGGTCGGCCTCGATACCCCGACCTTTGCCGACGCTCTGCCCACGGGCGATTATCTGCAGGCCTATTCCGAGGAGCAGGGTCTTGGCTTTGCCGGCCAGGCTGCCATGTATATCCTGTCCGGCGTGATTGGCGTGGCGGTGCTCACCATCGCATTCCGCCTGGTCTCGCTGACGGTCAAGGAAAGCGGTGCTCATGGCAATAGCCGAGCTGCCTAGCTGGCTTGCGGTCGAGGAGCGATACGAGCCCGCGGGGGCTCGGCATCGTGTGATGCAAAAGAATGTCCTGCACCTGGCGAGCCTGCTTGAGCGGGTTCGCCTGGGTGGGGGCGCGCACGAGGGCGGGTCGATGATCGACCGCGCCCTTTCTTGCGTTTCGGCTCCGGTGCGCCTGGTGGGGATGTTCGTTTGCGTCCTGTGCGTGTGCCTGGCGCAGAGTCCGCTGTACCTCATGTTGATGGCGGCAACCGCGTTGGTGCTGGTCGCGGTGCGCCCCGCACGCGGGCTGCGTGCGACCTTTGTACCGGCGCTCGGCGCCACGGGGCTTGCGGTGGTTCTGGCGCTGCCTGCCCTGCTGCTGGGCGCGTCTGCCACGGGCGCCATGCTCAAGATCGCGCTCAAGACCTTCATTAATGTGTCGCTGGTGCTGGGCGTTTCATGGACGCTTACCTGGAGCCGCATGTCGGCGGCGCTCAAAATGCTGCACCTGCCCGACGAAGTTATCTTTACGTTTGATATGGCGCTCAAGCATATCGAGGTGCTGGGACGCACGGCGCACGATCTGTGCGAATCGGTCATGCTACGCAGCGTCGGGTCTGCGCCTGCGGGTTTTTCGCGCACCGACTCGCTGGCGGGTATCATGGGCAAGACGTTTATCAAGGCGATGGAGTGCAGCCGCGCGATGGACGAGGCTATGCTTTGCCGCGGCTTTGCCGGCGTGTATCCGGCGCCTGCGCGCACCGGGTTTGGCTGGCGCGATGTGATCTATGCGGCCGGCGTGGTGCTGCTGGCAGTGTTGTGCGCCGTGCTGTAGTGCGGATGGCGGGCTGTTGATGCAACTAGGGAAGGGCGACGTTTTGACGATCGATATGAATAGTGCGGCGGGCACGAATGGTGCGGGCGCCGAGGTCGCGCCGCTCATTGAGCTGCGCGACGTGGTGTTCTCCTATGCGGGGCATACGGTGGTCGACGGCGTTTCGCTGCAGGTCGATCGTGGTGAACTCGTTGCCCTGCTCGGTCCCAATGGCTGTGGCAAGACGACGATCATGCGCCTTATTAACGGCCTTGAGCTCGCGGACGCAGGGGCATACCTGTTTGACGGGCACGTGATCGATGCGGCGTTTCTAAAGGATTCCGCGGCTGCTCAGCGTTTTCATCAGCGCGTGGGCTTTGTGTTTCAGAATGCCGACGCCCAGCTGTTCTGCGCTACGGTGGGCGAGGAAGTTGCTTTTGGTCCCGCGCAGATGGGGCTGCCGGCAGACGAGCTCGAGCGCCGCGTGCGCGATGCCATGGGGCTGTTCCAGGTTGCCGACCTTGCCGACGCCTCTCCCTATCAGCTCTCGGGCGGGCAAAAGAAGCGCGTTGCGCTGGCTGCGGTGGTGTCGATGAACCCGGATATCTTGGTCCTCGACGAACCTACCAATGGACTCGACGAGGATTCATGCGACATCGTGGTCAACTTCTTGCTGGCCTACGTCGCGGCGGGTAAGACGGTCTTGATGAGTACGCATCACCAGGATTTGGTGCGACGCCTGGGTGCCCGTGCAATCTATATCGATCGATATCACCATGTGGTCGAGGCGCCTTCGCCGTCGTATGGAACCGAAAGCGGTGCTACGGACTAGTTGCTGCGTAGAGCGTGCGTAGCCGCCCGCGCGGCCTTGCCGTGATGGTATAGTTATCCAGGTTTTTATGGGGGTGGCTATGCCAAGCTGGAACATTCATATCGCTCAGACGGAGCGTTTGCTGGAGCGCAGCGGTGCGCTTGCCAATAGCGTGCGCGACCGCAATGCCTTTTTGTTTGGCTGCGTGGTTCCGGATATCTTCGTAGGCTATATGGTCCCTGGCATCGCCGATCCCATCCCGTACCGCATTACGCACTTTGCCAAGCCTGAGCCCATCCCTAAGCCTCGTGAACATGAGTTTTGGGATACCTATGTGGCACCGTTGCTTAAAAGTTCGCCCACCGGTGCGCCGGCCGCGGCGACCTCGATTATCGAGGAACGCGAGCGACTGAACCGCGTGCACTACCCCCAGCGCTACAAGGATGCCGAGCCGGTTATCGCTCCCGGCGCCTGTGAGTTCTCGCTTGCGTCCGAAGATGTGGCGCAGTCGCTGCTCGATTTAACGCTGGGCGTCTGGTCGCATCTGGTGGCCGACACGGTATGGAACACGCGTGTGAACCAGTATCTGGAGGCGCACGGCGGCAAGCCGTGTGAGGAGTTCCGCATTAAAAAGCAAGGCGACTTTGACTGGTTTGGCAAGACGCTGGGCATTGTTTCCATCCCGCGTGCGACCGATCGCCTGTATACCGCTGCGACGCGTTTTGGGCAGTATCCCATCCATAAGGAGTATGTGCTCAAGACCATCGGCGT
>CAJKLK010000045.1:0-7642 GCA_905200715.1 uncultured Collinsella sp. | reverse complement strand
CCCAACTTACGCTGTTCCCAAGTTGAAACGAGGGGACGCATGGTCACATGCGTCCCCGCAGATAGACAAACATTCGATTTCGCCTGTTCAAAAAGCTGATCATTCGTCGATGTCGAAGCCGCCTTCCAGGATGAACTTCTTCAACAGCGCCGCCGCACGGGTGTTCACCTTGAACAGGGGAAGCGTCTTGCCTTCCTTCTGCTCAAAGAAGGCCTTGGCGCGCGCCTTGTCCACCGAGTCCTTCAAATCGTCGAAGCGTCCGAACTCGTTAATGTTCGATTCCGTCAGGTCAAGCGCAGCCATGGCGGCAAGAAGCTCGCCGTCTATGCCGAGCGCCTCGACGATTCGCTCGACTTGAGCGTTTTTTGCCTTGCGGGCATAGGACGTGATGTAATCCCTCAACGTCTTGCCGTCTTCCAAGGCGACGTCCCCTCGTTCGACATCGTGAAGGAACAGCTCGGCGAAGCGCTGCTCATCCTGGCTTAGGGACGCGAACGATCGGTGGAGCTCCTCGCGCGCGGCGGCAAGACCCTCGTCGTCCTGCTCAAGGCATTTCAGCCACTTCTCGAAGTTCGCGTTCATGTAGTCGCTGTCTATGAGCCCCGTGTCGATTTCGGTTATATGACCATCGAGCTCGTAGGGCGCTTCGGGCACGTCGCCAGGCCCGCCCCCTCCTGCGA
Source organism: uncultured Collinsella sp. (assembly GCA_905200715.1). Classification (GTDB taxonomy): domain Bacteria; phylum Actinomycetota; class Coriobacteriia; order Coriobacteriales; family Coriobacteriaceae; genus Collinsella. The sequence continues at coordinate 6,962 of CAJKLK010000045.1, read as the reverse complement.
ACAACTCCTTGTAGCGCTGCACGAGAATGAGGTAGGTCCGCTCGTCGATGACCGGTTGCACAAAGAAGGACTTGCCCCTCGGCTCGCCTTCTTCCGGTTCCTCCTCAAACTCGTAGGTGTCCTGCTCCCATGTGAAGCCTTGCACCTTTGCGGCCTCGAGGAACTCGTTGAGCTCAACGAGCTCCTTGGCGAACTTGCGCCTGGCTTCCTGCGATGCGGGGAGCTCGGAGAGGTCCCCTACGCCAGCTGCTTCGAAGACCATGAGTATCTCCTGAAGGCGCGCGTCCATCAACGCGATATTCTCCGGTAGTTTCTGGACGAACATGTCGAGCGGGCGGTCTCCCGAATACAGCTTTACTGCCGCTTCGATATTTCCCTTCATGGTGTGGGGATGACGGTAATAGCGGATCGTGCCGAAGGGCTTGTCGGGGCCGAACAGGCGATTCGTGCGGCTGAATGCCTGGATGATGCTCTCGTAGTCGATGACCTTGTCGAGGTAGAGCGTGTTGAGCCATTTGGAGTCGAAGCCCGTGAGCATCTGGTCCACTACGATGAGCAGGTCGATGCGAGAGTCGCGGTTGGAGTCGACGTTGACGTAGGGCTTCTTGTGAGACAGGCGCGCCGAGATGTCCTTCTTCATGGCGGGCCATGTAGGGATGGTGAACTCCTGGCCGTATGCCTTGTTGTAGTCTTCTATGAGCTCGACCAGGGCATCTTCCTTCACCGTAGAGCCGGCGTTGTTGTCAATGCTCGGGTCGAAAAGGGCGGTCACCTTCATCTGCGGGGCGCGATCCTTGAAGGTTCGGTAATAGTCAATCGCCTCCGGGATGGAGCTCGTCGCCAAGATTGCATGGAACTTGTTGCCGTGGGAGAGCACCGGGAAACGGCGCAGGATGTCATCTACGACCTTTTCGTGGTGCGGAGTGCCGGGCCAGTATTGGGCGCGGGTGAGGAAATCCTCGATGCCCTTAATGCGGTTGCCGGCGCTGTCGACCATCGGTCCCATGGGGACCTTTGCCGAGTCCATATAGTAGTAGAAGACCTTGCTCTTTCGATCGTCGAAGATGGCTTCGGCTACTGTTGCGGCTTTCGCCTGCTCTAGGGCGACTGCTTCGCGTACGTCGCGGTCGTCGAAGGTCGTCACCATATATGGGTCGAAGCCCAGGACGTTGCCGTCGCGGATGCCGTCTGCGATGCTGTAACGGTGCAGACACTCGCCGAACACCATGGCGGTGGTGGAGCCCTTCTTCTGGTTCTCGTCGAGAATCGGCGTACCTGTGAAGCCGAAGAACAGCGCGTTGGGGAACGCGCGGCGTATGTCCTGGAGCATCTCGCCGAAGGTGGAGCGGTGACACTCGTCGATGACGAACACGATCCGCTTGGAGGCCAGGCGGTTGAGTTCCGCCTGGGTGATTCTGCCCTCGCCGGCCTTCACGTTGCTCATCTTCTGGATAGAGGTCACGATGAGGCGGTTCTTGGGGTCGTCGCTCGCGAGCTTCGACTTCAGCACCTGCGTGTTCTCGGTCCCCTGCACGTCGTCGGCGTCATCGGCGAACGCGCGGTACTCGGAGAGCGACTGCGTGCCCAGCTCGATGCGGTCCATGAGAAAGATCACCTTGTCGGCGTCGCGCGAGTCGGCTATGAGTTGGGCAGATTTGAAGCTCGTCATGGTCTTGCCGGAGCCGGTGGTATGCCATATGTAACCGCCGGGGCGCCCCGGGGTGCTGCTCTTGGGTCTCTCGTCCCATTTGCACCTGCGCACCTTGTCGGATATAGCGGCGGCGGCGTAGTACTGGTAGCTGCGCATGACTTTCAGGCAGCCGTCCGAGCTGTCGGCCACGGTGTAGAAGCCAATGAGCTGGTGCGCCATTGGAATGGAAAGCAGTGTGGAGGTGAAGCGTTTCCATTCGTCGGTTCCGGGTTTGTCGCCCGCGCAGACGGGCTCGTTGTTGAAGTCCTCCCAGTGGAAGAAGAAGTTCGGGTTGAACGCGCCCGTGCCAGGGTTGGCGAAATAGGACGCCTCGTCGGGGGTCATCCCCACGAAGATCTGCGTCAGGCGGAAGAGCCCCGTGAACACGCCCTCGTGGGCATACTTCTCGATCTGACCAGTGGCCTGGCTGACGGGGATGCCGCTGCGCTTGAGCTCGATATGGATGACCGGCATGCCGTTGATGAGCAGACACAGGTCTCCACGACGGTCGTTCAGGATCTTGTTCTTCGCAGGATAGACCGGCTGCTGAGCTATCTGGTAGCGGCTCTGGCCGGCTGCGATCTCCTGACGATCATAGATCTTCAGGCTCACCTCTTTGCCTAGGTGAAGCGCGTCGTCGGGGTTGTCGCGCGTGACGGCGACGGTCTTTCCGTTGATGAACCCGTTGAGTGCGAGTGGGGTCTTGAGCGTTTCGATTTGTTCGATGACCTGCGCCATCTCGCCCTGGGTGAGCGGGCAGCCGTTCAGGCGGTCTATGTCGGCGTTGTTCTGGAACAGAATCTTCGCCCAGTTGTCGATGAGGTCCTGCTCGGTGGGATAGCGAAGCACACCTCCAGCGTCGTCCCAGCCGTGCTGCTTCAGCACGGTTATGACCGCTTCTTCGAACGCCGCCTCTTTATCGAAAACCATGGCGAAACCTATCTACGAACTGCAAAAAGTTATGCGCTTAACTTATGGTGGTCATTATAGGTCATGCCCGTATCCACTTGGGAACAGCGTAAGTTGGGAGATGTTGTTACTAGGCATGACAATTTGCGCATTCCAATTGCTGCCAAGGATCGAATTCCCGGTGACGCCCCTTATTACGGAGCGAATGGCATCCAGGACTACGTAGAGGGCTATACACATGAGGGCGAATTTGTCCTTGTTGCCGAGGATGGTGCTTCGGATTTAGACAATTATCCCGTACAACTGATTAGTGGTTTGAGCTGGGTGAATAATCATGCACATGTAATAAAAGCTATTCCTGACGTAGCTCAAAACCGTTTCATAATGCATCTGATTAAAAGCATGGATATTGCCTCTTACCTGGTCGGGGGAACTCGGTCAAAGCTCAATGCCGAAGTATTGATGGAAATTGAAATCAAGCTTCCATCAAATAGCGAGCAAATCCATATCGGTGCACTTTTGAGTACCTTGGATTCCCTCATCACCCTTCATCAGCGTGTGTGATCCGCCCCCTTATAGACAAGCAGAGACAAAAGTGGAACCTCAGTTGTTTGGCCCGAGACCCTTTAAATCTCGGACTCATTTATTAACTCGATTTCCCAAAATGGATTATTTCGGCATGGGAGATTTCGAATGCGTCGCTATCCGTACTCTATCTCGTGGGCCAGGAAGTGCTTGGTCGTGGCGAACGGATGCTCGTCGGGGGCAACAATCCTTCGATTTTTACGGTCACAGCCTAATACTGACCGCTCGCATTTGTTGCTCAACAAATGCGAGCGGTCAGTGGGCTAAGTTGAAGCAGTATTTGGTTGGAGGAGGAGATAATGGCAGAGCGCTATAACGGTAATGGGTTTGCCCTTGGTAATAAAATCGACGAGCTTCTGGAGGGCTGTTCGCAACCATCCATCTATGCTTTTTGCGGACTGACCTCTCGCCTTGCCAAAACCCTGGCATGCAATGAGTACTCAATCCCCGGCGTCGTTGCTGACGAATCGGCCCCGTTCTTTTCTCCGTCCGAATTTACTCGGCAAAAGAGGATGGCCGTGGCTCAGATTCTTTCGGCAGATGGCCCAGTTTTGATGTTGTTTGAGCAGCTTCTAGAGCTGCGCGGGACGATTAACGAGCTGTTCGATGGCAAGATCGTTGTTGTACAGAACAACCTGTTCCTTGATGGCGAGGGCGTTCCTTCTCCCGTTGATCCGGAACTGCTCAATGACTTTGAGTCATCTTTTGACGATATGACGCCCGATACGACGGGGCTTTCTAAGTACTATGCCAAGTCGGTAAAGGTTGGAAGTGCGCATCTTGTAACGCCGATTATTCCGGATGAGTTTTCTGAGTGGGAAGTCGTCGATCTGTTTGATAATGCTTCTTTTGCGCTGGGTGATGCTTCGTCATTTTCTGAGGGCGTCGTCCCTGTTTCGTCGGCTGCGTTTTTGGAATATCGTCTGGGCTTGCTAGATGGTACGGCTGACCCTGCTTCTGTTTTGGTGAACGCTCGGGAACTTGAGAACTACAGGTCCGCTCTGGAGGCGGTCGCTTCTGTTACCCAAGCGCTGGGTCTTTCCGTTTCCTTTGTGGCTCAGCAAGACCAGGAGGAAAAGGTCGAGGAATCGGGCCGCCTGCTTTCGGTGCTTCAGCATTACTGGGGCAAGGACGCCTCGTTTAGGAAGCTTCGTTTTTACAAGAATCCCGACTTTGACAACGAGATGGAAACGGTGTCTCAGGGTGCTATCTCCGAGTTTGTCGTAAAGCAGGCTGAGGCTGCCCATGCGGGCTCCGTCGATTACAGGAATGTGTTTGTAACGGCGCCCACGGGTGCGGGCAAGTCCATTCTGTTCCAGATTCCGGCGCTGTATCTTGCTCGGATATATCAGCTGGTCACGCTGGTTATTGAGCCGCTGAAAGCCCTGATGATCGACCAGGTTGCCAACTTGCGGAAGCGTGGCGTTAAGAATGTCGTTGCCATTAACTCGGACATTCCCTATGGTGAGCGGCTTGAGTCCCTCGACCGTGTTAAAAGCGGCGAGGCCTCCATCATCTACCTGTCACCGGAACTCTTGCTGGAGTCCTCGATTCAGGCAATTCTCAACGGCCGCGAGCTCGGCCTTGTCGTCATTGACGAGGTCCACACCGTTACCTCTTGGGGTAAAGATTTCCGCCCGGACTACTGGTATTTGGGACCGTATCTGTCTAAGCTCCGCAAAAACGGTATGAGCTTTCCGATCTTTTGCCTTACCGCCACGGCTGTCTACGGCGGGCGCGATGATGTCGTTTCGCATACGGTTGCCGACCTGGAGCTTGGCAACTGCAAGACGTTCCTGGGCAACCCTCGTCGTAACGACATCTCCTTTGACATTGTCTGGAGAAGCAAAAGCGAGCTGCCCGGTCCTATCGAGGAGGTAAAAACCGACCTCGCTGAGCAGTGGATTGACAAAGCCGTGCGCGATAACCGCCACGCCATTGTCTATTGCCCATATCAGAGTCATGTCAATGCGATCATCGATCAACGCAGCGTTTCTAATTCCAAGGTCTTGGGCTATCACGGCGGCAAAGACGCCGCGTACAAGAAGATCGTTCAAGACGCGTTTGCGTCGGGCAGCTGCAGGGTGCTCGTGAGCACCAAGGCGTTTGGCATGGGCATCGATATCGATGACATCGATGCCGTGTACCACTATGCGCCGACGGGCAATCTGTCCGACTATATTCAGGAAATTGGTCGTGGCGGCCGCAAGCGCGGCTTGGGGGCTAAGGCCTGCATCGACTTCTTTATGCAGGACGTTCGCTATTCCGAAACGCTGTATGCGCTCTCTAGGTTTAGCCAGTGGCAGCTTAAGGAGATCATGGCCAAGCTGTACGAGGTCTATGCTTCTGCGCCGCAAAAAGACCGCAGCCAGAACTTCCTGGTATCGCCCAATACGTTCTCCTACCTGTTTACGAACGAAAAGGATGAGGACCGCAAGACCAATCGCGTTAAATCGGCCCTGATGATGATTTCGCGCGACCTTGAGGATAAGTTCAACTTCCCGGTTATCGTCGTACGCCCCAAGGTGTCGTATACCAAGCAGTTTGTTTGCATTGAACAGGCTGCCGAGCGTAGCTTTACCACGTCCTACGGCAAGTATTTGCGAAAGATCAGCGAGGCCCATACGCGCTACGAGAATCGCGCGGGGCAACATGCCGTCAAGATCTCGGACATGGGTGCAATCTATGAACTCAACGTTGGCGACATGTGGGCCAACGAGTTTAGCGAGCTGACCTTTGCCGATTTTAAGCGCCAACTGTTCACGGGCAAGATTTGCTCGCCGACGGGGGAGCCCGCACTTTCGAACCGCCTGGCGCTCGACGTCAATTACTCCATGCCGTTTGATGGGGCGACGTCGACGCTGTCTGCATTTGCCGAGGCGCTGCACAAGACGTTTATGAGCTTGGCGCGTGAGGGCGATTTTTCGGAGAAGGAGTTTACGAAAGAGCTTACCCATCAGCTTGAGGGGACGTCTCTGGAGGTTAAGAAGCCGTCTGCGCTGTTGAATGCGTTTGTCCGCCCGGTCGATAGCGGCGGGCACTTTGGATCCGACCGGTCCTTTAAGTGCATCAAACGATTCAATAAGTCTTCGAGGAATACCTATAGCCGTGTGCAGGATGTTCGCTATGGCGTTATCGGGCGTGAGCTTCAGGCGGCCATGAGCAATCTGACCCAGACGCTTGGAAGGTTGCAGCCTCACGAGGGCAGCAAGCATTGCAGGCGTTATCTGGACAACAAGGCGCTCGACGCTCGCTATGCGCTGGCCGAGATCCTGGAGATTCTCAAGATTGCCACGTACACGGTAAAGGGCGGAGACAATCCAGAGATCTTCATTCGTCTCAACGATGCCTCGAAGGTCAAGGCGTTGGCCTCGGACAACAGGTATTCCAACGGCGTGTTGCGTGAGCTTAACGATCGCCACGAGTATTCGTCCAAGGTTATTAGGGGCTTCTTCTGCTCCACGATGAGCGATTCCGAGCGATGGGACGTGGTCGAGGAGTATTTCCTGGGCAATGACGACTATGTTGCTCAGGTTCTGGGCATCGATGAGAAGCCGGCGGACGAGTCTGCCAAGGCGGCTCCCAAGGTTAGGCATGCGGTTGCTAAGCGGCCTGCCGGCCTATCGACATCCGTCGTGGCTGAAGGGGCTTCCTATGAGGGCAAGCCGTACTTCCGCGTGTGGAAGGACCTGCTCAACAGCTGTTCCGTGGGTCAGGAGATCACCGACATCCAAAAGCTGAAAGAGTTGGTCAAGAGCAGCAAGCTAGAGATGCCTCG
>CAJKLK010000044.1:0-7687 GCA_905200715.1 uncultured Collinsella sp. | reverse complement strand
GCACAAGCGTCAGGAAGTACTCGTAGAGCTCGTTGGCGACATCGGGGGCGCCGGCATCCGTAAACGATGGGCGGCGGCCGTGACGGCAATCGGCGAACAGCGTGAACTGCGACACTACGAGAACCTCGCCGTCGACATCGGCAAGGGCCAGGTTGGTCTTGCCGTTCTCGTCCTCGTTAATGCGCAAGCCCCGGAGCTTGCCCCACAGCTTATCGGCCTCGGCGCGCGTGTCGCCGTGGCCCACGCCCAGCAGCACCAGATAGCCGCGCCCAATTTTGCCCACGCACTCGCCGTCGACCGTCACGCCGGCGTTGAGCACGCGCTGCACCACCGCACGCACGGCCTACTCCTCGCCCGTCAGTTTGGCGGATAGGTGCTCGAGCGCATGGAATCGATGGCTGATGGCGTTCTTCTCATCCGTCGTCAGCTCGGCCATGGTCTTGCCCGGCGTGTCGACCGGCAGGAACAGCGGGTCGTAGCCAAAGCCGTGATCGCCGCGGCCCTCGTGTGCGATAACGCCCTCGCAGGCGCCCTCACCATAGGTGACCAAACCGTCCGTGTCGATGAGCGCGACGACGCTCATAAAGCGCGCAGTGCGGTCCTCGTCGGCCACGCCCTCCAGATTCACGAGCAGCTTGGCATTGTTGGCGGCATCGTCGCCGTGAACGCCCGCGTAGCGCGCGCTATACACACCGGGCTCACCGTCCAGCGCGTCGACGACCAGGCCCGAATCGTCGGCAATGGCCATAAGGCCCGTCTCCTCCACCGCAGCCTGGGCCTTGATGATGGCGTTCTCCAAAAACGTCGTGCCGTTTTCCTCGGGGTCCTCAAAATCGCCCAGCTGGCCGAGCGCCACAAAGCGAACCTCGGGCATAACCTTGCCCAAAATGGCCTCGATCTCGGTGAGCTTATGGGCGTTGCCCGTTGCCACGACGATGGTCGCCGCCGGGTCGAGGGTGTCGATGTCAATCTTCTCAAGTGCCATGAATGGTCTCCTTGTTCTTATAACAACGCCACACAAAAGGTAATTAGGCTCTCAAGCCCCTCCCCTCGCGCAGCAGCAGCCTTACAGTTCGGCGTTTCCCCAGATAAAACCTGCCAAAATAAACCTGTCCCTTTTTGGCAGGTTAGGCGAGGGCTTGGCGCTGGAGCTCGATGAGCTCGGCAATGCCCTTGTCGCCCAAATCGAGCAGGGCATTGAGGCGCTTGCGGTCGAAGGGAGCCTGCTCGCCAGTGCCCTGGAGCTCGATCATCTCACCGGTATCGGTGGCGACAAGGTTCATGTCGACCTCGGCGTGACTGTCCTCGGAATAATCGAGGTCAAGCAGCGTATTGCCGTCGACAACGCCCATGGAGATGGCAGCCACCTGGCCGATAAGCGGGATGCGCTCAATCTTGCCCGCCTCGACCCACATGGCAAGGGCGTCGTGCAGTGCCACCCAGGCGCCGGTAATGCTCGCCGTGCGTGTGCCGCCATCGGCCTGGATTACATCGCAGTCGACGGTAACGGTGTACTCGCCGAGTGCTTTCATATTGACGACGGTGCGCAGGCTGCGACCGATGAGGCGCTCGATTTCCATGGAGCGGCCCTTGCGGTTGGCATGCTCGCGCTTGCAGCGCTTGCCGGTCGATGCCGGCAGCATGGCGTACTCCGCCGTTACCCAACCGGCCTTGGCGCCCTTGCGCCAGCCCGGCACGCCCTCCTCGATGGTGGCAGCGCACAGCACGCGCGTATCACCAAACTCGGCCAGGCACGAACCGTGGGCGTGCTTCATGACGCCGCGAGTGAGTTTGATGGGGCGCAGCTCATCGGCGGCGCGGCCGTTGGCGCGGTTGACCTGCATGTACTCCATAGAAATATCCTTTCGGCAAAAGAAGGGGCAAGTCTTTGGACGGTAACCCTACATCTATTTCAGTTCGTCGATATCGATATGTTCGATGCTCTTGAGCGGCTGGCCAAAGATAAAACTGCCCGCCACCGCAAACTCGGCAATGTTATCGGACGTCGTTGCAAAACGATGCTGCGGCTCGGCTGCGTCGCCCGCCAGCTGCTCGCGGCGCGTGAGAATATCGGTCAACTCACGCGTGGTCTCCTCGGCGGAGCTCACCACGCGCACTCCGGGACCCAGCGCATGGCGAATAGGTCCCACGAGCAGCGGGAAATGCGTGCAGCCGAGCACCACGGTATCGATGCCGTGGTCGCGCAGCGGTTCAACCGTGGCACCGACCAGCGCGCGTACGGCAGGCGTATCAAAGATGTCCTCGTTCTCGAGCCACTGCTCTTGCAGATGCGCGCCCGAGGCGAGCTCGTGCTCAACGACCTCGACAAAACTCGAGGCAGGGCAGCCGTATACGTCGACGCCGGCATCCAGGTCCTGGATGGCACGCGTGTAAGCTCCTGAGCGAATGGTGAGGTTGGTGGCGAGCACGCCCACCCGGCGCGTGCGGGTGCTGTTGATTGCCGCGCGTGCGCCCGGTGCGATCACACCGATGACGGGGACGTCGAGCACCTGCTGGGCCAAACGCAAGGCCGCAGCGGTCGCCGTATTGCAGGCGATGACCATGATCTTGACGTCGTGCTTCGACAGCCAACGGCCCGCCTGCAGTGCAAACGAGCGCACCTCGTCCTCGGTGCGGGTGCCGTAGGGGCAGCGCTTGGTGTCGCCAAAGTAGTAGACGGACTCGTGCGGCAACGCCGTTGCGATGGCGCGTGCAACCGTCAGACCGCCCAGACCAGAATCGAACACGCCAATCGGGCGCGTGTCACCAGCCAGATTCTCGATATCGGACATGACCTCACCAGATTCTCTCTCGAAAAGATATGGCTCAGAACGATAGGACCGCACTACGAGCGGGCCGCGACGAGCAGCTCTGCCGTTGCCGCCCAGCCATCGACAATCTTGCCGCGCGTGACGTAGGCGTTATCGCAAACATCCAGGAACTCGGGCGCGCCGGCGCTGGTCAAACCGTTCTCGACCAGGCAGAACGTGCCCACGTGGTCAGCCATGTAGAAGTCGGACTCGGAATCGCCGAGCGCCAGCGTCTCCTCGTGCTCGATACCCAGGTGCTCACAGAAACGTGCGATGGCAACGCCCTTGTTGAGGCCGGCGGGATTGATGTTAAACGCGCGGCCATCCTCGACGCGTTCGAGCTCGAGCGTCGTCGGCTTGGACAGATGCGTCAGGTGACCGTTGCAGGCCCAGACCAGGCCGCAGCCGGCCTCGTCCAGGATGGTCTGGACCTCGTCGTCGGGCACATCGCCGCGCATGCCGACGGTGACCTCGCGGTACTTGTAGCCAGTCGACATGTCGTTGTGGTACTCGATCTTATGCGGCCAGCGGGCGAGAATCTTCTCGCACACGCCGGTCTGCTCGATCACCTGATGCGGCGTGAGGCCGCAGGCGGGGTCGTAGGGCATATCGCCGGTCAGATACTCCCAATCGTTGGCCTTGAGGTCGTACATGACCAGGCCACCCATCTCGCCGATGTAGGAGTTGAGGCCGAGCACGCGCGCATCCTCGTGGATCATGGTGCGGTTGCGGCCCGAGGTGGGAACCACCTGGATGCCGGCGCGGGCAAGTGCCACGACAGCCTCGACGAGCTTGGTCGAGGGGTTGCCGTCGTTGTCGCGCAGCACGCACGAGCCGGGCGCGAGCATGGTGGCGTCCAGGTCGGTAAAGACGTACTTAACCTTGGCAAGACGCTCGCGCATCTCGCCCGAAAGCTCAGCGACGGTCGGCAGGGTATTGTGGGACATGGTCACTCCATTACGTAGAAGGGGCTTCTGGTCTTAGGCGGCGCGCCTCGCTTGAGGGGAAACGCGCTTGCAACGGCAGCGCGCTCAGGACGCCGCCCTCATCGCAGTTCATTAGTCAAACTGGGTAACATCGATTAAACGGTTGGCAAGCGAAAGATCGCTCTCGATGGGCACGAACTCATCGCCCACGTGCATGAGCTCCTCGTCGCCCTTTGCCAACAGCAAGACGATGGTGGGCGCATCGGGGCTGACGTATTCCTCACGCGCCGCCTTGAACGCCTCGTGCACAGCAGCCTCGCGATCGAGGATGATCTTGTTTGGGGTATCGTCGGGAACATGCTCGGCAAGCTCGCGACAGACCTTCATCGGGTCCTCGTGAGCCGGATCCTCGTTGGTAAAGATCAGCAGATCAGAATATGGTGCGGCCTCGCGCGGAAGCTGCTCACGGCGCTCCTGTGCCTTGCCTCCAGCGGCACCAAACAGCGCAATGACCGGGCTGGCGGGAAACGCGCGCTTGACCGACGAAAAGAGCGAGCGGAACGAAAGTTGGTTGTGAGCGTAGTCAACAACGCAAACCACGCGGCCATCCTTCGACTCCACGACCTCCATGCGGCCCGGCACACGCAGCTTGGAGAGGCCCTTCTTGATGGCATCGATACCGATACCAATCTCGCGCGCGGCGGCGATAGCGACCAGCGCGTTTTCCACGTTAAAGTCGCCCGCGATACCCAGCAGGACCTTCTCCCCCTCCTCGGGCTCGTCGGCGCTCATGCCATGCAGGTTAAACTCGATGTTGAAGCCGACCATGCGGACATCGCTTGCCCACAGGCTCGCCTCGGGATGCTCGACGCCAACGGTCACCAAGCGCTCGGCCGTCGACGCGGCCTCCAGCACGCGTTCGACTTCATCGGTGCCCAGATTCACTACGGCGGTCTTAGCCTGATCAAAGATCCTGAGCTTGCTCTTAAAATAATCCTCGAAGGTCGGGTGCTCAATCGGCGAGATGTGGTCACGCCCGATGTTGAGGAAGCACGCTACGTCAAACGGCAGGTTCTCGACGCGCTGGTACTTGAGCGCCTGGCTTGAGACCTCCATGACCATGGACTGGCGACCAGACGCGCGACAGTTGGCGATATGGCGCCAGACCTCGGGGGCCTCGGGCGTGGTGTTGGTGCTCTCGTAGCACTCGATACCATCGTCGGTGTTCACCGAGCCGATCATGCCGCAGGACTCGCCCGCCGCCTTGATGATGGACTGGAGCATAAAAGCGGCCGTGGTCTTTCCCTTGGTACCGGTGATGCCCACGATCTTGACGTCATGGTCGGGACGGTCGTAGACCTCGGGCGGCAACAGCGCCATCGCCGTGCGTACGCTATCAACAACCAACATTGCAGCACCGCTCTCCTGCGCCAGCGGCTCCAGAGACTCGACCAGCGACTCTTCGCACACAAATGCGACGGCGCCCGCATCGAGCGCCATGCTCAAAAACGCGGGCTTAAAGGCAGCGCCCTTGCAAAAGAACACGTCACCCGCCGAAACCGCGCGCGAATCAAACGAACAGCCGGTCACGGCGCGCTCGTCAACCTGCTCCGAAGCACGCAGCTCGCCGCACACATCGAGCAGCTTGGCAAGCGTATCGACCGTGGTCACGGTCGCGGAATCCGAATGGTGCATCTTTCACCTTTCTCAGCCATTTGGCAGGGACGGTTTTCATAGTAACTGAAACGTGCTCGCGCAAAAACGGCTCCCGGAGGAGCCGTTACGCACAGGCATTCGTAAGCCGAGACTAGGCGGCCTTAACAGAAGGCTGGCCCTCGTCGATAAAGAAACGCTTGTACCACACCAGGAACACGAGCGGCGTATAGATCTTGCGCTGGAAATCGCCCTTGCCCGCAAAGTGCAGATCGAGCAGGTGCATGAGCTCGTCGGTATTGAAGAACTCGCTTGCCCACGGCGCGGTGAAGTACTCCTTGACGTAGTCGTACCACTTTTGCTCGCGCAGCCAGTAGACGATCGGTACTGGGAAGCCCACCTTGGGACGGGTGGCCCACTCATCGGGCAGCGACTTGTTGGCAGCGTGGCGGAGTACCTGTTTGTTGCCGTTCTCGTTGATACGGTAGCGGTCGGGAATGTGCTCGGCGAACTCCATGACTTTGCGGTCCAGGAAGGGCACGCGCAGCTCCAGCGAGTGTGCCATGCACATCTTGTCGGCCTTGAGCAGAATGTCGCCCGGGAGCCACATGTTCATGTCCAGGTACTGCTTCTTGACCAGCTCGGGCTGACCCTTCACGCGCGCATAGATGGGTGCAGCGAGCTCGAAGGCGCCATCGCCGGTGTTGTACTCGGGCTTGAGCACGCCGTCGACCTCGCGCTCCGGCCATACCAGAGCCTGTCCCAGGAACGACTTCTCGGGGATCTCGGCACCCTTGACCAGGAAGTTATGTCCCTTGAAGTACGGCATATGCAGCGCCAGGTTACCGAGCGCGCGACGGATGGGCAGCGGCACCATCTTTTTGTACTTGCGCACCGGGACCGTGTCCTCGTAGTAGGCGTAGCCACCAAAGAGCTCGTCGGCGCCTTCGCCCGAAAGCACGACGGTAACGTCCTTGCGGGCCATCTCGGCCAAGAACCACAGCGGCACGGAAGACAAGTTGGACTGCGGCTCGTCCATGTGATACTGGATGTCCTCGAGCGCACCGAAGAACTCGTCGGCGGTAATCATCTTGCGAACGTTTTCGACGCCGAGCTTATCGGAAAGCTCCTTGGCGTAGTTGGTCTCGTTAAAGTTCTTGTAATCGAAGCCCACCGAGAAGGTCTTGTCGGGCATAAGGCAAGCGGCAATATAGCTGGAGTCGACGCCGCCGGAGAGGAAGGAAGCGACCTTAACATCGGCGATGCGATGGGCCTCGACGCTCTCGTGCACAACCTCATCCAGCTCGTCGACGTACTCCTCGAACGGCTTCTCGACGGCGGAGTAATCGCAATCCCAATAGCGCTCGATGTTCATCTTGCCGGTCGGGATGTCTACGGTAAAGTAATGCGCCGGCGGCAGCTTGTAGACACCCTCGAAGAAGGTCTCCTCGGTTGCCGAATACTGCAGCGTCATGTACGGACGCAGGGCCTTTTTGTTGACCGCCTTGTGGAAGTGCGGATAGTCCAGGAAGCTCTTGATCTCGGAGCCAAAGAGCACACCCGGCGCGCCGTCGCCCGCATCGGCCATGGGATAGTAGTAGAGCGGCTTGATGCCAAAGATATCGCGGGCGCCAAAGAGCTTGTTCTTCTTCTTGTCCCAGATGACGAAGGCGTACATACCGCGCAAGCGATCGAGTACGGCCTCGCCCCACTCTTCGTAGCCGTGCAGGAGGCTCTCGGTGTCGGCGCCGCAGTGGAACTTATAGCCCTTGGCCTCGAGCTCGGAGCGAAGCTCCTGGAAGTTGTAGATCTCGCCGTTGAATACGATGACGACGCTGCCGTCCTCATTGGCCATGGGCTGAGCGCCGGCCTCGGTCAGGTCGAGGATCGACAGGCGGCGGAAGCCCAGGGCAACGCGGCCGTCGATAAACTGGCCGCCCATGTCGGGACCACGATGGACGATGCGGTCCATCATCTTGGTGAGCACCTCGGATTGGTTATCCGTCCCACCGACAAAACCGACAAAACCGCACATATACTATCCCCTCTGCTGTTGCTGGGTATCAAATCGAATCAGTAGCTTTTGAGTATACCCGAGGGTGTAAAGAGGGATGGAATGTTCAGGCAATCTCAACTGAATCAGCTCCGCGCCGACACGCGCCGGTTACCTTTAATGGATATGAGGTGAATGGGGCGATTGTTTTGCTATACTCTCTCCGCACGGGCGATTGGCGCAACGGTTAGCGCAGGTGCTTTACACGCACAAGGCTGGGGGTTCGAATCCCTCATCGCCCACCA
>CAJKLK010000043.1:0-7967 GCA_905200715.1 uncultured Collinsella sp. | reverse complement strand
ATTTCTACCCGCCCTTTTCGTAGAGTCGCCGATACGTGCTTAGCGCACCCTCGGCGCGTCCGGCAGGCTTTGCGAAATGGGATCCAGGAGACTTCGGCGCAGCATCATCTTGCGGAATGCTTCTAATGAGCCTCCCATCCTTCAAAAACAGAATCTCATCGCACAGCCTATCGACCGAATCCAAGATGTGGGATGACATGATGACGCACGTACCAGAATCGGCCAGCTTCCTGAGAATCTCGGAATGCAAGTCCACCCTGCTGGGGTCGAGCGCGTTCATGGGCTCATCTAATAGAAGGTACCGCGCGCCCGTCGCATACGCAATCGCCAGGGTAAGCTGCTGCTTCATGCCCTGGCTCAGAGTGCGGATCCTCATCTTCGCGAACTCGCCTATCTGCGTTTGTTCCACTATCTCTTCGATATCGCGAGCATGCGGCCACATATCGCAAACCATCTTGAGGTGATCTTCCGCACGCAATCCGGGATACAGCAGCGTCCCCTCACCAGGTGCATAGAAGATCATAGAACGGACCTCTCTCGCACCCGTACCCTGCACCTCATCCAGAACGATGCTCCCGTCCACGCGAGGACCCGGCAAACCTGCCATCGCACGCAGCAACGTCGTCTTTCCATGCCCGTTCGGAGCGACGAGACCGTAGACCGTACCCGGGGCAAACTCAGCGTTCACCGAATCTACGAGCACCTTCTTTCCATAAGAGATCGTCAGCGTTTGAAGGTCAATCATCGAGATCATCCCCTTTCGATCTTTGGAACACTCAGGCGCACCATCAACGGAGATACGGCGCCCAAGACCACCAGCAGAGCGCCCGATGCGCCGACGACCTCTCCAAAAGGCATCGCGTTCGTCCCTCGCCCAAGGAACCCAATCGTCCCCACCTGGGAAGCGGGATCAAACGAGGCGAATGGAGCCAGCAGCGCGACGCCCATGCCCACGCTTTCAACATGAGCGCTCAACGAACCCAACACCAAGAGAACCGCGCAAACCATTCCGGTGACAACGGGGTTGCGGCTAATCGCTGCTGTCAACGCAGCGACGACGGAAATCACGCCGTATGCCATGACCAGCAACGGAATACTGCACAACACCGCCTCCCCCACCATGGACGTTGTCGAAGCTCCCGCCCGAATGAGAGCGACGGGATACTCCGATCCACCCGCACCGTTCTTAATCACGGACACAACGACAGCGGGAACCATCGACACCAAAAGCAGCACCAAGCCAAGCAGGAGAGCCAGCGCAACAGCCGTCAGAAAACGCACATGCGCTGTTGCGGGGATCTGGAGAACCAGAAGGGAACGACACTGCAGGTGGGTGCACGCGAGCGATGTGACAACCACGGGCAACAGCAAAAACAGGGAGGGAAGCGCTGCCTGGAGATACGAAAGGAGGATTAATGGGGGCATCTTCGTACTTAACTCGTAAACCTTGGGGTCCGGCAAGCTCGCGATCGACTCAAGCAGAAGGGCGCGCGCCTCCGCACGAGAAGGAGTCTCCGGCTCGATTCCGATCGATTGCAGGAGAGTCGCATCTGCCGCGCCCAGCTCACCTCGAGCGCGCTCGTACGTCGCAAGGCTTCGAAACCCCTCCGCAGGCATAGGCGCGTACACGAAACCCGAAAGAGCATCCCGCATGTCTTCCAGGGCCGCTTTGCCCTCGACGTCCATATTCGCAGCGTTCTGCTCTAGATACCGATCTATTGAACGGAGCTCCCCATCCCTATACCGAACAGCGGAAACGTTATCAGCGTCAGGAAACATCTCGACCAGAGCCGGGGCCAGCATCGTCGTCGACATTGCAATCGCGCATACGGC
Source organism: uncultured Collinsella sp. (assembly GCA_905200715.1). Lineage (GTDB taxonomy): Bacteria > Actinomycetota > Coriobacteriia > Coriobacteriales > Coriobacteriaceae > Collinsella. Next base: position 6,134 of record CAJKLK010000043.1, on the reverse strand, counting down.
GAGGGTAGGAGAACGCAGGAGCAGTTTCCCCATCGTTCTTACGTATGCAACGGCGGAGGCACAAGCGCTCGAACGAGTTGCCGTTCTCGATGCAGTGAAGGAACCTCTCTCAAGACAAATCGGGGATATCGGGCACGCGCAGCCGCTCTTTCCAGCAACGCAAAGCAGGCTAATTGCCAGCACCTCGATCCCGATTGCGCATACGAGGGCAATCGCGCCACGCTCGAAGCAAAGTCCAGGCAGATTCACTATCTGCGTTGTCGGGTACGGGCTATAGGCGCCGACGGTCAACTCAGTGTTCGCATACGTAAGGGGATTCAACAGGGCGAACTCACGTAAAGCGATGGATCTTCCGTAATACCCGGGAACCATCGTCACCCCCATCAGGGCACATACGAACACGATTCCAAGCGTAGGGTTATTGGCAATCTTCACGGCAAGGTGAACGACAAGCGAGATGAACGCTGCCACCAAGAATTGCAAGATGGCCGTCTGCGCGAACACCAGCCAAGCCGGTTTGATAACCGGAGTCGCATATTGAATGTAGCCTATCGGATAGAACGGCGAGCCCGGGCCATTCTTCACAAGCGCGGCGATTATCCCTGGAAGATTGATGGCGAGGACGGCAAGCATTGCAAAAACACTCGCCCATACGCTCGATGCAACAAGTCTACCCAGCTCGCCCATCGGTGCCTGGATGATGAGCTTTTCACGTTTGTTAAGACGCGCGGCAAGGAACGAGACGGCAACGGCCGTTGCGACCCATAGCAAGTACTCCTTCGATCCGTCATAATAGGTGTACTCTCCATCCGATATCTGCAGAAACGGAAGTAGGGGAGAGCGGTGCCAAGATAAGACGTCCCGCGGCAAGAGGGTACAGAAGCGCGGGCATGCTTGATGAAGAGGTATAGACACCGTCCTCCCCCGCATTCACAAGCGCATCCGCATAGGATGCTGACAATTCCTGCTCAACACGGGTTATTCCCGACTCGAGGTATTCGACCCGTCCGTCGATGCCAGCCGCGCTCCTGAAGACGGGCAGAGCACAAAGAACCATCAACGCAACAACGACAACACAGAGCGACCTGGAGGAGAGAAGCGACCTAAAGATCGCCTTCGAGATTTTGAGCATATTCATCGCCAACCTTAACCTCATCCAGTCGGAACAGAGGGGCCGAACAAAATGCTCGGCCCTTATTACTTGCCGGCAAAGTCAATTTAACATAAACTGTTAAAAAGTAACCTGAGTTTTTTAAATTCTTCGGAGGTTATTATGAGTTCCGACAATCGCACTCCCCGGCTTCATTCCTTCCGCATCGCATGTGCGATAGCCTCTGCGACCCTTTGCGCCACCGCCATCGCACAAGTGGCGTTCTCCTTAAAGCCAGCAATCGAAGTGCTCGACAACCCTGTAATTGCAGACTCCCCCGCGTATCCAGCCCTTGCGATCTCGACATTGGTCCCTGCCGTCATCGGTATCGCTACGACCATCCTCAGCGCCGTTCTCGTGTGGACGATCAAGAGCGGAGACCCCTTCAAGAAAGGGTCTGCGACATGCTTGAAGGTGCTCGGCATTCTCTTCGTTGTTCAAGCTGCCACCAGCCTCTACGCCGGCTCACTCAAAACCTCCGTTTCGATGTTTGGCGGCGAGGGGGCCGTCGGCGCCCAAGAGATCGCTTCATCATTCGATTGGACCTCTCTGGTTCTCGGCATCGTCCTGTTCATGCTTTCCCAGCTCTTCTTGTACGCCCGAGAGCTGTACCTCGACTCCGACGAGATTGCGTAAGGAAACGCCATGCCCGTAATTGTTCGCCTCGACAAGATCATGGCCGAGCGAAAGATTTCCTCGAACGAACTTGCCGAAAGGATTGGAACCACGCCCGTGAACCTGTCCCGTATTAAAAAAGGGCATATTCGCGGCATTCGCTTCAACACACTCGAGCAGCTATGCCTCGCCCTTCGTTGCCAACCCGGAGACCTTCTCGAAGTCATGAGCGAAGAGGATGCCCGAAAGGAGTTCGGACTCGATTGGTCCGCCGAGGATTAGAGGGCGGTCGTACTCGCCCTGCACACGGGGATGCGAATCGGCGAGGTCTGCGGCCTTCGGTGGTGCGATGTGGATTTCGAGACGGGCCTGATCTCGATCAGACACTCGGTGGCGTACGCGAAGGGAATGGGTTCGTTCATCAAGGACACCAAGACCCATGACGCCAGGGGTATCCCCATCGACCCGGTCGGCCTACTCCCCTTCCTGAAGGAGACCCACGAGATCGACTGCGGAAAGCTGCGCTTGCGCGGCCTTACCGGGGCGGTCGAGATCGGGGACTGCTACATCCTGTCGGAGCCGGGCGCGACCTTCGCGACGACAAGCTATATCCGCAGGGCGTTCAAGACGTTCTCGGAGACCAACGGCCTCATGGGCACCAACGACGATCTGATCACGTTCCACGGCCTTCGCCACACGTTCGCAACGCAGTGGATCCGCCAAGGCGGCGATATCAAGGCGCTCCAATCGATCCTCGGCCACAAGGACGCCATGGCGACGCTCAACGTCTACGCCGACATCGAGCCCATCTCCAAAATCCATAACATGCTGCGCGCCACGCCGTGCCTTTGGCGCGGGCACCTCGGGCCGAGGGTCGATCCGGGTCCCATGTTCCAACAGAGGATCCAGGAGTCCATCGAGACGCTCCAGGCGTTCGGCTACGGCATCACCGAGCCGGACGACCGAAATATCGCCATACGCGACGTGAAGACGAACAGTTGGCTCTAGCTCACCGAGTACGCGGCAGTGCTGGGCCCATCCCAACTGAGGTCACGGTGGTCCGATAGGGGCGCCGCCCGCGGCATGCGCCGCGGAGCGGTATCCCCTACCGAAGGGCGGGGATGCCCTCCGCTTCCAGTTCGGAATCAGCCGTCGGAGGCGTTCGGCTGACTGCGGGAACGGCCTGTCCGCTCAATGTGTTCGGCTGAGATCGGAAATCAACCCAACACGAGCCGGACACGCGCCAGACGGCTCTTCCCCGTGCGGCCTTCCCCCTTACGCTCATGTTGCAGGCATGTAACGCCGCAGCGAGCGCGCCTTTTTTGCGCCAGACAGGTACAATGATGAACACTGTACCGTAGCGGAGCGCCCCGCGCGCGCCGCAATCACGCGAAAGGGTTTCCCATGGCCGAGATCTCGTCCTCCCGTATCGTCATCACCGTCCTTGGCAAGAACCGCCCCGGCATCGTCGCCGGCGTCACCCGTGTCCTAGGCGAGGCCAACGTCGACATCCGCGACATCACGCAGTCCATTATCGAGGACATCTTCACCATGACCATGCTGGCCGATACCGCCGAGTCCAAGCTCGACTTCGCCGAGCTGCAGAAGGCGCTGGCCGAGGCCGGCGAGCTTTCGGGCGTCAACGTGTCCATCCAGCGCGAGGACGTCTTTAACTTTATGTACCGCCTGTAGCGAGCAAGCCGCTGGGGATAGCCCGACGCGCGCATGCCCATGCAAGTCACCCCGATGCGGCCCGGAGAGGAGCGCGCATGGCCTACGACGCCAAGAAAATCTATTACCGCTTCGATGACCACTTGAGCCGCCTGGTTCTGGATTACGAAGCAAGCCGCCAGATTTCGCCTGAGAGCGAAAACCTCTACCACGGCCTGCCGACCGACCCTTATGACGAGGGCCTGTTTGTCGAGCACAATGTCAAGCGCGGCCTGCGCAATGCCGACGGCTCGGGCGTGGTCGCGGGCCTTACCCGCATCTCGGACGTGCACGGCTACAACAAGGTCGACGGCAAAGTCGTGCCCGACCAGGGTAAGCTTACGCTGCGCGGCTACAGCATCGAGGACCTGGTCAACAACGCCCAGGCCGAGAATCGCTATGGCTACGAAGAGGTCGCCTACCTGCTCATCACGGGCTCTCTGCCCACCAAGGAAGAGCTTGACGGTTTTTGCGAACGTCTGGGTGCTTTTAGGCACCTGAGCGACGAATACGTCCGCGAGTTCCCCATGACCACGGTGTCGTCGAGCATCATGAATGTGCTTCAGCGCGCCGTGCTGCTGCTCTACGCCTTCGACGCCGAGCCCGACGCCATTACACCCGAGCACGAAATCGACGTCGCCATCTCCATGCTCGCCCGTCTCCCCCGCATCGCCGCCTTCGCGCATATGGCCTCGGTCGCCAAGCGCCGCGGCTCCGAGGTTCATGTACCGCACCCCACACCCGGTCTCTCCACCGCCGAGACCATCCTGCAGGTGTTGCGCGGCGGCATGGCATTCACCCGCGACGAAGCCATGCTGCTCGACGTGATGCTCATGCTGCATGCCGAGCACGGCGGCGGCAACAACTCCACGTTTGCCTGCCGCGTGCTGTCCTCCTCGGCCACCGACCCGTATTCCGCCTACGCCGCGGCCATTGGCTCGCTCAAGGGCCCGCGCCACGGCGGCGCCAACGCCAAGGTCGTGTCCATGCACGAGGACATCCGCGCGCATGTCTCCAATTGGGAGGACGAGGACGAGGTCGCAGCCTACCTGGGCAAGATTCTCGACAAGCAGGCCTTCGACGGCACGGGTCTCATCTACGGTATGGGCCACGCCGTCTACACGCTGAGCGACCCGCGCGCCGAGGTGTGCCGCCGTTACGCGCGCACGCTTGCCGCCAAGAAGGACCTGGGCGATGAGTTCGCGCTCATCGAGCGCATCGAGCGCCTGGCACCGCAGGTGATGCGCGACCACGGCATGACCAAGCCTATCTGCGCCAACATCGACCTGTACACAGGCTTTATCTACAAGATGCTCGGCGTGCCCGAGACGCTCTTTACGCCACTGTTCGCCGTCGCCCGTATGGCCGGCTGGTCGGCGCACCGCATGGAAGAGCTCTTCTGCGCGCATCGCATCATCCGTCCCGCGTATCGCCCAGTTATCGAGCCGCTGGAGTACAAGCCGCTCGCCGATCGCTAGGACGCGGACCGTTATAGAACCCGAGCGTGGCCAGGGCATCACCGCCCTCGGCCACGCTTTTTATGCCAGCAGAAAGGGCTGCATCGAATGATTGTTTTTTCCGATATGGATGGAACGCTGTTGACGAGTGACAAGCAGATGAGCGACGCCACCTGGGCGATGCTCGACGAGCTCGCACGTCGCGGCATTGAGTTTGTACCGTGCACGGGGCGTCCGCTGTCGGGCATCTTTGAGCCCATCCTCGCTCACCCCGCCGTACACTACGCGGTCTGCGCCAACGGTGCCAGCGTCTGGCAGCTCGACGACGGTACGCCCACCGATGCCTCACGCGCCACGTGCATCTTGAGCCGGCCACTCGACCGCGGCATCGCCCACCGCGTCCATAGCATTGCTGCCGGCCATGACGTCACCTTCGATATCTTCGCGGACGGACAGTGCTTCCTCCCCCGCTCGCTCTACACGCGCCTGGACGAATTCTGCGGCGGCGACCCCCACATCGCGGCTTCGCTCAAGCGCACACGAACACCGATCGACATGGATATCGACAGCAAGATCGACGAGGTCGAGACGCTCGAACGCATCGCCATGTACTGGCACGACCCGGCCGATCGCGACGCCATCGCGGCGGAGCTCGACACGCTCGGAGGCATTGAGGTCACGCGTTCGTACGCCATGAATATCGAGGTCATGGGCGAGGGTGCTACCAAGGGAACGGCCCTCACGTGGCTATGCGAGCACCTGGGCGAGCGTCTCGCCGACGCCTGGGCGTTCGGCGACAACATCAACGACATCCCCATGCTGCAGGCAGCGGGCCATGGCATGGCCATGATCAACGCCGAGCCCGAGGATCGCGACGCCGCCGACGCCATCACCGAATACGACAACGACCACGACGGCGTCGCCCGCACCATCATGGCCGCCCTCGCCTAGTCATTGGGGACGTTCTTAAACGACTAGTCACTGGGGACGTTCTTGAATGACCAGTCGTTAGGGACACTCTTCGCGAAAAGCTGCAAGGACTGTCCCCCACTGCCGGCAGAACGGGAACGTCCCCAGCTGTCGGATTAAGCGAGGCCCTCTAGCACGTGACGAAGCTCCTGTTGAACAGCGTGGTCGCGGTTGTAGCCTACGACGCGATCGGCAACCGCTTTGAGCGCGGGGCGCGCGTTTTCCATCGCGCA
>CAJKLK010000042.1:0-7996 GCA_905200715.1 uncultured Collinsella sp. | reverse complement strand
TTTTCAAAAAAGCGGTCGGCGCGCAGTGCGCCGACCGCCGATATATGGGGTCTGATATTTTCTACCAGCTAGTTCCTCTTACTCGTCGAGGAGACCTTCTGGCATGTCGTTGCCGTCACCTAGATCGACTGGGGCCTCTTCGGTTTCGGCTGCGGCCTCGGCGCCTTCGCCTTCGGGCTTCTCCTTGGCGGCCGTCATGCGGGCCACGGCGCATACGCGGTCGTTATCGTCGACGGTCATCATCTTGACGCCCTGGGTGGCTCGACCGGTTTGGCTGATCTCGTCGGTCTTGACGCGAATGACCGTCGCGCCCTCCGTCACGATGAACAGCTCATGCTGCGGGCCCACCGTCTTCATGGCTGCGAGGTTACCCTTGCGCTCGGTCATCTGGATGGTGTAGACGCCCTGACCGCCGCGGTTCTGCTCCGGGTAGTCCGCAACCGGCGTGCGCTTGCCGTAGCCGCGCTCGGTGATGACGAACAGGTCGCCATTGCCGTTGGTGACTTCCATACCAAGAACGCTCACGCCTTCCTTCATGCCGATGCCGCGGACGCCGCTGGTATCGCGACCGGTGGCGCGCACCTGGTCCTCGGGGAACATAATCGCCTTGCCCGCGGTGGTTGCCATGATGATCTTGTCACCCTCACGCACGCGGCGTACAGCGAGCAGCGCGTCGTCGTCCCTCAGGTTGATGGCGATCAGGCCGTCGCGGCGGCTACGGTCGTAGGCGCTCATCACGGTCTTCTTGACCATGCCGCTCTTGGTGGCAAACATCAGGTACTCGTCGGCGGGGAACTCGCGGCAGCTGATGACGCTCGCGATCTTCTCGCCCTCCTCGAAAGGAAGCAGGTTGACGATCGCGGTGCCGCGCGCCTGGCGCGTGCCAACCGGCAGCTCGTGCACCTTCAGGCGATAGACCTTGCCCTTGCTCGAGAAGAACAGCACGTACTCGTGCGTGGATGCGATAAACATCTCGTCGATAACGTCGTCCTCTTTAAGGTTGACGCCCGACACGCCCTTGCCGCCGCGCTTTTGGGCGCGATAGGCGGCCACCGGGATGCGCTTGACGTAGCCGGTGTGGGTGATGGTCACGACCATGTCCTCGTCGGCAATCAGATCTTCGACGTCCAGGTCCTTCTCGACATGGCTGATCTCGGTGCGGCGCTTGTCGCCGAACTTCTTGGAAATCTCGCGCATCTCTTCCTTGATGACGCCCAGGATTTTCTCCTCGTGCGCCAACAGGTCCTCGTAGTAGGCGATGGCGCGGCGCAAGCCGTCCAGCTCTTCCTGAATCTTGTCGCGCTCCAGGCCGGTCAGGCGGCGGAGCTTCATCTCGAGGATGGCCGTAGTCTGCTCGGGCGTAAAGCCAAAGCGCTCGATCAGGCGACTGCTGGCCTCAGAATCGGTCTGCGAGGAGCGGATGATGCTGATGACCTCGTCGATATGGTCGAGAGCCATCAGGTAGCCCTCGAGGATGTGGGCACGCGCCTGGGCCTTCTTGAGGTCAAAGCGGGTGCGTCGGGTGACGACGTCGACCTGGTGGTCGATATAGTGCTGCAGCATCTCGCGCAGGCTCAGGCATTTGGGAACGCCGTTGACAAGCGCCAGGTTGTTGGCGCCAAAGGTCGTCTGCAACGAGGTGTACTTGTACAGGTTGTTGAGTACGACCTGCGGGATGACGCCCTTCTTGAGTTCGATGACCAGACGGATACCCTTCTGGTTGGACTCATCGCGCATATCCGAGATACCCTCGATGCGCTTGTCGTTGACGAGCTGGGCAATCTTCTCCTGAAGGGTGCCCTTGTTGACCATGTAGGGGATCTCGGTAAAGACCAGGCGGCTACGGCCGGTCTTGGTGGACTCCACATGGGCCTTGGCGCGCACGGTGATGGAGCCACGACCGGTCTCGTAGCTCTGCTTAATGCCGGCACTGCCCATGATGATGGCGCCGGTGGGGAAGTCCGGACCGGGCATGATCTGCATGAGCTCGTCGACGGTGGCGTCGGGGTTGTCGATTAGGTAGCACGTGGCTTCGATCGCCTCGGTGAGGTTGTGCGGGGCGATGTTGGTGGCCATGCCGACGGCGATACCCTGGCTGCCGTTGACCAGCAGGTTGGGGAAGCGCGCGGGCAGCGCCTGGGGCTCGGCGAGCGACTCGTCGTAGTTGGGCTGCCAGTCGACGGTATCCTTCTGCAGGTCACGTAGCAGCTCCATGGCGGGCTTTGCTAGGCGGCTCTCGGTGTAACGCATGGCGGCGGCGCCATCGCCATCGATGTTGCCGAAGTTACCGTGGCCGTCGATGAGCGGTGTGCGCATGGAGAACCACTGCGCCAGGCGGACCATGGCCTCATAGACCGCGAAGTCGCCGTGCGGATGGTACTTACCGATAACTTCGCCGACCGTCCAGGCCGACTTCTTGTGCGGACGGTTGGGGTAGATGCCGCTCTCGTTCATCGCGTACAGAATGCGGCGGTGAACCGGCTTTAAGCCGTCGCGCACGTCCGGCAGGGCGCGCGCCGTGATGACCGACATCGAATACTCGATGAACGACTGCTTCATCTCACGGCCGAACTCCGAAATCTGGAGCTGGCCGCCGTTTATATCCTCGCCGGCAGAGGCACCACGGTCGACTTCGCCAAAGCTCTCCTCGAGCTCGGCGTCGTCCTCCTCCTCATCATCATCGGCATCGGGGTTATAGGCGTCCGGATCGCCGTCCTCGCCCTGCTCAGCGCGGGCGAGCAGGCGCTTCAGATCGTCGGGCATACCGGCATCGCCGGCCTCGTCCATACCCTCGTTGTTGTTGATATCGTCTGCCACGTTACCTCCTCTTAAGCGTCAAGGAATCGTGCATCATGTGCATGCTTCTCGATGTACTCGCGGCGATAGCCAACCTCGGAGCCCATCAGTTCGCGCACGGCGCGGTCCGCCACCACGGCGTCCTCGATCGACACGCGCTGCAGGATGCGGGTCTTGGGGTCCATCGTCGTCGAGGCAAGCTGCTTGGGGTCCATCTCGCCCAGGCCCTTGTAGCGCTGGACGGTGTAGCCCTTGCGTTTCTTGGTGATCTTGCCGTCCTTGGCCTTGCCATCCTCGTCGTTGTCGTCGGGATTCAGGCCCAGGCTCTGGATGGTGTCGCGCAGGATCTCGTCTTCGGGCTGGCGGCCGTTGGGATACACGTAGTGAATCTTGTTGCGCACCTTGATGCCAAAGATGGGCGGGCAAGCGACGTACACGTAGCCGGCGTCAATCAACGGGCGCATGTACTTGTAGAAGAACGTCAGCAGCAGGATACGGATATGCGCACCGTCGACGTCTGCATCGGTCATGATGATGATCTTGTGGTAGCGCGCCTTGGTGATGTCGAAGTCGCCGCCGTCGCCGGCGCTCGTCGTGACGCCGCAGCCGATCGCGGTGATGAGCGATTGAATGGTGTCGCTCGAGAACGCGCGGTGGTCACCCACGCGCTCGACGTTCAGAATCTTGCCGCGCAGCGGCAGAATCGCCTGGATGTCTCGGCGACGGCCATCCTTGGCCGAGCCGCCTGCCGAGTCGCCCTCTACGATGAAGAGTTCGGTCAGCTCGGCATCGCGCACCGAGCAGTCAGCGAGCTTGCCGGGCAGGGACGCCGTCTCGAGCAGGCTCTTGCGACGGGTCGCCTCGCGCGCCTTGCGGGCGGCATTGCGCGCCTTGCAGGCCTGTTGCGCCTTCTTGACGATCTCGCGAGCGGGCTTGGGATGCTCCTCGAGGTAATCGGCAAGGCCGTCGGTCACGATCTTGAGCGTCAGCGCGCGCATATAGGAGCTGCCGAGCTTGGCCTTTGTCTGGCCCTCAAACTGCGGATCGGGCAGTTTGACCGAGATAACGGCCGATAGGCCCTCGCGCACATCGTCGCCGGTCAGGTTGGCGTCTTTTTCCTTGAGCAGATTCTGCTTGCGAGCGTAATCGTTAATCACGCGGGTGAGTGCGGTGCGGAAGCCCTCAAGGTGCATGCCGCCCTCGGGGGTATAGATGTCGTTGGCAAACGACATGACGTTCTCGCCGTAGCCGCTATTCCACTGCAAGGACACCTCGACCTCGCCCATCTTGGTCACGGGCGCATCCGAATCCGATTTGCCCTCGATATAGATGGGCTCCTTAAAGACCTCGGGGACATCCTTGCCCTCGTTGAGGAACTTGACGAAGTCGATGATGCCGCCGGCATAGCAAAACTCCTCCACATGGGGAGTTGCCTCGCGCTCGTCGGTCAGCACGATCTTGAGGTTCTTGTTGAGGAATGCCGTCTCCTGTAGACGGTTGTGCAGCGTGTCGAAATCGTAGATGCAGGTCTCGAAGATCTCGTCGTCGGGCCAGAAGCTGACAGTGGTACCCGTCGTCTCCGAAGTGCCCACGACTTCCATCTTCTTGACGGTCTTGCCGCGCGAAAACTCCATCTCGTAGATGTTGCCATCGCGACATACCTGTACGACCACGCGTTTGGACAGGGCGTTGACGACGGAGATGCCCACGCCGTGCAGACCGCCCGAGACCTTGTAGGCCGAGTTATCGAACTTACCGCCGGCGTGCAGGATCGTCATGACGACCTCGAGCGTCGGGATCTTTTTGATAGGATGCTCGTCGACGGGGATGCCGCGCCCGTTGTCGACGACCGTGATGGAGTTGTCGGCGTGGACCGTCACCTGAATCTCGGTGCAGAAACCGGCCATGGCCTCGTCGACGGAGTTGTCAACGATCTCCCACACCAGGTGATGAAGACCGCTGGCGCTCGTCGAGCCAATGTACATGCCCGGGCGCTTACGAACGGCCTCGAGACCTTCGAGAATCTTAATCTCGCCGCCATCGTAATCGTTTTCGTTTGCCACACGTCCTCCTTCAGTTAAGAAAATGTGTACAGCCTTACTAGTTTATCGTAAAAAAATACCCTCGGGAACGAGGGTATTTGGCTCTACAAGGCCACCAGATGCGATTTAAGGCTCTTTTTTGTCCTGCACGCCCTTGGCCCACTCGGCACTGGCTCTCATGGCGTTCTCGAGGGCCTCGCGCAGTTTTTGGTCCTCGATGGGCGCCACTTGGCGCTCGATCTCGGCACGCTCGGCACCGCTTAGGTCGGCGTGCGGGGCCGGCGGACGCTCGGCCACGGCCGGACGCAGGCGCTCTTTGGCAGCGGGCGGTGTGTGGCCGGGGGCGGTCGTCTTGAACACCAGGCCGTCGACGTGCGCACCGGCGCGCTCCATGCGCGCGCGGATAATCTCGCGCAAGAGTGTCATCTCCTGCGTCCATGAGGGCGAATCGAGGTACACCAGCAGTTCGTTGGACTCGGGCAGGTAGCGCAGGCCCGTCACATGGCGCCCCTCGCGCGTGCCCGAGCACACTGCATTCCAGGCGTGATAGACCGCGCGAGATTCCTCTGCAGCCTCCATTTGCGCGCGGCGCTCAGGTGTCGCGGCCGCCAGGATGCGCTGACGCTCGGCATCCAAAAAGCCGCCAAAGGCAACCGTTCCGTTCTCGCGCTCGTAATTAGCACGTCTCACCCATGCTCACCACCTTGGCTCGATCAAGCAGGTCATCGGTAAAATACCCCAGATTGGCGGTGGTTATGACTGTCTGGATATCATCACCGATCAGCTGCAGAAAAGCGCCTCGGCGCCCGGCGTCGAGCTCGCTCATCACGTCGTCCAAAAGCAGCAGCGGTGCGGTGCCCAGGATATCGCGCGCCACGGCCACTTCTGCCACCTTCCAGGCAAGCACCAGCGTTCGCTGCTGGCCCTGGCTGGCAAATGAACGGGCCGATCGGCCCGCGACGGAAAACTCGATCTCGTCGCGATGCGGACCCACGAGCGTCACGCCGCGGCGGATCTCCTCGTCGGCGCGCTCATCGAGCGCCGAGAGCATGTGCTCATACGCCCAGCCCCTGAGCTCGTCGCGATCCACGGTGCGAGGCAGGTCGCCAAGCGTGGACACATAGGACACGCCGGCGGGCTCGCCGGATGCCACGCGGCCATAGGCGTCGCTCATATGGCCCGACAGCCGCTCGAGCAGGGCCAGACGATGCACGAGCAGGGCCGAACCGGCGCGGGCGATGGAGTCATTCCACGCACCGAGCATCTCGCGGCAGCACCAGGTCTCCTTGAGCAGGGCGTTGCGCTGCGTCACGCAACGCCCGTAGGTGCTCACCAGGTCGGCGTAACGGGCGCTCAGCTGCACGCCAAAGTCGTCGAGGGCGGCCCGGCGTACACTTGCGCCACGCTTGACCATATCCAGATGATCGGGGCAAAACAGCACGCTCGGCAAAACCCCGCGCACGCCGGCGGCCGAGCACCTCTTGCCGTTACGGCTAAACGAGCGCTTACCGTCCTCAACGCCCAGCCCCATATCGAGCACGCGACCATCGCCCTCGAGCCTCAACTCGAGCTTGCACGAGCCCGCGCCGTCGTGCACGAGCTCGCCTGCGGTGGGATGCCTAAACGAGGCGCCGCTCGTCAAAAGCTGCAGTGCCTCTATAAGGTTGGTCTTTCCCGCCGCGTTGGGCCCCGCAAGCACCGTCACGCCTTCGTCCAGGTCAAGACGGTAGCTATCGAAACTGCGGTAGCGCGCGACGGAAAGGTTGCGGGCAAACATGGTCATGGCGCAGCGCTAGATGCGAACCGGCATGACCAGGTACAGGTAGTTGATCTTGTCGTAGGACTTAAAGATACCCGCCTGCGAGTAGCTCTTGAGCTCCAGCGTGATCTCCTTCTCCTTGGACAGGGCATTGAGGCAGCCAAAGATGTAGTGGTAGTTAAAGGCGATGGTGCCCGACTCGCCCTCGGCCTCGACATCGATCGTCTCCTGCGCCAGATCCTGGTCATTGGAGATGGAGGACAGGCCCATCTGGCCGTTCTCGACATCGATCTCGAACTTGACGGCAGGGTTCGCGCTCGCGATGACCGCCACGCGCTTAAGAGCGGCATTAAAAGCTGCCACGTCGATCTTGACGCTCGTAACGCACGAATCGGGGATGAGCTGCTTGTAGTTGGGGTACACGCCCTCGATGCGGCGCGACACGTAGGTGGTGTTGCCGGCCTCAAAGACAACCTGGGTGTCGGTGGCGCCGATCATGATGGTTGCCTGGCTGGCCATGATGCTCAGGGCGTCGTTGAAGGCGTCGGCCGGAACGTTGAGCTCAAAGGAGCCCTCGAGCGTCGAGGTCTCGACCTGGGTGTCGCATACGGCCAGACGGAAGGAGTCGGTTGCCACCAGGCGCACGGTGTTGTTCTCGACCTTCATGTGCACGCCTCCCAGGATGGGGCGGGCCTTATCGGTCGAAGTGACGCGCCATACGCGGCCGACCATCTCGGACAAGATATCGGTCGGGAGCTCCACCGCGCTCTCGATAGCATAGGCAGGGAACTCGGGGAAATCGTTGGCGTCGAGTGTGTTGAGGCGGAAGGAACTCTTCTCGCATCCGATCAATACCTGACGCTCCGAGAGCTCAAAGGTAACCGGGGCGTCGGGAAGGGTCTTCGTAATGTTCGAGAGCATCTTGCAGGGAATCACCATCTCGCCCTCTTCTTCGACATGCGCGGCAATGCGATGACGAATCGAGATGGTGTAGTTAGAGGTTTGGAATTCCAAGATGCCGTCCTGCGCCTTAACGAGCACGCCCGACAGGATGGGAAGGGTAGATGCCGAAGCGACGCCTTTCATAACGACGCCGATGGCTTGCGTGAGCGAGCTTTGGCTGACGGTGAACTTCATCTTTTAATACCTTTCTATAGATATAAATATCTTAATAATAGTAATAGCACTGACGAAACTGTTGATTACTCCCAACAGCGCTGGTCAACCCCAAAAAGAGAATCGACAGCGCCCTGTGCGCAACCGACCGTGTTTTCCACGTTCAAAACCTGCGGAAAACTTTTCATCGCCTTGGGTTGAGTTTTAGACATGTTATGCCCGGCGTTTCGACAAGTTTTCAACAGGTGTCTCTATTTCCCTACGAGCGCAGTGTAATTTTATC
>CAJKLK010000041.1:0-8046 GCA_905200715.1 uncultured Collinsella sp. | reverse complement strand
GACCGGCTTCGACGGCATGGTCCGCCGAGACCTGGAGTACATCGCCAACCGGGGCGTCATCACCGACCTCAAGATCGTCGTCCTCACGGTGATCGAGGTCATCACCGGCAAGGGTGCGTGCTAGATGCGCATCGCGATGATCGGACATAAGAGATACGGTTCCCGCGAGGGCGGCGTGGAGGTCGTCGTGACCGAGCTCGCCCGCCGCATGGCGGCGCTCGGCCACGAGGTCACCTGCTACGACCGCTCCGGTGCGGACGTCATGACCGGCGACGCCGCGGACGGCCGCGAGCGCACCGTCGACGGCGTGCGCGTCGTGCCGGTTAAGACAATCGACAAGAAGGGCCTCGCTGCCCTCTCGTCCTCATATTTTGCTACCAAGGTGGCTATCAAGGACCGTCCCGATGTGATTCATTATCACGCCGAGGGTCCCTGCGTACCCCTTCCGCTTGCGAAGCGTGCGGGCATTCGCACCGTGGCCACCATCCACGGCCTGGACTGGCAGCGCGCCAAGTGGGGGAAGCTCGCCAGTACCTACATCAAGATGGGGGAGAAGACCGCCGCGACTAAGGCGGATGGTCTTATCGTGCTCTCTGAGGGCGTCAGGCGCTATTTCATGGAAGCCTACGGTCGCGAGGCCGTCTTTATCCCTAATGGCGTAGATGCCAAGGAAGCCCTTCCGGCGAGCGTCATCAAAGAGAGGTGGAATCTCGAGAAGGATTCCTACCTTCTCTATCTTGGTCGTTTAGTGCCCGAGAAGCGCCCTGAGCTGCTGATCGAGGCATTCAGAGCCCTTGATACCAATAAGCGCCTGGTCATCGCTGGCAGTAGCTCCGATACCTCGGCGTACGAGAAGGAGTTGCGCGCTGCAGCCCAGGGCGACAACCGCATAGTGTTCACCGGTTTTGTCACCGGCGAGCCCTTAGCTGAGTTGTACTCCAACTGCTATGCCTACGTGCTTCCGTCCGATGTTGAGGGTATGCCCATGAGCCTGCTGGAGGCTATGGCATACGGCCGCTGCTGCGTGACGAGCGACATCCCCGAGTGCGCGGATGTCCTCGCGGGCAACGGCGTGACGTTCGAGAAGGGGAGTGTCGACGCTCTGCGCGGAGCCCTCGAGAGCATCCTCGCCGATTCAACCAAGCGCGATAACCTGGGCGCCTCTGCCAAAGCCCGCGTCGCTTCAACCTACACTTGGGACTCCGTCGTCGAGCGGACCCTTGCCGTCTATGGGGGTGATGTCCGATGAGGATCCTTCTCGTGAACAAGTTCCACTACCGCAAGGGCGGTGCGGAGACCTATTACCTCACCGTCGGGTCCGAGCTGGAGCGCATGGGGCATGAGGTGGCCTATTTCTCGATGAGGCACCCTGACAACCTGCCCTGTAAGTGGGACAAGTACTTCGTGACGCAGCGCGAGTACAACAACGTCAGGAACCCCCTCAAGGCGGCGCGCGACGGCGTGGCGCTGATCTACTCGCCGGAGGCGAAGCGCAACTTCCAGGCCCTCTGCGAGGAGTTCCGCCCCGATGTCGTCCACCTCAACAACGTGCACAGGCAGATCACGCTGTCCATTCTCGACGCCCCCTACCTGAGGGAGAACGAGGCCCCGGTCTTCTACACGGCCCACGACTACGTGACCGTCTGCCCCGGCTACCTCATGCTCGACGGCGGCGGGCGCGTCTGCGACGCGTGCCTCGAGGACGGGCGCTACCGCCACTGCATCGAGAACCGCTGCGTGAAGGGCTCCCGGGCGAAGAGCGCGCTGGCGGCGATGGAAGCGTCCTTCAACAGGGCCCATAAGTCAAACCGGCGGATCGATCGGGTCATCGCGCCCTCCAGGTTCATGCGCTCCAAGCTCATCGAGGGCGGCTGGCCCGAGGGCAAGGTCGTCTTCCTGCAGAACTTCGCCGACGGCGCGATCCTCGACCGCGCGGCGAATGCCGGGGCGGATGCGACCGACAGGGAGAACCCCTACCTCCTGTTCTTCGGGCGGCTCTCTGTCGAGAAGGGCGTCGACACGCTGCTGAGGGCCTTCGACGCCGCCCTGCCGAGCCTTCCGCAGGACATGCGCCTGGTCGTGGTCGGCGACGGCCCGGATGCCGCCGGCTTCAAGGCGCTCGCGTCTTCGTTGGGCTGTGCGTCTCGCATCGAGTTCGCCGGCTATCAGACCGGTGGGGCGCTGCAAGCGTATGTCGAGGGGGCGTCTCTCGCCATCGCGAGTTCGAGATGGCGAGAGAACATGCCGTACTCAATCGTCGAGGCTCTTGCTGCCGGCACGCCTGTGATCGGAACGAATATCGGCGGAATCCCCGAGCTGGTCGAGGAAGGGAAAACGGGATTCATCTGCGAGCCCGGGGGCGTCCAGTCGATGGCGGATGCCATCTCTCGAGGCGTGCGGGCCTTTTCCGATCGACCCGCATATGCGGCGCTGCAGCGCAACTGCCGCTCCTACGTCATGGAGAACTGCTCGCGCGAGAAGTTCATGAACGACCTCGTGAACCTGTATAAGGAGTCAATCGATGGCTAACGGCCATAACAGCATCAAGAGGATCGTGCACCGCTCCTGCGAGGAGATCGGCGCCACGTTCCGTATCGCCAGGGCGACCTCATGGTCCGAGGCGATCAACACGTTTCGGGCGAAGCTCGATATCCAGGTCATGAGCCGCAACGGGTACAAGGAGCCGCCTGCGGTAAAGGAGCGTTTGCTGCGCAAGCATGAGACCGTCTTAAAGTACCTCGAGAACCGCTTCGGCGATTTCTTCGAGTCATATGACTACGATGCGCCGCTGCCGCCGTCCGATCCTGCCCTCGAGGGGAAGATCTGGATGTGCTGGTGGCAGGGCGAGGAGAACGCGCCCGAGATTGTGAGGGCGTGCATCGACTCCGTGCGCCGCAACGCCGGCGGGCACGAGGTCATCGTCATCACGGACGAGAATCTGTCCGACTACGTTCATATCCCCGATTGGGTGCTCGAGAAGGTCCGCACTGGCATTATGTCCCGGACCCATTTATCCGATTTGTTGAGGCTCTCGTTATTGGCGGAGCACGGTGGCATGTGGCTCGATGCAACTTTCTTTTGCGCGGGTTCAGTTGCGGATTTCTTTGATTTGCCGATTTGGTCCATCAAGAGGCCCGACTATCTGCACGCATCCGTCGCCTGCGGCATGTTTGCAAATTATTCTCTTGAGTGCGACAGCGAACATCGTCGACTATTTGCCACTTTGAGGGATTACTACCTTGAGTATTGGCTTCAGAGCGATGAGTTAATCGATTATTTGCTTACTGACTACCTCATCGTTTTGGCCCAGCGTCACGACCCCTCGGTCGCCGCCGCATTTGCGTCAATTGAACCCAATAACCCTCGTTGCGACGACCTAATTTCGGTACTGGATAGGCCTTTCGATCAATGTGCTTGGAGTGAGCTCCTTCTGGATACGGCTCTCTTTAAGCTCACGTGGAAACAAGAGTTTCCAAAACAAACTGATGGTAGGCAAACGTATTACGGCAGGCTATTGGAAGGGGGATTGTCGTGAGCAAAAAGAAAGTCCTGTTCGTCATGTCCTCAATGGACAATGGCGGTGCGGAGCGAGCACTTCTCAACCTTCTGGAAGAGCTTCCGGAAACTCGCTACGACGTCAATCTCCTGCTTTTGAACCCCACCGGGCTTTTTATGGGGCAAATTCCGTCAAAGGTAGCTGTACTTCAGACTCCCGCTAAAGTACGCGATTGCTTCACATCGGTTCGTGGCCGTAAGGCTGGGGTATGGCGTCTAACGGCAGACGTTGTTTCCGGCATTGTCTCTCGCGATGAAGAGACCCGACGCGGATTCCGTTGGAAATGCTTCTTTTCTCCTGCCATAGATAAAATACCGGGTCATTACGACGTGGCTGTTTCATTTATTAACGGTCAAGTTCTCTACTTTGTCGATGAGAAGATTGAGGCCGATCGCAAGATAGTCTTTTATCACGGAGATTATCGCTCTGCCCGCTATTCGGAAAAATACGAGCGACCCTGCCTGGAACGCATGGATGGCATCTATGCCGTTTCCGATAAGTGCATCGACATCGTGCGCTCTGTTTTCCCTGAGATGGCATACAAGATGAAGAGTCTTCCGAACATTGTGTCTTCGGAGGTAGTGCGACGCCGCGCGTCCGAGTTCATCCCGCCAGAGTACGATGCTGACGCGCCGAGAATCCTTACAGTGGCGCGCATCACTCATGAGAAGGGTGTGGACACCGCTATTCGTGCGGCAGCCGAGCTCAAGCAGCGCGGCTGCTCGTTTCGCTGGTACGAGATGGGAAAGGGGCTTACTGGCGATTCCGAGCAAGCCGCTTGCGAAAAGCTTGTTGAAGAGCTGGGTGTTGCGGACGTCTTTACGTTCTTGGGCGCCCGCGAGAACCCCTATCCCTACATTGCTAACTGCGACATCCTAGTGCAGCCGTCACGCTTCGAGGGAAAGTCAGTTGCCCTCGACGAGGCCAAGATTCTTACGAGGCCCATTGTTGCGACGGCGTACCCCACGGTCCATGACCAGCTGAGCGCCAAAGAGGGAATCATTGCTGGCACTGACGCGGTATCGCTCGCCGATGCCGTCCAAGGACTGCTCGAAGACCCCTCTCGTTGTGAGGAGCTCAGCTTCTATCTCAAGTCGAATGAGTACGGGAACGCCGACCGCGTTGAAGACTATTTCCAGGCTTTAGAGGGCGAGCGGCAATGAGGGCGACTCTTAGCATGAAAAATTCAGCTTCGAAGAAGCAGCGCGAGGCTGCCTGCCATTACTTGCTCATTTACCTTATGGTGGCTTTTGCTGATTCATTTCTGTTCGACCGCATTCTCACGAACATTGTTATACCGGTGGTGGCCCTGATTGCCCTCATCGTTATGGCTAACAGGAAATATCAGCTTGTATATCCCATTTCGATTTTAGCCTTGGGCTTTCTTGCCATGCTGTTCGTCCGGGTAAGCACAAACGCACTCGGGCCGACCGAGCTTTTGAGTTGGGTAGCGATGGTGGGAATTACCCTTATTGCAGTGATGTTTGATGTTTCGAGTTTTCTTATCCGCTTCATTAAACTAGCGGCTTTCCTCACTGGCTTTAGCCTGGTTGTCTATTTGATTTCTCAGGTTTTCCCTGGATTTTGGGGTCACCTATCTCCATTTTCGTTTTTCTTGTCCTTTGGAGATACAACATGGTTGGACTCCGTGAACAGGATCGTCGTCAACTATCGGGCCGATGGGCTGCTCCTGTACGTCGACCGAGGGTTTGACCACACGCGTAACGTTGGCATATTCAGAGAGCCTGCTGTTTACCAGATATTGCTCAATTCAGCTATCTTTGTGCTGCTCTTCATGAAGCCTAAGGAAATTGATAAAAAGGCGCGTGCGCGGCTTTTGGCGCTGTTTGTGGCGGGTGTCCTCTCCACAAAATCCGCCACTGGCTATGCCACAACTCTCCTAGTCTTCTTCGCTTTCTCTCTGTCCTCGTTGAAGAAGGGTGGTCGTTTTTCCGTAATTGCTCCGATCTTCCTCGGGTCCATATGCGTGTTCGTTTTCATCGCGTCTGCGATGGGCAGCTCGGCGTGGGCTACGGACTCCGTTCTTGGCCGCTTCATGAACGACGGAGGTATCTCCCTGGACGCATCGGGTGAGGCTCGGGTCGGAGCTGCTAATGCTGCGCTGGCTCTTATGCAGCGATATCCTTTTGGATGCGGCTATAACGTGTACGGGGCTGCCATTTCGACTGGTAACAGCGAGTTTGTTGGCGCCTGTTTACTTAAGGTGGCTGCCGTCTACGGTCCGATTATGGGCATTGCTATTCTCATTTGGACCTGTTATCCCGTTTTTAAATCTCGAGAGCTCGGCCTCTCCGCTAAGTTGGCTTTCGTCGCCATGTATCTCATAGCGACTTATCTCGAGTGCGAGGTCTTTTACACCACGCTTATTTTCATTCCAATTTACCTGTACTGCAAAAACGTGGCCGAAACGTCTGTCCAGCCCTTGCGCGCGGCCGCTTCTTCGTTTGGAGTCTCACGTGAAGCTCGCTAGCAACCTCGGCCGTAGCATGAGCCGGGCCATGGTGTACAAGGGCGTATCCATGGCCCTCAGCCTCGTCTACGTCCCCATCGTCCTCAACTATCTCGGTGATTACAAATACGGTGTATGGGCGTCGATCCTGAGCATCCTCTCGTGGATCTCCTACTTCGACCTTGGCATCGGCAACGGCCTTCGCAACCGTCTTTCCGAGGCCATCGTCTCTGACTCGCCACGCGTATCGCCGAAGGCCCTCGTGTCGAGCGCCTACGCCATTCTCTCAGGCGTCGTCGCCGTCGTCGCCGCCGTCTGCGGCATCGCCATCGCGTTCATCGATTGGCCCGCCCTGCTTTCCGCCTGGGAGGTGGATGAGAGTCTGCTGTGCGTCGTTGAGCTCAGCTTCCTTGGTATGTGCTTCAGCTTCGTCCTTACGCTTTGCAATAGTGTGTACTACGCGCTTCAGAGGGCCCAGGTCGTCAACCTTATCTCGGTCTGCCAGCAGGCGGTCATGCTCCTGTCGGTCTGGCTGCTCTCGCTCACAGATTCCCGAAGCCTCACGGCGGTCGCGGTCTTTTACGTAGTTTCCAATATTCTGGTGTACGGCGTCTTCACGATCCACGTCTTCGCGAGGAATCGAGAACTCGCCCCGTCCCCACGCAGCTGTTCTCGTGCCGTGGCAAAGGACGTTGGCGGCCTAGGCATCATGTTCTTCATCACCCAGATCGCCACACTTGTCCTCTTCACTACCGATAACCTCATCGTCTCGAATCTCTTTGGACCCGAGCAGGTGACGGTCTACACAACCGCCAACAAGGTGTTTACGGTACTCTCGTCCTTGTTTGCCGCGCTCGTCGTACCTCTATGGTCAAAGACTACCGTCGACTACGCACGTGGCGATATCGCTGAGATCAGGCGGACGCTCGGGAAGATGCACAGGCTGTTCGCTGTCGCGGTGGGCGGGGTCATCGTCATGGTGCTTGTCTTCAAGCCCCTCGTAAGGGTTTGGCTGGGGCGAGACCTCGGGTTCGATGACTCGCTCATCGCCCTTATGGGCGTATATGCAGTCGTATATATGTGGAACACCATCTACTCCCAAGTCATCAACGGACTCACACTCGTCAATTTCATGGTTGCGGTTGCCTGCGTACAGGCGGTGCTCAACATCCCTCTTTCGGTCTTCTTCGCCACGTCGTGCGGGCTCGGAGTGAATGGGGTTCTGCTCGGGACGATTGTCGCCATGCTCATCAGCAGCGTGACGTACCCCGGATATTCCAAGAAGGTCCTCGACCGTGCCGAGGCCTCCGGCCGCGGGGCCGAATGACCGACTGGAAGGAAGGTGTCTAGTGTCAATCATCAAGAAGCTGAAATATAAATTGTGGCGTCATTCGCACACGCCGGAGGAGTATGCGCGCCGTATCGGTGTGAACGCCGGTGAGGATTTCCATATCTACGGCGAGGTCGCATGGTCCACCGAGCCCTGGTTAATAACGGTGGGTGACAACGTTCACATCACCGACGGCGTTCGCTTCGAGACGCACGATGGCGGGACCCTTCTATTTCGCAAGGACGTCCCCGATTTGGAGGTTACCCGCCCCATTGTTCTGGGCAGCAACGTCTACATCGGTAACTGCGCGATCGTGATGGGGGGGGTGACCATCGGGGACAACGTCGTTATCGGTGCTGGCGCGATAGTCACGAAGGATATCCCCAGCGACTCGGTCGCGGTCGGCGTGCCGGCAAGGGTTATCGAGACGGCCGACGAATACCTGGAGAAATTGAAGGCCCGCTCGCTACACCTCGGGCACCTCACTTGGGAGGAAAAGGACCTGGCCCTCAAGAGGCATTACGGCTACACGGGCAGCTCCCGCGGTGTCTATGAGTTTATGTAAAGGATTGGTTATGACTATCAACACCACTGCATTCAAAGACAAGACCCTCATGATCACGGGAGGCACCGGATCGTTCGGCAACACCGTGCTCAAGCACTTCATGAACACCGACCTGGCCGAGATCC
>CAJKLK010000040.1:0-8099 GCA_905200715.1 uncultured Collinsella sp. | reverse complement strand
CCACTTCCCGGAGCAAGGCCGCCCCGCCGGGCAAGGCCCCAGCGCGAGACCGTCCAGCACAAGCGCTCCCCGAGCAACCGCTCGCCGCTGGTTGCACAAAAGTCAGCGAGCGGGTTCCAGGTGCCCCAGGTCGCCGTGAAAGAGGAGCGACGCGTACTTTATGTACGCGAGCGACGGTTTGAACGGCGAGATGGGGTGCCTGGGACCCGCGAAGCGTCGAGCCATTACGCGGTTTGGTAAAACCGCGTAACTAAGTTACTCGTTGTCGCCCGCGGTCATTTGCGTTGCGGAAAGCGCGCCGTCGGCTGCTGTTGCGGCTGCGGCGTCGGGCCAGACCCAGTCGGTAAAGGCCGGGTGATCGAAGCCCTCGTCGCACGCAAACTCAAAGGCCTCGGTGCGGAAGGCCTCCCACTCATCAATCTGCTCGGCGAACTTATCGGCGTCGACCATGCGCAGCACGTCGGCGGCAAGCGCCCAGCGGTCCATGTTGTTCAGGCGCAGCATGTCGAACGGCGTGGTCGTGGAGCCCTTCTCCTCGTAACCGTGGACGCGGAAGGCGTCGTGGCCGGGGCGGTTCCAAATCAGACGGCGGATCGTGCCGGCATAGGCGTGGAATGCGAAGAGCACGGGCTTCTCGCCGCAGCCGAACAGCTCAGCCCAGCGCTCATCGTTGATGGCTTGGTCGTTCTCGCAGACGTTCTGGATCTTGAGCAGATCAACCACGTTGACGAACCACACCTTAATGCCTAGCTCGCGCAGCATATCGGTTGCAGCCAGGGCCTCGAGCGTCGGTACGTCACCGCACGTGGCGACCACGACGTCGGCCTCGGCAAGCGAGCTGGCAGTCGATGCCCACTCCCAAGTCGCGACGCCCTCGGCGAGCTCGGCCTTTGCCTCGTCGACCGTCTGGAAGGTCGGGGCGGGCTGCTTGCCGCAGAAGATGGCGTTGACGCAGTCGGTGGACTGGTAGACGCGCTCAGCAACGGCAAGGGCCATGTTGGCGTCGGCCGGATAGTAGGCATTCACGATGTGCGTGTCGTTGGCCTTGTTGAGCAGCAGGTCGATAAAGCCGGGGTCCTGGTGCGAGAATCCGTTGTGGTCCTGGCGCCAGACATGGCTCGACAGCAAAATGTTAAGGCCGCTAATGGGAGCACGCCACGGAATCTCGCGCTTGGTAGCCTCGAGCCACTTGCAGTGCTGGTTGACCATGGAGTCGACCACATGGACAAAGCTCTCGTAGGAGCTCCACACGCCGGAGCGGCCGGTGAGCACGTAGGCCTCGAGGAAGCCCTCGCACTGGTGCTCGGAAAGCTGCTCGACAACCTTACCGGAGCCTGCCAGCAGCTCGTCGTTGGCCTCGTCTTCGTAGAAGCCGGCATCCCACTGCTTCTTGGTCACCTTGTAGGCAGCCTGCAGGCGGTTAGACGCGGTCTCGTCGGGACCGAAGATGCGGAAATCGTCCATGTTCTTGGCCAGAACGTCGGCAGTGTACTCACCAAAGACGCGGGCGGCCTCGGTGGAACCCCAGCCGTGACCCTTACTTGCGACGGGAATCTCGTGGGCATGAATATCGGGCAGTTCGAGCTCGCGGCGCACCTTGCCGCCGTTCGCGTTGGGGTTGGCGCCGATGCGCAGATCGCCGGTCGGCATAAAGGCCGTCACCTCGGGGCGCACCTGACCCTCGGGCGTAAAGAGCTCTTCGGGCCTGTAGGAGCGCAGCCACTCGCGCAGCACGCGGAAGTGCTCGTGGGTGTCCTTGGCACTCGCCAGCGGCACCTGATGCGCGCGCCAGGAGTCCTCGGTCTTCTTGCCGTCGATGTGCTTGGGGCAGGTCCAGCCCTTGGGCGTACGGAACACGATCATGGGATAGGCCGGGCGGACCACGGTCTCGCCCGCGGCTGCCTGGGCCTGAGCGGTGGCCTTAATGTCGCAGATCTCGTCAAAGACCTGCTCAAACAGGGCGGCGAAACGCTCGTGGATGCTCGCGTGGCTCTCGTCGTCAAAGCCGGCGACAAAGAAGTGCGGCTTGTAGCCCATGCCCTCAAAGAACTTGGTGAGCTCTTCGTCGGACACGCGGGCGAGGATGGTGGGGTTGGCGATCTTGTAGCCGTTGAGGTGCAGGATCGGCAGGACGATGCCGTCGGTTGCCGGGTTCACGAGCTTATTGGACTGCCAAGAGGTCGCGAGCGGACCAGTCTCGGACTCACCGTCGCCCACCACGGCCACGGCCAGCAGGCTCGGGTTGTCCATGACGGCACCGTAGGCGTGGCTGAGCGTGTAGCCGAGCTCGCCGCCCTCGTGGATGGAGCCGGGCGTCTCGGGCGCAAAGTGGCTCGGGATGCCGCCGGGATAGGAGAACTGGCGGAAGAACTTCTGCAGGCCGGCCTCATCATTGGTGATGTCGGGGCGGATCTCACGGTAGGTGCCATCGAGCAGCGACTGGGCGGTGCCGGCGGGGCCACCGTGGCCCGGGCCCATCAGGAAGATGGCGTTCTGGTTGTGGTCGGCAATAAGGCGGTTGACGTGGCCGAACAGGAAGTTGATGCCGGGCGTGGTGCCCCAGTGGCCGACCAGGCGATGCTTGACGTCCGGACGACCAAAATCGCGCGTCTCGCCGGTCTTCTCGTCGACAAAGTCGGCGCGCATCAGCGGGTTGGAGCGAAGGTAAATCTGGCCGACGGACAGGTAGTTCGAAGCGCGCCAGTACAGGTCGACACCCTCGAGCTCGGAAGCGGGAACCTCATGTCCCAGTTTTTGCCACGGCGTTCCCAGTGTTTTAGCCATTGTTTATGTCCCTTCACTGCGCGGTCGCCTTCCGATACGGCAACCTTTCGTTGGGACTAGTATATTTGCTAAAACGTTTTATCATGGTGAAAAAACGTTTTATCATCTTTATCGATCCCATCGATCGGCAAAACGCGACATTCACCTGCGGCATTATCTGTCACAGGTACTCCACATTCAATCTGCATGAATTGGTAAACGTGTTTAGTTGTGTTTAGTAAGCTCGAGCACACTGTCCTTAACGATAAGCGCCGGCTCCAGAACGACCTCTTCGGCACGCCTACCGCCCCTACCGGCAAGACGCTTGGACATGCAGCCAAAAGCATGCTCCGCAAGGACACCAGGATCCTGCTCAATCGCGGTCAGCGCCGGCTCAAAGAGGACGTCGGCTGCCGAGTTGTCATAGCTTACAACCGAGATATCGCCCGGGATGCTCTTACCCATCTCATGCAGGCGCTTGAGCAGACCCAGCGCAATGTTGTCCGAGCTTGCGAACACGGCGGTGGCGTCAGTTGCGAGCACCGCCTCCGAGGCCTCGTAGGCACTCGAAATGTAGTACTCGCTCTCAAACTCCAAACGCGCGTCGATCGGCAGGCCAACCTCGCGCAGCGCGCGCTCATAGCCGGCAAGTCGCTTGCGGCCCGTATTGGAACGGCGCGCGTTAACCAAGCAGGCAATGCGACGATGCCCCTGCTCGATCAAGTACCGGGTAGCCATGTAGCCACCCATCTCGTGGTCGAACATCACCTTGTCGCACTCGAGTCCCTCAATGGCACGGTCGACCATAACAGCCGGGATAGGCAGATGGCTGACCTCTTCGCGCAGGGCGCGGTCGTCCGAAAACTCGTCGCCTACCACCAAAAAGACGCCATCGACGCCGCGCGTCACCAGCTGGCGCAGGAGCTCCAGATCGTCCTCGGCGCTTCCACCCGAGCTGGTAATAAAGAGCGCGTAGCCGTCCTCGCGGCAGCGCTTTTCCAGGCTGCCAGCGAGCGAGGCAAAAAAGCGGCTCTCGATGTTAGGAACGATAAGGCCCAGCGTGCGCGACTCGCGCATGACCAGGCTGCGCGCAATCTGGTTAGGAACATAGTGGTTGCGCGCCGCGACCTCTTTGATGCGCTTGCGGTTTTCTTCCGAGATGCGACAAGGCCGATTGTTGAGAACAAGCGAGACCGACGAGGGGGAAAGTCCCACCTCCTGGGCAATCTGCTTGAGAGTAACTTTGTTGCCCATCTCGCTCCTTCCGAGTATTCGCGCAATCTCTTGAAAGTATAGCGACCGTCCCTCTACCTCGATGATAAACACTTTACCAATCCGGTAGACGGCTGTTTTATCGCCGCGATTGGTGCAAGGCAACCTGACCCCTTTGCATTATGTGATGCATTTGGGCCAGGTTGCCTTGCACCAAATCCATCCGGGTGGGGTATATTGCATTCGATTGATGAAAACGACCACCATAAGGCGGATATTCGTATGCACGAGAATGACTTTTTTAACGAGGACCTGCTCTGCGCGCTCGCTGGCGTTGCCGGCGAGGACAACGTGCTCATGAGCGAGCCCATGCGCGAGCACACCACGTTTAAGATCGGCGGCCCGGCCGATGTCTTTGTCACGCCCGACACCGAGCAGGGCCTCGTCGCCACGCTCGATACCTGCTACCGCTGCGATCTGCCGCTCACCATCGTGGGCAACGGCTCCGACCTGCTCGTCGGTGACAAGGGCATCCGCGGTGTCGTCGTGGCACTGGGCAAAGGCCTCTCTAACATCACCATCGACGGCACGCATGTTACGGCAGTAGCCGGCGCCCTGCTTTCCGATGTCGCCGCGGCTGCCGCCGAGGCCGGTCTCACCGGCATGGAGCCCATCTCGGGCATCCCCGGCTCGGTCGGCGGTGCCTGCTATATGAACGCCGGTGCCTACGGCGCCTGTATGGCCGATGTTTTGGAGTCCGTGCGCGTCTATAAGCCCGCCCGCGTGCTCGACGACGGCACCCGCGGCAGCGGTAATATCATTGAGTTCGATGTCGACGAGCTTAACCTGGGCTATCGCAAGAGCCGCATCGCCGACGACGGCTTTATCGTGCTCTCTGCCACCTTTAACCTCGACCCGGGCAACGCCGCGATGATCAAGGCCGACATGGACGACTACCGCCAACGCCGCGAGGACAAGCAACCACTCGACATGCCGAGCGCCGGCTCCACCTTCAAGCGCCCCGAGGGCTACTTTGCCGGTAAGCTCATCATGGACGCCGGCCTGCGCGGTCACGCTGTCGGCGGCGCCCAGGTAAGCGAGAAACACTGCGGCTTCATCGTCAACGCCGACCACGCCACCGCCGCCGACGTCGACGAACTCATCCGCCACATCCAAACAACCGTCAAAGACCAATTCAACGTAGACCTAGAACCCGAAGTCCACCGAGTAGGCGAATTCCTTTAACAAAGAAGGCCCCGAAAGGGGCCTTCACTCTCTTTAATTCAGATAAACCAGTCCGGTGTGTCGCGCCTTGAACCCGGAAGGTCCGGGGCTGCGGGCGAGGCATAAGGTTGGTCGCGAGTTCCGCACGCAAAGAAGGCCACTTAATGTGGCCTTCGTCTTGCGCAGGACTGTAGAGCAGGCAACCTTATGCCTCGCCCGCAGCCCCGGACCAACTTACTTTAAACCGCCGTTACGACAGCGCAATACCGCCGAGCCAGCCCCAGCGCACGCCAGAGCCAGTGCCGTAGAACCGAATAAACGCATCAAGTGACTTAGACGTAATGGAGCCCTCGTTGCTCATAACGATGCCGCCACCAACATAGATGCCCACGTGTCCGTACAGCAGGCCCGGCGTACCGGTACCACTGTGCGACGAGTCGGCCACGATCATGCCCACCTGCAGCGCCGAACGATCGGAGCTGTAGCACCAGGCGTTAAACATGTCGCACGCGTTGCCGCCAAAGTAGCCCACGCCGGCGTTGCGGAACACGTTGGTAACCCAGGCGGCGCACCAGTTCAGGCCAGGCGAAGGCGTGGAGTAGCATGCGTTGACGACGGCCTGCTGCTTGCCCGAGCCGGCATTCTGTTGCGGAGTTCCGGGCGCATACGATCCGCCACCCGAGCTTGAACCACCCGAGTAGGAATTGTTCTTGTTTGCGGCAGCCGCGGCAGCGGCAGCCTTCTTGGCAGCCTCCTCGGCCTGAGCGGCAGCAAGAATCTCGGAATCGCGCTGGGCCATGAGCTCTTTGACATCGTCGGAGAGACCGTTCAGAACCGTCTGGACCTCCTGCTGCTTGGCCTGCATGTCCTGCATCTGTGCAGTCTGCTGGTCCTTGAGCTTCTCCAGATCGGCCTTCTGCGACTCGAGCTCGGACTTCTGCGTATCGAGCTCTTTCTGGATGGTCTGGATGTCCTCGATGGCGTCACGGTCACTCTTGTTGATCTTCTCGACGTAATGCGCGTTGGCGACGAGCTCCTCAAACGAACCAGAAGCGAGCAGCAACGACAGGATGTTGGTGCCGCCCGACTTGTAGCTGGCGGCAACGCGATCGGAAAGGTCGCTGCGCTTCTCTTTGAGCTCGGACTTCTTGGTGTCGATCTGAGCCTGCGTCTCGTCAATCTGGCCCTGTACGCCTTCGATATCGCTGAGGGTCTGGGCATTCTTGTTGGCGAGCGTCGCGTACTCATTAGCGATGCTGTCGAGCTGGGCCTGGACCTCGTCGAGCTGGGCCTGGGCGGCATTCAGTTTGTCGGTGGTTTCTTGGCTGGCCTCAGCCGCATGGGCGCGAGCAGGCAGGCCAAAAAGAACAGCCGCGGAAGCGGCGCCGAAAAGAGCCTTAAGGGCAGTGCGGCGCGAAAGCTCCTGCGTAAAGATGGAATCGTTGTTTGGTGACATATGTACTCCGTTACATGCCTTTTTATATGTCGCTCAACTCAAACATATTAACGCACATCGCGCTTGTCCCAACTATTTCCACGAACGGCTGGAAAAGTATGGTCAGCGGCTCGCAAATACGCCCCACACCAAAGGTAAGAATTATGCAAATAACGACCTATGAGTACGTTAACATCAATCCTCTGGTTTTCCTGCCCCGCGTGTTTTGGGTGCCCCCAGCTGCGCTATACTCCCCTCAAGAAGTGTTCCTGATTCGATAGGAGACTACATGTCCAAAGCACTCGACCCCAAAGACACCTGCGTCCTCGTTACCGGCGGCGCCGGCTTTATCGGCTCGCACACCGTCGTTCAGCTGCTCGAGGGTGGCTACCAGGTTGTCGTCGTCGATGACCTCTCCAACTCCAGCGCCGTTGCCATCGACCGCGTCAAGACCATCGTGGGCGACGAGGCCGCCAAGAACCTCACCTTCTACGAGGCCAACGTGCTCGACCGCGATGCGATGAACAAGATCTTCGATACCCACCAGATCGACCGCGTCATCCACTTCGCCGGCTTTAAGGCCGTTGGCGAGTCGGTGAGCAAGCCCGTCGAGTACTACCACAACAATATCGAGAACACCCTGGTGCTCATCGATGTCATGCGCAACCACGGTTGTAAGTCCATCATCTTCTCGAGCTCTTCGACCGTCTACGGCGATCCGGACAATCCTCCCGTCACCGAAGAGGACCCCAAGAAGCCCGCGACCAACCCCTATGGTTGGACCAAGTGGATGATTGAGCAGATTCTCATGGACGTCCACACCGCCGACCCCGAGTGGGACGTCGTGCTGCTCCGTTATTTCAATCCCATCGGCGCCCATCCGTCGGGCCTGATCGGCGAGGATCCCAAGGGTATCCCCAACAACCTGGTGCCTTACGTCGCCCAGGTCGCCGTCGGTAAGCTCGAGGCCGTTCAGGTCTTTGGCAACGATTACCCCACCCCCGACGGCACCGGTGTTCGCGACTACATCCACGTGTGCGACCTGGCATCTGGTCACGTTGCCGCCCTCAACTGGATGAACGGCAAGACCGGCGTCGAGATCTTTAACCTGGGCACCGGCACCGGTACCTCGGTACTCGAGGTCGTCGCCGCCTTCTCCAAGGCCTGCGGCAAGGAGCTGCCCTATGTGATCCGCGAGCGCCGTGCCGGCGACATCGCTGCCAACTGGTGCGATGCCTCCAAGGCCGAGCGCATGATGGGCTGGAAGGCCCAGTACGACATCGCGGACATGTGCCGCGATAGCTGGAACTGGCAGAGCCACAACCCCAACGGCTTCGCCGACGCCGAGTAGCACTCAACCGCGGTAGATTTCTAGGCATATTCCAAAATCTACGGGCCCCGGCCTCCAATGTGAACTGCACCCCAAAACTTGGACGGCTTAAATAGGAACTACGCCGCAAGGGAC
>CAJKLK010000039.1:0-8954 GCA_905200715.1 uncultured Collinsella sp. | reverse complement strand
CGGCGGCCTCAATCACGGCCTCGGCGTCGAGCGGCTTGACGCAGTACATGTCGAGTACCGTTGCCGAGATGCCCTGCTCGGCCAGCAGGTCGGCAGCGTCCACGGCATGGCGGACCATCTCGCCGGTAGCGACGAGCGTCACATCGGTGCCGCGGCGTACCCAGGTGGCGCGATCCATCTGGAACGGGCACTCGTCCTCGGTGTACACGTCCTCGACCGGGTTGCGGCCCACGCGGATGTAGGCCGGTTTGTTATCGGCGACCAGGGCCCGCACGAGCTCGGCGGTCTGGAAGCGGTCGCTCGGCAGATACACGCGCATGTTGGGAATCGCGCTCATGGCGGCGATATCCTGCGCGGAGTGATGGCTCATGCCCAAAGCGCCGTAGGACACGCCGCCCGAGATGCCGATGAGCTTGACGTTGGTGTTGGAGTACGAAACGTCGACCTTGCACTGCTCATACGAGCGCGTGGTCACAAAGGACGCCGGCGAGGCGGCCCAGGCCTTCTTGCCGCACGAAGCCATGCCGGCAGCGATGCTCACCAGGTCCTGCTCGGCAATGCCGACCTCGACGGACTGCTGGGGATACTGATCAAAGAACGGCGTGAGCGATGCGGAGCCGCGGGAGTCGGAGCACAGGACGACGATATCCTTATCGGTCTTCGCGGCCTCGAGCAGCGTGTCGCAGATAACCTTGCGATTGGCGATCTTGTTAGCCATTGATGGCCTCCTTATGGGCAGCGAAATCGGCGATGATCTGGGCATATTCCTCATCATTGGGCAGGTGATGATGCCAGGCGGCCTTGTCCTCCATAACAGGCGAGCCATAGCCCTTCACCGTGTTGAGGATGATGACCGTGGGCTTGCCGCAGGTCTCGGCCGCAAGCGTCAGCGCGGCGTCGATGGCCCGGACGTCGTTGCCCGGAATGGAGAGCACGTTCCATCCGAAGGCTGCCCAGCGCTCCTCCTGCGAGTCCTGCTTCATAACGTCCTCGGTGCTGCCGCTGATCTGCAGGCGGTTGCGGTCCACGAGCGCGCACAGGTTATCGAGCTGGTAGTTGCCGCCGCTCATGGCGCCCTCCCAGACCGAGCCCTCGGCAAGCTCGCCGTCGCCCATGATGGTGTAGACGCGATAGTCGCGGCCGTCCATCTTGCCGGCGAGCGCCATGCCCACGGCCACGGGCAGGCCGTGACCCAGCGAGCCCGAGTTCATCTCGATGCCCTTGAGCTTGTTGTTGGGGTGGCCGATGTAGGGGCTGCCGAACTTGGAGAAGCGGGCCTTGACGTCGTCGAGGTCAAGATAGCCCTCGTGGCAGAGCACCGCGTAGTAAGCCTCCATGGCGTGGCCCTTAGAGAGCACGAAGCGGTCGCGGTTGGGATCGTCGACGGTCTCGGGCGAAATGTTGAGGTGGTTGGCATAGAGGGTCATGAGGGCGTCAATCACCGACATGTCGCCGCCGATGTGGCCGCCGGCGCCAGCCATGATGATATCGACGCAATCGCGGCGAAGGTCCCAACGCAGGGACTCAAGCTCTTCGATAGTTGCCATTTCTACTCTCCTCGCAGGTAGGCTTTGACGTCTTCTTCAATCGGGTCGTATAAGTCGGGGGCAATGCCGATGTACTTGCACGCTTCGTAGAGCACCGGCACCACGTTGGCGTGAATGGCGACGCAGTGGTGGATGTAGGGACCCTCGACGATCTTGGCCTCGAGGCGCTTGAGGTTGTCGACCTCGACCCACAGGTAGGTGCCCATGCCGGCCGGGCCGTCGATGCCGCGGGCGTTGCCCAGTAGCAGCGAGTACTCGCCGTTGTCACCGTCAAAGCGGGCAAGGGTGAGGTCGCCGTGCTTGGCCTCGGCCGTCAGCGCGCCGGGGTGATCGAAAGCCAGCGGGTAGGTGAGCTTGGGCTTGACGGCCGCGCAGCTGCAGGGCCAGGGGCCACAATGCTGCAGCAGCTCGCCGTTCTCGTTATCGGGATGGCGCACGGTCCAGTCGGCGAACATGCCGCGGTGACGGCCCAGGTCGGCGGCCTCGACCATCAGTGCGGTGATGGCGCCGTGAATATCGGTCTCGCATACGATGGGGATGCCCATCTCGTTGAGGATGGCGTTGGCGGCGCAGGGCATAATGCCCAGCTCGTCCTGCAGAGCGTTCCAGCACTGAATGGCACCGGCGTTGCAGCCATACTTCTCGACCAAGCGCTTCATGGCGATGGCAAGACCGGCGACCGCGGGGACCTTGTCCTCGGGGATGCAGATCTCAAAGCTGTCGTTGATGTGGGCAAGCATGGCGGCCATGGCCTGCTCGTCGGCCTGGGCGTCGCGCACAGCCTGGACAAGTTCGGTCATGGGGATAGGCGAAAGCTGGATGTTGAACTTCTCGAGCAGCTCGCCCTCGTTGCACATGATCGACCAGAAGTCGAACGGACGGGTGGCCATCTGCAGGATGCGGGTGTGCTTGAAGGTCTTGACCACGTTGCAAACGGCCAAAAAGTCCCAAACGCCGCGCTCGAACTCGGGGTCGGTCAGGCGGCAGTTGGTCATGTAGGTGAAGGGAACCTGGAAGCGGCGCAGGACCTTGCCGGTGGCGAACAGGCCGCACTGGCTATCGCGCAGGCGTGTGCCGTCGGGCTCGGGGCGCTCGTCGCGCGGACCCCACAGCAGTACGGGTAGACCGAGCTCGCGGGCAAGGCGAGCGCAAACGTACTCGGTGCCAAAGTTGGCGTGGCACAGCATAATGCCATCGACGCCCTCGGCGCGGAATTTCTTGACGATGGGCTCGATATGGCTGTCGTCGAACAGCAGGCCCTCTTCATTGATGTCGTCGATATCCACGATGTCGACGCCGATCTCGCGCAGGCGATCAGCCGTCAGGCCGCGATACTTGATTGCGTCCGGCGCGCTAAAGATGCTGCGGCGCGTGGGCACAAAGCCGAGCTTGATCTTGTCCATGTACGTCCTCCCCTAATCACATGTTCAGTAAACAGACGCATGTTTCGTTTTGTTCTGTTTACTAAATGTTTTACTCTTTTGTTTAATAGTCTAGCGCGAAAGTCCCGTAAACGGTAGAGAAATCAGCCTAAACGGTATGTAAACAAACTGAACATACAAGGGAAACAAAAAGAGGGCCCCGAAGGACCCTCTCTTAGTAGCGTTAGATATGGCTGCCTTAGCGAGCTTTGCCGCCCTGCGCCCCGGCGTTTTCTTCGCCTAGATCTCGCACACGCTCTGGCGCTCGACAAAGTAGGTCGACACGGCCGTCTTGCAGGTATAGCTCTTGGGGTTGCGGATGTTGCCCACCAGGCGACGCACCGCGATCTCGCCCACCTCGTGCTTGGGAACATGCACCGTGGTGAGCGGCGGGTTGGAGAAGGCGCCCAAAGACAGGTCGTCAAAGCCGATGATCGAGACATCCTCGGGCACGCGAATACCGTGCTCGTTGAACGCGCGCATGGCGCCCACGGCGAGCACGTCGTTCTCGGCAAAGAAAGCCGTCGGCAGATCGTCGCGCGAGACGTTGTCGAGCCACACGCCCATGTCGCGATAGGCACCCTCGAGCGTGGTGCCCAACGTGACACGCCATGCCGGATTGGCCTCGAGGCCCGCGTCCTCAAGCGCTTGGCGATAGCCGCGCTCGCGGTCCTTAAAGTTGCGGATCCGAAGGTCGCCCGCCAGATAGCCGATTTGCCTGTGGCCTTTCTCGATAAGGTAATCCACGGCACGCAGCACCGAATCGGTGTTGGCGATGACTACGGCATCGAAGTACTGGCGATCGCTCCAGCCGTCGAGCACAATCAGGTGGGCGGCAGCGTCGGCGAACAGGGCGTAGTCCTCCTCGCCCAGCTCGGTGCCCATCAGCACGATGGCGGCCGACGGGTCGGCGATCAGGCCCTCGACCTGCGGGCGCACGGCGTCCAGGTCGCTAAAGTCGAGCGAGACAAAGCTCGTGCTCATGCCGTGGCGACGCGCCTGGCGCTCCACGCCCTCGATGACCGCGGGATGGAAGGTGCTCTCGTCCAGGATGGCGCCCGTCTTGCGCGCAAGCACAAACTGGATGCTCTCGAGCTGCGTCGACTGCTGATAGCCAAGCGACTGCGCGCACTCCAGGATGACCTTGGCGGTCTCCTCGCTCACGCTGCGCTTGCGGTTGAGCGCGTTGGACACGGTTGCGGGCGAAAAGCCGGTAATGCGGCTGATCTCGCGGACGCTTGCTTTAGCCATCGTTCCCCCTAGCATCGGTCGCGGCCGAGCATCGTGGCTTGACCGCCCCGTGGCTCGGCAACTAAACGACCGCAAATTCAATCTAAACAGAATAGTAAATGTTTATTAGCTAGTTTAGCCTGTTGTCAAGCGAAGTGGCACGACTATTCCCCCAACGGGCGCATTTGTCCATCTTAACGTTATTACGCAAGGTCTTCGCCATTGCTTGCTATTACGCGTCGGTACCATTCGAAGCTTTTCTTTTTACGTCTCTCAAACGAGCCCGCACCGCTATCGTCTCGATCGACATAGATAAACCCGTAGCGCTTACGCATCTGTCCTGTGGCGACCGAAACCAAATCGATCGGGCCCCAACAGGTATATCCCATGAGTTCCACCCCGTCGAGCTCGACGGTCTCCCTCATCGCCTCGATGTGGGCCCGCAGGTATTCAACTCGATAGTCGTCTTCTATTTCACCCGAATCTTCCGGCACATCAGGAGCACCCAAACCGTTTTCGACGATGAACAGCGGCTTTTGATAGCGATCCCAGATTTCATTCATGGTGACGCGCAGCCCTTTGGGGTCGATAAACCTCCCCCAAGGCTCCTGTTTTAGATACGGATTAGGCGCCGAGCGAAGAAGGTTCGAATCGAACTGACCTTCCGCATGCGCTTTTGCGACGCGCGTCGAGTAATACGAAAACGAGACGAAATCGACCAGGTTTGCAGCCAGTACTTCGCGGTCATCATCCCGATAGGGGACCTCAAAACCATGGCGGGCGTATTCCTTGAGAACATAGCTCGGGTACGCACCGCGCACCTGGACGTCGGTAAACATGTAATGGCTGCGATTCTCAGCCTGCGCAGCCAGCACATCGTCCGGATCACATGTAGCCGGATAGAAGACACCTGCGTTGAGCATGCAACCGATCTTCGCCCCAGGGCACAGTTCATGACACGCCCCGACCGCACGGGCGCTCGCAACCAATACATGGTGCACGGCCGTGTGAACCGTTGCATAGCGATTCTCCCCTTGCTCGAAGATGATCCCCGCCGCCATAAAGCACGCCTGCGTCATGATGTTGATCTCGTTAAAGGTCAGCCAATAATTGACCAATCCCCGATAGCGCTCGAACACGGTACGCGAATATCGCTCGAACAGGTCGACCAACCTGCGATCGCGCCATCCGCCATACGCATCGACGAGATGCATGGGGACATCATAGTGGTTGAGCGTCACCAAAGGCTCAATGTCATGCGCGCGACACGTCCTAAAAACATCCTCGTAAAAGGCAAGGCCTTCTTCATTGGGCTCGGCTTCGTCTCCTTTGGGAAAAATGCGGCTCCAGGCGATTGATAAGCGCAGGCATTTAAAACCCATCTGGGCAAACAGTTCAATATCCTGCTTGTACCTATGGTAAAAATCAATGCCCTTGCGAGCGGGATAGAAGCTGTCGGGTGCCAACGCACGCGGATCAAGGTCTCCCCGCATGACGTCCATGCGTTGATCGCCAAACGGCAGCATGTCGGAATTGGCTAAACCGCGACCGCCTTCGTTCCATCCTCCCTCGCACTGGTTTGCAGCCAGAGCCCCGCCCCATAAAAAATCTTCTCTAAACATTATGGTGTCGTCCTTTCTATCAAATTCCCGGCCCACACTGTCGAACGCAATGGACTCGGCAAGTGCCGCGCAACAGCACAGTACCGTTGCGCGGCCAAGGGGTCGGACCGCGCAACGGCTGGGGAGCATATTTGTGTAGTAGCCTCTTATGCCTCGACGGATTCAACGGCCTCAGAATCGCCGCTCTTGGACTTCAACGGCATCTTCTCCTGTCCTTCAAATCCAAAAATCATCGCCAACGCAAACGTCACGGCACCGCCAGCAAGACACCCGATGGTGCCAGGGATGATATCCTGAGCAAACATGAGCACGTTCATCCATGGGAAACCAACGCCAGTGAAGATATAGACGTTGGCATGAAGAAGGCTTACCAGCAGACCACCGACAGCACCACCAATCATGTTCCAGGCAAGAGCCTTCTTGTCGCGAAACAGGATGCCGTAGATGATGGGCTCACTCACGCGACCGAAGGCATAGGTGATGAACAAGTTCCAGCCCGTGGCTCGACTCTCCTTGCCCTTAGCGCGCAGGCCATAGGCGAGCGCGATGGCAAGCGTGGTGTAGGCTACAACCGCGGTGCCGGGGTATAAGATGGCGTCGTAACCGTTCTGGAGCGCGGCGGGCAATATGGCGGTATAGATCGGCACGTGCATGCCGGTGGCGATGATCAGATTCCAGAATGCGCCGATAACCGCGGTCGCAGCGGGACCGGCAACAGAGGCGAGCCAAATGATGAAATCGGCCACAAGGCCCATGACAAATTGGACGGCAGGGCCGCAGAGGCACAGCGCGACCGGCAACATCACGAGCACCGTACCCACGGGTACGATCAGAATGCGCAACATATCAGGCGAGATCTTCTTAAAGAAGCGCTCAACATAGGACTGGGCCCAGGTGATCAAGATGACCGGAAGAACAGCCTGGGTGTAGTTGACGAGCTGCATGGGGATGCCGAAGACGCTGAAAGGCTTTCCGTCCTCAACAATAGCGAGCATGTCGGGATAAATCATCACAACAGCGATGAGCAGTGCCAGCACAGGACTCGTTTTGAACTTCTTAGCCGAGCTATAGGCGGCAAACACCGGGAAGTAGTAATACGCCGCATCGCCCACCAGGGAAAGGATCCGATACAGGTCGCTCGTTTCGGACATAAAACCGGCGCCTTCGGGCCCAAACAGAATAACGAGCATCTTGAAGATACCGGCGACACAAAAGATCGGAAGGATCGGGGTGATAGCGCCGCTCACGGCATCGAGCAGCTGATTGAAGAGGTGCTTGGGCGCCAAGCGCTCCTTCCAGCTAAGCTGAGGGCCATCGAGTTCCTCGTCAATCGATACCGTGACCTCGAATCCGCCCTGCTTACAAACCTCGTCGTAGACCTTGTCGACCGTGGGCCCGACCACCAGCTGCACCTGCCCTCCGGCGTGCACGACGCTGATGATAGACGAGATGTCCTCAAGCTTCTCATCATTCGAGAGGCTTTCATCCTTGAGGTTGAAGCGCAGGCGCGTCATGCAATGCGTAACCGAAGCCACGTTTTCCGCCCCGCCCACAGTGGAGAGAATCTGCTCTGCCACCTTTTTGTAATTTGCCATCATTGGCTCCTTTGCACAATCTTGGCTTACTGTTCGAATCGGCAAAGGTCATGCCCCGAATGGCTACGGGTTACAATCCTTTTTTGGAGATGATCCGGTTGAGATGGATCATCAGATAGAGTTCCTCCTCCTCGGAGAGCGTGGCGTCCCACGTTTCACGACAATAGGAACCGATATGCTTCACGCACTCTGCCAACTGCGGAAACTCCTCACGAAAGTTCTTGTACATCTGCATGTTGGCGCTGTTCAGCGACTCGCCGGCTTGAATGCGCTTGAACAGGTACCGCAGATGCGTGGCGAAGCGGGTGAAATCAAAGGAATCGCGGTCGACAATAATGCGGAAATCGCTTTCGAGAATCTCGATAACGTCCTCGAGCATATCGTCGAACTGCTTTGCGGGCTCGGCCGTGGCTTTGACGGCTTCAACAACCCGTGCGTTCACGAGATTCATCGCAATACTGGCAATCTCATCCTTGGGAAGCCGCTCTCCGAGCTCCTTCTCGAGTCGCATGACGATAAACTGGGCAGCCTTGTATTCCTTCGGATACGTCTCCCGCACTTCATAGGCAAGAGGCATCGCGATGCGGACCCCCTTTTGGGCTCGCGCAACGGCAAACGACAGGTGATCAGCCATGAACAGCGTCGCATTGGTCGAGAGGTCGTAGGGCAGTTCGTTGGCAACGATGTCCATAACTTTCGCCGCAAACATCACGATATCCGAGGGAAGATCCCTCATGACATCTTGTCCTTTAGGATCAATGTCGTAAAACGTATGCTCGATTTTAGAAAGAGGGAGCTCTCGAGGAAAATCTCCGCCGAAACCGACGCCCCTGCCCATGGCGATGACATCTCGCCCCTGTCCGTCACGGCAAAGAACCGCGTTGTTGTTAAGCTTTTTAATTGCAAGCATGGTGAACCTCCTTTCAAGAACACTCACAGAAAAAGGCATGATAGCCAATAGCAGTGCTATTGCGGTCATGCCTTACGTAACAATCCGTGTTGTATTGCTCTTGGGCATGCCTCCACACAGGAGTAACAATCCAAGATGCAGAATGCATTATAGCGCTCTCCCCGCCCCGGGGACCATCGGGCTGGCGAACGGTAGATGTCGGCCCGCCAGCGGCCACATCGAGCAGATGGGCGTGCTTCGATCCCGAGCCTAGCCTAGGATGCGGGCCATGCGCGCCTTGAACTCGGACAGGAAGCGCGGGGCGTCGACGGTCAGCGCCACGAGTGCGCTCTTGTCGGGGTCGGCCACACGGCGCTCATCGCAAATGGTGCGGCCGCGATACTCGCCCAGCAGATCAACACGCAGATTGCAGCCGAGCGCACCCACGAGCGTGGGGTCAATCGCCACGGCAACGGCTAGCGGATCGTGCAGCGCACAACCACCCAGGTAGGGTGCGTTCATCTCGTACGAGCCAATGTAATGCTCCACCATGCTCGCAAACGCGCAACCGGCCATGGTGCCCGAGCCCGTCCAACCGGCAATGTCGCGACGCGTGAGCACCACGCGATGCGTCACATCCAAACCCACCA
>CAJKLK010000038.1:0-10094 GCA_905200715.1 uncultured Collinsella sp. | reverse complement strand
GCCACTCCCTTTGCTCCCGGTAAGGAGGGCGCTGTCCGTTGCGGTTTCTTTGAGCGCGGCACGCACAGAATCGTTGCCGTACCCGAGTGTCCTGTCGAGGCGCCGGGTGCCCGTCAGATTCTCAACGGCATCGCACGCGAAGCTGAGCGGCTGCATATTCCCGCCTTTAACGAGGACAAGCATCTTGGCTTGCTTCGCTATGCCGTCGTCCGCTGCGGTTGGCGTACCGACCAGGTCATGGTTACGCTCGTGACCGCCCAGCGTGACTTACCGCATGCGCAGGAATTCTTTGAGTCCGTCGCGGCGCTCGATCCGCATATCGTCACCGTTGCCCAAAATATCAATGGCCGTCCCGGTAACGCCATCTTGGGTGAGGAGACTCGTATCGTCTATGGCGCCGAGTGCATGCGCGACCAGCTGCTCGGTTGCGAATTCGATATCTCCCCTACCGCGTTTTATCAGACCAATCCGCAGCAGACCGAGCTGCTCTATCAGCTCGCGATTGACGGCATGGACCTGCAGCAGGGTGACATTCTTATGGACGCGTACTGCGGCAGCGGCACCATCGGTCTGTGCGCCGCGAAGGATGCCCAGGACAGAGGTGTCGGCATTATGCTGCTCGGCGTGGAGCGCAACCCGGCGGGCATCGCTGACGCACGTCGCAACGCCGAGCTCAACGGCCTCACCCGCAGCGCCTGGTTTATGACCGACGATGCCACCGACTACATCCTAGATGCCGCCGACAACAACGAGCGCGTTGACGTCCTCTCCATCGACCCGCCGCGCGCCGGCTCCACACCCGAATTCCTCGAGGCCGCCTGCGCACTTAAGCCGCGCCGCATCACCTATATCAGCTGCAATCCAGCCACCCAAGAGCGCGACCTACACCAGCTCCTCGACGGTGGCTACCGACTGCTCAAGATCACGCCGGTCGACATGTTCCCCCACACCGACCACACCGAAACAGTAGCGGTCCTCGAGCGCCGCTAACCAACCCCGGTAGATTTTTGGGACAGGAAAGGGGGCGGCCCGTCTGGACCGCCCCCTTTCGTTGGACATATGAGTCTCGTTACATCCCCTTGCGCAGGTCGCATACGCCGGCTGCCGCCATCTCGCGCAGCAGCGTCTCGCGGTCGCGCGTCACGATCAGGTCCAGCGGGAAGTGAATCTCGTCGAGCAACTTGCGGGCGTGCTCGAGCTTGCCAATGGCCATACCAATGTGGGCATCGGTCGACACACCAATACCCACGCCCAGCTCGGCGCAGCGCTCGGCGATCTTGCGACATACGGCCCAATGCTCAGTGTCGGCACCATGCTCAAGACTATGGTTGTTAATCTCGATAATCTTGTGCTTGGCCTTGGCCGCCAGTAGCACCTCATCGATATCGAACGGCACGCCCGAACGACCCGTATGCCCAAGCATGAACACCTTGGGATGCTCCAGGGCATTGATATACATCTGGGTCGTTTGGGCGAGCGTCGCGCCTTCGGCAAACTGCGGATTATGCACGCTTGCCACCAAATAATCCAAATTACGCGTCACCAAATCGAACAGCGAATGCTGGTGACTGTACGAATCGCCGGCAATATCGAGCGACACGGGAATGTCCTCGCCAAACAAGCTTCCGTCCAGCGAAACGATATCGACCTCGGCGCCGCGAAGCACCAGCACGCCGCTCCAAATGCGCGGCCAGATATCCTGGTTAATAAAGAACTGGAAACTTCGCAGGTCGTTGGGGCAAGCCGTAACCATCGAGCTCAGATGGTCGGCAGATCCGAGCACCTGCAGGCCACGTTCCGCCGCCCAGTACACATTCTCCTCAATGGTTGAGTACGCATGCGCGGAGAACAACGTATGAGTATGAATATCACAAGAAAGAAGGTAGGGCATCAGGTCTCCTTGTCCAGTATGGCCGTCGCGTATATTCATTGTACGCATAGCTTTCGGCAGTCGTAAAACTGCTTCATCCCAATCACACAACGGCATAGACAACGGGGTCTGGCTTAAAACCAAACCCCGTTTCACGTAAAACATTGTAAGCAGAGCGCTTTACTTTTGACGATACTCGTCGGCCAGCTGCTTCCAGGCGGGCAGTGAGTTAACGATAGTCTCGTAGCTCACACAGTAGCCCAAGCGGAACCAGCCCGGCATGCCAAAACTGTCCGAGGGCACCGCGAGCAGCTCATACTTCTTCGCGCGCTCGCAGAAAGCGTTCGCATCGGGCTCCAGCGCCTTCACCCACAGGTAGAATGCACCATCCGGCTCAACATAGGTGTAGCCGTACTCCGCTAGTGCATCGGTAAGCGCGGTGCGGTTGCGTGCATAGGCCTCAACGTCACTCGGCTCATCGATGCAGTCGATAATTACGCGCTGGAAGAGCGCCGGCGCGCACACGAAGCCCAGCGTACGGGCGGCACCGGCAACGGCGGGCATTAGACGAGCTGCCTGAGGGTTCGTATTGGGAACCAGGATCCACCCCACGCGCTCGCCCGGCAGCGAAAGCGACTTGGAATACGAGTAGCACACGATGGTGTGCTCGTAGATCGAAGGCACCCAAGGCACCTCGGCGCCATAGACAATCTCGCGATACGGCTCATCCGAGATGAGCATAATCGGGTTCTCGGGATCGCGCTTGGCGTTGACCTCGCGTAAAACATTGGCCAGTCGCGTCAGGGCATCGCACGTATACACGGCGCCGGTCGGGTTGTTGGGTGAGTCGATAATGACGGCAGCCGTCTTATCGGTAATCGCCTTGAGCACGTTATCCACGCTCAGCTGGAACGTATCTTCATCGGCGAGCGCCTCGACACACGTACAGCCGGCCTTCTCAATCCACACGCGATACTCCGGAAAATACGGCGCAATGACGATAACCTCATCGCCCGGGTTCGTAACGGCGTTGAGCGTGCAGGTGAGCGAAGCCGCGGCGCCCACGGTCATAAAGACATCCTTGCCCTCATAACTCGTACCAAAGCGGCGGTTGAGCGACTCAGCCACGGCGGTACGGCACTGCGGCAGGCCCGGTGCGGGCGTGTATCCGTGCAGCTGGTCACTCGGCAGTTCAAGCGCCTTTTTGATGGACTCCGCCACGGCAGCGGGCGCCGGAACGCTCGGGTTGCCCAGCGAGAAATCGAACACGTTTTCCGCGCCGATTTGCGCCTTACGCTCAAGGCCATAGCTAAAAATCTCGCGGATGATGGAGCTTTCCGCACCGCGAGCATACATGGTTTCGTTGATCATCTGTTCCCCTTTCGCATAGGCGGTATTGTACGCTTTAGTTGAGCAAAGCGCCGCAGCAATGTTGATTGGGGACAGACTTAAATGCGTGAAAACACTCATTTAAGTCTGTCCCCAATCAACAGATGGCCCAATATCGCTCAAAAGAAAAAGCCTCCGCAGGTTTCCCCGCAGAGGCTTTCGCCACAAAGGCTATTTGTCGGCGTCGGTGTCGGCACCGGCATTGACGGCACAGTCATCGCCGGCATCATCGGATGCGGCTTCGGCATCCTCCTGCATGGCCGCCTGCGCAAATGCCGCGGCATCGGCCGCCAGCTCCTCCTCGCTCATACGAGGCGCACGCTTCTTGGTCGGCATGCCGGCCGCCTTGGCATTGCGCTCCTCCTTGGCCGCCAGGATATCGCCCTCGCGCTCAAGGTAGGCATCCCACTCGTTGTCGAGCAGGGCGTTCACGGCGTCGCCTTCGACGGTTTCGCGCTCAAGCAGCACCTTCGCCATCAGGTCAAGCTGATCGCGACGAGCATCCAAAATCTCGACCGCACGACGATGGGCCTCACGCATAATGCGCTGGACCTCGATGTCGATGCGGCGCGCCGTCTCCTCGGAGTAATCCTGGTGATCGGCGTAGTCGCGGCCCAGGAATACCTGATGCTGCGCCTCACCAAACACCTGCGTTCCAAGCTCCTCGCTCATGCCCAAGCGCGTGACCATCTCGCGCGCCATCTTGGTCGCGCGCTCCAGATCGTTGCTCGCGCCCGACGTGATGTCGTCGCACATGAGTTCCTCGGCAACGCGACCGCCCAAGAACACGGCAAGCTCGTCGAGCATCTCGTTCTTGGTCTTGAGGAAGTGGTCCTCCTGCGGAAGCTGCAGCGTGTAGCCCAGCGCCTGGCCGCGGCTGACGATCGAGATCTTGTGAACCGGATCGGAGTGCTCCAGGATGTGACCCACCAGGGCATGGCCGCTCTCGTGGTAGGCGATCGTGGTGCGCTCGGCCTCGGTCATCACGCGACCCTTGCGCTGCGGACCGGCAATCACGCGCTCCATCGATTCCTCGACCTCGTCCATCGAGATCACGGAACGATGGCGGCGGGCAGCCAGCAGCGCAGACTCGTTGAGCAGATTTGCCAGATCGGCGCCGGTGAAGCCAACGGTCATCTGGGCGAGCTTCTCAAACTTCACGTCCTCGTCCATCGGCTTGTTCTCGGCATGCACGCGCAAGATCTGCTCGCGGCCCTTCACATCCGGACGGTCAACCGTAACCTGACGGTCAAAACGACCGGGGCGCAGCAACGCCGGATCCAGGATGTCAGGACGGTTGGTTGCAGCGATCAGGATGACCGACTCGCTCTCCTCAAAACCGTCCATCTCGACCAGCAGCTGGTTGAGCGTCTGCTCGCGCTCGTCGTGACCGCCGCCCAAGCCAGCTCCGCGCTGACGTCCCACAGCATCGATCTCATCGATGAAGATGATCGACGGGGCCTGGGACTTGGCCTCCTTAAAGAGGTCGCGCACACGGCTGGCGCCGACACCCACGAACATCTCGACAAAGTCGGAACCCGAGATGCTAAAGAACGGCACGCCCGCCTCGCCGGCAACGGCCTTGGCCAGCAGCGTTTTACCGGTGCCCGGAGGGCCCACCAGCAACACGCCACGCGGGATCTTGGCGCCCAGTTTGCGATAGCGGTCCGGATCGCTCAAAAAGTCACGGATCTCCTCGAGCTCCTCGACTGCCTCGTCCACGCCGGCAACGTCCTCAAACTTGACCTTGGGGCGCGTGGCCTCGTTGGTCTTGGCGTTGGTCTTGCCAAACTGCATGTTCCTGTTGTTGGCGCCCATCATCTGGCGCATAAAGTAGAACATGATGGCGATCAGGGCGATCGTCGGAAGCACGCTCATCGCCAAGTCGCCCCAAAAATCGGGGTCATTGGTGTTGACGATGTACTTGGTATCGGGGTGTTCCGCCATGAGCTCGGCAAGCGAATCGGAGCCGACATAGGTCGAGGAGAAGCTCTTGAGC
The DNA here is from genome assembly GCA_905200715.1 of uncultured Collinsella sp. Classification (GTDB taxonomy): domain Bacteria; phylum Actinomycetota; class Coriobacteriia; order Coriobacteriales; family Coriobacteriaceae; genus Collinsella. Next base: position 4,836 of record CAJKLK010000038.1, on the reverse strand, counting down.
TCGCTCGTATCGCCCTTGTCCTTCTTCGTCTTCCAGTAATGACCCGTCACGCTTCCGTCTTGAACCGTATAGGTCAGATCTTCGACGCGATCCTGCTTGATGGCGCTCACCATCTCGCTCGTCGCGAGCTTTACGGTATTGCTAGAATTGGCAAAGCCGGAGCCCATGTTAAAGAAGGCGTAGCCCAGAAGCGCGCAAGCCAAAATAAAATACAGCCAGCCCGTACGCGTGGGCTTCTTGCCTCCGGGCATCCCCGGGATCTTAGGCTCCCGGGGAGTCTGGGAATTGTTATCGTTACGGTCGTCGGGCATCTTACGAATAAACCTCCGGTTTCAAAATGCCCAGATACGGAAGGTTACGATAGCGCTCGGCATAGTCGAGGCCGTAGCCCACCACAAAGGCATCGGGGCAATGGGTTCCAACATACTTGGGCGTGATGGCCGAGGTGCGGTCCTCAACGTCCTTCCACAGGAAGGCAGCGACCTCCAGCGAAGCGGGCTTGCGGCTCTCGAGGTTCTTCATCAGATACTTGAGCGTCAGGCCCGAGTCCAGAATGTCCTCGACGATCAGCACGTCGCGACCGCGGATGTCGATATCCAGGTCCTTAATGATACGCACGATACCCGAGGACTTCACGCCGTCGCCATAGCTCGAAACAGCCATGAAATCGATGTTGGTCGGCAGCTCGATCTTGCGCATCAGGTCGCCCATAAAGACCACGGCGCCGCGCAGGACCGCAATCAGCACCAGATCCTTACCCGCGTAGTCACGAGTAATCTGCTCGCCTAGGCGAGAGACGATACCGTCGATATCCTCCTGCGTAAACAGAACCTTCTCGATATCCGGATGTTGAGAAGCCATGACAACCCTTTCTTGTGCTTATCGCCCACACACCGCCGTATGGACGCGAACTTCACATTCTAGCAGCGCACGGGGTATATTTTCCAGCCCGTACGCCATCAGCGCGGGAATACCGTCAACGTCGCACAGAATAGCTGGCGTGGGACGCTATTCCGCATCGACCACACGAAGCAGATACGCCACGCGCGTTGCGGCCGTGCATTTAAAACGTTCGTCCGTGCGAACGCCTGCGACCCATACCACGGCACCTCCCGGAGCCGTTCTCACCACGGGAACGCCTGCGCGCTCAGAAACGGGAATACGAGCCTCGTTGAGTAGGTCGGATACCTTCTTACTTCGCCCACTCATGCCCAACGGACACATCACATCCCCCGGCACGGGACCGTCTACCCACAGACGCGCCAAACGCGCCTCGGCGGGAATCTCCCCGCGCGAGCCGGCGAGCATCCGTTCGCTATCGCGATCGGCAAAGCCCAGCGTCGCGGCATCCACCATAGCGGCCACCCCTCCGGCACCCGCAAGTTCGCGGGCACGGCGCACAATATCACACCCCGGCTCCACAGCCATCGGCTCTGCCACCAGGATGCGGCCCGCCCCCAGCGGCAATCGACCGGGAATGGTGACCCAATCGGCAACTAACCCCTCGCGCGCCGCCGGGGCCTTGAATGACAGCATGCCAAACTCCACGCGCGCATCGATTCCCGCCGGCAGCGTGACCGAACCCGAGCCCTCGGCGACACAGGCGAGCACGCGCTCCACATGCCGCATCTCCGGGCGAGCGTCGGGGTCGATACGCTTAATTGCCAGTCGCACCATGCGCCGAGCAATCACCACCTCGGCCGCGGCCAGTCGGCGAGCGTCGAGGACCAGTGCACCCGCCGCCTCCTTACGCAGGCATCTTCGAAACGCCTGCGCGGAAAGCTGGGAAAGAAAGGCGTCCTCATCGCCCAGAATTTCGCAAGCGGCGCCAATCGTCTTACAGACGCTCGCGTTGCGCTGCGCCACCACCGGCATCACTCGATGGCGCACGTAGTTACGCAAGTACGACACGTCCTCGTTGCTCTCGTCCTCTCGCCACGGCTGACCATGCACCTGCAGATAGCCCACGAGCTCATCATGAGTCAGGTCGAGCAAGGGACGCACCACGATATTCCTCCGGCGAGGAATGCTCGATAGACCAGCGGGCCCCGAACCCTTAATCGCGTTCATCAAAAACGTTTCCGCGCGATCCGAAGACGTGTGCGCGGTGCAGATACGAGCCGCCGTTCGCGGTGCCCCCGTCTGGGCGCAGAGCTCGCGGACATACCTCCGCGCCGCGGCATAGCGCACCTCGCGGGCAGCCGCCTCGATATTGCCCGATTCATCATCAAAATAGGCATGCTCAACACACAGCGGCAAGCCATATTGTGCGCATAGGCCGCGCACAAAGGCCTCGTCGCCATCGGATGCCTCACCGCGCAGATGATGGTTCACATGCAGCACGTGCAGTCGCTCGCGCGCGATGGGAGCTACACCACGCCCATCCTGAATATCCAACTTTGATATGCACGCCATAAGGAGCAAAGCCGTCGAGTCCGCACCACCTGATACCATGAGCACCACGGGGGCAGCCGTCTGCCGCGTTGCCAGGGCCTTATCATCAGCCCGCGATGCAGCATGGTGTCCATAATGCTGAGATACCGTTGGCATTTGCTTCCTCCTCTATTCGTTCGCACCCATTGTATCCTTTGGAATCTTATGTCTCGTCTGCTCCTTCATATCCTTGGCAGCGGCTCAAAAGGCAACTGCGCGCTCATCGAAGGCCCCCGGGGGCTCATCATGATTGACGACGGTCTTTCTCGCCGCGAGACATTAAAGCGCATGGCAGAACTGGGGCTCTCGGCAGACAACGTCTCGGCTCTTCTCATTACGCATGAGCATAGCGATCACATCAAGGGCCTCGATGTCTGGTGCAAGCACTGGCACGGCCCCCTCTTTGCCAGCAGGAACACACTTTCGAGCAAAGAAAATCTTTCGCATCTGCCTGTCGAGGAATTCGATCCCGGTGACACCCTTTCCATTGCCGGTATCCACGTGCAAACCTACTCAACATCACACGATGTCATCAATCCAGTCGGCTATCGATTCGACGCCCTCGATGATTCCATCGGCTTTGCCACCGACACCGGAGAGCTATCGAGCCAGGCCATGAACACCCTCAAAGATTGCCGAGTCCTCGCGCTCGAAAGCAACCACGATGTGACCATGCTGCGCGAGGGAGAATATCCCCGCTTTCTTCAGGAGCGCATCCTATCTACAAAAGGGCATCTGTCCAACGATCAGGCCGCCGAAGCCGCACGCGAGCTTGTTACTGATCGCACCGAACAGCTCATTGCCATGCATATCAGCCAAGACAACAATCGCCCGAGTCTTACCGTCAAAAGCTATGCCAAAGCTCTAGCCGCAACCCTGGATGACGAGCTCGGCAGCTCCGCCACCCTTCTCCAAGGATCGCGAAAACTCTCGATACGCCCTGCAAGCCAGTATCGGCCAGCAACCATTCAATAGACTGTCCTAAACAGCAAAAGGGGCCGGGAATCGCTTCCCAGCCCCTTTTGTTGTCATTTAATAGCGAAGAACACCAACGAAGTTAGTCGATGGAGATCTTCGTAACGTTCTTCTTCTCGACGATCTTGGGAACCGTAACGGTAAGGATGCCGTCAGCGTACTTAGCCGAGAGACCCTCGCTCGAAGCGTCCTTAAGATACACGCCACGCGTCGCGCTGTACGAGCTGAACTCCTTCTGCAGGAAGTTCTTGCCCTCGTTCTCCTCGTCTTCCTCGACATTCACGCTAATGGACAGACGGCCCTCGTTAAGCTCGACATCAATATCGTCCTTGGCGACGCCGGTCAGATAAGCCTTTACCTCATAGCCATCGCCCTTATCCTCAACGTCAACGGGGAACGCCTTAGAGGCAATCGAGCTGTTCGCTAGGTCGCTCATATCATCAAACAAATCGAACAGCGAGCTTGCAGAGGGACGAACGCCAAAAACCGAACGATAAGGAACCATGCTTGCCATGTTTACCACTCCTTTATAGGACTGCCGAGTCATCTTCTAGGTGACTGGGACTTCTTTTGACGCTCTTATATATGCCCACCCGATGCTCATATATACATCGACTATAAAGTTTTTTAAGTCCAGTACTATAAGCATATCTAAGTGCGTAGCACTAAGGTTTTAGGAAGGTTAAGGTTCTTTGAACCAGAGCTTAAAAAACGAGTATGTCCACAGCTACAAATAACAAGGGGCTTACAATGAGCGCGTACGCGTTGTTGGTAACGAGCTAAAGGGCATCATGGACGACCAAAACCAGAACAAAATGTTTATGCCGACGCAGTGGGAAGATGCTTCTACGCAGCCGCCACGGTTCCATCGCCCCCACATCTCGCAAGAGCCCATTAATGATCCTGAGCCCGAGTATGTGACGAGAAATCGATATCAAACGCTCGAGGATGCCCAAACGGAGCGTAAGCATATGGGCGTCGCATCAAGCGATCCCGTATATCTGAAAGATGCGCCATTATCAAAAAACAGCGCAATCAATGAGGACCCGACGAAAAAGCCCGTAACTCGACAGCAAAGAGGTCCTCGACCTAAGCAAACCTTAACGCATTCGGCTCGTTATCTCGAGACGCCAAAACAAGGGAAAACGATCTTCGTTTCATCAAGTAAACGACGCAAGCAGCATCGACTCCAATTGCTACTTTTGATCATCGTGGTCATAGCAGTTGCCCTTGTGATTCGATTTATTGTCTTTAAATAAAAGCTCATTACCTATAAGCCCAACCGGGTTACGGGTGAAATGCAACTACTTTGTGAAGTGTTAACGCAAAAAGGGGGAGGCCGCGAGGCCTCCCCCTTCCTAAGTTTCGGATGGCGGCTCGGTGCCGTCCACCGGTCAGCGGCGCCCTGGCCTCCCACGGGCTGACCCC
>CAJKLK010000037.1:0-10130 GCA_905200715.1 uncultured Collinsella sp. | reverse complement strand
TTTGCCGCGATAAGCTCATCGCGCATCGCCTTGGTGTCGCATTCCTTATCGACGGAGCGGAAGATTTGCGCCAGTGCGCTCGACTTAATCTTGAGTGCCTTGCGGCAAAGCAGGTCGTAAGCAACCAGCTTGGCGCGCTCGGCAGAAAGCGACGTTTGTCCGCTCAGGCGCTCAGCCAGGGCATCGACATTTTGTTGGTTATCGGAATATACCGTCTTGGCCACGGGGCCCCTTTCATATGCACACATATACGTCCATATGGTACAACGCGCGCCGCCATCCACGCAAAACATCTGCGAGAACACCCCGGCATCATCCTTCTTTACAAAAAAGACCGGGCCCGCGTTCTGCGGACCCGGTCTTTCCGAGTCATAGAGATGGAGGATTCAATCCGTCCGATCGGCTAAGCCTTGGCGGCCTCGGCGTCGGCGGGAGCATCGGCAGCAGCGGCGCGACCATACTCGGCCTTGCCCATCTCGGACCACTCGGGCTCCTCGTCGGGCATGGAACCGGCCTCCTTGCCGAAGAACTCCTTGAGGCAGTTGACGGCAACGATGAGGCCCAGGACCATCAGCAGGACGGCAAAGACGAGCTGCAGGCCCTTGGTGGCGGCGACGGAGACGGCAGCCGTGGTGGCGGTAGCCGGGATGGTGCCGAAGAAGCCAAACTGCTGGACAGCGGTCATGCAGCCCATGGCGCTCTGGACCAGCGAGGTGAAGGTGCAGCAGAGCAGGAAGACGACGGGCACGTAGAGCATCCAACCCTTACGGCCGGTGCACTTGCAGAACACGGCGAGGGTGATCATGGTCATACCGCCGAGCAGCTGGTTGGAAGCACCAAAGAGCGGCCAGATGTTGGTATAACCGCCAAAGGCGAGGGCGAGACCAGGAAGCAGGGTGACGACCGTGGCGAACCAGGGGTTGCCGAGGACCTTCATGTAGCCGGCCTTGGAGTCGACGGCCAGAGCGTCGTTGGTCTGGGCAAAGAACTCAGAGAACGAAGTGCGGGCGATACGAGCGACGGCGTCGAGCGAGGTCAGGGCCAGAGCGGAGACGTTCATGGTCATGAAGACCGTGGCAACAGCGCCGTCAATGCCAAAGGCCTGCATACCGCGAGCAATACCAGCGGCAAAGATCTGGAACGGGGTGCCCACGGCAGCACCATTAGCACCAGTGGTGTTCATGGTGGAGAACATGATGCCGGCGACGATGATGGCAAGGATGCCGACGAAGGACTCGACGATCATAGCGCCGTAACCGACCTTGACGGCGTCCTGCTCCTTCTCGACCTGCTTAGAGGAGGTACCGGAAGAAACGAGGCTGTGGAAACCGGAGAGAGCGCCGCAAGCAACGGAGACAAACAGGACCGGGAACATCATGCCGGAGGCACCAGAGAAGCCGGTGAAGACCGGAGCGGTCATCGTAGCCTGGCCGTTAACACCCAGGACAACGATGCCGAGGACAGCGCAGACGATCATGACGATCATCATGATCGAGGTGAGGTAGTCACGCGGGGTCTTGAGCATCTGGATGGGCATAGCGCCAGCGAAGACCAGGTAGACCATGACGACGGCGAACCACTGGAACTTGGTCAGATAAACCGGGAACTGCATACCAACGGCGAACATGAGGACCATGAGCACCACGCCGGTGACGAACTCGGCAGCGCCGGTGAGGTTGAACTTCTTCTGGGCCCAACCAAAGACGATGGCGACGAAGGTGAACAGGATGGAGATGGTACCAGCGCAGCCAGCGGCGTAGGACTTAGCCTCGTTGACAGCGCCGGTGGCGGCATCGAGAACGGGAGCGGCAAACGTACCGCAGACCATGTCGGTGAAGGCGGCGATGACGATGATGCAGAACAGCCAGCAGAACAGCAGGAACAGACGACGGCCAGTCTTGCCGATGTACTTCTCGATGAGCTGAGCCAGCGACTTGCCGTTGTTCTTCATCGAAGCGTACAGGGCACCAAAGTCGTGGACGGCGCCAAAGAAGATGCCGCCGACGAGGACCCAGAGCACGACGGGCAGCCAACCAAAGGCCATGGCGACGATCGTACCCGTGACGGGGCCGGCACCGCAGATCGAGCTGAACTGGTGCGAGAACGCGGTGAAGGCGGAGACAGGCGAGAAGCTCTTGCCGTCCTTCATGCGCTTGGCCGGCGTGAGAGCCTCTTTGTCAACGCCCCACTTGTTGGCCAGCCATCGGCCATAGCCCAGATAACCGCAGACGAGCACCGCCGCGGCCACAACCATGAGCAAAACTCCGTTCATTACATTTCCTCCTCTAAAAAGAACTTCCCAGACATAAAAAATGAGGGCCGTCGGTTGCGCTCGACGGCCCTCATCTTCATCAGCCGCCCGTTATCGTACGGGCTAGCTGTATGTGCTAACCCGCATCAGATAATTACTACGCTGATAATGTTTAGCTGATGCGTGAACATGTCTAAGAAATCCTCTTCAATCATGATGCGAACAATCCGTGCGTGTTCACATCCCCCAGTGGATGAAAAGCAGTATGAAACTTTAGTTACCTAAAGTCAACGCAAATATGTAATGAGTTTTCAACTTTTTTTGAAATTCTCGGTATAAAACGCCACTGACCTCGGACTTTACCCAACGACAGTTTTTGCATGAGAGATGTCCCTGAGAGCCGCGGGAGCCGGGCGGCGCATATGAACTTTCCTGCTCTACAGTCCTGCGCAAGACGGAAAGCACATTAAGTGCTTTCCTTTGCGTGCGGAACTCGCGATAAAGTTCATATGCGCCGCCCGGCTCCCGCGGCTCTCAGGGGCTCCCATCCCAAATGCGGAGCAAAGCTCCGCATGCCATCTTTTCTTTCAGCTAAAGCACGCCGGAAATTCGACGCAGACCGGCCAACCTTGCCGGACGTTGTCGACGACGATCCAGCTCAGTGGCTGCATCGATATAGAAAGGTCCCCGGCGCTGCCCGGACGCCAGCGGCCGCATATGAACTTTATCGCGAGTTCCGCACGAACAGGAGGCCACTTAATGTGGCCTCCGTCGTGAGCAGGACTGTAGAGCAGGAAAGTTCATATGCGGCCGCTGGCGTCCGGGCAGCGTCGGGGACCGCACCCATACGGCTACAGCGTCATGTTCGGATCGGCGTCGACGTCGAACGGCGAGATTTCTCCTCGGTCGAATTTACGGCGGGCGACCTCCGCGATCATGGCGGCGTTGTCGGTGCATGCCGAGAGAGGCGGCACCGTCACGCGGATGCCCTGGCGCCCGAGCTTCTTAATCATCATCTCGCGCAGATGCGGGTTAGCCGAAACGCCGCCGCCGATGCAGTATTCCTTGCATCCGGTGGCATGCAGCGCGTTCTTGGCCTTCTTGTACTGAACGTCAAAGACCGCAGCCTCGAACGAAGCCGCCAGGTCGGGCAGATGAATCGTACGCCCGGCTTTGGTCTCCTGCTCAATGTAGAGCGTCACGGCCGTCTTAAGGCCCGAAAGCGAGAATCGATAGTCTCCCCTACTATTGAGCGCACGGGGGAAGTCAATCGCGCGGGGATTGCCCGTCTCGGCCAGTTTGGAAATGATGGGGCCGCCGGGATAGCCCAGACCCAGCGCCTTAGCCACCTTGTCGAAGGCCTCACCCACGGCGTCGTCGAGCGTCTCGCCGAGCACCTCGTAGTCGCCCCACGCCTTGACGTGAACAAGCATGGTATGACCGCCCGAGACGAGCGTGAAGATAAACGGCGGCTTGAGATCGGGCTGCGCCAGCAGGTTGGCGAACAGATGACCCTCCAGATGGTTGACGCACACGAGCGGTTTACCGGCGGCATAGGCAAAGCCCTTGGCGAAGGCGACGCCCACTACCAGAGCACCCACCAGGCCCGGACCCTGTGTCACGCCAACAGCGGCGAGTTCGCTCGGCGCGATGGCCCCATCCTCAAGACCAAGCGATACCGCGGCATCCTCGAGCGCCGCGTCCACGACGCTCACGATAACCTCAACATGCTTGCGCGAAGCGATCTCGGGCACTACGCCGCCAAAACGGGCATGAAAATCGATCTGCGTCGAAACCTGATTGGCCAGCATATTACCGTCCGCATCGATAATCGCCACAGCCGTCTCATCGCACGAGCTCTCGATGGCAAGCACCAGGCGGCGGCGCTCAATTTCGGCGCGCTCCTCAACGGTGCGCTCGGGTGCAGGCAGCGGCCATACACGCTGCTCAGCCGCCGTCGGCTCCGGCGAAGCGTTGTCGACCGGGAGCACCAAGGGCAGCGGCGCCGTCATGACGATGGCATCTTTGCCAACACCGTAGTAACCGCGGCGGCAGCCCGCCTCGGTAAAGCCCAGGGAGGCATAAAGCGCAATAGCGCCCTCGTTGCCATCCTCGACCTCGAGCGAGGCGGTCGTACAGCCGAGCATCTGGGCATCGTAGCTCACATGCGACAGCAGCTTGCGTGCAATACCCTCGCGGCGATGCTTCGGGTCGACGGCAACATCCAGAATCTGCACGTCACCGTCTACGACCATGCCGCCGGCAAGCCCCAGCAGCTGACCGTCGTCGTGCGCCACCCACCAGCTGCGCGGCGCCGCAACATCCTCGCCCAGCTCGGACAAGAACATGCCCGGCGTCCACGCCTCGTGTCCAGCGCCTTCAAAGCAGGCGGCCTCCAGCACGCTCGCGCCCTCGGCGTCCGCCGCACCCATGGGGCGGAATTGCAGATGGCGACCGGCGAGCTCATCGGCGACGCCCGTAATTTCGCTCTGCGCGCTCTCGGCAAGACCGAGGCGTTTGCGCTCGTTTTCCTCGGCATCAGAAAGGCGCGTATAGATTGGAAGGACGCGGGCCGGGTCGCCGTCACCCGCGGCATGTGCAAGGAGGAGGCCCTCGCCCGAAGGCCACCACAAGCCGCGCTCTACGCAGCGAGCGACCTCATCCTCGCTCAGCAGCTTGCCATAGCGCACGAGACCGTCGCCAGTCAGCTGAACCTGGTCCCAGTCCGCGGCTTGGCGCCACTCATCAAGCGCCACGGCAGCCTTGACCACGTGCTCGCGCTCAAACTGACGCTCGGGGCCCTCGTCGCTCAGTACATACAAAGCCGGATACACCTCGCCGCGCATGGCATCGGCCAGAATGCCGAGTTTGCCACGCACGCCAGCCTTCCACGCGGTCCATGCGCAGGCATCGAGCGTCGACACACCCAGCAGCGGCACGTTGGCACCGCGCGCCAAGCCCTTGGCGGTGGAAATGCCGATACGCACGCCGGTAAACGAACCCGGACCGCGACCGACGACATAACTGCCCACGTCGGCACGGTCCATGCCAGCCTGAGCAAGCACGCTGTCGACGGTATTCACGAGCTCCACATTGGCATGGCGACGGCACATATGGTCGCCACTCACCAGCTTCGTCTCACCCGTCTGCCCATCAATCCAGCTTGCCGCGCAGGCAAGCATATCGGTCGAAGTATCGAGCGCCACCACCAGCGCGTAATCGTTATGCAAGCTCATCTTGTACAGCCTTATCAATCAAATCGGAAAGCTCCGCTGCGCGCTCGCCGTGCGCCTCGAGCGTTATCGTTCGCACGTTGCTATCGTTCTCATCACGCTTAAGCGTTACCGAAAGATACTCGTCCGTCAGTTCGTCCTGGAACTGTTCGCCCCACTCCAACAGACAGGCACCCTCATAGCCCAGTACATCGAAAATGCCCGTATCCTCGAGCTCGTAAGCATGCTCCAAACGGTACAGGTCAAAGTGGAACAGCGGAATACGCCCCTGGTCATGAACGGCCATGAGTGCGAATGTGGGGCTCGTGACCATATGGCCGTCGCCCAGTCCACGCGAAACGCCCTTGGTAAAGTGGGTTTTGCCCACCCCGAGGCCGCCGGTCAAGATCAGCACATCACCATCTTCCAGGCACGGCGCAACCAGCTCGCCAAAATGCTCCGTATCGACAGAGCAAGCCGTTTTATAAATACCTACCCCCAGGCGCTCCAGGGACATATATGCTCCTTATTATTCCGAGGCACCCTCTGGCGCGGGATGCCGCTCCAGATAGTCGCCCAGCATCTTAAAGTCTTCCTCCAGTAGCTCCTGCCACGCCGGGTTACGCAGCGCCGCCGCCGGATGGAACGTGGGCATCACCACAAAATGCCCCATCTGATGGAACCTGCCGCGCAGCTTGGTGATGCCGATCTCGGTCTTAAGCACAAAGTGCGTCGCGGGATTACCGAGCGTCACGATGATATCGGGCCAAATGCTCCGAATCTGCTCACGCAAAAACGGTGAACAGGCCAGCACTTCCTCGGGCCGAGGATTGCGATTTCCCGGTGGACGACACTTGAGCACGTTGGCAATGTAGACGTCTTCGCGCTTGAGGCCAGCCAGCGACAGGATGCCGTTGAGGTCCTCGCCCGCCGCCCCCACAAACGGCTCGCCTTGCAGATCCTCGTTACGCCCCGGCGCCTCGCCGATAAACATTACGCGGGCGTGGGGGTTTCCCACGCCAAACACGATGTTATGGCGCGACTGATAGAGCTGGCAGAGATGGCAGTCGCCTAAAACAGCCTCAATCTCCTCGAGCGCAACCTCGCGCGGCGCTTGGTGACTATGTCCGGGGATGTGCATGACACCCATAGTGGCTCCTACACGTAGACCTTGTCGAGGCGCATGCCAAAGCCGCAAGCAACCTCGTAGTTAATCGTGCCGCGCAGGCGCGCCATCTCGTCCATGGTGATCTCGGCATCACCATCGCGGCCAACAATGATCATCTCGTCGCCATGCTCGGCCTCGGGAATCTCATGCGCCGGATTGGACTGGATGGCAACCATAAACTGGTCCATGCAGATGTTACCCACCTGACGCACACGTTCACCGCGATACAGCACGTCCATACGATTGGAGAGCGTACGCGAAAGACCATCGGCATATCCGATCGGCAGCGTGCAGACCTGAACGCGTGTGCGCGGTACGCGGTAGGTAAAACCGTAGCCCACGCCCTCACCCATCGCAGGATGTGCCACACGCGTCACGCGCGCATGGACGCTCATGACGGGGTCCAACTGCATTACGCGGCTGCTCAGCTCGCACGGCTGCATGCCGTACAAGCCAACGCCGGCGCGAATCATATCAAAATGCATTGAGGGGTCGAGCATCGAGGACGGCGTGTTGGCACAGTGCACAATGCCGCACTCAAAACCCGCGTCCTTAATGGCTTGAACGGCCTCGGTAAAGCGTTGGCACTGCAGTTTATAGTCCCAACCCGAAGGTTCATCGGCCGTTGCGAAGTGCGTAAAGACGCCATCACACTGGATACCGCGATGGAAGCTAATACCACGAACAAAGTCAAGCACCTGCGTATAGTGAACGCCGATGCGGTTCATGCCCGTCTCGATGGCTAGATGGTACTTACCCACCTTGCCTGCCGCGACAGCGCACTCTCCATAGGCAAGGGCAAAATCGGACGTATAGACCGAAGGCATGATATCGAACTCGAGCAACGTCGGAATGGCCTCGATAGGCGGCTCGCTTAGGATGAGGATGGGTTTCGTGATTCCGCCCCGGCGCAGCTCAACGCCTTCATTAACCGTCGCCACGGCAAACATGTCGGCACCGGCCGAATACATGATTTTGGCGCACTCGACGGCACCATGGCCATAGGCATCGGCCTTGACCACGCAGCACAGTCGCTGACGTGGATCGAGCAGGTTCTTGTAAGCCCTCGTGTTGCGGCGAAGCGCCCCTCGGTCAATCTCGACCCAGGACCAGCGCGTCAAATCGGCTTTATTCATGATTAGTCATCCGACCCTTCGTCCATGATTCCCAGATCATCGAGTGCATCCTTTGCCGCCAATTCCATGGCAGGACCGATCAAGTCGATCAGATCGGTCGCAATAACACTCTTCTCACCGTACTCCGTCGCCGCGGCAAAACCCGCGTAACTGTGAAGCGCAACGGCATACGAATACAGTAACTCCCAGCGATCCATCTCATCACGCATGGTAGCCAGTGTGCCAGCCAAAATGCCCGCAAGAACATCGCCCGAACCGGCAGTCGCCAACGACGCCGGACCCGAGAGCGGCAAAAGCACGCGCTCAACGCCACAGATAGCCGTCGTCGGCCCCTTGGCAATAACCACGAGATTGTCGGAGCCAGCAGCCCAGACAACCTTCTGCGCGGCCGCAATTGCAGTCCCCAGATCGTTAACCTCGTCACCGGCAACCAAGCGCGAAAGCTCGCGATAGTGCGGCGTCATGACGAGCGGCTGCTCACGGCGATACATCTCAGGGTTGCTATCGATACCGTCAATAGCAATCTTAGAAAGGCAGTTGAGCGCATCGGCATCGAGGATCAGCGGCGCATCAAGCTCCAACAAGCCCGAAACCACCTGCATGGCACCGGCAGACGTCGTCATGCCGGGACCACACAGTACGCAGCTGTACTTCTTTGCAATCTCGCACACGGTCATACGCGCAGCGGCACCAAAAGAGCCGCGGGAATCGGACGGAATAGCAAAAACCGGAATCGAGGGAAGTGCCATACGAATAAGATTGGCACACGCATCGGGCGTCGCGACAGCCACATAGCCGGCACCCGCGCGAGCAGCAGACTTGGCGGCCATAATGGCAGCGCCAGGATACTGCGCCGAGCCGGCAACAATAAGGACGGAACCGCGAGAATACTTATCGATATTCGCGGGCAGCGGAGCAAAGAAATCCATCAGATCACCGGGCTCGACAATCTCGGCGGCATGGTCGACATCATCGATGACCTCATCAAGGCGATCATAGAGGCTACCGCACACCAGGTCACCGGCGTACTCTGGGCCATCAGCGCTGTAGAGGCCAATCTTGGGCGTGATCATCGTGACCGTGCGCTCGGCACGGATGCAGTCGTCGTCGACGACACCGGTCTCGGCATTCAAACCCGAAGGAACATCGATGGACACCACGTGGTCGGCGCAGTCGTTAACCGTCGGAATCCAAATGGAGAACGGTGCACGCAGGTCACCGTGGAAACCGGTACCAAAAATAGCGTCAACAACAACGTCGGCCTTATCGATCAAAACCTCAAGTTCATCTCGCGAGGGACCAACGCACACATGCACGTCACGACCGGCGGTACGGCGGGCAACATGGCGAGCCAGAGCGGCGGGAATCTCATCCGGCTCAACCGGAGACACGATATCCACGTCAACGCCCTTGTGACTCAAGATATCAGCCGCGACCCAGCCGTCACCACCGTTGTTGCCAAAACCGACCAGAACAAGGACGCGATCGGGATTGAGTTTCAGAATTTCACTAGCAGCAAACTCACCCGCCAGTTCCATAAGCTCGGCCTTCGAAGTTCCTTCGCGTTCGATAATATCCTCGAGGCGAACGACTTCCTCGGTACTCAAAACCGGTTTCATCTATGCTCCTAGCGTATCTTGCGAAGCATCGCCCTGGTGCTCCGTCAAAGCTGAATTTTGAAGTTGCTCAAGCTCATCTAAAACCGAGCGAGCCTCTTTAAATGTTTGTGCAACGCGTTCCTTGGTGCTCACCTTTTCGTCTTTTGGTTTCGGGCGGGCATCTTCGGTAATGGCAATGGCATTCGCGACAGCCAAGTCGCCCGTTAGCGTAATGGAGAGAGCGACCTCAACGACACCCAACTCTTGAGCAATCTCGAGCGCTCGACCCGAAAGCGCTGCTTTAGGCTTTCCGAGCTTATCACGCGTTACCGAGACGTCTTTGCGGCCGACGCCCTGACCAAAACCCGTACCAAGAGCCTTGAGAACCGCTTCACGCGAAGCAAAACGGCTTGCATAGTGCGCCGCAGGACGCGATGAAGCGTCGCAATATGCGCACTCTTCTTCGGTAAACACACGCCGAGCAAACGACGGCGTCTTTTCAAGGATTGATTTCATGCGGGAAATCTCGACGATATCAACGCCGATACCAGCTTCAGCCATGTTCACCTCCATATTGCACAGACTAAGTTATTGTAGCCCGTTAACGGAAGATGCGACAAACGAGGGTCATAAAACACAGCGAGTTTGTTAGATCAGGCTTTAACGCAAAAAAGGGGGAGGCCGCGAGGCCTCCCCCTTCTCCAATTCAGGCGCACGGCTCGGTGCCGTCCACCGGTCAGCGGCGCCCTGGCCTCCCACGGGCTG
>CAJKLK010000036.1:0-10875 GCA_905200715.1 uncultured Collinsella sp. | reverse complement strand
CGTCCGCAACCACCCGCTCACCACGCGTCGCTACTATCACCAGATGAACTACTAATCCTTTCAAATTGCTGCTGTTGTCTGCAGGCGAGCCGTGCTGAACGTCTCGCCTGCAGGCTTATTTCTGGGGTTAATCAAAATAGTTGCTCAGTACCTCCTAGTTGCACTGGTTGCATTATGGCGTTCATGGACGGGCAATTATTTGGCATTACAATGCCTGGCCGTCCGCTGTTTACGAGCCTGTTTGTCGGCTTGATTCTTGGCGATGTCCAGCAGGGCGTTATCGTCGGCGCTGCTTTGGAGTCCATGTTCATGGGCGCCATCATGGTCGGCGCGGCGGTTCCTCCCGAGGTCTATGCCTCTGGCGTGCTTGGCTGCGCGTTTGCCGTCATTACGGGTACGTGCACGGCAACTGCCGTCGCACTCGCCCTTCCCGCCTCCGTCTTCCTTCTCTACTCGGTGATTAACTTTGCAACGCGTATCGTCGCCGCCCATCTGGGATACGACCTGGGAACCAAGTTTTTGCAGCAGTCCGAAGAGAACAACCTTATGTCTCGCATGACGCATGCAGCCGGTGTCTTCGGAATGACCGTTATCGGCGCGATGATTGCGGCGCAGGTCTCGCTGTCCACGGCTTTGACCTTTGACGTGGGTGGTTCGGAGATTGTCCTGCAGGATCTGTTCGATTCGATCTTCCCCGGTCTGCTGCCCTTGCTGGCAACGTTCGCTTGCGTTGCCCTGTACAAAAAGGGCGTCAAGACCATTTGGATTATTATTGGTATCTTCGCGATCTGCATCATCGGAACGGGTTTGGGAGTGTTCGCGGCGGCGTAATGTTGACTGCTATGCTCGCGCGTTGGATAACTAACTGACCGTTTGAAAACGGGGCTCGGCGTAAGGCCGGCCCCGTTTTTTATTTGAGGGATTTTCCGACCGTCCAATAGTCCAGGCCCATGCATCACTCACGTATCTCTCAGCTCTCATTCATCATTAATACGAGAGATAACAGAAAGATGAGAGATAATTACGAGAGATAACTGAGAGACGAAGGAAATCTATTCGCGGCATTCTTCGCAGAACCGAGCGAAAGGACGTGCAGATGAACGAAAACGAACTGACCGGTCTGCTCGAGTCTTTAAGGCGCATGGGCTCGGACGATCTTAACGTTGAGGTCAAGGAGAGCGCCACGACGCTTTCCCGCGACGTATGGGAAACGGTCAGCGCTTTCGCAAACACCGCCGGCGGCATCATCGTACTCGGAGTGAGCGAGCGCGCGGGTTTTGCCCCAGTTGCAAACTTTGAGACCGAGAAAGTGCTCAACCAATTCGTGGCGGGCATGGGCGATGCCGGCGGTCGCGGAAAGCTGGCCAATCCGCCCAAATACACCATTGAGCGCGTGGAGCTCCAGGGCACCGTGGTTCTGGTCATCACGATTGAAGAGCTCGACCCGTCGAGCAAGCCTTGCTATGTCATAGAGCGGGGCGCTCAAGGTGGCAGCTACAAACGCATCGATGACAAAGATGTCCCGCTTTCGTCGACCGAGGTTTTGGCACTGTCGTCATATGAACGGACGAGTCCTAGCGATCGCGATGCGGTGCCCGGCACGAGTGTGGGCGATCTCGACGAGTCGCTGGTCGACCGCACGATAGAGCGTGCCTATTCGTTGACGCCTCGAGCGATGCGCGGTGCGGCGGACAAGGAGACAAAGATGGAGCGTCTGAATTTCCTCGACTTCCAGGGCAATGTTACCAAGGCCGGCCTCCTTGCCGCGGGCGTTTACCCTCAGCAGTTCTATCCCAAGCTCTTCATTGATGTGGCTGTCCACGTGGGAACTCAAAAGGGAGCTGCGGGGCCACTAAGGTTTATGGACCGCACAATCTGTGAGGGAACGTCGGGCGAGATGATCTCGGATGCTGTCGCGGCCGTCGCCAAGAATTTGCGGCGAACCTCGACCGTCCAAGGCGTCTCGCGTGTCGACTCGCTGGAGATTCCCGAGGAGGTTCTGCGCGAGGCAATCGCCAACGCCGTAATCCATCGAGAATACGGGGATCGGTTCTGTGGACAATCGATTGCCGTCGACGTCTTTGACGATCGTGTCGAGGTGACGAATCCTGGCGGCCTTTACGGGGGAAAGACTCGCGAGAACTTGTTTGACGGCAGCTCCCGATGCCGTAACGCGACGCTCGTGAAACTCATGTCGATTGTCCCGCTGCCGGATGGCGCAGGTTCGCCGGCTGAGGGCAATGGCTCGGGCATCCCGATGATGATCGATGCCATGCGCGCGCATGGTCTGGCCGAGCCCCTGTTCTGCCCGGGGTTCGATCGGTTCAAGGTCGTACTCTACCGTTCAAAGATCGAGCCGGTCGATCATGGCGGGGGCTTAATTGTGACGGCACTCAAACACTACGGCGAGCTGGGGACGCGTGAGCTGGCAGAACGCACGGGGCTTACAATTTCCCAGGTTAGGTCGCGCGTCAACGCGCTCATTGCTCAAGGCGAGCTTGAGCCCACGGCGCCGGCGACGAGCCGCAACCGCAAGTATCGACTGTCAGAGCGCGTGGAATAAAGGCGTTAGTGGACGAGGCGACCAGATAATCGACCCTCAATTGGCGCCCACTAAGGTAAAGCGGTTGTTGCTCAGTCGACGGTGATGCTAAAGACTCGGCTTACGCCGGCATGGCCCCGAACCCGTCCATCAAGAACAGCCTAAGAACCAGCTTGATGACATATCCCGGTTTGACTTCTGCCGCATCAAAGACGTGGTGCTCGGCGAGCTCGCTGCAGTATGCATAGATGTCGCGGATGAGCTTCGCGCCCGAGAGCGTAAACATGTAGCCTGCGTCCGAAAGCGCATTGGGCGCGGCGGGCAACTTGGCCATGTGGCAGAACGTTTGCAGGTCGGGCGCCATAACATTCTGGTAGTCGAGGTGGCCGCTGGCATCCTGTGCGGCAAGCTCCAATTGGCGCACAAAATCCAGCGCCGCCGCTAACACAAAGCTCGGCGTAGGCGCATTGACGTCCTGAGTGGTCGCCACAAGCCTGCCCGCCGCCTGCGTGACAAGCCAAGCGACCTCGCGCTGGCAACGCACGGCCTTGCGCGTAACCGGCTTGATGGACGAAGAAGAAACGCTTCCCTTAGGCGGATTCGAAGCAGCCATAAGACCCTCCCATGAACAATCCGGCCCAACAAGCCCGGATGAAACACGTGCTACATCAGTATACAGGGGAGTGGGATAGCGGGGTACAAGCGCGCCAGCGGCAAACCGAGAGCATCAACGATGTGCCGATCGCGGAATGAGATCTCGTAATAATTGACTCTCGGCCATATTATTGAGGGGCACGACTCGCTTTCGTATGGTTGTAGGTGCTGACGATGAACGACATTGACCTTGCTGTTCCGTTGATGGATGGACCAAGCTATGACCGTGCCTGCAGTCTCGTTCCTTCTGAATACGTTGAGGCATGGGAGTGGTTTCTGGGTGAGGAGCAGCGCGACGGCGTTTGGACCAGCCTTCCGCACCACACCAAGAAAGATAGCCCTCAGTATCAGTATCGTTTGAGAATTGGCTCGGACTTCTTTCCCGTAACGCGGGATTCAGGGATCTTCTGGCCGGGCCAGGATCGGGTGAAGCAAGATCCCAATAAGATCTTTGCGCTTTCGGTCCATAACTCTAAAAAGAGCTTCTACACCGATGTGCCTCCGCTCTATTTGGACGATGGTACGTGGGTCATTAAGTACTCGGTTCAAGCGCCGGGTACCGTTGGTTTTCGAGACCAGAATTACAACCGTAAAATGCTCAACTGCATGGAATGTGGCGTTCCAGTCGGAGTCATATTTGCAACCGAGGTGGGCTATAAGGTGCTCGGCCTTGCGTTTGTTGAGCGGTTCGAGCCCGAAAACGGATGGTTTGTTCTGCACGGTCCTGTTCATAAAGGCGGACCGGACCCTCGTTTTGCGTCCGATATGAGTTATCTGAAGCACATGCCCGTCGATATTGAGTTTGCCGGACAGGGTGCGACCGACGACGAAAAGGTCCGCTATGCGTTAAGGCGCGAGCGATTGGGGCAGCAATGGTTCCGCAAGCAGCTCGTTGCCGCCTATGACGGCCGTTGCGCGGTGTCGGACTGCGGCGTCAGCGAAGCTCTGGAGGCTGCACATATCGAGAATTACTCGGGACCCAAATCGCAGGTTGCCAGCAACGGCATTCTGCTCCGGCGCGACCTTCATTCCCTATTTGATGCTCACCTGATTTCGTTTGAGCCTGTTTGCGGTGAATATCGGCTGTGCGGATCGTACCTGCTGGATAAGACCGACTACGCTTCCTTTGCGGGTGCGACGCTAAGGCAGCCGAATGAGCGTCAGTGGCGACCCAATACGGTGTTTCTTGAGGCCCATCGCATTGAGTTCGATCGCTCGGAAAAGAAACGTGAAAAGGCGGGGCTTCTGCCGTATTAGCGTATTAGGATTTGGCGGTCTTTTAAGATCGTGTTGTTTGATCGGATCGCGCGGCGATGCAATCTCGTACACGCCCGCCGGTGCATGCTCTTCCTGATTTGTATAGCGAGAGGGGAGCGTGTATGAGTTGGCGAGGCGATATTGCGATGGGGAAGTACGGAAAACTGCCGTGTGCCCTTATCGACAACAATATATTTCCGGGCGTAGAAGTTGATTGCGGGTCGTTTGTCGTTGCCTGCCCTTGCTGCGGCTCGCAAATACCGTGTCTCGACATTCGGTTCATCGATGCGCGCGACAGACTCAGCGACGAAGTGAGGAAACGTACGGGCGTTCATATGCCGGTGTATCCGGAGAAATGCCCTGTTTGTGGCCTCGATATCGTGTACGAAGCCGGCGACGAGGGATAGGTGATGCGGAGGGGCTGGCTGTGAAGACCTCTCCGTCTCTACAAATAAATCCCCTCACCGAGCTGCTTATGGAACTCGGCGTGATGATCGCGTGCCCAGGTAAAGAGTGCCTGGTCAAAATTGGTGCGCGTGGCTGGGATGCCAAAGACGCCGGCAACTTCGACGCGCACAAACTCCAGTGCCGGCAGCTTGTTGATGGCAGTGAGGGCAAACGGGGACGAGGGTTCCTCGAACAGATAACGGCTGCCTTGCAACGCGTCGCAACTGGTGCACGTGTTGCCGAGCGACGGGGCTTTGGAGGCTCGCGCGCCTACGGGTTTGTAGCCGCAGCGCTTATGAAGGTAGTCGCGGATCTCGCCCGGCACGCAGCCAAGAGCGGGCACGATGGCGAGTGCGTTGGCATTGGCCGTGTCGATGGCAATGTGCCCGGCTTCGTTGGGCGCGTGCGCGATGGCGATGCTTTCGTCGTTATCGGTTCGATAGGGAATGCCGAAGGCCGCGACCGAGGTCTCTTTGTGACACTTCCAGCACTCGCGCTTGCCCAGTACTAGATATATATACGGCGCTGAGGGGTCGGATCGGTCAACACCGGGCAGCCACTCGGCAAAGGGCTCGGGGTTGACGCCGCTGGGTACATACCAGATCTTCTTGGTCCGGTCCCATTTGGCGCCCAGCGCCTTGGCTTCTTCTTTGTGCGAAAAGGGGACATCGAGCTCGGTGCGCATGGCGGCTCCTTGGTGCTGCAGGTGCAAGTGGCTCAAGGATACCGCAGGGCGCAGACATCGCGGCGCTTTGCTGAGAAGTTGCGGTGCGGACTGATTGGTTATGCCGTTAGATAAATTGGCAAGTAGATGGTCGGCTTTTGGCCAGTTGGGCGGTTGGGGCAGCTTGCGGCGCAGTTTTGTGCCTGGCTATTGTTGATGTTGGGGTATTGAATTTGTTTGGCCGCCATTTGTCAGGTGAATTGATGTTGCGTTGTAATGACGGTTGGAGCTGCCAGCGGATTTGGCGACATAAAACAAAACAGCTCAGAGGCGAAGCCTCTGAGCTGCGAACATTTGGTGGGCGTTAGAAGATTTGAACTTCTGACCTCTTCCGTGTCAGGGAAGCGCTCTCCCCCTGAGCTAAACGCCCGATCAAGGGTGCGCAAGTGCGCAAGGGATAATATAACGGAGCCTGAACTCGGTGGCAAGAACATTTTTAAAAATCGCTTACATTGTGGAATTCGGGGGCTTTGTCATATCCATTTCAAAAGAGTCTACTGCCGCGATTTGGCTGTCGCATAATGCAAGGCCATTGCGGTATCGAGCTATAGAAAGACGCCTGCGGAATTGTCCTACCGATAAGCGGACAAGCCTCCAGCCGGTGCCTTCGCCGTGGTAAGGTAAGCCGAATTGTTTCCAGGCTGTTTCGGGGGAGTGGAATGAGCAAAGAGTGTGTCGAGCAGGTCGAAGGTGCAGGGGCTTCGGTGCCGATGACCGATATATCGAACATTGATGTGCCCGAGGGAACCGACGAGCTGAGCCGCAGCACCCGCCGCGCGTGGCGCGACCGCCTCAACGATGCCCAGACGCGCAAGATGATCGTGGGCATGTTGGCTACGCTCGTGGGCGGTTCGTTTTGGGGCTTCTCGGGCACCAGCGCGAGCTTTCTGTTCGATACCTATCACGTCGACACCTTGTGGCTTATGAGCGTGCGCCAGATTCTCGCCGGTCTACTCTTTATGGCCGTGGTTGTTACGCGCGACCGCGGGCGCCTGATTGAGCTCTGGACCACACCCGCCGATCGCAAGCAGCTGCTGCTCTTTACCGCCTTTGGCCTGCTCTTTAACCAGTTTTGCTATCTTTCGGCCGTGCGCCTGACGAACGCCGGAACCGCGACGGTGCTCCAGTGCCTGCAGCTCGTTATCATCATGGGCTACACCTGCGTGACCGATCGCCGCATGCCGCGTACTCGCGAAGTCATCGGCATTGGCCTGGCTCTGGGTGGAACCTTTTTAATCGCCACCGGCGGCGACCCCACCAGCCTGAATATCTCGCCGCTTGGTCTGGCAGCGGGTCTTATGTGTGCGGTCAGCGCCACGTGTATGGCGGTGATTCCCGCCAAGATCCTGCCCGAATACGGCAGCCCCATCGTCACGGGCTCGGCAATGCTCACGGCGGGCGTGGTCTCGTGTGTCTTCGTGCAGCCCTGGGCGCATATGCCGGCGCTCGACGCTGCCGGCATCGAGGCGCTCGCGGTGTTCGTGGTTATCGGATCGTTTTTTGCTTACATGCTCTATATGCAGGGCGTTAAGGATATCGGCTCGGTGCGTGCGAGCCTCATCGGAACCGTGGAGCCGGTTTCGGCGACCATCACCAGCGCTGTTATGCTGGGCACGGTGTTTTTGCCGACCGACCTTATCGGCTTTGCCATGATCATCGTGATGATGTTCCTCACGGTGTAGCCCCTGCGGTTGCTTTAAAGGATAATAGGCTGGCGGCGCGTTGCTTTGGCGGCGCGCCTTTGTCTATAGAGAGGACCTCTTATGAAGTACTTTGGCACCGACGGCTTTCGCGGCGAGGCCAACGTTGGGCTGACCGTAGAGCATGCGTACAAGATCGGCCGCTTTGTGGGCTGGTATTACGGCGCCAACCGCGAGCGCAAGGCACGCGTGATCGTGGGCAAGGACACGCGTCGTTCGAGCTACATGTTCGAGGCGGCGCTGGTGAGTGGCCTGGTCGCGAGCGGTGCGGACGCATATATGCTGCACGTGATTCCAACGCCGGGCGTGGCACATCAGACCGTGGAGGGCTGCTTCGATTGCGGCATCATGATCAGCGCGAGCCACAACCCGTTTTGCGATAACGGCATTAAGCTCGTCAACAGCGACGGCTTTAAGATGGACGAGGACGTGCTGGAACTCATCGAGGATTACATCGATGGCAAGAGCGAAGTGCCGCTGGCCACGGGCAACCACATTGGCGCTACGGTGGACTACATGCAGGGTCGCAACCGCTATATTGCCTCGCTCATCGCAAGCGCGAACTTTTCACTACAGGGCGTCAAGATCGGTCTCGACTGCGCCAACGGCTCGGCATCCTCGGTGGCCAAGCCGGTGTTCGACGCACTGGGCGCCGACGTGCGCGTGATCAATGCCGCGCCTGATGGTTTTAACATCAACGTCGACTGCGGCTCCACGCATATGGAGCGTCTGCAGCGCCACGTGGTGGAGCAGGGCCTGGACGTGGGCTTTGCCTACGACGGCGATGCCGACCGCTGCTTGGCCGTGGACGAGCGCGGCCGCGTGGTCGACGGCGACCAGATCCTGTACGTGTGCGGTGTGTACCTGAACAAGCACGGTCGCCTTTCGGGCGGTACCGTGGTGCCGACGATCGCCAGCAACTTTGGCCTGATCAGGTCGTTGGAGCTTGCCGGCCTGAGTGCCGTGACCAGCGGCGTGGGCGACCGTCACGTGTACGCCAAGATGCGCGAGGGCGGCTACAGCCTGGGCGGCGAGCAGACGGGTCATACGATCTTTGGCGATATCGAGCGCACGGGCGACGGCATTATGACCTCGCTACGTGTGATGGAAGTGATTCGTGCCGAGCGCGAGACACTCTCGCAGCTCACGGCTCCGTGCAAGCTGCTGCCGCAAGCGCAGGTTGCCGTGCGCGTGGCCGACAAGGACGCCGCGCTCGAGAACATGGGCGTGCAGGCCGCCATCGCCGAGGCCGAGGCGTCGCTGGCGGGGGAGGGCCGCGTGCTGGTGCGCAAGAGCGGAACCGAGTCAGTGATTCGCGTGCTGGCCGAAGCCCCCGACCAAGCAGCTGCCGACGCAGCCATGAAGCGCATCGCCAACGCACTGGAGGCTCTATAGGGTGCCTTCTGGGCTGTTCGATAGGGGGTTATAAAAGGCTGTGGTCAAAAAATGGCAAAAATGAGTACTGTCACTAAATCGGTAGCAGCAAATTTTGCCCAAAGAGGCCATTTTGGCAACGCCTGAGCGTCATATCAAAGAGTTTTGCTCCTCATATGTCCAATAAACAGGGTCCCAAATGAGAATAAATCTCATTTGGGACCCTGTTTTAGCCCAAAATAAATGCTATCAACCAGACAGCAGTACTCATTTTTGCCCTTTTTTGACCACAGCCTCTCCGGAACAGTCATCCGGCACCTGGGGACGTTCCAAAACTGCCGGAAGGTAGTCATTGGGGACGTTCTTAAACGACTAGTCATCGGGGATAGTCATTAAAGAACGTCCCCAATGACTAGGGCCCCGTGGGATTGATCCCGCGGGGCCCTTTGCGTTAATGATCCGGTAAGGTCTTACAGCTGGTACAGCGTGGTGAACTTGTCCTGCAGGTAGCTGCAGTAGTAGCGGGCGTCAAAGTCCATGCCGCAGGCACCCTTGATGAGCTCCGGCGCGTCCTTGGCGCGGCCCCATTGCCAAATGTGCTCGCCCAGCCAGGCGCGGACGGGCGTCAGATCGCCGCTCGCGCAGGCACCGGTAAGGTCGACGCCGTCGCGGCACATGGCCGGCACGAACATGGCGTCGTAGGCGCTGCCCAGCGCATAGGTGGGGAAGTAGCCAAACGAGCCGCCGCTCCAGTGCGTATCCTGCAGACAGCCGTGCGTATCGTCAGGAACGGGAATGCCCAGGTACTCGTCCATAAAGCGATTCCAAAGCGCGGGGATGTCCTTGGCCGTTGCCTCGCCGGCAAACAGCATGCGCTCGATCTCGTAGCGCACCATAACGTGCAGCGGATAGGTGAGCTCGTCCGCCTCGGTGCGGATCAACGACGGCTGCGCGATGTTCACGGCGCGGTAGAGCGTGTCCTCGTCCACGTTGCCGTAGACTTCGGGCGCGTGACGGCGCAGCACTTCGAGCAGCGGTCCCATAAAGGCGCGGCTGCGGCCCACGGTGTTCTCAAAGAAGCGGCTCTGGCTCTCGTGGATGCCCATGGAGGTGCCGCCCTCCAGGCAGGTGCGCGCGTAGGCGGGGTTCACGCCCAGCTCGTACATGGTGTGACCGGCCTCGTGGATGATGCTGTAGACGTTGGAGATGCAGTCGTCCTCGTAGATGTGCGTGGCGATGCGCGCGTCGCCCACCGAGAAGCCCTCGCTAAACGGGTGCTCGGTAAAGGCAAGCGTGGTGTCGTCCAGGTCCAGGCCGACGAGCTTCATAAGGTCGAAGCTCATGGCGCGCTGGGCGGCCTCGGGCACGCGGGCGTGCAAAAAGTCTGCAGCGGGCTGCTGGCCGCGCTCGCCGATGGCGTGCACGAGCGGCACGACCGTGGCCTTGACCTCATCGCAAAACGCGTCGAAGCTCTTGGTGGAAAGGCCGCGCTCGTACTGGTCGAGCCAAACATCGTATGGATCGCGCTTGGGGTCCATGAGCTCGGCCTGATGCTTAAGCTGGCCGACGATTCTATCCACATAGGGCTCAAAACTCGCCCAGTCATTGGCCGTCTTGGCCTTGTGCCACACGGCGTCGGCCTCGCAGGTGAGCCTGGTCCAGGCCTCGGCCTCCTCGGTGGGAATGACGCTCGCTTCGCGCTGGTCGCGGCCGAGCACGCGGATCTCGTCGAGCAGCTGCGGGTCGTCGATCTTGCCGCCGGCGACGGTCTCGCGTGCCAGCGAACGTACGAGCTCAACGGACTTCTCACTGGTCAGCAGCTTGTGATGCTCGCCGGCAAGAGCGCCCATAGCATCGGCGCGGGCCGCGGCGCCGTTAGCGGGGGCAATGGTCGCGCCGTCAAACTCGGCAATCTTGAGCAGGTACTCGCGGGCCCACAGCTTGCCCTCGAGCTTACGGAATTTTTTAACGGCCTTTTCGACCTTCATGCCTTTGGGCGTCTTGTCCGCCGCAGGCTTGGCCTTCTTATCGAGTTTCTTTCCCATACCTATATCCTTAATCTCGCAGACCGGACGCCACGGATGGGCGCGCGGCCAGTTTGCACAGCTACCTGCCTTGTACCGGTTGATTTCCGATCTCAGCCGAACACATTGAGCAAATAGGCCGTTCCCGCACCT
>CAJKLK010000035.1:0-11084 GCA_905200715.1 uncultured Collinsella sp. | reverse complement strand
CCTATGACGTTCTGATTCGTAGTCAGACCCTCTATCCAGCTGAGGTAACGCCGCAGCGCAAGACATATAAAACCACTTTAGTTCGTTAGAGTCAAGCAAAATCTCAAACTTTTTTCGCGCGGGCTTCAATTTGTCACGCTGTGCCACAAGCATCAGCGCTTCTCGTGCGATCGATTGGCTTTTCGATCACATCGAACCCGACGCCAAGCTCCCCCAGAACCGACCGCACCCGCTGGGCACAGTCGTAATCTGCAAACGAGATGCTCAGCATTCGGGCCACCTGATTTGAAGTTCCAACGCCATAGAAGCTCTCAAGGACGACAAGCCCCTCGTGCGCCACAAAGGTCTCGACCACATGCGGCGACTCCTCATAGCACCATTGCGTCAATGGTCCCTCGCTCGTCTGCCGAACCACCAAGCCACCCATACCCGACGGCTCGCACGTTATCAGCAGGTGCTCCCCGCCCTCATCGCTCTGGAACAAAACAACCCGCTCGTCGAACAGCTCCATCACATCCCCTTTCTCTTGCTTTTAGTTAGCAAAAGCATAGCAGGTAGATACATTTATACAGAACGTCTGTTCGTGTGTTTTCTATCGAGCTGTCCGCACGGCATGGTATAGCCGCACAAAAAAAGGGCGCCCCCAAAAGGAGCGCCCTCGCAAATCGCCTATGCAGCTAGTTTACGCGACCGGCTCAATCTTCTCGAGACCGCCCATGTAGGGACGCAGAACCTCGGGGATCGTGATGGTGCCGTCGGCGTTCTGGTAGTTCTCCAGAATGGCGGCCATGGTACGACCAGCCGGCAGGCCGGAACCGTTAAGGGTGTGCAGGTAGCGCGAACCCTTGAAGTTCTCGGGGTCGCGATACTTGATGTTGGCACGACGGGCCTGGAAGTCGCCGCAATTGGAGCAGGAGCTGATCTCCTTGTAGGCGTTGTAGCTCGGCAGCCAAACCTCGATGTCGTAGGTCTGACGGGCAGAGAAGCCCAGGTCGCCGGTGCACAGGCTAATCACGCGATACGGCAGGCCCAGCTGCTGCAGCAGGTACTCGGCCTCGGCGGTCATGCTCTCGAGCTCCTCGTCGGACTCCTCCGGCTTGGCAAACTTAACCATCTCGACCTTGTCGAACTCGTGCTGGCGAATGATGCCGCGGGTGTCGCGACCGGCGGAACCGGCCTCCTCGCGGAAGCAGGGGGTGAAGGCAGTGTAGCGACGCGGCAGGGTGTCGGCATCGAGAACCTCGCCGGCGTGCAGGTTG
Organism: uncultured Collinsella sp.; assembly: GCA_905200715.1. Taxonomy (GTDB): domain Bacteria; phylum Actinomycetota; class Coriobacteriia; order Coriobacteriales; family Coriobacteriaceae; genus Collinsella. The sequence goes on along the minus strand of CAJKLK010000035.1, from coordinate 9,825 downwards.
GTAAGCACGACCTCGGCGGTAGGGATCAGGAAGTTGTCGCCCGAGACGTGATAGGCGTCGTCCTCGAACTTGGGCAGCTGGCCCGTACCGAACATGGTCTGACGCTTGACGACGATGGGCGGCCACCACTCCTTGAAGCCACGGCTCGTGTGCGTGTCCAGGAAGAAGTTGATAAGGGCGCGCTCCAGGCGGGCGCCGGCGCCACCGAGAACGGTGAAGCGGCTGCCGGAGAGCTTGTTGCCGCGCTCGAAGTCGAGGATGTCCAGATCGGTGCCCAGATCCCAGTGCGGCTTAAAGTCGAAGTCGAACTCGCGCGGGGTACCCCAGCGGCGACGCTCGATGTTCTCGTCCTCGTCCTTACCGTACGGGGTGGCCTCGCACGGAATGTTGGGCAGGTGAGACATGAAGTCGTACTGCTCCTGCTCAAGAGCGGTACGGCGCTCGGCCAGACCGTCAATCTTCTCGTTGACGGCGCGCACGGCCTCCTTGGCGGCCTCGGCCTCGTCCTTCTTGCCCTCCTTCATCAGGGCGCCAATCTTCTTGGACTCGGCGTTACGCGTGGCCTGGAGCTCCTCAACCTCGGTGATGACGGCACGGCGCTCGTCGTCGAGTTCAAAGAACTTCTCGCGATCCCAAGACGTCTGGCGATTTGCCATGGCGGTATCGATGGCATCGGGGTTCTCGCGAACAAACTTGATATCAAGCATTAGATCCTCCGGCGATATACATTCCATTTAGGTTGCAACCTTGTACATGTATGGGCAAGTATATACTTATGAGCGTTTACGACCCAACTCAACTACGCAAGAAGGCACCCAATGGACGCAGTTTTTTCCTTTTTGTTTGGCACCCGCACCGGTTTTGCCATCCTTTTCGCCGGCGGCATCCTGCTGTTTGCGATTCTTGCCTTTGTAATGGAGAAGCGCACCCATAAGATGTACGTCGACCGCGGCCCCAAGTCCGAGGATGAAGAAGACAGCTTCTGGGACTAACCTGCCATTTAGGGACAGGCTTATTTTGGTCGGTTTTATCTGGGCAAACGCAAGCGCCCCGCAACTGGAATTGAGCCAGTTGCGGGGCGCTTTTTGCTCAAGGTACAAAACCGCAGGAAAAACCTGCCAAAATAAACCTGTCCCTTATCGGTCAGTTTACTGGAGAGTAGCGTCGATGGCCTTGACGAGGGCGCTGCGCATGCCGGCATCCTCGAGCGCGATGACGCCCTTGATGGTGGCACCGCCGGGTGAGCACACGGCATCCTTCATCGCTGCGGGATGCTGACCGGTTGCAAGCTGCAGCTTTGCCGTACCCAGCACCATCTGGCTCACAATGCGATAGGCATCGGCGCGCGGAATACCGTGTTTGACGGCCGCATCGCCCAGAGCCTCAATCGCCATGGCGACAAACGCCGGGGCGCAACCGCCCACGGTGCCGCCCACAAACAGCAGACTCGAATCGAGCTCGACCACCGTGCCAAGCTTTCCGAGCAGACCAAGCACCGTGGCACGCTGCTCATCGCTAAGCGTGGAAGCCTTCTCACAGGCGATAACGCCCTCGTCCACCGAAACCGGCGTGTTGGGCACCGTCGAGATATGAGCGACACCTGGCAGGACCTGCTCCCACTTGGCACTATCCCAGGTCCAGGCGACCGAAAGGATGATCTTGTCGGCTAGCGTATCCTTGAGTGGAGCGAAGACCTTCTCAATCATGTACGGCTTGACCGCCGCAACCACGATGTCGGATGCGGCAACAACCTCCGCCGCATCGTGACAGGCAGCCATGCCCCGCGCCTCGCAACGCTCGACCAGAGCATCGTAGCGGCCCGCGCAGGCGCACATGTCGCCCGCGGCCACGCCGGCAGCAATCCAGCCATCGGCCATAGCGCTCGCCATATTGCCAAAACCGACAAATCCGATCTTCATATCACACAGTCCTCTCAGATGCGTTCCTCAAAAACGAAAGTCATTGTCCCACGCCGTTGTTTCGTATTGCCGACCTACTTGTGATACGGCTCGCCGCGGCTAATCTTGCAAGCGCGGTAGATCTGCTCCAGCAGCACCACGCGCGCCAGGTTGTGCGGCAAGGTGATGCGTCCAAAGCTGAGCATCTCGTCGGCGCGGGCGCGCACGGCATCGCTCACGCCGTCCGATCCGCCGATTACAAAAGCGATGTCACTGTTGCCTCGCAGCATAAGGTCATCGAGACGGGTCGAGAGCTCCTCGCTCGAACGCTCCTTGCCCTCAATGGCCAGCAAAATCACATGCGCTCGAGGCGGCAGAGCGGCGAGAATCGCCGCCCCCTCCTTGTCGCGCGCGGCATCCACGCCGCCCGCCTTAGCCGGGTCGATATCGGCAACCTCGCGCATATCTACCTTGGCATAGGCGCCCAGGCGTTTGGTGTATTCGGCGCAAGCGTCCTTCCAAAAGCGCTCTTTGAGCTTGCCAACGCAAACAACGGTATATTTCACGCGCGTCTACTCCTTCGACTCGTTCTGAACTTTGCCGGCGGTCAGCATCTGCTCGAACATCGAGGCAGACTGCGAGAAATCACTCGGCAGCACGACCGTCGAGGTTTTGCCCGTGCGAGCGAACTCCGTCATCATCTCGGACCACTGCGTAAACATGAACAGCTGGTTGGCCTCATCGTTGCCGACGCCCGTCTCCTGGATGATCTCGAGCGAATCTTTGATGCCCAGCGCAATGGCCTTGCGCTGGTTGGCGATGCCCTCGCCCGCCTTTTCCATTGCCTCGGCCTCGGCGGTCGCCTCAGTAACGCGCTTGATGCGATCGGCCTCGGCGAGCTCCTGCGCAGCGGCGCGCTTTCGCTGGGCGGCGTTGATGTCGTTCATGGAGTTCTCGACCTCGGTCGGCAGCGCGATCTTGGTGATAAGTGTCGACACGAGGGTGAAGCCGTAGGCGGCCATTTGCTCGGACACGGTGGCGTTGACGTCCTTGGCGATATCGTCTTTTTTGGCAAAGACCTCATCGAGCGTGTAGACGGGGATGGAAGAGCGCAGAGCATCGGTGATGAAGTCACGCATTTGGTCGACGGGCTCCTGCAGCATGTAGTAGCTCTTGTAGATGCCCGAATCTGCCGGGCCGGCGCCCATGTCATAGCTCACGTGGTACTGAGCAGAGACCTCAAGGCCGATGGTCACGTTGTCCTGAGTCTTAACGTCGATGTCAAAACCGTTTTTCATGGTGCGCAGACTCACCGTAGCGGCCTTGCGGTCGATCACGGGAACCTTCATGTGGAAGCCCGCGTTGACGATGCGGTTAAACTTGCCCAGACGTTCGATGATCACGGCATGCTGTTGTTCAACGACATAGCAGGCGTTGGGAAGCAGCAGCAACAGAATGATGATGGGAATCAAAAGGCTGGTAAGGGCGGCGATGATACCGGACAACAGCATGGTCTCTCCTCTGATAGGCACACGTTGGCACTAGGATACCCGCACGAAGCAGCAACGTGACATCAACAAGAGGCCCATAACAAAAAAGCTCCCATTGCTGGGAGCTCTTTCAATCAATGGTGCGAGCAAAAGGACGTCCGCGTATCCGCTTCGCGGATTCGCACCGGCTTCGGCCGCCTGCCGGCGTCCTCGCCAGCTCGCTAAAAACGCTCCGCGTTTTCTTGACGCTCGCTCCTTCGCAGGTTCAAGTCCCTGCGATGGGCCCATAACAAAAAAGCTCCCATTGCTGGGAGCTCTTTCATTTAATGGTGCGGGCGAAAGGACTTGAACCTTCATGGGGTTGCCCCCATACGGACCTGAACCGTACGCGTCTGCCAATTCCGCCACGCCCGCGTGCAGGAATTAGAATAACGGAGCGCCACCGCGAACGCAAGAACTATTTTTGAAAAAGTTTGCAGGCGTTTTCCCAGGCGGCTCGAGCGATTGCTTCGGGATCCTCGCCGGTACGATCAACGCGGTCGTTGACCAGCGCGTTTGCTGTGATGGAAATCATTGCAGGCTCGCACTCGAGACCGCGAATGGGCTCCGGCGCCATATAGGGACAATCCGTCTCGAACAAAATACGGTCGAGCGGTGTTGCCGCGAATGCCTCGCGAGCGTCGTCGTTGCGCTTAAAGGTAGCCGCGCCGCCATAGGCGATGTAACAGCCCAAATCCACAAAGCGCTCCATCGTGGCTCGGTCCTCGCCAAAGCAGTGCAGTACGCAACCGGCCTGGGGCACGCCGACCTCGCGCAACACGTTGTAGGCGTCCACATGCGAGGTGCGCTCCCCGTCCGTGTCCTCATGACGCAGATGCAGCTCTACCGGCACATTGCGGCGTACGGCAACCTCGAGTTGGCGCGCCATACAGTCGATCTGCAGGTCGTGGGGCGCCGGCGCGATATCGTCGTCGTAATCCATGTGGTAGTCCAGACCGATCTCGCCAATACCAACGCATAGGGGATCATCGAGCGCAGTCACAATCTGGGCATGGATGTTATCGGTGTAGTCGGGCGCGCCATAGGGGTGAACGCCAGCGAGATACTTGACCTGCGGAATATCCCGCATCGGCAGGATCTCGCGAACCAGCCAGTCGCTATAGTCCGCCACGCTGCGTTTGTCAGCGATGGGGTCGAACATCGTCACCAACAGGTCGACGCCCGCAGCTTTGGCGCGCACGAGCGTCTCGGGCACTTCTTTGCCCCAAAACGAAAGCAGGTGCGCGTGCGTATCGGCAAGCGGCGCCAAGGGCACGGGACAAGCAACCGTCTTCTTTTTCTTGGTAAACGTCACGCGTTCGACATTAGACGTCATGGGAAAGCTCCTGAGCCAAACGGACAAAGGCGGCGACGTCGAGCGTCTCGGCGCGCGTGGTAGGTGCGATACCGCAGGCCTCAAAGGCGGCGTCGAGCGCGTCCTTGGCAAAGCCATTGGCGCTCATGGAGTTGCGGATCGTCTTGCGGCGCTGAGCAAACGCGGCGTCGATCACACGGGCCACAAACTCGCGGTCGAGGCCCTCGGGTACCACGCCGTCAACGCGATCGATGCGCACTACGGCAGAATCCACATGCGGCGCCGGCATAAAGCAGCGCGGCGGTACCTCAAAGCGCCCCGTCACCTGCGCATACAGGCCGAGCTTTGCCGTGTAGCCGCCATAGGTCTTGTTGCCCGGCGTTGCGGCAATACGATCTGCAACTTCCTTTTGCACCATGACGACAGCGCGCTTAAGCGCGGGCATCGTCTGGAAGAACTGAAGGATGATCGTCGCCGCCACGTTGTAGGGCAGATTCGCGACAAACACCGTCGGCTTACCGCCTGCAACCTGTTCGATTTGTTCCGGCGTCACCTTGAGCGCATCGCCCATGATAAAGCGGAAGTTGGCATAGTCGGCGGCGTGGGCGTCAAGCACCGGCTCAAGCTCGGGATCGGCCTCAATCGACGTAACGCACGCCGCCTCCTGCAGCAGTGCAAGCGTGAGCGTGCCGCAACCCGGGCCGACCTCGAGCACGCGTTCATCGCCCGCAAGCTCAGCGAGCTCACAGATACGTTCGATCACATGGTTGTCAATCAGGAAGTTTTGGCCCAGGCGATGCTTGGTCGCAAGGCCAAACTCCTCTAGCAGCTCCCTAGTTGCCGTGGGGTTTGCCAAAGGCGAAGTTGTCATGGTTGCCTCCTTAACATGGTGGCTGCATCGTAAAGCAAAAGGGCATGGACCGTTGCGGCCATGCCCTTACATCTAAACAGCAAATTGCCGATATGGCGCGCGGCGTCTTAACCCAGACGCGGGAACAGCGGCTCGCCCTTCTCGACGGGCTGACCACCAGCAAGCAGGCCCCAAGCGCAAATGCCCTTGAGGTCGTCGCTCGCGGCCTCGTCCTCGCAGGACAGGCGGCGCAGGGCCTCGGCAGAGGTCTGGGGCATGAGCGGCATCAGCAGGTGAGCGGCGATGCGGATGGCCTCGAGCAGGTTGTAGATCACAAATGCCAGCTCGTCGGCCTTAGCCTCGTCCTTGGCAAGCGCCCAAGGCTCGGAGTCCTCGATGTAGTGGTTGGCGGCATGGATGAGCTCCATGACCTCGTCCTTAGCTCCGCCGTAATCCAGCACGTCCATCTTGGCCATGTAGCGATCGACCAGGCCGTCGGCGATCTTTGCCAGCGGGTTGTCGAACGCATCGAACGATGCGGGCTTGACAGGTGCACAACCGTCAAAGTACTTGCCGCTCATGTTGAGCGAACGCGAGATGAGGTTGCCCCAGCTGTTGGCTAGGTCGGCGTTGTAGACCTGCTCCATGCGCTCGAAGCTGATGGCGCCGTCGGTGCCGGGCACCACGTCGGTCATAAAGTAATAGCGATAGCCCTCGACGCCCAACATGTCGATAACATCCTGCGGAGCGATGGCGTTGCCGCGGCTCTTGGACATCTTCTCGGCCTTGCCGGTCTCGGCATTGCGCACGGTCAGGAAGCCGTGGGCAAAGACGTGCTCGGGCAGGGCCTCGCCGATGGCCATGAGCATGGCCGGCCAAATGACGCAGTGGAAGCGGATGATGTCCTTACCCACGATATGGAACTGCGCAGGCCAGCGATAGGCCAGCTCGGCGCGGGCCTCGTCAGTGTCGACACCGTAACCGACGGCCGTCATATAGTTGAGCAGCGCGTCGAACCACACGTAGGTCACGTGGCCCTCGTCAAACGGGACCTGAATGCCCCAGTCAAAGCTCGTGCGGCTCACGGAAAGGTCGTTGAGGCCGCCTTCGACAAAACTGCGCACCTCGTTCATGCGGAACGCGGGCTCGACAAAGTCGGGGTGCTCGTCATAGAGCTTGAGCAGCTTGTCCTGGAACGCAGAGAGTTTAAAGAAGTAGGACTCCTCCTGCACGCGCTCGAGCGGACGGTGGCAGTCGGGGCACAGGTGCTGGCCGACGCTGCCGTACTCTTCGTCACCCTTCTGGACCTGCGTATCGGTAAAGTAGGTCTCGTCGGGCACGCAGTACCAGCCGTCATAGCTGCCCTTATACAGGTAGCCGGACTCCTTCATGCGCTCCCACAGATACTGCACGGCGTGATGCTGGCGCGGCTCGGTGGTACGAATGAAGTCGTCGTTGGAGATCTCGAGCTTGCTCCAAAGCTCCTTGAAGTGCGGAGCCTGGCTGTCGGTCCACTCCTGCGGCGTCATGTTGTGCTTGGCTGCAGCCTCGGCGACCTTCTCGCCGTGCTCGTCCATGCCAGTCAGGAACTTGACGTTATAGCCGGCGGAGCGGCGATAGCGAGCCTGAACGTCGGCGATGATGGTGGAATAAGCCGTGCCCAGGTGCGGATCGGCGTTGACGTAGTAGATGGGCGTCGTGATAAAGAACGAAGGCTTGCTTTGATCCATGGGGTTTATCCTCCAGAAAAACGTTGCATACAGGGGATGATTCTAGCGCAAGGGCTGGATATCCTCCATCTATTGCATATCGAGCACCATGGCATAGACATCGCGCTTGCGGCGCGAGTACTTCTGCGACAGGCGCTTTGCCACCGCGGAGGCGGGCTCTCCCTCCTCGAGCGCGGAACGGATGTCCTCGCGCAGGGCTTCGTCGGGGTCTACCGCTGCGGCACCAACCGGCGCGATACCGGCCTCCTCGTCCTCACTCGGCGGCGCGATGACCAGCGCGATCTCGCCCTTTACCTCGCCACGGGCACGCAGCTCCTCGGTTAGCTGGGCGGCGGATCCACGCAAGACTTCCTCGTGCAGTTTCGTAAGCTCGCGGCAGAGGGCAATATCGCGCTGGGGAAAGACCTCGGCCACGGCCTCGAGCGTCGCGACGATGCGATGTGGAGACTCGTAGAAGATGAGCGCGCCGGGGACGACGGCAAGGCGCTGCAGTCGGCGCACGCGGTCGCCGTGCTTGCGACCCAAAAAGCCTTCGAAGAAGAAATGCTCGCAGGGAATACCGGACGATACGAGCGCCGTGACGCAAGCAGATGGGCCGGGAATAACCTCGACAGGCACATCCACCTCGCGCGCCGCCTCGACCAGCGCCTGGCCGGGATCAGACACACTCGGCATACCGGCGTCCGAGGCAAAGGCGAGGGTCTCCCCCGCCAGCAGGCGGTCGACCAGGCCGGCTGCGCGACTTGCGATCACGTTCTCGTCGCAACGAACGAGCGGCTTGGAGATGCCTAGGTGCATCAGCAACTTTGAGGTCACACGCGTGTCCTCACAGCAGACGGCGGCGGCGGCGGCAAATGCCTCGCCGACGCGCGGAGACAGGTCGCCCAGGTTACCGATGGGCGTACCGACCACATAAAGTTTGCCCGTGCGGGCGCTGTTTTGCGTCATATCAACCTATTCAATCATGCCGCGCTCGAGCGTGCCGAGCGCCGCGCGGGCGTCCCATGCTGCAATACGCTTCTCGGTCTTCCACGTTTGGAAGAACCAGCCAGCCGCCGGCGCAAACGATGCCAGCTGGTTGGCGATAAACACGCGCTCGTAGGCATTGCGGCCCTCGGGCGTAACCGACGAGTTGGCAAAAATCGCCGCACCCGACCATTCACCAACCAAAACGGGGAATCCGGTCGAGATTGCCTCCTTGAGCTCACGCTTGTTGCGCGAAATCGCCGTCGTCAGACCGCGGGGGCTCGTGATGTCGAGCGCATACTCGTCGCGGTAATGGTACAGGTGAAGGTCCATGTAGACGTTCTTGTACTTGGCACCGCGCATAAAGTGCTTCCACTCGCCAGGGTGTCCCGAAGAGGAAAAGACGACAATCTTGTCCTCGGGCATATACGAACGAACGAGCTCGTACGCATCACGATAGAAGTTGCGCAGGTAGTGCGCCGGAATACCGTCTGTCATGGTAAAGAGGCTCTTGCGTACGCTCATCTGCGGCGTATCCAACAGCTCGATGCCCAGCAGGCTCTCGGCCTCACCATAGCGATCGGCCAGGCGCTCGAGCACATCGAGCGCAACGTGACGGCCATTGGTGGACGAATGCCACTCAGCGACGACTTCCGGCGTCGTGGGCGAATCGTTGGAATCGCCCTGACCGCCGGGTACAGTCGCCAGATCGAGCAGCACGCGGATGTTGTACTTGGCGGCCCACTCAATAGCACGGTCGATATAATCGACGACCGAGATGTAGGAAGCGTCGGACTCCTGCGAGCCAAAGGCATACCACGGCACCGGCAGGCGCACGGCGTTGAGACCGATCTGCGCCATACGACGAAAATCGTCCTCGCTCACAAACGTCTCGTAATGGCGACGCATGCGCTCGTTATAGGCAGCGGTGCCCATAGCCTCCTGCAGCTCGGCTGCATTGGATGCACCGGTCGCTGCATACAGCGACGGGGTCACCCAGGGCTCGGGAATAAACCAGCCAGAGAGATTAACGCCGAGAATCCTCTCCATCACGGCCCCCTTCGAATCGCGCAGGTCGAACCTGCATCGTATTGCATAGGAAAAGTATTGTTTTGAGTATACCCGCGCGTGCGGACAGACGACCGAACGGTCTGCAAAGTGGCGCAAAAGCGGGAGGAATGTCTGAGCGGGCCCGAGATGGCGCGCCGAGATGTACATATGCGCCGGAAGTAGGCGGCCGGAAAGCGCATCCCGTTTTTCGCAAAAGACTGGGATGCATTTTCCGTTCGAGGCCTCAATCGGAAAATGCATCCCGTTCTGAGCGCGAGATCTGGGACGCAGTTTCCGCCAAAGGCCGCAAAAGGAAAGCACGTCCCATTCTGACGCCGGATTCCGGGTCGCGCTTTCCCAAGCGGCCTCAAAGCGGAAAACGCATCCCACTCTGAAGCCAAATTCCGGGACGCAATTTCCGCAGAGCCCTCAATAAAAGAAAAGGACCCCTTTGCAGAGGTCCTAGTCAATTCAAGGTGGCGGGGAA
>CAJKLK010000034.1:0-14926 GCA_905200715.1 uncultured Collinsella sp. | reverse complement strand
GCGAAACCGATACGCCCGTCTGGCCAATCTGATGGCGATACTCCAACCAGCCGGCTTCCACGACAGGTCGCGTGCAGCCAAGCTCGGCTCCCAGGGCCTCGGCGAGCCTTCGCATCAGCGGCAGGTTTTTCTTGGAACCAATGCCGCGACCCACAACAACTAGACGCTCTGCATCGGCAATCGAAGCCTGCTGGCCCCATTCCTCGGCGGGAATCGAAATCTCGACACGAGCCTTGGCGTCTTCTGCAAGGAATACCTGGGTAATCGTTCCGGAGCGGCTATAGTCAAAGTCGGGCGCCTTAAAGATGCCGGGGCGCACCGTTGCCACCTGAGGACGGTGGTCGGGGCAAATGATGGTGGCCATCAGGTTGCCGCCAAACGCCGGGCGCGTCTGCTGCAGCAAGCCCGTCTCCGCATCCATCGAAAGCACGGTGCAGTCGGCCGTGAGTCCCGTCTGCAGGCGCACGGCAACGCCAGGCGCCAGTTCGCGGCCAAAGGCGGTCGCACCGTACAAAATAGCCTCGGGCTTGCGCTCTGCCACCAAATCACAGATCAGCCGGGCGTAGACCTCCGCATCGTTCTGGCGCAGACGCTCGTCGCGACAGACCAGGACCTCGTCTGCACCGGCGCAAACCAAATGCTCCAGGTCACCGAGAGAACCCTCGGGGCCCATACCGACCAGTGCGACCAGACGGCAGCCACGAGCATCGGCAAGCTCGCGACCCTTGCCCATGAGCTCGTAGGCCACCGGGACCACGACATCATGCTCGTCGGTCTGCACGAATACCCAAATGTCTCGATATGCATCAAGGTCCACCGCACCAGCGGCCTCGTCACGCTCGATCGAGATAGCGTTAACGGGGCAGGCATCGACGCACCCGCCGCATAGGATGCAGCCGTCGGTTACGCGGGCGCAACGGTTGGGCCGCTCGCCCTCCACTACGATGCCGCCCGAGGCACAGGCGCGAACGCAGCGACCGCAGCCGATACAGGCTTCGCTATCGATAATCAGTCCGCTCATCTATGCCATCCCCTCGATAATCTTGGCAAGTTTTGCCGCCTGCTCAGACGCCGTTCCGTCAACGACCTCGCATGTTTGGTCGCGGTCGGGCACGAACGATCGCACGACCTGCGTCGGCGAGCCGGCAAGGCCGCAGCGCGCAGGGTCGGCGTTCACGTCGGCAGCGTTGACCACGCGCACGTCCGCCTCCTCGGCCGCACGAATACCGGCAATGCTCGGCATACGCAGTTGGCCAATCTCCTTGGCAGCCGTCATCGCGCACGGCATCTCCAGATACACCATCTCCTCGCCGGCATCGCAGCCGTGAACAAGCGCCAGTGAACCACAGGTCGTAAAGCCCGCGCTCTGCACGCAGCTCACGTCGGTCACGCAGGGAATCTCAAAGGCACCGGCAAGCTCGGGACCAATCTGGGCCGTATCGCCGTCCACCGCCATCTTGCCGCAGATGAGCAGGTCGAAGTCCTCGTCGAGCGCCTCGATGCCGCACTTGAGGGCATAGGTGGTTGCCAGGGTATCGGCACCTGCAAAGGCGCGATCGGTTAGCAGCAGTGCGTCATCGGCGCCTCGGGCGATGCAGTCGCGCAATAGCGATTCAGTCGCGGGGATGCCCATCGACACCACCGTTACGCGCACGTCCATGCCAAAGCCGATAAAGTCGTCCTTCAGCGCCAGCGCGCATTCCAAAGCGCTCGCGTCAAAGGGATTAATGACCGCCTGCTTGCCATCGCGCACGATGGTATTGGTCTTGGAGTCCATCTTGACCTCGGTGCTGCCCGGCACCGCCTTGACGCACACCACCATATGGAAATCGCTCATCTTCACGCGCCCCCTTTCTGGACGAGCTCATCCAAGAGCTTCTCCGAAAACAGGTTGCCACGGCCCAGCTGCCCGGCAGGATCGAGCTGGAGCTTGAGCCGCGCCGACTCGACCATGGCCTCGTGACCGTACATCGTCTCCAAGAAGCCCGCCTTGATCTTGCCGACGCCGTGTTCGGCGGAGACGGCGCCGCCCATGGGCGTGACCTCGGAAGCCCACTGGGCAAAGAGCTCTCCGCCGCGGCGGTAATCCTGCGCATCGCGCGGCAGAATGTTCACATGCAGATGGTTGTTACCGATGTGCCCCCAGGCGGCAGATTCAAGCCCACTTTCGGCCAACGTGCGGCGATAAAGGGCGATGACATCGGCCAAGCGTGCGTTGGGCACCGACATGTCCGAACCCAGTTTGGTGATAGTGGGATCCGTGCGGCGACGCTCGTCGATGAGCATGTTGACGCTCTCGGGCACCGCATGGCGGAAGAATCGCTGACACTCGCGATCGACCTCGGTGCGCGCGACCCATGTCGCATCGTCGCTGCCGCCCGCAAGCTCCAGTACCCACCCCAAGTGATACAGCTCCTCAGTCGCCTGGGCTTCGTCGTCGCAGTCGAGCTCCACGTAGACACAGACCTTGGCGTCTTTGTCGAGCGCCGGCAGCGAGGCGAACGCGGTCGACTGCTCACGCTGACGACGCAGGATATCCAGGGCGCCCGCATCGAAATATTCGATGGCAGCCGCGTGGGACAGGACGGGACGCACAGAATCGGTGAAGGACACGGCCTTGTCTTCGCTGTCAAAAAAGCAGCTCACGCCCCAAACGACCGCAGGCGCCGCCTGCAGGGCAATCTCGAGCTCGGTGATGACGCCGAGCGTGCCACACGCACCGATAAACAGATCGATGGCATCCATATCGTCAGCAACGAAATAGCCCGAAGCATTTTTGGTCTTGGGCATGGTGTAGCCGGGAAGGTCGAGCTCGAGCGTGCGGCCCTGCGCCGTGACGAGCGAAAGGCGACGACCCTGCGCAAAAACCTCGCCACGGTGAAGCTCGAGCAGGTCGCCATCGGTCAGCACGACATGAAGGCCCGTGACGTGAGGGCGCATGGGGCCGTAAGCGTAGCTACGGGCGCCGGAAGCGTTGCATGCCGCCATACCGCCCAGGCAGGCAGATGCCTCGGTGGGGTCGGTGGGAAAGAATTGCTCGGGGGCTTCCTGGATCTCCTCGTAGGCCTCAAGCGATGCCTGGTCCCAGCCGGCAGTCGGCAGCACTTTCTTGCCCAGTTGCTTGCGCAGCTCAGACAGCACGACGCCGGGCGCCACACGCAAAAGAAAGCGGCCCTGTTCATCGCGGCGAATGCCTAGGTAGCGATTCATGCGGGAAGTATTGAGAACGTGACCGCCATGAGGCACGGCGCCGGCGGCAAGACCGGTCCGGGCGCCCTGAACCGTCACCGGGACACGCTCGGCATGGAGCTTTTTCAAAATGGCGCGGACCTCGTCCTCCGTTGTCGGAAACGAGATGCTCGAGGCCTCGCCCGATGTGCGAGACTCATCGCGACCATACTCTTCGAACTCGTCGGTGAAGGGTTTGATAGTTGCAGACACGCGAACTCCCCCTTTAGCTAACTACAGTGTTTGCAGGGAGATGTTACCGCATCGTTTTGTCGACGTGTTCGAGACCGTCTCCATAATTGGCGATTTTTACGTTCGCGCAATTCGGCGAGCGGCAAGGTTTCCTCGGCAGACGATGCTTTTGACACATATCGCTTTACCGCCAGCGACCACGCAATTGTTGCTCGAAAAAAGTTGAAGTAATTTTTACCATCTTTTACCTGCGGAGATGTCAATCCGTCAAGCATTTGGTCAGAAATTGGTCAAGTAGTGACTGATACGGTCGGCATCGACAGCCAAAACCAATGGAAGTTTTGGCCCCAGAAGCAGGGAGGTTCCCATGGCATATTACTGGCCCCAGTACGGCGTCGCCATCGAGGTCGACGACGATCCCTATCTCCTGCCTTTCGACGAAGAGGCGTTCCCCGATACGACGGTCTACCACGTCACCACCGATGTTATCTGCGACCCCGAGTCGTTCTCGGCGCTCGCCCACCACATCGCGCGCATCCACAACATCGAGCTCCCTCACGACTTCGACGAGCTCATCTATTCGCGCCGCCTGATGCTTCACATGCTCTTTGGAGCGGACCCGTCCACGTTCGCACGCGTCTACACCACCAAGGACGCCGCATGAGCGCGAAGAAGCCGCCCCGCCTTGCAGGACTGGGGCGCCGCAAGAAACTCGTCGTTGTCTGCCTGGCTATCGTCTGCGCCCTCATCGCCGTAGGGCTATACGCCTGGCAGTCGCAGCCCGTGCCCGAAGCGGGCGCCTCAGTCACGACGGCAGGAGGTAAATCGCGCCAAGAAATCCAGGATGAGCTCGACGCCATTGTCCGCGACAACATGATGACGATCTCGGTCGCGCCGGTCGCACAGTTGCAGGAAGGCGGCAAGCTGCGCGTCAACGTGCAAAACGTCCAAGACAACAAGTTTCCCCAGCGCTTCCGCGTGATTCAAAACGACGAGACCATCTATGAGTCCGGTGTGGTCGAAGCCGGCAAGACGGTTGAGACCTGCCCTGCCGGCGATATCCAAGAAGGCGAGGCATATATCGAGATTCAGGCACTCGATGCCAAGACCTACGACACCCACGGCAATCCGACGCGCGTCAAAGTGCGGGTGGCCCAGGCAGAAGGCTAGCGGCCGACGCGCTCGCAGGGGCAGCACCCTGTCCCCATTCGTCCAACCATCACGGAAGCAGTCCGTGACGAGCAGAAAGGATCGATTATGAACACACCCATGAACCTGAGCGGAGCCAGGGCACTCGCCGTGGGCGCAGGGCTTACGCTCGCACTTGCGATGGGCGCCGCGCCAACGGCGGCCATGGCAGAGGTGCGCGTTGGAACCACCGATGTGACGGTAAAGGCCGACATTAGCAATGTTTCGTTTAAGGCGCCAACGGTCATCCCCTTTGCCGCCAAAGCCGACGGAACGCTTGTAGGACCCTCCGACAAGACGATTACCATCGACAACCTCTCGGCATATGGCATCCACGTCACTAACATGAAGGTCACGGCCAAGAACGACTGGACAATCGTTGCAGACGCAAAGACGGGCTCGGCCCAGAACTCCATCGATTTTAAGGTTGGCCCCGATAAGGCAGAAAAGGATGCCAGCTCGGCGACTCAGACTACGGGCCTCGATCTTTCCAAGGACGCAAACTTCGACATGAAGTACCAGGGCATTGCCGATGGAACGGACAAGATCAAGCTCAGTGTGAGTGGACACGTCGCGCGCGTTACGCGTGACATCTACCACGCCACCGGTACGGGAGATCAAGTGGCAAGCATCACCTGGACGGTCGAGCCCGGTGCGCACGCCACGTCCTAAGGCGATCGCACTGGCCGCCATCGTCGGCATCTTGGCATCCGCACCCGCCATGGCCTTTGCTCAACAAGAGCAAGCGCAGGCGGCCACAGAAGTGACCGTCGACCTTTCGGGCCTTGATCGCGGCAGCCATAACGAGCCGCTCGCTCAGACGAGCGACACCCGGCAACTCATTGCGGTGGGCGTCGCCACGGCGGGAGCAGGACTGACGTGCCTTGGCCTGCACATCAAACGCAACCAATAGCCAAGCGCGACCGGAGTACGCGGAATAGATAGGAGAACCATGGCACCCAAAAACCTTTTGCCCGTCGCCGCGCTCTGCAGCGCACTGGCGAGCGGCACGCCTCTCGCCGCTTGGGCGACGCCTGCCACGGCAAACTCCTTACCGCAAGCTCTGACCCCCGTGGTGAATTCGTCGGGTATCGTCGCCTGCCAACGTTTTTCGCTCGCACATGCCACGGTCCGAACCTCGGGATGCCTTCACCGCAATACGGTCGACTCGATAGTCGTGGATACCAAGCGACCGGACAAGGAGAACGGCCCCCAGACAGGTTGTGCCATCTGCACGTGGAAATCGGCTGCAGTCGACGCCGATGACGACCCATGCGACTTAGAGCTGCGCATCGATATTGCCTCGGTCGATGACTCGGCGAACGGGGCGAAGGTCGTCTTCGACAGCGCGGCCTATGAAGAAGGAGGAGGTGTATGCCTGGGCTGCGTTCCCTCGAATGTCGATGGCGCGCAGCCCATCATCTCCTTTACGGCATCGCTGCGACTGACCAAGGCGGACACCGAAGCCATCGCAGCGGGAGATGCGCCTTTGCTGTTCTACGCTGGCGACACGGACGACCAAGAGGCTCAAAGCAATAGACAGAAGGGCTCACTTAACCTCACGCGAGGATCAGAACCCGCCCCCATCAATATCGAGACCCAGGAGCCGGGCGTGCAGCGCATTCTCGCCGATCCGGCGCTGCTCCAAATGACATGGCACGGAGTGGGGTCCGTCGGGATTGCTGCTCCCATATCGAGCGATAATGACAAATCCCCCAAAGACGAGGTCGCAGACGCAGCGACACATGTTGATGATGCAGACGATGCATCATCAGAAGACAACGCTACGGCTCCTCTCGAGAAGCCAGACGGCACCGCCACCGAACTAGGCGATCCCCAACCGAAAGACGGCCTGGACTTTGCCGCTCCCCCAGATGTCGACGAAGGCAACTGTTGCATGATGGTCGCGCTCGACCACACGGAAACCGTCGATGCCGCAAGCATTGAGCCGGTCGCTGCCAATGCGCCCCGCCGCAAAAATATCCTCATCGCATTCCCCAATACCGTCGAGCTCGTCTTTTTGCCTTCGGGTGAAGTCGTCGCGCCTACGGCACTTACAGCAGTGGGAGCAAGGAGCGCCTCGAACGATATCCAAGCTATCTCGGCACTTGACGCCACAACGACCGCCAAGTTACACCTTTATTCCGTTGCAGCAGACGGAACGCGAACCGAAGAATTCGACGGAACCAAGCTTTTGGTTCCGCGTCGCATCGGTATCCAAGAAGACTTCCCCTATCAAATGGAACTTGAAGGGTTCGATCGTGCACGAGATGCCGACATCATTGCCGCAGCCATCGAATCCCCACAGCACCTCATGACGCTGCGCTTCGACTTTAGCCCCGTCCTGTCCTAGACCGCTAACCGCCACTTGGCTCGGACACTGAGCGCTCCCTTCCCCGTTCTGCTACGATTGCCGACATGGCATCAATTACAGGAGGGTTCATGCCGGGTTTAGGAACGATCATCAACGTCGCGCTTTTGATCGCGGGCGGTCTGCTTGGCCTCATGGGTGGGCGCTTCATTACGCCCCGCATCCAGGACACGCTCATGAAGGCGTCAGGGCTGTGCGTCCTGTTTATCGGCCTGGGCGGCACCATGCAAAAGATGCTCGTTATCGATGGAGAAGCGTTGGCGACCACCGGCACCACCATGCTTATCGTCTCATTTGCCCTCGGTTCGCTCATCGGCGAGGCCATCAACCTGGAGGCCGCCATCGAGAACCTCGGCGAATGGCTCAAGCGCAAAACCGGCAGCGAAGGCGACAACGAGTTCACCAACGCCTTTGTCTCGGCATCGCTCACCGTGTGTATCGGCGCCATGGCCATCGTAGGATCGATTCAGGACGGTCTGCTCGGCGACTGGTCCACGCTTGCCCTGAAGGGCGCGCTGGACTGCATCATCGTCTGCACCATGACGGCCTCGCTTGGCCGCGGCTGCATCTTCTCGGCCCTGCCCGTTGCCGTATTCCAGGGCACGATTACGCTTTTTGCCGGCGCACTCTCCCCCATCATGACCACCGCAGCCCTCGACAGCCTTTCGCTTGTGGGTTCCATGCTCATCTTCTGTGTTGGCGTTAACCTTATTCGGCCTCAGACCTTCCGCACGGCCAACATGCTCCCCTCCGTCGTCGTGGCGGTCATCTACGCCCTCCTGTTCTAAACTATCTGCATAGCGGTATCTCGAACACCTGTTTGATGCTGTGCTATGATATGAGGTCACCGACACCATATAGGGAGAGGAGAGGGCGGTGGCCGACCAGGACGTCAAGATGCTCATCGAGCGCATTATGGCCGAGGCCCGGACCCATCAGTCCGCCCGCTTCTCAAACGAAATCTATGCTGACGAGCCGATTCTCAAGACCGGTCGTCAGATGCAGAACTTCCTCCCCGACCAGTACCGCAAGATGCGCGAGATATCACGCTGGCAAGAGGATCCCAAAGGCGGCGCGGGACGTTGGCTATCGGAGGCGGAGCTCTTTTACCGCCAAGGCCTGCTGATGGCCGACTTCGAGGACGATTGCCCCTACAACGGCACCTTTAAGTCGTACTTTCCCACCTACAATGCCATGAGCGATCGACAGTTGCGCGGCTACTTTACCTGGCGTGCCCAAGTGCGCCGCGGAACCGTCGAGGAAACGTCTACGTCCTTTGCCTTTCTGTATCTCTATGAGCTGATTTGCGGCATTGGCGTAGATAATCCGCTCGATGGCTTTAGCAAGATTAAGGCATTTTGGGATGCCTATCGCGCCTTTGAACCTGGCATCGACCGGTTCGCACGCGTGTGGCTGCAGGACTACGCCGTGTTCCATGAGCTCGACCCCAAGCTGCTTCGCGACTCTAAAACCGTCGCATTCGACAACGCCCTCATCGAGCTGCGCCGCGCAGCACGAGACCTTGTACCCGCGCCGGCGCCGTCGGACCTGCCCCCCAAACGTCGCAAGACCTCCGAGCCCACGCTTCCCCTTCCGCCCGATGAGGCGCATGAGGAGCGGCTCATGGCTGCCATCGACGCACTCTCGACGTACAACCTGAATAACTCACGGCTCGACCGTTCCCACCATCGTGACCTGCGCCACGTGGCATGCGCCGTGTATGTCCGTATGGCGCGCTACTATGACACGCACCGAAAGACCGGCATCGTAGCGAGCTTGTTTGGGGAGGAGACGGCCATGCCCTACACCATGTTTGCCTCGGCCGTGTTCTTTGCGCCCGAGCGCCACGAGGACTGCGAATATCGCCTGGACCCCATTCACATCTACCGCTGCCAAAATGGCTTTTGGGAATGCATGCGTATCCACGGCAGCAGACAAAAAAGTAGCAAGCTCGGTGAGATGATGCGCGCTTGTGATCAGCGCCTGCGCTTGGCACTGGATCCCGGCCATCCCCTTAAGGAAGAGAAGGTCCCCAAATATCTGGCTAAGATTATCGATGACGAGATCACAGCATGGCTTTCATGGGATGCCGCTCATCAGCCCGTCAAGATCGATATCGACCTGAGCCAGCTGGGGCACATTCGGAGCGCCGCCGCGCAAACGCGCGAGGCGCTTTTGATCGACGAGGAGCGCGAGGACGGCACGCTTGCGGATGCCGAGACGGCAGTTGCCGAACGACGGGAAGCCAAGCCCGTGGCCGACACGATCGCCGAACCAGTCGCGACGACCATGCAGCGGGACGAGGCTGGCGAGCCGACCATCTCCACCGAGCAGTTTGGCGTCGTAGCCCCGCTCCTCGCACCAGCGCCCACGCCCGCCGACACCGCGTCCGTACTCGATTCCGCCGCAGACGCCTATCTTCGAGCGCTCCTCGAGCAAAACGCAGCGCAGACGGCATCGGCGGTGGCACAGTCGGGCAAGAGTGAGGACATGCTCGTCGATAGCATCAACGAAGCGCTCTTTGACCTGGTGGGCGACACCGTTATTGAATTTGGCTCAGCAGGACCGCAAATTATCGAGGACTACGAAGCAGACGTGAGAGGATACCTAGACCATGAGTGATACCGCATCCGCAGCACCCCGCGTGCCCAAGCGCGTCGCCGCCGTCATTCTCAACTCGCTCAAGGGCGGTGTTGTCCCGCGCATTGGCCTTCCCTATATCACCGTGGGGCGAGAGGTCGAGATCCGTGCTCTGCTCACCGACCTGAGCCTCATCGCCGATGGCGGCGCAAGCTTCCGTTTCCTAGTCGGTCGCTACGGCGCCGGCAAGAGCTTTTTGCTCCAGACCATCCGAACGCATGCCATGGGCGAGGGCTTTGTGGTCGCCGATGCCGACCTTTCCCCTGAGCGCCGCCTGCAGGGCGGCCAGGGCCAGGGCCTTGCCACCTACCGTGAGCTCATCCGCAATATATCGACCAAGACGCGCCCCGAGGGCGGTGCGCTCAACCTTATTCTGGATCGCTGGGTTGCCTCGTGTGCCGACGTCGACGAGTCGGTCGTCAACGCCCAACTGGCCCCGCTCGAGGAGATGGTCCACGGCTTCGACTTCACCCGCATGCTCCGCCGCTACCGCGCAGCCGTATCCGAAGGCGATGAAGAAGCTATGAGTCGCGTGACCAAATGGATTCGCGGCGAATACCGTACCAAGAGCGAGGCGCGCGCCGAGTTGGGCTCCTCGACCATCATCAGCGACGATGACTGGTACGACTACGTCAAGCTCATCGCACGCTTTTTGGTCTGCAGCGGCTACAAGGGCATGCTGGTGCTCATCGACGAGCTCGTGAATCTGTACAAGATTCCCAACGCGATCACGCGCCAATATAACTACGAGAAGATCCTGACCATGTACAACGACACGCTCCAGGGCAAAGCGCAGTACCTGGGCGTGATCATGGGCGGCACGCCGACCTCTATCGAGGACCGCCGCCGCGGCGTCTTTTCCTACGAGGCCCTTCGGAGCCGTCTCGCCCAGGGCCGCTTTGCGCGCGATGATCTCAAAGACATGCTCGCGCCCATCATCCGCCTGCAACCGCTCACCTACGAGGAGCTGCTGGTGCTCATCGAAAAGCTCATGCAGATCCATGCCGGCTACTTTGGCTGGACGCCCACGCTTACCGAGAACGACTTGGTGGACTTTCTCAAAATTGAGTTCGGCCGCGTGGGAGCCGATACGCATTTGACGCCGCGTGAGGTCATCCGCGACTTTATCGAGCTGCTCGATATCCTGTGTCAGAACCCCGATGCCAACGTGGCCGAGCTGCTGCAAAGCGTCGGCGGCGACGCGCTGGCGCCGGCAGCCGCAACAGACGACACTGGCACCGCAGACGACGACCGCAACTTCGCCGAATTCACCATCTAACCTGCCAAAAAGGGACAGGTTTATTTTGGTAGGTTTTATCTGGGCAAACGCCGATGTTGCAAGATATCGAGCCGTTGCCCGTTGCGTTGATCGACCCGTTGATGAGAGGAGGTCCCATGAACGCTTTTGACCGGTATGCCCCGTTTATCCAGGATTTCATTTACTCCCACGATTGGGAGAGTCTGCGCTCCATCCAGGTTGCGGCGGCAGATGCCATCTTCAACACGCAAGACAATGTGCTCCTGACGGCATCCACGGCATCTGGCAAAACTGAGGCGGCCTTCTTTCCCATCCTGACCGAGTTTTGGGAGAACCCGCCCGCAAGCGTTGGCGCCCTCTATATTGGCCCCCTCAAAGCACTCATCAACGACCAGTTCGTTCGCCTCAACGATCTGTGCGAAGAGGCCGACATCCCCGTCTGGCACTGGCACGGCGATGTCTCGCAGTCGCACAAAGCAAAGCTCATCAAAAAGCCGAGCGGCATCCTACAGATTACGCCCGAATCACTCGAGGCGCTCCTGATCCACAAGCACATGGCAATTCCGCGTATGTTCTGCGACCTGCGCTATGTGGTCATCGACGAGGTCCACTCGCTCATGCGCGGTGACCGCGGCGGGCAGACGCTCTGCCTTATCGAGCGTCTATCGCGCATGGCGGGCGTGCAGCCCAGGCGCATCGGCCTTTCGGCCACCATCGGGGACCCGGAACGCACGGGCGCCTTCCTGTCGCAGGGGACGGGACGCGACTGCGTCATCCCCCGCTTTGAGGAGCCGCGCCGCGTGTGGCGTATCTCCATGGAGCACTTCTACAACTCGGGTCCCCAGGCGCAGCAGCGAGGATTCACGAGCACAGGTCCGCAGGAAGCTGAGGTGCTCGCTTGCGAGCGCATTGAGGCGGCACCACCCGCGGCACTGCCCGTCAGCACCCAAGACATGCGTCATAGCGGGCAACTCACACAGGAGGAACGGCGCCAACGTCGCGAGCAGGCACGGGGCAAGGCTGCCCACAAGGACCGTCGCACTTCCTCGGCCCCCGAGGGCGAAGTCGACATCCCTCAGGCAACCGAACAGGCGCTGCTCAACCCCACCGACACCGCACCCGACAACGCCGACCCCGGCATGGGCTACATCTTTGAACATACCCGCGGCCGCAAGTGCCTGGTCTTTGCCAACTCGCGCGAGGAGGCAGAGGCCGTGTGCTCCATGTTGCGCAGCTACTGTGAAAACCGGCACGAGCCAGACCGCTTCCTCATCCATCATGGCAACCTCTCGGCATCGCTACGCGAGACCGCCGAGGAGCTCATGCGCGACGAGGAACAGGCACAGACAACCGTCACCACCTCCACGCTGGAACTCGGCATTGATATCGGTCGCCTGGAGCGCGCGTTCCAAATCGATGCACCGTTTACCGTCAGCTCCTTTTTGCAGCGCATGGGGCGCACAGGCCGCCGCGATCTTCCGCCCGAGATGTGGTTTGTCATGCGCGAGGAGGAGCCCGAGCCGCGCACGATGATGCCCGAAACGATACCCTGGAAGCTCCTGCAGGGCATCGCGCTCGTGCAACTCTATCGCGAAGAAAAATGGGTCGAGCCGCCCGAGCTCGATCGACTCCCCTACAGTTTGCTCTATCACCAGACCATGTCGACCCTCGCCAGCACCGGCGAGCTCACGCCGGCCGAGCTTGCTCAGCGTGTGCTCACGCTCAGCTATTTCCACCGCGTCTCGGCCGATGACTATCGCGTACTGCTGCGCCACCTCATCAAGATCGACCACATCCAGGTCACCGAGGGCGGCGGGCTCATCGTGGGCCTCGCGGGCGAGCGCATCATCAACAACTTTAAGTTCTACGCCGTGTTCCAGGAAAACGAGGAGTTTACCGTTCGCAGCGAATCGGCCGAGTTGGGCACGATCGTCAATCCCCCACCGCCCGGTGAGCGCATCGCTATCGCCGGACACTGCTGGATTGTCGAGGAAGTGGACTGGAAGCGTCATACCGTCTTTGCCACGCAGGTCAAGGGCCGTGTGCCGGCCTACTTTGGCGACTGCCCCGGTGATATCAATACACACGTACTCGAGCGCATGCGCAAGGCGCTCAACGAGCACGCGGCATATCCGTACCTCATGGGCAACGCACGGGCCCGCTTAGCGCAGGCTCGTCATACTACCGAGATTTCGGGCGCAGGAACTAAACCGCTTATCAACCTTGGCGGCGACACCTGGGTACTCTTCCCCTGGCTAGGCAGCTACGCCTTTCTGGCGCTCGAACGTATGCTCAAGATTAAATGCGCCGCGGAGCTTGGCCTTCGCGGGCTCGACCCTTCACGCCCGTACTTTATGCAGTTTAAGATGAAGGCCGACGAGGAGACGTTCTTTGAGGTGCTCGACGCCGAGGCCGAGAAGGACTTTGATCCCATCGAGCTCGTCTATTCTGGCGAGGTTCCTTACTTTGACCGCTACGACGAGTTTGTTCCCGAAGAGCTCGTGCGCAAGGGCTTTGCCGAAGGCGTGCTCGACATAGAGGGCATGAAGCAGCGCGTCCGCAGCTGGCGCGACCACACATAAAACCAGTCTTTTTTGGGACGGGGAGACTTACTTGTCGTGAAGGGCAGTGCCGAGGAAGTCGACGTCAAAAGGCACGGCTTCGGCAAAGGCATAGTCGCCGTCGCTGGCGATGAGCAGGTAGTTCTCCTCGCCGCCGAACTCCGCATCGCCACACGGGACCACCCAGGCGTGGGCGAACACCTCGAGTGCCGTGGCAGCGCAGTCGCGCAGGAACGTCACATCGTTCCCCTCGTTCGAGCTCACGATATTAGCCACGTAGATGCCGCCCGAGTTCAAGCTACCCCGCACTAGACGCAGCGCCTCAACGGTCGCCAGCTCGCGTACGGGCTCGGCACCGCCAAAGCAATCGCTCACGACCACGTCGTAGCGACGATGGCCCACGCTCGTCACGCCCAGATACGAGCGAGCCTCAGCGGTAATCACCCGCAGGCGATCGCCCACCGTGCGCTCCAGCTCGTCCAGGTAGAACCAACGGCGCGCCAGGCGCGTAATCTCGGCATCGTACTCAATGACGTCCATGCGCAAGCTCTCGTGCGACATCAGCGCAAATTTGGGATAGGCAAACCCGCCGCCGCCCAGCATAAGCATGCGGTCGATGCCGTAGCCATAAGCGTCGCGCATTGCGTCCTCGGCCTCAAACACATCGTCAAATGCACGATAGTACGCAAAGACCGGCTCCGCCCAACGATCGCCGACATAGCTCGCGCTTTGGTAGACGCCGCCCTGTACGAGCACGCGGACTTCGTCGCCGCCCTCATCGTGCACGCGTTTCACACGCGCCAACCCATTGCGGGTTCGCGCAACCTGCAGACAGGCAGCACGAACAGCGATGGCGGCCGCACCAAGCGCCGCGGCTCCCAGAGCAACGCCGGCAACGACGCCAGCAGAAACACTCGGCTTGTTCATTTAGAGCTCCTTTTGCAGATAAAGGCCATGATCGTAAAAACCCAAATGGCGATAGTACTCGCGCGTACCAATCGCGCTGATCACGTTGATGCGCGCATAGCCCGCGTCCCGAGCAATATGGCACGCACGCTCCACCAGCGACCGTCCCAACCCATGGTGCTGGGCTGCCTGGCCTTGATCCCCCACGCGCGCCGCCATGCCATACACGTGCACCTCGCGAATCATCGCCTCGTCCGGCGTCGTCGGCAACTCGTCCGCATGCGCGGCAACAAACGAATGGTCGGGCAGCGACAGGCGCAAAAAGCCGGCGATCTTGCCTTCGGGCGTCACCCACTGCAAAAAGCGTTCACGCGTCACCGGCGTCTCGTACGCCACCTCCTCGTCAAGGGTCAGCTCATCCAAGTCGGCACCCGCCGTGCTGATCTCGCGATAGCGAATCTCACGCACCGTCGCACCGTCACCCCGAGCAGCCAGGCGGTTCTCAACGAGCTGACGCAGGTTAGGCTTCTTGTTGCCCACCATGATGTCGTCGGAGCTAAAGTCGCGGATCATGCGACTGAT
>CAJKLK010000033.1:0-14991 GCA_905200715.1 uncultured Collinsella sp. | reverse complement strand
AAACTAGCCTCTCTTCATGAGCCCCGCAGTCCGCTCCGACTGCGGGGCTTTTGCTGTTTGAGATGTGTGCAGGGGGTAAACAAGAACAAATTTGGTTAGATGCTCAGGTCATGGGATGCCTGAAACCAGACGATGACTCCGAGAATCCTGATTCGGCGTTTGTCCAGCACAATATCCGGTTCCGACGTGCGATATGAGTAGGATGACAGCATCACGGTGTTCGTGCCGGTGCTATATCGCCGTATGACCATTCTGGAATTATCGGCCAAGGCGAGGACGGAGCATCCGTTCCAGGGTTTCAGGTTGGGGTCCACTAGGAGAAGGGATCCTATCGGATAGCATTTGGACATGGCAGATGTGTCCATTTGAACAAAGAAGCACCCGCGATGGTTTTTGAATACGGATGAGGGGAGCGCCGTTGTTCCGGTCTGCTTGAGTCCCGTTCTGCCTCCATTCATCTGAATTTTAAATACATCACAAAGGGAGTCAGTAGTAGTTTCCTTGGATTCCCCCTTCCGCCCCTCGTGGTCGAGCTTTGCGGCAAGCCCTGCGGTTTCCGATGCGAGGTCGTCAAACTGCAGATTGAATTTCGAAACGATCTTGAGCAGTGTCGACCGGCGGATGGCATAGCGGTCCTTTTCCCAACGGCATACCGTTTCTTTGGAGACGCCGACGAGTGCCGCGAACTCCTCCTGCGTGAGCTGGTCGCGCTTGCGAAGCGCCTTTATGTTTTGACCCGTTCCCATGTTATGAAGCGCGGACGAGGGGAAGGCAGAGGCAGTTGGGGCCGCCAAAGCCGTTTGTCAGCTCAAAGATAGAGATGGGAACAAGTTCAATACCGGCCTGCTCCAGTGCCTTGTTAGTCTCGGTGTTCTCTTCGTATACGCAGACCTTGCCGGGCTCCAGGCAAAGGGTGCTTATGGCATTGTTGGTTCTTTCGACCTCTGCCGCTCCGGGATTTGAGCCGCCGCAAGGGATAAATTGCGGTGAACTTAAACCCAGGGCTAATCCCAGCGCTTCTTTTAGTCCGCCTTCGACATGACGCGCCCGGGTTGTCCTTTCCGATCTGCCTCGTGTAATGCAGTAGACTCGCGCTTGGTCCAGGAGCTCCCGGTCAATGAGGAATGTCTCATAGTTAACACGAGCAAAGTATGTGTCGAGATGAATGCAGAGATCATCGTAGGGAACCTCAATGGCCCATACGGACTCAATAGTCGAGTTCTCGTCCCAGAGCAAGTTATTCGCTAGGGTGTCTATAGCTGCTGGCTCGGTTCGTTGAGAGATGCCAACGGCTACATTTTCGCTGTTGAGGTTGTGAAGATCGCCGCCTTCAATGTGGTAAGTCGATTCATGCTTGAAGAACTGAGGAGTCTCGCGGAAATCCGGATGATAGTTAAAAATCGTTTTATAGGCGATAACCTCACGGTTGCGCTCTGGCCAGTACATATGGTTGAGCGTGACACCTTCGCCGATGACGCTTGCTGGATCGCGCGTGAACCACATGGTGTTAAGGGGGGCTATGAGAAGGTCGTCGGGTGAGTATGCGTCTCCCGTCAGCTTTGAGAGGCTGAACACCTCCTTGTTCGTGTCGAAGACCTGGGAGTAGCGAACGCCGTTGACGGCTGCCTGGACCAGGTCGCGGGAACCTTCGATATGCTCAAGATACTCGCGAATGGCAGACTCGAGCTCAATGCCCCGCGCGCCGCATTCTGAAATGTAGCTATCGATAAAAGAGCGACGCGCTTGCTCTGTCGCATCAAGGGCTTCGGTAAGAAGGTTTTCAAGATAGAGAATCTCTACCCCTTCGTGCTCGAGCATCGCCGAGTAAGCATGATGCTCCCTAAGGGCTTTATCAAGATCGAATGAGCTGCTAGACGGACGCAACGTAAAGACCCGATTGAACTGCCCGTCGGGGTAGTTGCGCGTTTCGGGGCCGGGGCAGTGCAGGAGGGCCTTTTTTAGCTTTCCTATTTCGTTTTGAACATGTAGTGCGGACATAAGACCTCGCTTTGGCGATGAGTATTGATTGCTTCCATAGTGGCACATTACGAGTTCGATTCAATTTACATCATATCTGTCACAGGTGAATGGTACGAACCGGCTTAGTAATTGATGATAAACATCAATCTAGAAAGCAAATTGACAAATTACGTCAATCTAAAGTCCGTTTACGGGTCGATGCGCTTCGTTGGCGGGCGAAGAGACGGAAGGGTGTTTTGCGCGATGACACAATGGCTTTGCCGGCAACGAAAAACCCCTGAATTAAGGAGGAGAGATGGCAGAGACAGAAAAGAAGCGCACTCTTCGAGTCCCGCACGTGTACACCATCATTCTCGTCTTGATGGCCGTATTTGCCGTTCTGACCTGGGTCGTGCCTTCGGGTTCGTTTGAGCGCCAGGAGGTTAACGGTCGCGAGGTAACGGTCTCGGGCACCTATGAGCCTGTCGATAAGGTCTATACGGACGAGGACGGCAACGAGGTCGATCTTCGCCAAGGCATCTTCGAAGTACTTGAGGCCCCTGCGATCGGCATCCAGCAAGCGGTCGAGGTCGTTGCATTCATTATGATTGTGGGAGGTTCCTTCCAGGTCATCACGGCGACCGGAGCCATCACGAGCGGCGTCGCCCGAGTGGTGAAGAAGTTCAAGAGCAAGGACGTCCTCATCATTCCGATCCTAATGGCGCTTTTTGCCTTGGGCGGCAGCACCTTTGGTATGGCAGAGGAGACGCTTCCGTTCTTTGCGATTCTTATGCCGATCATGATGGCCATGGGCTTCGACTCAATTACAGCGTTCATGACGGTGTTTGTGGGTGCCCGTATCGGATACATCGCATCTACCGTAAACCCGTTCAACGTCCTGATTTCCCAGGGCATCCTCGGTATCCAGGGCAACCCCCAGCTTTGGTTGCGTACTATCGCCCTTGTCGTGCTCACTGCAGTTGCCATCGCATGGGTTGTGATGTATGCCCTCAAGGTTAAGAAGAATCCCGAGGCATCCCCAGCTTTCCACGATGATATCGAGAAGCACAAAGAGTTTGGTGCGGACGAGAATCTCCTCGATAGCGAGTTCACCGGTAGGCAGAAAGCCGTTATGGTTATTTTCGTGCTTGGACTTGCCGCCATCATTTGGGGCCTGGTGGCCCAGGGCTGGTACATGAACGAAATCTCTGCGATTTTCTTGGCCATGGCCCTTCTTTCGGGTGTAGTTTCCGGGATGAACGAGAAGGAGATCGCGGGAGAGTTCGTTAAGGGAATTGCAGACTTCGCGTTCTCGGCCATCGTTGTTGGCCTCGCCCGCGGAATCCTCGTAATCGCCAATGACGGCCTCATCATCGATACGATTCTCAACACGCTCGCCACGGCTCTCTCTGGAGTTCCGGCAGTTATCTTTACGAGCATTCTCTACGTCGTGGATAACCTTCTGTCGATCCTCGTTCCGAGCTCCTCGGGCATCGCTGCTCTTACGATTCCCATTTTCGGCCCGCTTGTTGAGCTGATGGGCTTAAACCCCGAGGCTGCAGTTACCGGCCTTTCCATGGGCAGTGCTGCCATGTCTCTCATTTCGCCGACAAGCGCGATGCTCGTTGCCGGTCTTGGCGTCTGTAAGATTCCGCTTGGCCAGTGGTGGAAGGTCGCTTGGAAATTCTTCCTGGTCGTAAGCGTTATCTGCATGGCATTCACTGCGGTTTCGGGTCTTATCCCCCTGCCGTAAATGCAAAACCCCACATACAAGTTGTGAGAAAGAAGGATAGAGATGAACAAAGGACTGAACGTTCATAGCGAGATTGGCGCCCTCAAGAAGGTGTGCGTCCATCGCCCCGGTATGGATCTTGTAAACATGAAGGCGGAGGATTTCGACCGCGTTTGGATTCACGACGCGTTCTATCTGGACTATGCCCAGAAAGAGCACGATCAGTTTACCGACCTTCTTCGCGGCGCTGGCGCCGAGGTCGTCTATATGGAAGAGCTGCTCGCTGAGACGTTTGACAAAGTCGAGGGCACTCGCGCAGAGTTCATGACGAAGTTCATGGGTGAGTCCGGCATCTCCAACGCGGCCCTTCGCCAGGCCGTTGTCGAGAAGCTTGATTCGATTAAGGACAACAAGGAGTTTGTCCTTGCTGCCATGGGCGGCCTCTACGTTCGCGACCTCGAGATCCCCAAGGTTGGCGGTTCTCTTGCCAGTATGGACGGCGAGGAGTTGAAGGCTGACGATATGGTGCTGTTCCCCATGCCGGCCTCGTATTTCTCCCGTGACCCTCTGGCTGTCGTGGGCAAGGGCGCTACCATGAACCGCATGTACTGGAATCAGCGCAACCGCGAGGTAATCTTCTACGAAACGGTGCTCCGCAACCATCCCGATTATGCCGGTAGCCC
This sequence comes from uncultured Collinsella sp., assembly GCA_905200715.1. GTDB lineage: Bacteria > Actinomycetota > Coriobacteriia > Coriobacteriales > Coriobacteriaceae > Collinsella. The sequence continues at coordinate 10,617 of CAJKLK010000033.1, read as the reverse complement.
CATCTGGTACGACCACAACAGCGAGTGGCATATCGAGGGCGGCGATATCCTCAACATCAACGCCAAGACGCTCGCCATCGGTATTTCCGAGCGCACCCAGACTGCGGCCATCGATGAGCTCGCCAAGAATATGTTCTGGGGTTCCGATGAGGCCGAGATCGAGAACATCTATGCCATCAAGATCCCGCACGGCTACGCCTACATGCACCTCGACACCGTCTGCACGCAGGTCGATCGCGATAAGTTCACGGTCTATCCTGGCATCTACCAGACGCTTCGTGCCTACCGCCTGACCAAGGGCGATTCGGAGGGGGAGGTGCATATCGAGGAGCTCGAGGGCACCCTGCAGCATATTCTCGAGCTTGCGACGGGTATGGACCACATCACCATGATTGAGTGCGGTGGTGGCGATCCGATCGAGGCTTCCCGTGAGCAGTGGAACGATGGTTCCAACACTCTTGCGGTCGCACCGGGCAAGGTCTGCGTGTATGAGCGCAACGTTGTCACCAACGATGCTCTTTACAAGGCCGGCGTCGAGCTGCTCGTCGCCCCCTCCGAGGAGCTTTCTCGCGGTCGCGGCGGCCCGCGCTGCATGACCATGCCGTTCTGGCGTGAGGAAATCTAGTCAGCGTTAGCGTATCTGGGCGGCGCGTGTGCGTCTGCGCCGCCCATCCCTCCTTGTGTGTTCCAACAATCGAAAGGATTCAAATCATGGCTCTTAATCTTTCTGGTCGAAGCGTTCTTACCCTGCTTGACTTTACGTCCGAGGAAATCGAGTACATGCTCGACCTCTCAAAGAACTTCAAGGATATGAAGCGCGCCGGTTATCCGCACCGCTTTCTCGAGGGCAAGAACATTGTCCTGCTGTTTGAGAAGACCTCAACGCGCACGCGCTGTGCCTTCGAGGTCGGCGGTATGGACCTGGGTATGGGCGTGACCTACCTCGACCCCGGCTCGTCGCAGATGGGCAAGAAAGAGTCCATCGAGGATACCGCCCGCGTGCTCGGTCGCATGTATGACGGTATTGAGTATCGCGGCTCCGACCAGTCGATCGTCGAGGAGCTTGCCGCCAAGGCTGGCGTTCCCGTCTGGAACGGTCTGACCAACGAGTACCATCCCACCCAGGCCCTTGCCGATATTCTTACCATGCGCGAGGAGTTTGGCGATACCCGCGGCATGAAGCTCACCTACATGGGCAAGGAGCAGGGCAACGTCAGCGACTCCCTGATGGTTATCTGCGCTAAGCTCGGCATTAACTTCTGTTCCTGCGGGCCCAAGGGCGACGTCGAAGGCGCCACGCACTTTGGCCCCGAGCTTCTTGAGCGCTGCCAGGAGATCGCTGCTCAGAATGGTTGCACGATTCAGCTCACTGAGGATATCGACGAGGGCGTCAAGGATGCAGATGTGATCTATACGGACGTTTGGGTCGGTATGGGCCAGTCTGAGGAGCTGTGGAAGAGTCGAATCGAGCTTCTTTCTCCCTATCGAGTGACGCCTGAGGTTATGGCCAAGGCAAACCCCGGCGCCATCTTTATGCACTGCCTGCCGAGCTTCCACGATACGCAGACCACCATCGGTGCCGAGATTGCCGAGAAGTTCGGCGTGACCGAGATGGAGGTTTCCGATGAGGTCTTTGAGAGCGCGCAGTCTCGCGTGTTCCAGGAGGCCGAGAACCGCATGCATACCATTAAGGCCATGATGTACGCGACTCTTCGCTAGTGGCTGGGAAGTGAACGAACACTATGAGTAAACCGTACGGTAAGCCCGATCGTATTGTCGTCGCCCTCGGCGGCAACGCCCTCGGCAACAACCCCGTCGAGCAGATCGAGGCCGTGAGCAACACCGCCCACGCCCTCCTCGGCCTCATCGAGCAGGGCAACGAGATCATCATCACCCACGGCAACGGCCCGCAGGTCGGCATGATCCAGAACGCCTTCGCCGCCGCCCACGACGCCATCGGCACCCCCGAGATGCCGCTGCCCGAGTGCGGCGCCATGTCCCAGGGCTACATTGGCTATCACCTGCAGCAGGGCATTGGCCGCGAGATGCACAAGCGCTATAAGCGTTGGCACGCCGCAACCGTCGTCACCCAGATCGAGTGCGACCCGGACGATCCCGCGTTCAAGAACCCGACCAAGCCGATCGGCCCCTTCTACACCGAGGAGCAGGCCAAGGAGTTCATGGCCGAGGATCCTTCCAAGGTCTTCGTCGAGGATTCCGGCCGCGGTTGGCGTCGCGTTGTCGCTTCCCCCGATCCCAAGAAGATCGTCGAGGCTGACTCCATCCTCAACCTGCTCGATAACGAGTTCATCGTCATCGCCTGCGGTGGCGGCGGCATCCCCGTCGTCCGCGACTACGAGAACAAGGGCTGCTACAAGGGCGTTCCCGCCGTCATCGACAAGGACCTGGGCGGCGAGCTGCTGGCTGAGGACTGCGACGCCGACGTTCTGTTCCTGCTGACCGCCGTTGAGCATGTCGCCATCAACTTTGGCAAGCCCAACCAGGAGGAGCTCGAGGACCTCACCGCCGACGAGGCCGAGCGCCTGGCCGACGAGGGCCAGTTCGGCAAGGGTTCCATGGAGCCCAAGGTCCGCGCTGCCATCAAGTTCGCCCGTTCCCGCAAGGGCCGCACCTGCATCATCGGTGCTCTGGATAAGGCCGCCGAGACCATGGCCGGCCTCTCCGGTACCCGCATCCACGAGTAGCCTCTACTCTGTTGCCTCTCTCGTGGGCGCCAGACAAAGCGCCCACAAACTAGCCTCTCTTCATGAGCCCCGCAGTCCGCTCCGACTGCGGGGCTTTTGCTATTCACCTAGTCATTGAGCAACCCGGCACTTGGGGACGTTCCTTTCCTGCCGGCAGCTTGGGACAGTCCTTAAAGGCTGTCCCCAACGACCACTCATTTAAGTCTGTCCCCAATGACTAGTAGTAGGCCCACATGGCTTCGACTTCGTTAAGGACCTCTACGACGCCCCAGCGGCGGGCGCTGCGGCTGGCCGAGTTGGGATCGAAGACTTCAATCTGGTCGGCGTCGTCAATACCGTAAAGCACAATGTAGTGGCCCACGTTGGTAAAGGTGCCCGGCCGAACGGCGGCGATGACGGGCGCTCCCGAACGCAGTGCCTGAGTCATCGAGTCACGATCGTTATGGAGCTCCGTTCCGTTAAGTCCCAACTGCCACGCGCCGCTCGTCATAAACGACCATTCGGTTGCACCGGTGGGGGCGTAATTGCCCGCCTCGGAAAGCGCGCACATATCGACGGGGGTCATATCGATGCGTCCCGTCTTAAAGATATAGACCATGGTGAGGCACGTAGGCCCGCAGGCATTTTGGCGGATGGTGCCGCCGGCGTAAGGCAGCTCCGACCACGCAGGGTCGATCTGATAGATATGGGGCATCGTGCCGGCTTGCCATTGCGAGCGCGGGGTCGAAAAGGCGAAAGAATAACCGGGCGCGACGGGGGCCTTGAGCAGCTTGTCCTCGGCGGTGGGCTCGAGACCGGCCGAGCCGTGGGACATACAGGAGCTCATAAGCACAAAGACCAGACAGGTGAGGATAGAGCACAGCGCGAGGCGAAGCCGACGAGCCGGCAGGGCGGGGGCGTTCACGTACGATGTCGAGCGGTAAGGCTTGCCGTCGCGTCCGCCTTGGGGATGCGAAAAGAAACGGTTGATATGGATGCCGGGCTGACGTGCGCCGTTGCGGCACAGCTGCGGAACCTCGGCCTGGCGCTGTCGAGTGCGCGCGCCCAAGCGGCTGTCTTGCTGTGCGCTTGTGCCCGTGCTCGGACGGCCACTCTGCCGTGTTCTGCTTGTCTGCTGCCGAGACGAAGGCCTGGGTTGCTCTTGAGGGCGTTGCGGATTGCTGCTCGTGGCACTTCTAGGCGTCGGCGTGGTACGGCCAGCAAGGCGAACGCTTTGTCGCCGTTGATCACCGTCGTTGTATCCGTATGCCATTCGTACCGCCTTGTCTCATGTATAACCTGTCTATCCTACAAAAAAGATGTGCAACAAATGGGTCTGCGCGTCAAAAGCTCGGTAAACGGTACGAAAGGCGCAAAACACACGGCCTCAAAAACATCTCTATATGCGTCCGATGAGCGTACGCCCGTCGGGCGGGCGGCAACAATGAGCGGCAAACCGTGCCGTTCGTCCCAAAAACGGCGCCGCTCGTTTTGCAGTTCTGCCTTCGGTCGAGCCACAAGCGGCGCTGCTGTGCCAAGGCCGTATCTTAAAGCCACGAAATAAAAGCGCGCGGCGAAACAGACCGCGCAAGGGGTGACGCCAAAGAGGCGTCAATAAGGAAAGGAGGGGAACAATGGCGGACAAGAACGCAGAAGTTGCAGTCGAAGGTAACGGTGGCATGAAGAAAACGCTTTCGCTCTGGAACTTCTTCACCATCGGTTTCGGTGCCATCATCGGTACCGGTTGGGTTCTGCAGGTCGGCGACTGGATGGTCGTGGGCGGCGGTCCCGTTCCCGCTATGATCGCATTCCTCTTGGGTGCAATCTTCCTCGTGCCCGTCGGAGCTGTTTTCGGTGAGCTCACGGCTGCTATCCCCATCTCGGGCGGCATCGTCGAGTATGTCGATCGTAGCTTTGGTCGTACGCTGAGCTACATCACCGGTTGGCTCCTGGCCCTGGGCAACGGCATCCTGTGCCCGTGGGAGGCAATCGCCATCTCGACCCTCGTGTCCGAGATGTTCGGCAGCCTGCCCGGTCTTGAGTGGCTGCGTGCCGTAAAGCTCTATACCATTCTGGGCGCCGACGTTTACCTGTTCCCGACGCTAATCGCACTCGGCTTTGCAGTCTACGTCATCTTCCTCAACTTCCGCGGTGCCAGCTCGGCCGCCAAGCTCCAAGCCTTCCTGACCAAGGCCCTGCTCTGCGGCATGCTGCTCGCCATGGGCGTCTCGCTGTTCACCGGCTCGCCGGACAACGCCATGCCCGTGTTCTCCCAGGTCACCGGTGCTGGCGGCGGCAAGGCCGCTACCGAGAGCACCAGCCTGTTCGCCGGCATCGTGTCGGTCCTGGTTCTGACCCCGTTCTTCTACGCCGGTTTCGACACCATTCCTCAGCAGGCTGAGGAAGCGGCCGAGGGCCTCAACTGGAACAAGTTCGGCAAGATCATCTCCCTGGCCCTGCTGGCCGCCGGCGGCTTCTACATGGTCTGCATCTACTCGTTCGGCACCATCCTCGACTGGCATGAGTTTGTTAAGAGCCCGGTTCCCGCGCTTGCCTGCCTCAAGGGCATCAACATGCTTCTGTACCTGGCCATGCTCGTCATCGCCACGCTTGGACCCATGGGACCGATGAACTCCTTCTACGGCGCCACGAGCCGCATCATGCTCGCCATGGGCCGCAAGGGCCAGCTGCCCGAGAAGTTCGCCGAGGTCGACCCCAAGTCCGGCGCTCCCAAGCTCGCCTGCGTCGTTCTGGGCGTCATCACCGTCATCGGTCCGTTCCTGGGCAAGAACATGCTCATCCCTCTGACCAACGTGTCGGCTCTCGCCTTCATCTTCTCCTGCGGCATGGTCGCCCTCGCTTGCCTGCGCATGCGCTTCACCGAGCCCGACCTGCCTCGTCCCTACGAGGTGCCCGGCGGCAAGTTTGGCATCAGCCTCGCTATCGCTGCCTGCGCCATCATCATCGGCCTGCTTGTGATTCCGTTCTCTCCCGCCTCCCTCAACATGGTGGAGTGGAGCATCGTGATCGGCTGGTTGGCTATTGGCCTGGCCCTCATGGCTTTCACCAATTCCCGCAAAAAGTAACGCCTAGCCGGGGCGGATTGGGTGCGCGGAATCCTCTCTCCCGCGCACCGAACCCGGCACCACTTGGGTAGCTTTGTGAGGCCTTAACCCAACACGGCCTCGCCCACTATATGGATCCATAAGGAGGAACCATGTCCACTAAGTATGCAATCGTTGGCGGCAAGCTCATCGACGGTACCGGTGCCGAGCCGGTCGAGAACTCCCTCGTTCTCGTCGACGACAACGGCAAGATCGAGTACGCCGGCGCTATGCAGGACCTTCCCGAGGGCGTTGAGGTAATTGACGCCGCAGGCAAGACCGTCCTTCCCGGCCTGATCGACACCCACCTGCACTTCTCGGGCAACCTGACCGACGATGACACCGATTGGGTCATGCAGCCGCTCCTCGAGAAGCAGGCCGTCGCCGTCAAGCAGGCCTACGACTGCCTCACCCACGGCCTCACCACCGTCTGCGAGATCGGCCGCTTTGGTATCCAGATCCGTGACTGCATCGACAAGGGCGTCTTTAAGGGCCCGCGCGTTCTGGCCACCGGCCTCGGCTTCTGCCGCGTTGCCGGTCACGGTGACTCTCACCACTGCACCCAGGAGCTCAACAAGGAATCTCACCCCTGGGGCGACCAGGTCGACGGCCCTTGGGATCTGCGCAAGGCCGTCCGTCGTCGCCTGCGCGAGAACCCCGATGCCATCAAGATCTGGGCTACCGGTGGCGGCATCTGGCGCTGGGACTCCGGTCGCGACCAGCACTATTGCTCCGAGGAGATCCAGGCCGTGGTCGAAGAGGCAAAGATGGTCGGCATTCCCGTGTGGAGCCACTGCTACAACAACCACGCCGCTGCCTACGATTCCGTTCGCTTTGGCTGCGAGCAGCTGATTCACGGCTTCGATATCGATGAGCGCACCATGGACCTCATGGCCGAGCAGGGCACCTTCTTCACCCCGACGATCGCCTTCCTGCCCACCTGGTACGCCACCTATCCGCCCGTCTACGTCCCCGAGCTGCACGACAAGTACGAGGGCACCCTGGTCGAGAAGGAGCTGCAGCGCAACTACGACTGCCTGCGCGAGGCCAAGAAGCGCGGCGTCGTCATGACGATCGGCTCCGACTCCTTCTCCTTCGTCACCCCGTACGGTACCTGCTCCATCGAGGAGATGTACGAGTTCGTCGACAAGATTGGCTTCACCCCGGTCGAGACCATCACCTGCGCCACCCTCAACGGTGCCAAGATGTGCCACATCGAGGACGAGACCGGTTCCATCGAGGCCGGCAAGTGCGCCGACCTGCTGGTCGTCAATGGTGATGTCGCCGCCGACATCCACGTGCTCAACACCGACAACATGGATGTCATCATGAAGGACGGCTGGATCGTCGAGGCTGGCACCTTTGGCGAGGCCAACAAATACAGCGCCTAAGATACCGTTTGTCGATGGCTGGATGTAAAACACAGTTTTTGATTGCATAATGCAATGGAGAGGGTCGCTTGCGGCCCTCTTTATTGCTATGGGTGCGATAGATAAAAGGGGATGACGGTGGATTTAAACAGGCTGATTCTGGGCAAGAGCTACAACTCTACCAAGGTCTTTCGTACGGCCCAGCATGTGGTCCAGGCCATCTTGCTCGGTGTTGTCGTTCCGGCGCTTATCCTGCTGCTTATCTGGGATTTAACCGATAATCCCAATCCCGTTCCGGGCGTTGTCGTCATTGCCGGCCTGGTCATGCTGTGCTTCTTTTTCTCGTATGTCTTTGTGGTCCCCGACGACCTCACGTCGAGCGCAACCGACCGTACGCTTGCCATCGCATCAAAAATATTCGCCTACACGTCGCGCGGCCTTACGCCCGAAGCGGCCCTGGGCGCCTCTAAAATTATCCTGTCCGAGACCATCGCCTCGGCCATCTGCTTTACCGATGGCAGACAGGTGTTGGCAAGCTGGGGCGAGGACTCGGCAAAGTGCCCTGCCGGCACCCCGGTCGTGCTCAAGACCACGCTCAACGTGATCGAGTCCGGCGAACAGAGTGTATTTTCGCGCGACGCCTCCAATGAGACGGGCGGCTATTTTCCCCGTCTGCGCGCCGGCATCGTTGCGCCGCTTACCGTGCGCGGGCATTGCGTAGGTACGCTCGAACTGTACTATCCCCGCCTAAGCAGCATCGATATGCGCCAGACGGCCCTTGCCTCGGGCTTTGCCGATCTCATCTCCACGCAGCTCGCCAGCTTTGAGCTCGAGCGCCAGGACGAACTCACGGCCCGCGTTGAGCTTCGCGCCCTGCAGTCGCAGGTCGACCCGCATTTTCTATTCAATACCATTAGCACGATCGTGTCGCTCGTTCGAACCGAGCCCGACAAGGCGCGATCGCTGCTGATTGACTTTTCCAACTACTATCGTCAGACGCTTTCTGACTCCGATACGCTCACCACGCTCGAGCACGAGGTGGAACAGGGCACTCGTTATATCAATCTTATGCAGGCCCGGTATGGCGACGGCCGTCTGCGCGTTTCGGTCGACATCGACTTTGAGGTGCGCGACAGCCTGGTACCGCCGTTTATCTTGCAGCCGCTGCTCGAAAACTGCATCAAGCATGCGCAGCGCGAGATCGAGCCGCTTTCTATTCGTGTTAGGGCTTTTGAGACCGATGACGGCTTGGAGATCATCGTCGAAGATGACGGCATCGGGATGAGCGAAGAAGTCTGCGCGCATCTGTTTGAGCAGCATCGCCGAGAGGAACCCGAGAGCATTACCGCCGACGGCTCCGTTAAGCGAGGTTGCGGCCTGGCGCTCTTCAACGTGCTTCAGCGCATCCATTTCTTTTACGGAGAAGATTCTGGTATGCGCGTGAAGTCCCAGGAGGGCGTGGGAACGCAGGTCATCGTTGAGTTGAACGGCGAGCCACATGAGCCGGCGCCGTTGACGGTGTAGCACGCGGTTGGATTGAGAGAAAAAGAGGGAAAGCGCATATGTCCGAAGGCTGGAACATCCTGGTGGTTGATGACGAGCCCCCAATTAGGGCTGAGCTACGCTATCTGTTGGAAAAGGATACGCGTGTGGGTCAGATTGCCGAGGCGGGCAATGTCACCGAAGCCGTGGAGTCGATTCTGTCGAACAAGCCCGACGTGCTGTTTTTAGACATTACCATGCCCGGTCGCTCGGGAATTGAGCTTGCCGAGACCCTGCAAAACCTAAAGAGGCCGCCGGTCGTGGTGTTTGTGACGGCATTTGCCGAGTATGCGGCCGATGCCTATAACCTCGATGCTGTCGATTACGTCGTCAAACCGGTCGAGGATGCCCGCCTGTCAAAGGCGCTCGACAAGATCGAGACTGCCCTGGGCGCTCGCCGTGTCGTCCATGCTCCGCGCCAGCCTTTGCGCCTGACGGTGGATCGCGGGGGCAAAAAGGTGTTCATTCCCGTGGCGGATGTCTGCTACTTTGAGGCGCGCGCCGATTTTTGCAACGCCGTCTGTGCCGATGGAACGTATCTGATCAATGAGTCGATTTCCTCGCTCGAGCGCCGCTTGGCCTCCGAGGGCTTTATCCGCGTCCACCGCAGCTATCTGGTCAATTTGGAAGACGTGCACAATGTCGAGATCGGCTCCACGGGCCTGATGGAGCTCAGGCTCGACCGTGTGAGCTCGACGGTGCCCGTGTCCCGTCGTCGCGCTGCCGAGGTCAAATCGCACTTGGGGCTAGCGTAAGGGTCGGTGTGCCATCGTTTGCCGTTACAGGTTTGGCATGACTGTGCGGTGGGCATAATGGATTGCATCGAATGAAATCGAAAGGATTATTATGCCCGCGCTCATTACGCATCATCTGTTTGGCGAGGAAAGCATCGACCGTCTTCCGCAGGGCGTTATCACGTCCGACGAGGAGCGCATCGCCTTTATCCTGGGAAACCAAGGTCCCGACCCGTTTTTCTTCCACATGCTCACGCCGCGCATCTCCGACTGCATGTCGCTTGCTCAGGTCATGCACCGCTCGCGCATGTCGCGCCAATTCTCGTGCCTGCGCGACGGCGTGTCGCACCTGCAGCCGCGCGATGCCAATCTGGGTCGCGCCTTTGCGCTGGGCCTGCTGTCGCACTATGTGCTCGATCGCAATGCCCACCCCTTTGTCTACGAGCAGCAGTTTGGCATTGTCGAGTCCGATCCCGAGCTCGAGGCTTCGGGCAGTCAAGTTCATGCCGTGCTCGAAAGCGACCTGGACGTGCTGATGCTGCAGCTCAAGCGCGATGGGGCTACGGTCGAGGATTATCCGCCGGCGGGCGAGATCGTCACTACCGACCGCATCAATCGCGTTGCCGGTGTGCTGATGAGCTATGTTGCCGGACGCGTGTACGGCATCGATATCCCGGTGGGAGAGTACGGCGGCGCCGTAGCCGACATGCAGCTGCTCTACCGCACTATCGAGCCCGCCGGTTCGGCCAAGACGCGCGCGATTGCCCTGCTCGAGGGCTTGGTGCACGATTATTCGCTGCTCGACGGCCTTGCGCACCGCGTGACGACCGAGCTGCCCGAGCGTACCGGCAACCTGGGCCACTTGGCATGGAAGAACCCCTTTACCGATGAGGTCTCGACCGAGAGCTTCCCCGAGGTCTTTGACCGCGCACTGCTCGATTACGAGCTCACCGTCGCCCGCTTTATCGAGACCGGCGATATGGAAGCCGTGACCAACCACGTCAATTACAGCGGTCGCGTGCTCGGCGCCGACGAAGAGTTCGACTGCGAGGAGTAGGGCTCGTGCGTGCCCCTTTGCCGAATCCTTACCGGCGCCTCTGGACAATTGGGGTACGATGAACTAACTGTATATCGGGCGAATACGAAGGGGCCCTGTCCATGAAATACACCAAGCTCGAGCGTA
>CAJKLK010000032.1:0-15392 GCA_905200715.1 uncultured Collinsella sp. | reverse complement strand
CCTTCTTGGAAAAGTTCGGCCTGCGCTCCACCCGCGACCTGCCCGATCTGGAGCAGTTTGCCCCCGACGAGCAGTCGCGTCAGTTTATCCGCGAGCGCCTGAGCGGCCGCAGCATTCAGTCCACGCTCGAGGAGCAGGCCGAGGACCTGGACGAAGAGCGCGAACTGCTCGATACCGATGTTGAGGACACCGATGACGCAGAGCTACTGCCCACCGGCGAGACCTCGGAGGATTTGCATGACGAGGACTAACGAAGTAGGGGAGACGCGCGGCGCGGCCGGCACGGGCACGGTGCCGCCCACGTCCGACGCCCAGCTCGTCTACCCACACACGATGCGCCTGCAGCGCTTTTTGGCGCGCGCGGGCGTGGCGAGCCGCCGCGGCTCGGAGGACCTGATGACTGCCGGCCGCGTGACCGTCAACGGCCAGGTCGCGACCGAACTAGGCACCAAGGTCGACGTCGATCGCGACCACATCGAGGTCGACGGCATGCCCGTCAAGCTCAACCAGGGCGCCGTGTACCTGATGCTCTACAAGCCGACCGGCTACCTCACCACCATGAGCGATCCGCAGGAGCGCCCCTGCGTTGCCGACCTGGTCCCGCGCGACCGCTTTCCGGGGCTCTTCCCGGTGGGCCGCCTGGACCGCGACACCACGGGCCTTTTGCTCTTTACCACTGACGGCGACCTGTCGCAGGACCTGCTGCACCCCAGCAAGCACGTCTACAAGACCTATCAGGCGCTCGTGGACGGCCACCTGACCGATCGCGACTTGGAACCACTCCGCCGCGGCATCGCGCTCGACGACGGCCTGTGCCAGCCGGCGATCTGCCGTGTCATCAACGCACGCGAGGCAGAAGCCGTAGCCCCGCAAGGCATCAAGCCCGGCACCACCGCCGTGGAGGTCATCATCCGCGAGGGCCGCAAGAACCAGGTCAAGCGCATGCTGAGCAAGATCCACCACCCTGTGATCCGCCTGCACCGCTGCAACTTTGCCGGCCTGGAGCTCAAGGACGTCTCCAAGGGCTCGTGGCGCGAGCTCACTGATCGCGAGGTGCAGGTCCTCAAGGCCGGCGGTATCCCGCCCAAGCAGGCCAGCTCCAAACGCGGCGCCGCGCCGGCGACCAACAACGCGAGTCGCACGCGTCACCACGGCAGCCACGGCTCCGCGCCCAAGCGCAACACCTACCGCGAGCGCTACACGAGCTAGGCAATCGCAAAGCCCCAGCGCCCGCGTCCCATACCAGCACGTCAACCACCGAAAGGAAGCATTGCATGATCGTCGCCATCGACGGCCCCGCCGGTTCCGGCAAGTCCACCATCGCCAAGGAGATCGCCCGCCAGCTGGGCTTTAACAAGCTCGACACGGGCGCCATGTATCGCGCCGTCACCTTCGCTGCGCTCGACCGCGGCATCGACCTGGACGACGAGGCGGCCATCGACACCCTCGCCAAGCAGATCGAAATCCGCTTTACCAACGGCACCGGCGAGGACACGCGCCTGACCATCGACGGCCAGGACGCATCGGCTGCCATCCGCACCCCGCAGGTGGACGCCAACGTCTCCAAGGTCTCGGCCTACCCGGGCGTACGCGCCGCCATGCTCATCCATCAGCGCCGCGCCGCCGAGGACCGCGATATCGTGGCCGAGGGTCGCGACATCGGCACCGTCGTATTTCCCAACGCGCAGGTCAAGGTGTTCCTGACCGCCGACCCGCGTGAGCGCGCCCGCCGCCGCGTGCTGCAGCGCCACCAAAACGACGCCCAACCGCTCAGCGCAGAACAGCTTGAGGTCGAGGTCGACGAGACCCTCGACGCCCTCAAGCAGCGCGATAAACTCGACAGCAGCCGCGAGGTCGCACCGCTCGTGCCCGCCGAGGACGCCGTGCACGTCGACTCCACCGCACACACCATCGACGAGGTCGTCTCGATTATCGAGGATCTCATCAACCAAAGGAGGTAGCCCATGCGCCTGTTTAAACAGACGCCCGAGGATTACTATAGCGCCCCCTACGCCGAGTTCCCGGCGCTCATTCGCGGCACTGTCGCCGTAGTCATGGGCATCCTGTGGGTCTTCTCCAAGCTCATGTGGCACTGGAAGGTCGAAGACGCCAACCTGCTGTTTGAGCGCCAGGAAGGCCGCGGCAGCGTAGTCATCTGCAACCACACCTCGATGGCCGAACTCTTGGCCGTGGAGACGGCGCTGTTCTTTGGCGGTCGCCGCATCCGACCCATCTTTAAGTCCGAGTTTGCCAAGAGCAAGATTGTGCGCTGGGCCTTTAGCCGCGTGGGTGGCATTCCCGTCGAGCGCGGTACTGCCGATATGAAGTGCCTGCGCGCCGCCCAGCATGCGCTGCAGCGCGGCGAGGACGTCCTGATCTTCCCCGAGGGCACGCGTATCCGCTCGCGCGAGATCAAGCCTGAGGTCCATGGCGGCTTTGCGCTCATTGCCCAAATGGGCAAGGCGCCCGTCAACCCGCTTGCCATTTGTGGCTGGTCCGACATTACGCCTAAGGGCAAAAAGCTCATGCGCCCCAAGAAGTGCTGGATCCGTGCCGGCAAGGCCATCTCGCTATCCGATGCTCCGGCCGAGCTCAAGCGCAAGGAGCGCCTGGCCTGGTTTGAGTCCGAGGCCATGAGCCGCGTCTACGCCATGCGCGACGAGCTGTGCGACGAGCATCCGGGCAGGTTCTAGCCATGGGTGAGAACGTCATGAATACCGCTGCGGCCGCCGCTGAGGAGATCGCCCCCACCATCGAGATCGCCGCGCATGCCGGCACCTGCTACGGCGTTCAGCGCGCGCTCGACATGGCACTGGCAGCCGCGCCGCAGGCAGGGGAGAGCGCTCAGGTCCACACCCTGGGTCCGCTCATCCATAACCCCATTGTGGTACGCGAGCTCGCCGAGGCAGGCGTTGGTCTGGCAGACACCTTGGACGACGCCGCATCGGGCACCGTGATCATCCGCGCCCACGGCGTGGTGCCGCAGGTCATTGACGCCGCTCGTGAGCGCGGCCTTACCGTGGTCGACGCCACCTGCCCCTACGTGAAGAAGGTCCATGTGGCGGCCGAGCGCCTGGTGCGCGAGGGCTACCGCGTGATCGTCGTGGGCGAACCGGGCCACCCCGAGGTCGAGGGCATTCTAGGCCACGCTGGCGATGACGCGCAGGTCGTGAGTTGCGCCGCCGATGCGGACGCGCTGCCGCTCAAGGGCAAGGTGGGCCTGGTTGTGCAGACCACCCAAACCGCGCAGAACCTGGCCGAGGTTGTAGCCTCCATTACCCCGCGCGTGCAGGAACTACGCGTGATCAACACCATCTGCGCTGCCACGAGTGAGCGACAGCAGGCAGCGGCCGCACTTGCCAACCGCTGCGACTGCATGGTCGTCGTGGGCGGAAAGAACTCGGGCAACACCCGTCGTTTGGCACAAATCTGCGCAGACGCCTGCGAGCGTACATATCACATCGAGGAAGCTTCCGAGCTACAGGCCGCTTGGTTTGTCAACGTACGCCACATCGGCATCACTGCCGGAGCCTCCACCCCGCAAGAACACATCGAACGCGCCGTTGCGCGCATCAAGGAGCTTTGCCGCTAATCATGGACCAGACCGTACCCGCATACGCCGCCGAGGTGGCCGATTACGGGCGCAGCCGCGACCCCGAGCCGGGTGAGGGCGCGCTCGTTAAAAACGTGCGTCCTGAATCGCCCGCATGGGATGTGGGTATCGAGCCGGGCATGCGCGTGCTCACGGTCAACGGCGAGCAGCTAACCGACATGATTGTATGGCTTTGGGAAGCAGACGACGACACCGTCGACCTCGAGGTTCTCGACCCGCGCGACGGCACCGTCACCCCCGTGGAACTCGACCGCTTCCCGGGCGAGGACTGGGGCCTGGAGTTCGACGGCCCCATCTTTGACGGCATGCGTACCTGCGTCAACGCCTGCGTGTTCTGCTTTATGACCATGCTGCCCAAGGGCGGCCGCTCCACGCTCTACATTCGCGACGACGACTATCGCCTGAGCTTTTTGCAGGGTAACTTTGTCACGCTCACGAACCTTTCCGACGAGGACGTGCAAAACGTTATCGACCGCAATATGAGTCCCATGAACGTGTCGGTACACGCCGTGAGCCCCGATGTCCGCCGCCGCATGATGGGCCGCAATGCCCAGCGCGGCATGGACGTGCTCGAGGCCATCATGGCCGCAGGCATCGAGATTCACGCGCAGATCGTTTTATGCCCCGGCATGAACGACGGCGAGGAGCTGCTAAAGACCCTGCGCTTTTGCGAGGAGCACGAACAGATCACGAGCCTGGGCATTGTGCCGCTAGGCTTTACCAAGCATCAGAACCGCTTTACGTGGTCTTACAGCGACAAGCCTGAGCTGGCGCGTGAGACTATCGCCATGATCAGGCCCTTTCAGGACCGTGCCTTCGAGCGCTTTGGCCGCCACACCTTCCAGATGAGTGACGAGTTCTACCTGGATGCCGGCATCGAGCCGCCCGAGGCGGACTTTTACGACGGCTACCCGCAGTACTACGACGGCATCGGCATGATCCGCTCGTATCTTGACGAGACGGATGATGTCCTTGCCGCCGACGCCGAGCGCCTTGCCAGTGTTCGCAAGGCTATGGCCGCCCGTGGCCAGCGTCTGCTGTGCCTCTCGGGCGCCAGCGCACGCGATACCGTGGCGCGCTTCGTGGAGTCTCCACAGGGCCTTGCCGGCACCGTCACGGCCATCAAGAATCGCTACTTTGGCGGTAACGTGGACGTGACCGGCCTCATCGTCGCGAGCGATATCCTTGAGCAGCTGCCGCAAGACCTGTCGGGGGTTATGCTCTTTGTGCCTAAGCTCATGTTCAACGCCGACGGTATGACCCTTGACGAGTATCATCGTGACGAATTACTCGCAAGCCTTACCAGTCGCGGCGCCGAGGTTCATGTGGTGTCGACCATGCCGCATGAGCTGCTCGATACCCTGGAGCACATCCTTGGCATTGTGCCTGCCGACTCTAACACTTCCACTGACCCTACCCATTAAAGGAGAGCAGATGAAACCTATCGTCGCCGTCGTCGGACGCCCCAACGTGGGCAAGTCCACGCTCGTTAACCGCCTGGCCCAGACCTCGGACGCCATCGTCCACGAGTCCCGCGGCGTCACGCGCGACCGCTCGTATCACACGGCCGATTGGAACGGCCGCGAGTTCACCATCGTCGACACGGGCGGCATCGAGCCGCTCAAGAGCGACGACGTCTTTGCCACGTCCATTCGCGACCAAGCGCTCGCCGCCGCCGAGGAAGCCGCCGTCATCCTGTTTGTGGTCGACGGCCGCACCGGCGTCACCGAGGAGGACGAATCGGTCGCCCGCATGCTCAAGCGCTGCGACAAGCCGGTTTTTCTGCTGGTGAACAAGCTCGACAACCCCGATCGCGAAAACGACAACATCTGGGAGTTCTATTCGCTCGGCATCGGTGAGCCCACGCCGCTTTCGGCCCTTCACGGCCATGGTACGGGCGACCTGCTCGATGACATAGTGGCCCTGCTCCCCGAGGAAGAGGACGAGGTCGCCGATGAGTTCCCCGATGCGCTGAACGTCGCCATCATCGGCCGCCCCAACGCCGGTAAGTCGTCGCTGTTCAACCGCATCCTGGGTGCCGACCGCTCCATCGTTTCGAACATCGCTGGCACCACGCGCGATGCCATCGATACCGTCGTCGAGCGCGACGGCAAGCACTACCGCATGGTCGACACCGCGGGCATTCGCAAGAAGAGCACCGTATACGAGAACATCGAGTACTACTCCATGGTCCGCGGCCTGCGCGCCATCGACCGTGCCGACGTGGCGCTGCTCGTCGTCGACGCCTCCGTGGGCGTCACCGAGCAGGATCAGAAGGTCATGGGCTTGGCCATCGAGCGCGGCTGCGCCATCGTGGTGCTGCTCAACAAGTGGGACCTGCTCGACGATGACCGCAAGCGCGAGGCCTGCATGGAGACCGTCGACCGCCGTCTGGGCGTCATGGCCCCCTGGGCCCAGTACCTGCGCATCTCGGCCCTGACCGGCCGCAGCGTCGAGAAGATCTGGACGATGGTCGACGCCGCCGAAAAGACGCGTTCGCAAAAGATCAGTACCTCGCGCCTCAACACGTTCCTCACCGACCTGCGCGAGTTTGGCCACACCGTGGTGGACGGCAAGCGCCGCCTGCGCATGCACTATGTGACTCAGACGGGCGTCAACCCGCCGACGTTTACGTTCTTCGTCAACCACAGCGACCTTGTCAACGACACCTACCAGCGCTACGTGGAGAACCGTATGCGCTCGACCTTCGACTTCGCCGGCACGCCCATTCGACTCTTCTTTAGGAAGAAGGAGCAAAAGGATGCATAATCCGATTCTGCTGACCGCCATCTGCGCCGTGGTCTCGTTCTTTATCGGAGCGATTCCGTTTGGCCTGATCCTGGGCCGCGTGTTCAACCACACGGACATTCGCAAGGCGGGCTCCGGCAACATCGGCACCACCAACGCCCTGCGCGTGGCCGGCCCCAAGGTGGCCGCGCTCACGCTGCTGCTCGACTGCCTTAAGGGCGCCATCTGCGTCCTTATCGCGCGTCCGCTCATCGCGAGCGTGGGCTATGGCTTCCCCGTGAGCATCATGGCTCCCGGTGCCGCCGGCGACTGGATGCTCGGCGTCATTTGCCTGGCTGCTGTGTGGGGACACATCTTCTCGCCCTACCTTAACTTCCACGGCGGCAAGGGTATCGCCG
Organism: uncultured Collinsella sp.; assembly: GCA_905200715.1. GTDB lineage: Bacteria > Actinomycetota > Coriobacteriia > Coriobacteriales > Coriobacteriaceae > Collinsella. The sequence goes on along the minus strand of CAJKLK010000032.1, from coordinate 8,633 downwards.
TGGGCCTGGGCGTGATTCTTGCCTGGTACTGGCCCATTGGACTGTCGCTGCTGGGCATGTTTATCGTGGCCGTTGCCATCACCAAGTTTGTGTCGGTGGGCTCGCTTGCCGCCGCCATTGGTCTTCCCATCGCTGCCTGCGCGGTCTTTCCGTACAGCAGCCTGGGCCTCAAGTTTTGCATGGCGATGATCGGCATCACCGTGGTGTGGGCCCATCGCGCGAACATCAAAAAGCTCATGACCGGTAAGGAGTCCAAGCTCTCGTTTACCAAGCGCGTCACCGAGCCCGACGATAAGTAGGAGAGAGTCATGAATGTTGCGCTGATTGGCTCCGGCTCCTGGGGAACCGCCGTCGCCGGCCTTGCCGCCGCGCGAGCCGAGCGCGTGACCATGTGGGCCCATAGCGAGCAAACTGCCGCCGGTATTAACGGCGAGCACCGTAATCCCCGCTATCTGGTTGACTACGTGCTGCCGGAAAACGTTGTCGCCACGACGGACTTGGCCCAGGCGCTCGACGGCGCCGACGCCATCATTTTTGCCGTGCCTTCGACGCACCTGCGCAATGTCTGCCACCAGGCGGCGCCATTCATCGCGGACGAGACGCCGGTTCTGTGCCTCACCAAGGGCATCGAGCCCGAGTCCGGCCTGCTCATGAGCGAGGTCATCGCCAGCGAGATCGGCAACGAGTCGCGCGTGGCAGCGCTCTCGGGCCCCAATCATGCCGAGGAGATCTGCCGCGGCGGGCTTTCGGCCGCCGTCATCGCCAGTAAAGGCCAGCAGATAGGGGAGACCTTTAAGGAGCTGCTGCTTTCCACGGCCTTCCGTATCTACCTGTCGCAGGATATGACTGGCGTCGAGGTCTGCGGCGCCATGAAAAACGTCATCGCCATCGTGTGCGGCATCTCCGCCGGCTCGGGTGCGGGCGATAACACGCTTGCCCTCATCATGACGCGCGGCCTGGCCGAGATCAGCCGCCTGGTTCACGCCCGCGGCGGCCAGGCCATGACCTGCATGGGGCTTGCCGGCATGGGCGACCTTATCGCCACCTGCACCTCCGAGCATTCGCGCAACCGCACCTTTGGCTACGAGTTCGCTCGTGGCGTGTCGCTCGACGAGTACCAGGCACGCACGCACATGGTGGTCGAGGGTGCCGTCGCAGCCCGCAGCGTGAGCGAGCTCGCCCGTTCACTGGGCGTAGACATTCCGCTCACCTTTGCCGTGGAGCAAACGCTCTACAACGGTGTTACTTTGGATAGGGCGCTCGAGATCCTTACCGACCGCGTCCCCTCCCAAGAGTTCTACGGACTCGCCGACTAGCGCAGAAAGGCTACTACCATGGGTTCCATCAAAATCGCTCCGTCCGTCCTTTCGGCCGACATGGCCAACCTCAAGGGCGAGCTCGACAAGATCGCCGGTGCCGACTACGTGCACTTCGACGTCATGGACGGTCACTTTACCGGCAACCTGACCTTTGGCGTTGACATCCTTAAGGCCGTCAAGCGCTCCACCGATGTACCGGTCGACGCGCACCTGATGGTGTCGAACCCCGACGAGACGGTCGATTGGTACGCCGACGCCGGCGCCGACATGATCACCGTGCACTACGAGGCCTCCACGCACCTGCACCGCACGCTCACCCATCTGCAGCAGCGCGGCGTCAAGGCCGGTGTGGTGCTCAACCCCGCCACGCCCGTCTGCGTGCTCGAGAGCATCATCGACGTCGTCGATATGGTGTTGCTGATGAGTGTGAACCCTGGCTTTGGCGGCCAGAGCTTTATCCCGGGCACCATTGCAAAGCTGCACGAGCTTACGGCCATGTGTGAGCGCCACGGCGTGTCGCCCCTGATCGAGGTCGATGGCGGTATCTCTTCCAAGAACATCGCCGAGGTCGTCAAGGCCGGCGCCAACGTGCTCGTAGCCGGCTCCGCCGTATTTAAGTCCGAAGATCCCGCCGCCGAGGTTGCGCTGCTGCAGAAGCTGGGCAATGAGGCAGCACAGGAGGCATAAACCCTTATGACCGCAGGTCAAAACCGCATACCAGTGAATCTTGACTATGCCGCCTCGACGCCCATGCGCGCCGAGGCGCTCCTTGCGCAGCGCGTGTACGACGACAGCGAGCTTGCCGGCGTCAACCCCAACTCGCTGCACTCGCTTGGCCGCAAGGCCGCCGCACGCCTGGAAGTCGCCCGTCGCGAGATCGCCCGCAGCTTTGGCGCTCGCGTTCGCCCGTCCGAGATCATCCTTACCAACGGCGGCACCGAGGCCAACCAGCTGGCGCTCCTCGGACTTGCCGAGGGCGCTCGTCAGCGCGATCGCAAGCGCGACCGCGTGATCGTGTCGGCGATTGAGCACGATTCGATTCTGGACAACCTGCCGTTACTGCGTGCTGCCGGCTTTACCATCGACCTGGTGCAGCCCTGCCGCGCGGGCTACATTGAGCCTGCCGCGCTTGTCGAGCTGCTAGGCGACGACGTGGCGCTCGTGAGCATTATGGTGGCCAACAACGAGACCGGCGTGGTACAGCCCATCCGCGAGCTGGCTGCCGCCGCACATGCTACCGGCGCCTTGTTTCATACCGATGCCATCCAGGGCTACTTGCATATTCCGCTCGATGCCACCGAGCTGGGCGTCGATGCTATGACCGTTGCCGCGCACAAGATCGGCGGCCCTGTGGCATCTGGCGCGCTCTACCTTAAGAGCCGCACGCCGCTGCGTCCGCGCATCTTTGGCGGTGGACAGGAAGCCGGACGTCGCGCCGGTACGCAGGATCTGCGCACGCAGCTGGCTTTTGCCGCTGCCGCCCACACGCTGGCGCCCCACGTGGCCCAGGAGCGCGCGACGCTGCAGGCCCTGTCCGATAAGCTCTACGCCACGCTTACGGCCCATCCGCACATTCACGCCACGATGGGCGACTACGCGCAGGCAGACCGTCTGCCGGGTATGGTTTCAATCTACGTCGACGGCATGGACTCCGAAGAGCTCATCATCAAGCTCGATGCCGCCGGCTTTGAGGTGTCGGCTGGCTCTGCTTGCTCGAGCGGCAGCATGGATCCGAGCCACGTGCTCAGCGCCATGGGCATTGGTCGCGAGCAGGCATTGGGGTCGCTGCGCATCTCGTTTGATGACCGCGTGAACCCTGCCGACCTGGATGAGTTCGCCCAGACGCTGCTTTCGATCGTAGGTGCCGCATGATCGTCTCCGAGCTTGAACGCGCGCTGCTGGCACGTTATCCCAAGACGGATGCCGAGGGCTGGGATCATGTTGGGCTATCTGTGGGAGATCCCGCTGCAAAGATCACCGGTGTTGCCTACGCACTCGACGCGACCGAGGCCAACGTGCACCGCGCTCTCGAGGCCGGCGCCAACGTGCTGCTGACGCATCATCCCATCTACATCAAGGCGCCCGAGGCGTTTTGCCCGGCGGATGCGTCGCGTCCCCAGTGCAGCGCAGCGCTGTACGAGGCAGCTCGTTGCGGCGTGAGCATCATCTCGCTTCACACCAACCTGGACCGCTCGCACGAAGCGCGTGCTCGCCTGAGTGAGTTACTGGGCGCTGAGCCCCTGAGCTCGCTGGAGCATGTGAACGAGCCTGAGCTCACCGGTCTGGGCGCGCTCGCGACCCTCCACGACGCCTGCAACCTGCGCGATCTCGCCAACCGTGCCGCCACGGCCTTTGACAGCGACCCGCGCGTATGGGGCGATGCCGAGCGCCCGTGCCGCTCCATCGCCATTCTGGGCGGCTCCCTCGGCGACTTTGGTGAGCTTGCCATCGCCGCGGGCGCAGATGTTATTGTGACGGGCGAGGCGGGCTACCACGTGGCGCAGGACCTTGCCCTGCGCGGACTGAGCGTGATTCTGCTCGGCCACGACCGCTCCGAGGAGCCGTTCGTTGATATATTGATGAACTCTGCAGTTGACGCCGGGGTCGACCCCCGTCATGCGATTAAAATACTGAACCCTTGCCAATGGTGGACTGTGACAAAAGGAGAGAACTTATGAGCGCCGGCGCTACGCTACTCAAGCTGCAACAGATCGATTTGGAGCTCGCCCGCAACAAGAGCGAACTTGCCAATATGCCGGAGCTCAAGGAGCTCGCTTCCAAGCGCAAGACCTATGTGAAGCTCAAGTCCGAGATGACCAAGCTTTACGCCCAACGCAAGGACCTGGATATTGAGCTCGACGACCTCAACACTACCGAAATCCAGACCAACAACGCCATCGAGGCCGCCAAGAAGCGCCATGTTGATAGCTCTGACTACCGCGAGGTTCAGGACCTGGAGAATGAGCTTGCCACCCTGGCAAAGCGTCTGGACAAGATCGAGCACACCCGCAAGGATGTCGTTGTCGCCCATAAGGAGGCGCTCGACCGTGAGGCTCGCGCGCAGGCCATCATCGCCAAGTTCGAGGAGGGCGTGAAAGCAGATACCAAGGCCGCTCGTGCCAAGGCCGCCGACCTCCAGGCCCAGATTGACGCCGCCACCAAGGAGCGCACCGCGCTTGCTGCCACGCTGCCGACCGACGTGCTCACCGACTACGAGCGCCTGCTCAAGCAGTTCCGCGGCCTGGCCGTCGAGACCATCCAGGGCAACATTCCCACCATCTGCCACACCGCGCTGCAGGCATCGTCCATGAGCGACCTCAACCACGACGGTAGCGAGATCGCGCACTGCCCGTATTGCCACCGCCTGCTGGTGCTTCCCAGCAAGGAAGCCTAACGATGACGGCGGCACCCAACAATTCAATGCAACTTGAGGGAAAAACGATCCTGCTGGGCATTACCGGCGGGATCGCCGCCTATAAGTCGTGCAATATCGTGCGCCTGCTGCAAAAGCGCGGCGCGCGCGTCAAGGTCGTTATGAGCGAGCATGCCGCCGAGTTTGTGGGCCCGCTCACCTTCCGCGCGCTCACCAACGAGCCCGTCGCCGTAGGTCTGTTCGACGATCCCTCCGACCCCATCCACCACATTTCGCTCGCGCAGGAGCCCGACCTGGTTGTCGTGGCGCCCGCGACGGCCAATATCATCGCCAAGATGGCCAACGGCATCGCCGATGACCTCATCTCCACAACGCTGCTTGCCACGCCGCGACCCATCGTGATCGCACCCGCTATGAACAACGGCATGTGGAAGGCACCGGCGACGCAGGCCAACATGGCCACGTTGCGCGACCGTGGCGTCCATGTGGTGGGACCCGGCAGTGGCTATCTTGCCTGCGGCGACATGGACACGGGACGCATGAGCGAGCCCGAGGACATTGTCGAAGCCATCTGCGAGGTGCTCAATCCCGTGCCGCAGGACCTGGCGGACAAGCGCATCGTGATCACCGCCGGCCCCACGCATGAACCGATCGACCCCGTGCGCTTCATCGGCAACCGATCGTCGGGAAAAATGGGCATCGCCCTGGCAGGGGAGGCCGCTCGCCGCGGCGCAGCGGTCACGCTTGTGCTGGGCCCGACATCGCTCGATGTTCCCCGCGGCGTGGAGTGCGTGCGCGTGCAGACCGCAGCAGAGATGCTGGAGGCGGCGCTGAGCGCCTTCCAGACGGCCGATGCGGCCATTTGTGCGGCGGCTGTCGCCGACTACACACCCGCGGCCCCTGCCGACCATAAGCTCAAAAAGGCCAACGAACGCTTGGATCGCATCGAACTCGTCGAGACGGTCGATATTTTGGCCGAACTTTCGCGCCAAAAGGGAGAGCGGTGCGTGATCGGCTTTGCAGCCGAGACCGATAACGTCGTGGAGTACGCGCAGCACAAACTTGCCCGCAAGGGTTGCGATGCCATTATCGCCAACGATGTCTCGCGCGCCGATTCGGGCTTTGGAACCGACACCAATAAGGCCTGGATTGTGAGCACGGCAGGTACGCAAGAACTTCCCGTGCTAACAAAGCCCCAGCTCGCAGATACAATTTTGGACTTGCTCAAAAATAATTAAAAAAGTTCTTGCACAAGGCCAAAGTTTCGGGTTAATATACTCCCTGTTGCGAGCGAGAGCAGAGCAACAAACAAAAGCTTCGGGACGTGGCGCAGCTTGGTAGCGCACTTGACTGGGGGTCAAGGGGTCGCTGGTTCGAATCCAGTCGTCCCGACCAGAAGTTTGCAGGTCAGGCACCTAGTGCCTGACCTTTTTTGTTTTAAGCAATTGCTTAATTTTGGTTAAGCAACAGGGTGCCAAAAATCTACCTACGCGATAATCGCTTTTTGCGGCTACTTGCGCATTTTGCACACGTTTGAGCCGATTTATTAACGCGGTATGAATCTACATACGCGTAGCTGGTATACAGCCGAGTATAGGCTGAATTTATCGCGGCGATTTACACAGATATAGCCGCTGTAACGAACAAGCGTGTCGCTATATTTATCCCAGTAGTTCATTTGATCGGTGGACAAGTGGGCTGTTGCATCGAAATGCCAACTAGGATGGGCTCTATACTAGGACGTCGCAGAAGTAATGGCGGGGGAGTACGGCAGGCGCTCTAAGAGCCGCTGTATGACCCCATGTCTCCTTAACTCGATTATTTATGTTTCAAGCCACGAATCGGTCGAGCAATTGCCAAAAGAAAAGCCCTCGCAGGATTGCGAGGGCTTTGCGCTAAAAGAGATCAGAAGCAGAAAGCGGGGAGAACATAAAACGAGTCCGTCGCGCTGTAGCTGTAGCAAATACCGCCGCTTTGAACATAGCGAAAGGACGTGGAGCTGCGCGGTCTCACAGAGCGAGTCCAGTGGCTATAGCCTGATGCACCGGAATAGTTCGACCCCGTCACGCCCTTGGATTTGTAGCACTCGTACTGGATGCCGTCGGATTGCATATCCCCGTATACTTCGGTTGCCGAGAGCAGAAAAACCTTGTCGGTCGTCGCCGAGGGGGCACCGCCCCAGTTACCGCCAACGTTATCGGTTGTCTTTGTGACGGGTTTCACCTTTGACTGGAAGAACCTCTTGCCTTATTAAAGAAATACGCCAAATACAACGGGTATAAAGCGGAAGGAGGCGACATCGAGTAACTATCAAAGGCCAGATTAAGGAGCCCGCCATGAAGAAATGCCTGCCCTCCATCGTCTCAGCAGCTCTTTGCCTCTCCCTTGTCATGACACCATTTGTGCCCGTTGCGGCAGCCTATGCCGACGAGGGATCTCCCGCCGAGAGCAGCGAGATCTACGTCGGAGACAACTACGACGAAAATTACGATATATCCCTTTTTGAGCGCGGACGCTGCACGGATTCATATTCCAAGGCGTGGTGCGATTCTCACGGATTTGCAAATAACCGCACCGTCCCTCACAAGGTCAAGCTGAACGCGAAGGAGGAGGCTTGTCTGCGCGATCTCTAGCTTGTTGGCACCGCTGAAGTTATCGCCGGTCTCATGACAACCGGTCCTAGCGGCGGCTTTTTTGCAACCGCAATGACATCGTACCGACTTTCCATTTGCATGTTCTGAAAGGAAGTTGCCATGTTGTCGCAAAATCAATCGAGATACTTGTTCACCATCGGCTTTGCCCTGCTTGCATTACTCTTTGCTAGCGACCTTTTGCTGAAACCGCCCAAGGAACTCGTTTTGCTCGCCATAGACTGCATTTCCGCCCTTTACTTTACGGCAACCCTATTCGTCGGACTAAAGGAGAGGAAAAAAGGCGCAGTCGCCGCATCCGCCGTATGCTTGATCATAACCATTGCATCATTCTTTATCTGACACATTGGTGATTTAGGGGCGATATCGTAGGAATACGACCGGGGGAGCCGGGACCAGATTGCCCGGGTTGCCCGGTCGACTCGCGCGACGGCGCGGCGGTTCCACAGAAAGCTCTCCGGACTTCACGCCGTTTCTGATCGCATTGTAGACAGCCATCTCGTCTTCGCAGTCGGCGAGCACGCGGTGTGCGTCGTCGTTTTGGATGTCCAGTAAATCTCGAAGGTCCTCCATGCACCAGCGTCCGAGATTTGGCCATGCGCGTTGCGTGAGCTGATAAGTGTCGATTGCGATGTTGTAGTTAAAGTCCAAGCCAAAGCCGTCCCAGGCAGAACGGCTTTGTTTCCTTGATTATCACCTTCATCCGGACACTTCCCGCATTCATCCGTGTGTGTACGGATGAATGCGGGGTTCAATACCCCGGCGGCCTGATCGGCAGACCGCCGGGAATTCTCACTCCTCGAAAAAAGCCGGCACCCGGTTAGTCCTGCGCATCTTGAAATCGCCGGTCTCGTGGGAGACGTAGAGAATGCCGTCCATCCCATCTCGTGATGCATACGACAGGTGAACTGAACCGCAATCCGATCCATCATTGTCGAGAAGATCGAACGAATTCGGGTCGCTCGTTGCGGCCAAACGACCACTCAGACAAGAGCCATCGTCATTACAGATTTGCCATTCCATGTCTTCGCCTGCAAGAATCGCCATAGACGGCCTGGTCGCGCCATCGTTGACATACATCCCGTCTATGCCAAACCCATTTTCAGCGCCATCAATGAACGACTGCTCGGACCTATACCTCGCAAATGATGCACATAGCACCATTGCAAGACAAAGTACAAAGCCAACAATCGCTATCTTTGCATAGCTCTTGCCTATCATGTCATTCACCTCCCTCGTATGTATCGAGGTATTCCTGCTTGAGCGTCTGCGAGGACGACTTGATCTTTT
>CAJKLK010000031.1:0-16203 GCA_905200715.1 uncultured Collinsella sp. | reverse complement strand
CGACACGCATAAAAAGCCTCCCATTTCTCATGTCCAAGAAATGGGAGACAGTTCAGTTTCGGAACGGGGCCTTGGTGGTTGGGGTCTATTGGGTTTTGTTTGCTAGTCTACTTTTTGTCCGCATGTGGGACAGAACTGGGCTTCGGGTACGAGCGGGGTCCCGCAGTGGCGGCAGAAACGGGCGGGCTCGGCCGGAGCTGCCGGTGCCGTCGGCATCGCAGGTGCTGCGGGTGGAACGGCGTTCTGCTGGGCGCGCTTCTGACGACGACGCTGCTTGCGCTGAGGCTTGGGCGTTGCGGTTGGCATGCCGTTTGCTGTCCTCGTGCGCTTCTTGCGGATACAAAGGACAACAATCGCGCCACCGATGATGAGGACGATCGCCACGCCGCCGCCAATAACAAACGGCAGGTGAGTCTGGACAAAGTAGAGAACATCCTCAGGCAGCGAATGGGGGATATTGGACTTGTAGATGTTTACGTGAAGCGTTGATGAGTCGTCTTCATCGTAATAATCAGTCCAAATCTCGCGGTCGCCATTCATGAAATAAGGGCTGCACCAATGAGAATCGAACTCGTTCTTGGCCCCGGTTTTTGCATCGACAAGGCATGCCGAAGACTTGTCATCGTTTGAGTACGTCCCAAGCATGATTCCGCCATCATGCGAGATATCGCCGAGATATCCATCGCCGAAGGGAAAAGCAATCGAGCTGATGATCTCGCCGCCATTTAAATCATAAATACTAAGATTCGCATCCTCTTCCTTTAAGTCGTAATAGCCATCATCCTCTTCAAAAAGATCGTTTGATCCCTTCTTTGTATAGAGGGCATAAAACTCCGCTGAAGGATATGAACAACGCCATCCAGGAGCGTGGTCGTCATCGTTGAAAAGAACACTCATATTTCCATCGCGGTCCGCTTTTATTAATGCGGTTTCGCTCCGCAGATCAATATCATCTGAATTTAAGCTGGACCCAACATTGTCAATCTCTGAAGATCTGCCGTCTTTTTTAACGCTGACGGTCTTTAATTCCGTTGACCCCGTGTCGCAATTGAAAACCCTAAGCGCGACAACGCCGTCTTTGGTATTGTCCTGTAGGACATACAGACGGCTCATGTCTTTTGAGTAGCAGTACGAAGAGTCATCTTTATTTGATTGATATGTCTGGATCAGTTTGTCGGATTTAAGATCATAGATTTCGATTTTTTTAAGCTCAGATTCATAGTCATAGTGTTCCACGGCCGCTCTTTTTTCGTCGTAAGAGACGGTTGCACCGGTGTAGGCATATTTGGCCGAAGTGATGGGATGGACTGTTTGACTTTGGTTATCTGGAGAGAATATGACCAAATTGTTGCCGTCTATCCAATAGAGCTGATCGCTGATGGTGCAGTTTGTGGAATCAAGGCTTTTATCTGGGATGATAACGGGACTCAGACTGCCATCGTTGAAATTGACGAGGGTTATGCTTTTTAAGTTGTAATCATCATCGTAATCGTATAAATAGCCGAACTTTGTATTGCCGCTTGTGCTGATAAATGAGTTCTCGCTGCTGGTCTTAAAGCTATACGACTTCTCCAGCTCAGGCGTCGGTACGCTACCGCCGGCTAATGCTGCAGGAGGGGCTGCAAGCGGAGACAAGGCTGCGATCAGGCCGATGGCGACTGCTGCGATCCTTCCGCTCTTTTGGATGCTCTTGAACATGGCAATCCTTTCCTCATGATTCGAATGACGATACTGCCATGGTTGCCTAAGATTCACGAATCATGTTGCGCAACATTCGGCATTGGCAACATTTTTCGGCCAGCCGTAATGGTCGGTTTTCCTCCGTCCCCGAGGGATCATTTGAGTTGCGGTGAAATAGGGACTGAATACGGGCTCCAGAGGCCAAAACAGTCCCTATTCCACCGCAACTTCATGGGGATGTGTGACAATGCCCGTCGGAAAACATCTGCTGTCTTTGGGGGCCTATCTATGCTGTACGAGTTTTGTGCCGAGAACTTTGAGCGAGTGCCGGCGGCCATCGAGGCCGGTGCGAGGCGCATTGAGCTGTGTGACAACCTCGCCGTCGGTGGCACCACGCCTTCCGCCGGCGTTATTAGCGCTACAGTCAGTTACGCTCACGAGCATGACGCGCGAGTGATGTGCATGATTCGTCCGCGTGGTGGCGACTTTCATTACAACCAGGACGAGCTGCGCATGATGGAGATGGACCTGGGCCTTGCTGTGAGCGCCGGCGTTGACGGTCTGGTCTTTGGCTGCTGCAAGCCCTGTGCCGGCGGCTGGGCGCTCGACGAGCTCACCCTCGGCGCCCTCGTTATGGCTACGGGCTGCGCGACCGAGGAGTGCAAGCGCGAGTCCCCTGACATCACCTTCCACATGGCATTTGACCAGCTCTCGCCCGAAGCCCAGCTCGATGCGATTGATACACTTGCCGACTGCGGTGTTACGCGCATCCTCACGCATGGCGGTGCGGCCGGTACGTCGATCGAGGATAATTTTGATCACCTGGCTCGTTTAATCGAGTATGCGGGCGATCGTTTGACCATCCTTCCCGGCGGCGGCATCACTACAGCAAATCGCGACGCGGTCGCGGCGGCGCTAGGCCTCTCCGAGCTCCATGGCACCAAAATCGTGCCGCTGGAGGTATAACCCGTGGCGCTGGTATTTGACGTTCAGCAGGCGAACGGTAAGCCCGACGACAACCGTCGTCCTGGCACCGCGTGCCCCTTTTGCGACACGGAGGGGCTCGCCAATATCATCCAGCGCGACGGTGACTGCATCTGGCTCGAGAATAAGTTCAAGACCTTGCGGGCCACCCGTCAGACCGTATTGATCGAGTCTGCCAATCACGACGCCGACCTGGTGACCTATGAACCGGATGAGCTGCATCATGTGATGCGGTTTGCCCTGGGCTGTTGGCAGCAGATGATTGACTCCCAACAGTATCGCAGCGTCCTTATGTACAAGAACAAAGGCCCGCTTTCGGGCGGCAGCCTCGTCCATCCACATATGCAAATTGTGGGTTTGGAGCAGGAAGACGGCTATGCGGCGCTGACCTCAGCCAACTTTGAAGGCATCGATGTCTGGCGGCAGGGGAGAATCTCGGTCAACATCTCAACCGAGCCGATCATGGGGTTCTTTGAGGTCAACGTCTCGGCTCCACAGGGAATCGCCGCCAGCGACGACGCCCGCGACCAAGCCGAAGCGGACCTGTTTGCCGATGCGATTCAGGCGACCCTGCGCTATATCCTGCACGAGCACCACGGCGGTCGCGCGGAGTCGTACAACTTGTTCTTCTACCACATGGACGGCCGGACTATTGCTAAGGCGCTGCCGCGTTGGGTGGTTTCGCCCTACTTTGTGGGCTATCGTCTGGCCCAGGTCAATGCCGAGACCACGCTCGATATCGATGCTGAGCGCCTACGCGCGCATCTGGAAACGCTCGCATAGCAAGGCGAACGCCTGCGAAAAGTGTGCTGCCTAGCGTGCCATCGCGTCGCGGCCGGCTTCGACCCGCTTGCGCTGTTTGGCGCGCTCCTCGCCGGTTAGGCGCTCAAAGAGATGCCCGATAATCGAGGCCAGCACCTGCTGAAACAGCGTCCCGCACATGACGGGAAACACGACTTCGCCTGGAAAGTACTGCGTGGCGATGACGGCGCCCGAAGAGATGTTACGCATGCCGCAGGTAAAGCACATGGTAGTCGTCTCGCTATATGGCAGATGCAGCGCGCGGGCGACCAGAAAACCGACGACAAAGCCGCTGATGGCGAACACCAAAATAAAGAGGGCGACTTCCAAGCGCTCAACATTCATGTGCAGCACGTACTCGCTCATGGCGGTGGAGTTGGACGCGATGACACCCATCATCATGAACTTGCAGGCGGGCGAAAGCGCGGGGGAGAGTTTCTCGTGTCCCCATCCGCGCGTGAGTTCGTTGATCACGATGCCGAGCACGGCGGGGATGGCGATCATAAAGGCCATGTCTTGCATCATGCTCGGCACATCGATCGAGACGGTGGCACCAAGCAAGAGCTTGAGCGTGAGCGGAATCGTCACGGGCGAGATAACCGAGGACGTCAGGATGATGGTGAGCGCGAGCGGGCCGTTGCCGCCGAACATGCTGATCCACATAAAAGCGGTGACTGCCACGGGTACGCTGTACTCGAGCACGATGCCGCAGACAAGGTTGGGGTTGGAGCCAAAGAACAGTGAGCCCATGGCATACGCCGCGATGGGGATGAGCACAGCCGAGACAAATAACGCCAAAATCAAATGTAGGGGACGGCGGAACACCTCGGCCACCTGGTGAAAGGTGTTGCTGAGCGCACCTTGGAACGTCATAAAGGCAAACAGGGCGGGAACGATGGGCTTGAGCACGCCGATTTGCTGGGGAAAGAGCACGCCGAGCGTCACGCAAATCGGAACGATGACCTGCATGTGCCCCGCGAGAAACTTGCCCAGTCCAACCCATTGCTTCATATGCTCTTGTGACTCCCTTTGCTCGTGAATCCGTTTTGAATGGATATGCTAGACGCTCGCATGCGTCCGTGCGTCAGAAACGCTCGATTATTTCGGGGCTATTACCGGCATCGTTTACCGAAACCGCGGCGTGCTGCGGCGATTTGCGTCCGCGCTGCACGGTATAATAAATCCGTTCAACAGATCTGCCTGCCGAAGCGGGCATACACAGAGGACTCATCGCTATGAACCGTGAGAGGTATCGCGGCGACCTGCCCCTATCGGGGGTGGGCGCCTATGTCATCGCTTAAGACGACGCATCGCTGGGCGGTCGCTCAGCAGAACCCCGAGCTCGAAAAGGAGCTTTCGGCTGGCCTGGGCATACCCGGGCTGGTGGGGCGCATTATGGTTGCGCACGGCATTACATCCATCGAAGAAGGCCAGCTATTTTTGACGCCTTCGCTCGATCGCGACTGGGCCGACCCACTCATTATCCCGGGCATGTCGGTCGTTGCCGACCGCGTCGAGCGTGCCATTCGCAACCACGAGCACATCGCGGTCTTTGGCGATTTTGACGTTGACGGTATTACGTCGACTTGTCTGTTGACCGAGGCACTGCGCACGTTTGGTGCCGATGTCACGCCGTTTATTCCGCATCGCTTTGACGAGGGCTACGGTCTTTCGCGCGCGGCGCTCGACCGCGTTAACGAGCTCGCTCGCCCCCAGCTGATCGTGACCGTCGATAACGGCATTGCCGCCAAGGAAGAGGTCTCCTATCTGGAGAGCCTGGGGATCGATTTGGTGGTCACGGACCATCACGAGCCCTCCGACCAGGTGCCGCAGGGCGTGCCCCTGACCGATCCCAAACTCGAGGACGAGGGTCCTTCGCGTGAGCTTGCCGGTGCCGGCGTGGCACTCAAGCTGGTGCAGGTTCTGTGCGAGCGTTTGGGCAAACCGTCGTATTGGCGTTCGCTGATCGAGGTTGCGGCGCTTGGCACCGTGTCCGACATGATGCCGCTGACGCCCGAGAACCGCGCACTGGTCGCCGAGGGCATCCAGCAGATGCGCGTGACCGCCCGCCCCGGCTATATCGCGCTGGCCGCGCTCGCCAAGGCCGACCTCTCTAGCATTACGGCCGATGGCCTGTCGTTTTCGCTCATTCCCCGCTTAAACGCCGCCGGCCGCATGGCCGATCCCAAGCTGGCGCTCGACCTGCTGCTTGCCCGCGATCCTATCGAGGCAAGCGCGCTGGCGGCCGAGCTCGAGGAGATCAACCGTCAGCGCCGCGAGATCGAGGCCGAGCTCACACGCGATGCCATGGCGAAGGTCGAGGAGACCTATGATGGCGGTCGCGCAATCGTCGTGGGTGGCGAGGGCTGGCACGAGGGCGTCAAGGGTATCGTAGCGAGCCGTCTGACCAACCGTTATCACGTGCCGGCGCTGCTCTTCTCGATCGAAGACGGTGTCGCTCGCGGTTCGGGTCGCTCGGTGGGCAAGGTCAATCTGTTCGACGCCGTAGAACGCTGCTCCGACCTGCTGATTCGTCGCGGCGGGCATGCGGGTGCGGTGGGCGTGACCATCGAGGCGTCCAAGCTCGACGAGTTCCGTCGTCGCCTTTCCGCCGTGCTGTCCGAGCTTCCCGCCGAGGACTTTGAGGACACCGACGAGGTTGCCGCCACTGTCGACCTCTCCGAGCTGAATATTGAGACCATCGAGCAGATCTCCCGTCTTGAGCCGTTTGGCCAGGGCAACAAGGTGCCGCTGTTGGCGGCCGAGGGCGTGACAATGTGCGATCGCGCCGTGGTGGGCAAAACCGGCGAGCACATGCGCTTCGTGGCGACCGATGGCGCCGCGAGTGTGCCGGCCATTATGTTCCGCGTGCCGCAGATCGATAAGCTCATCAATTGCGATAGCGCTGTCGATTTGGTGTTCGAGGCGGTGGCCGAACATTGGCAAGGTCGCGTAAAGCCCAAGCTCATGATCAAGGATGTCTTGGTCCGTGATCCCACGGCGCCCAGCGTTGACGACCCGGCATGTGAGCTTCGCCGCGGCGTGGAGCCTGCTGACGCCGGTCTTCGTCTGGAGTCCCGCAAGCGCCAAACGCTCGCCCAGCTTTCCTATACCGAGCTCACGCGCTCGCTTATCCATAGCTTTATCGGCTCGAACCAGCCGCACCGCGCGCAGGTCGAGGCGCTCGATGCCCTGGCCGATCACCAAAGTGTTCTGGCCGTTATGGGAACGGGGCGCGGAAAGTCTCTTATCTTCCATGTGCACGCCGCGCGCGAGGCGGTCCTTCGTGGGCGTGCGAGCATCTTTGTCTACCCGCTGCGTGCGCTCGTTGCCGACCAGGCCTATCACCTCTCGTCGACGATGGCTGCGCTCGGCATTGGCGTAGGCGTGCTGACCGGCGAGACCGTGGAGGCGGCGCGCGATGACGTGTTTGCCGGCTTGGCTTCGGGCCGCACCGGCATCGTGCTCACGACGCCCGAGTTCCTGTCCATTCACCGCGACCGCTTTGCGCGTTCGGGGCGCATCGGTTTTGTCGTTGTCGATGAGGCGCATCATGCCGGTCTTGCCAAGGGCGGCGACCGCAGCGCCTATCTCGACATGCCCGATATCCTCAAGGCCCTGGGCGACCCAGTCGTTCTGGCCACGACTGCCACCGCAACGGCTCCGGTTGTGGCCGAGCTCGCCCGCGTGCTACCGATTACCCGCACGGTGGTCGACGAGACGGTGCGCGAGAACTTGCAGCTCGAGGATGACCGAGACCTTGCGAGCCGCGAGAACCGCCTGGTGTCAATCGTGGCGACGGGGGAGAAGACCGTCATCTACGTCAACTCGCGCGACCAGTCCGTGGCGCTTGCTAAGACGCTGCGCAAGCGGGTACCCGATTGCGCGACCCGCATCGCGTTCTATAACGCGGGGCTTGCGCGCTCCGATCGTCGCCGTGTCGAGGAAGCGTTTCGTGACGGAAGCCTCAGTTGCATCGTTTCGACCTCTGCCTTTGGTGAGGGCGTGAACCTGCCCGATATCCGCCATGTCGTGCTCTACCACATGCCGTTTGGCGCCATCGAGTTCAACCAGATGAGCGGACGCGCCGGTCGCGACGGCCAACCTGCCGTGATTCATCTGCTCTATTCGTCGCGTGACGCTCGTATTAACGAGCGCCTGCTCGACTGCTACGCGCCCGAGCGCGACGAGCTCGTCACGCTCTATCGAGCGCTGCAGACTATGTGGCGCTCCAACCGCGGAAAGACCGGGGATGATTCCTTTAGCGCGAGCGATATCGACATCGCGCAGATGTGCCTTGCCATCGATGCTCGCACGCCGGTTGACGAGCGCTCGGTGGAAAGCGGCCTGGGAATCTTCGAAGAGCTTGGTTTCTGTCGCGTTTCGGGGTTTGACGACACCCGTCGCATCGCGATGGCAGAAAACCCCGGCCGTGTGCAATTGAGCAGGTCAATCCGCTATTTGGAGGGTCTGCGCTCGCGCATGGAGTTCTCGGCTTTCCGGAGCTGGGCGCTCGATTCGTGCGCTTCTGATATGCTAGCCAAAGTTAACCGCCCGATCGTACCGCGGGCCTAGGGGAAGGGGACCTCGATGGATGCCGCAGCCCGTACCGCCCATGATTCCACCCTCCAGCCGTTTTCGGAGATGGAGCACTATAAGCATGCCGATGAGCTGCCGCCCGAGATTATGGCGGACAGCTACGACAAGCTGGAGCGCCTGTGCCTCAAATATATGAATGAGGACGACTTTTCTAAGGTGGAGCAGGCCTATTGCTTTGCTGCCGAGAAGCACTGTAACCAAAAGCGGCGCTCGGGTGAGATGTACATCAACCATCCCGTCGAGGTGGCCATCATTTTGGCCGATCTCAAGATGGACTGCGATGTGGTGTGCGCCGCGCTGCTGCACGATACCGTCGAGGATACCGAGACCTCGCTTGCCGATGTTTCCGGCCTGTTTGGCGATACGGTAGCCGAGCTCGTCGATGGCGTGACCAAGCTCACCAACATCGAAGTCGATAGCATGGACGAGAAGCAGGCGCTTACGCTGCGCAAGATGTTCCTCGCCATGTCCAAGGACATCCGCGTTATCATCGTCAAACTTGCCGACCGCCTGCATAACATGCGTACGCTGGCGGCCCTTCGCGAGGACCGTCGCCTGTTTAAGGCCCGCGAGACCATGGACGTGTATGCTCCCCTGGCCGACCGCCTGGGCATGAGCTCTATTAAGTGGGAGCTCGAGGACCTGTCCTTCTTCTACCTGGAGCCCGATGCCTACCAGCGCATCGCGCGCATGGTGGCGGAGTCGCGCGAGGTCCGTGAGCGCTATCTGGCCGAGACCATCAAGACGCTCACCGACGAGCTCAACCGCATTGGCCTGGAAGACTTCCAGATTAATGGCCGTTCCAAGCACTATTGGTCCATCTACCAAAAGATGAAGCGCAAGGGCAAGGAGTTCTCCGAGATCTACGACCTGGTGGCACTGCGCGTCATCACCCATTCGGTGCGCGATTGCTACTCCACGCTCGGCGCGGTGCATACGCTGTGGCACCCCATGCCCGGTCGCTTTAAAGACTATATCGCCATGCCCAAGGTCAATAACTACCAGTCGCTCCACACGACGGTTATCGGCCCCACGGCTCGTCCGCTCGAGATTCAGATTCGAACCTACGAGATGCATGAGCAGGCCGAGTACGGCATTGCCGCCCACTGGCTGTATAAGAAATCGGGCGGATCGTCTGCGTCTAAGACCAATGATGCCCAGCGTCTGGACGACCAGATTAACTGGCTCAAACATTCGCTTGATTGGGCTGCGTCTGACGAGATCACCGATGCCAAGGAATACCTGCACTCGCTGAAGGTCGACTTGTTTGACCAGGAGATTTTTGTCTTTACGCCCAAGGGCGAGGTCATGGCGCTTCGTGCCGGCTCCACGCCGCTCGACTTTGCCTATGCCGTTCATACCGAGGTGGGCAACCACTGCGTCGGCGCCAAGATCAACGGTGCGGTGGCCCCGCTCACGCACGAGATCAAGACGGGCGACCGTGTCGAGATTCTGACCAACAAGAGTTCCAAGCCGTCTCGTGATTGGCTCAAGATCGTTAAGACACCTTCCGCCAAGTCAAAGATCCGCCGCTATTTTGCCGCCGCGACCAAGGACGACGACGCTGCTGCCGGCCGCGATATACTGGCCAAGGACTTGCGCAAGCGCGGGTATGGCATCTCTACGCCGCGATCCACGCGTGCGCTCAACGCCGTGGCGGAGCAACTGAACTTCAAGCAGCTCGAGGACCTGTTTGCCGCCGTGGGCGCCGGCAAGGTTGCCCCGCGCGCTGTGGGTAACAAGGTCGAGCAAATCTTGGACCCCAAGCCCGAGGAACAGCTCACCAAGGCCGAGGCTATCGCCGAGGTCGTCAAGCAGCCTGCCCGCGGCTCCAACCGCAAGCCGCAAAAGCGCGGCAAGAGCGCCAGCAACGGCATTATCGTCAAGGGCGAGAGCAACAGCGGTCTGCTGGTCCGTTTGGCGCATTGCTGCAACCCCGTGACGGGCGACGACATTGTCGGCTTCATCACGCGCGGTCGAGGCGTTTCGGTGCATCGCGCCAACTGCCCCAACGTCAAGGGTCTTATGGAACATCCCGAGCGCATGATCGAAGTGGAGTGGGACGGCGCTGCCGACACCCTCTTTCAGGTCGAGATCGTGGTCGAGTGCCTGGACCGCATGGGCCTGCTCAAGGATGTCACCATTGCCATTGGCGATGCGGGCGGCAATATCCTTTCTGCCGCCACGTCGACCAACCGCGAGGGTATTGCAACCCTGCGCTTTATGGTCGAGATCTCGGACGCGAGTGGTCTGGATCCGCTGCTGGCCTCCATCAGCAGCGTTGACTCGGTCTACGACGCGCGCCGCCTGATGCCCGGCGAGGGTGGAGCCCAGCTTAAGCGCCGCGTTTAGTCGCGATGAACGTGCCACATTATCGATATTCGCTACACTCGAGGCATCGTTTGATGCCTCGAGTTCTATAGAGAGGAGAGGGACATGAGTGCTGTGTCCTTGGATTTAACTCCCAAGGGATCGGTCGAGATCGAGACGCTCGTAAACGGTCCCATTCAGACCAATAGCTATGCTTTTATTTCGGACAATGAGTGCGTGATTATCGACCCCGCATGGGAAGGCGAGCGTTTGGTGGAGCATATTCGAGCCGAGCATCCTGGCGTACGCGTGCTTGGCGCCGTATGCACTCATGGCCATGCCGATCATGTTGGTGGTGTCGCTGGAGTTCGGGCCGCCGTTGGCGTTGACGCCCTGTACGAGCTGTGCAGCAAGGACGCGGCTGTGCCGCATGCGAACATCGAGGAACAACGAGCTATGTGGGGCATTGAGACGCCCGATCCCGGGGAGCCGACGCGCCTGCTCGCCGAGGGCGATGCTATCGAGGTGGGCGATATCTGCCTGCAGGTGATCGAGACGCCTGGTCACACACCGGGTGGCATTGTCTTGTTTGCTGCCACCGAGCAGGGAAGCATTGCCTTTGTTGGTGACACGCTATTCCCGGGCAGCCACGGCCGCACCGATCTTGCCGGTGGCGACGAGGCAGCGATTCTGTGCTCGCTCTCCAAGCTCGCCCGGCTTCTCCCGCCCGATACCGTTTGCCTAACCGGCCATGGCGATTCGACCACCATGGCACGCGAGCTCATACAGAACCCTTTCATGCAGATGTAGCTTAATAGTCGGCTTCTGAAGCACGAGAAGCGTCCAAACGTCAAGCTATTTTTCCCCAACGGGTCGATTCCGTAGGGCAAACGGTCAAAAAAAGTCTGTTTGGACGATATTCGTGAACAAACGAACGTTTATGCTCGGGTGCGCCGTGGTAAAATCTCAGGCGTTATCGGAGCAACCTTACAGGAGGTTTCTTTTATGCTCGTCAACGCAGCAGACATGCTCAAGAAGGCTGAGGCCGGCAAGTACGGTCTCGGTGCCTTCAACACCAACAACCTCGAGTGGACCCTGGCTATTCTCCAGGCCGCCGAGGAGGCCAAGTCTCCGCTGATCCTTCAGTGCACCGCTGGTGCCGCTAAGTGGATGGGCGGTTTCAAGGTCTGCGCCGACATGGTCAAGGCTGCCGTCGAGGCCACGGGCGTTACCGTTCCCGTCGCCCTTCACCTCGATCACGGTTCTTACGAGGACTGCTTCAAGTGCATCGAGGCCGGCTTCACGTCCATCATGTATGACGGCTCTCACGAGGAGACCTTCCAGCTTAACCTCGACCGCACCAAGGAGCTCGTTGAGCTTGCCCACTCCAAGGGCATGTCCATCGAGGCCGAGGTCGGCGGCATCGGCGGCACCGAGGACGGCGTGACCTCCAGCGGCGAGCTCGCTGATCCTGCTGAGTGCAAGCAGATCGCTGACCTGGGCGTCGACTTCCTCGCCTGCGGCATCGGCAACATCCACGGCGTGTATCCCGCCGACTGGGCTGGCCTTTCCTTCGAGCGTCTGGGCGAGATCAAGGCTCAGACCGGCGACCTGCCCCTCGTTCTGCACGGTGGTACCGGCATCCCCGAGGATCAGATCAAGAAGGCCATCTCCCTGGGCATCTCCAAGATCAACGTCAACACCGACTTGCAGCTCGTCTTCGCCAAGGGCGTCCGCGAGTACATCGAGGCTGGCAAGGATCAGCAGGGCAAGGGCTTTGACCCCCGCAAGCTCCTCAAGCCTGGTCGCGACAACATCGTTGCTCGCACCAAGGAGCTCATGGAGGAGTTTGGCTCCGTCAACAAGGCGTAAGCGTCGCTAAACTTCCCGCCGGAAGCCCCGTCCCCCTACACTGTTTCCTTTGCGCTCACCTGGCTTCGCCAGAAGTCGCGCCAAGGAAACAGTTCCGGGGGACGGGGCTTCCTTCGTTTAACGCCGCAGGGTTACGAGGCTGAATTAAAATGGCTTCTGGCTTCGCCAGAAGTCGCGCGACGGAATCAGCTCCGGGGAAACGGGGCCTCCTTTGTTAACTCGCTACAGGGTTACTGGGCTGAATTCATTTTTTATAGGTACCGTTTATCGGTGTTGAGGGCTCCTTTATTGGGGCTTTCTTTTTTATCTCGCTACAATGGACTTCAAGAGTTCTAATGACTTGGAGTTTGGTATGGCTGTTATTAATGTACTGCCTTCGGATGGGAAGGTTATTGACGAGGGTCCTGTTGGCTGCTCTGTTGATGTTTGCTGTGATGATTTTCGCCATCTCGATATTGGGCTACCGCCTGAGATTCTTCGTCTCAAAGATGCCGGGTATTTGACGCAGGCTGTTGTTGCCTGCGATCGCCTTTTGGAGCAGAACCCCGAGCCTTCGCTGGCTGCTTGTGTTCGTGCCGAGCGGTATCGCATGCTCGAGACGCCGCTTCATTTTTCGGTGTCGCGCGATCAGGCTATTGCGATGATTCGCGAGGAGTGGCCAGAGTTTACCGAAGAGCAGTTTGACGACCTGATTGATCGCAAGCGTATTGACTGGCGCTTTATCGATGGCGAGCTGTTTGTCCTCGATAACTTCCTCGATTCGCTGCGCGTGTACCCCAAGGAGGTTCCGGGCCTGCGTCCCGATTCTACGGACGGCATAGCGCTGCGTAACCAGATGCTCAGGGAGATGGAGTCGCAAAACGGGTTGACTCGCGTCATCACGCTTAAGGCATCCGTGTCTGTCCCCGGGGCTCTGGAGGGAGAGACCGTTCGCGCGTGGCTACCCGTTGCCGCCGCCTGTCGTCAACAGTCTCATATCGAGGTTCTCGATATGACGTTGGAGGGTACCGTTGCCTCTGAAAACGTTTCGGCTCGTACTGCCTCTTGGACATCTTCGACTGAACATTCATTCTCGGTGACCTATCGCTATCACATCGATGCCGCCTATTGCGATATCTATGATGGCGCGCTCCCATCGCATGCGTGCATGGACACGCTGCTGCCTGAGGACACTTCCGAGGACCGTCCGCACATTGTGTTTACGCCGTACCTGCGACACTTGACGGAGCGTGTTATTGACGGGCTCGAGGATCCGCTCGATCGTGCTCGTGCTATCTATGATTACCTGACACAGCATATCGACTATCGCTATCAGCCACCGTACCTGCTTTTGGGATCTATCGCCGATGACTGTGCACACTCGCTCCGCGGCGATTGTGGCGTTATGGCGCTCACGTTTATCACCATGTGCCGCATTGCGGGCGTTCCTGCCCGTTGGCAGAGCGGCCTGTATGTTGCGCCCGATTCGGTGGGGCCGCACGATTGGGCCGAGTTCTACACACCCCAGACCGGTTGGCTTAACGCCGACGTATCGTTTGGTTCCTCGGCACGCAGGATGGGGGAGGAGTGGCGCCGTCGTCACTACTTTGGCAATCTCGATCCGTGGCGTATGGTGGCCAACGATCGATTCCAGGCTGAGTTTGTGCCTGCTTTCGATGGCATGCGCGAGGACCCCTATGACAACCAGATGGGCGAGGCCTCGGTTGACGGACGTGGATGTCGTAAGCGGGAGATGTTGCGCAAGGTTGAGCTTATCGAAATGCTCGAAGTACCATTTTCGGACTAATCAACTGAAAGCTGTGATAAACTAACTCACGCATTACGTGCCCGAGTGGCGGAATTGGCAGACGCAGTGGACTCAAAATCCACCGTTGGCAACAACGTGCGAGTTCGAGTCTCGCCTCGGGCACCATACATGCAAGTGAGCGTTCAAGGGGGTCAAGGCCCCCTTTTTCGTGCCGAACTCGCGTGAGCGCGCGGAGCGTTAAACAAACAGGCCAGCGGCCTGTTTGTAGCGGAGCATGGCGAGGGCGCCATGCGCCCGAAGCCCGGGGCTTCGCGAAGCGAAGTCCCTTCGAGTCTCACCTCGGGCACCATACATGCACCTGCGCTTCAAGGGGGTCAAGGCCCCTTTTTCGTGTACGTAATGTGATAGCGCGCGGTACGTGTTATTATTCGCAAGGCGTTGTTTCCGCAATGCCCTAAAGAGGAACCCGAGGGTTCCCACCTTTTGGCGCCAATGAGCAGCTGACTGGTCATACAACCTAGATTCCCTTCCTCATACCGAGGATGTCTATGTGTACGACCTGGTTGCTGAAAAGCGCCGGGTTATTTTTTTATGAATGGAGGTAGGGAAAATAGCTAAGTCTGATGACACCCGCATCAACGACGAGATCACCGCATCTTCGTGCCGTTTGATTGGCGTCGATGGCTCTCAGCTCGGCCTGTTCGCCATCCGCGATGCCCAGCGCGTTGCTGACGATCAGGGTCTCGACCTGGTCGAGATCGCTCCCAACGCGGAGCCGCCGGTCTGCAAGGTCATGGACTACGGTAAGTTCAAGTACCAGCAGGCCATGAAGGCTAAGGCCGCTCGTAAGAACCAGTCCAAGGTCGAGGTCAAGGAAATGAAGTTCCGACCCAAGATCGACGTTGGCGACTACGAGACCAAGAAGGGCCACGTTCTGCGTTTCCTCAAGAAGGGCGCACGCGTTAAGATCACCATCATGTTCCGCGGCCGTGAGATGGCTCACCCGGAGCAGGGTCTTAACGTTCTCGAGCGTCTCGCCGAGGATCTCAAGCCTTACGCTACGGTCGAGTCCAAGCCTAAGATGGAAGGCCGTAACATGCTTATGCTGCTCGCCCCGATTAAGGGCGCCTTCGATGAGGATAAAGCGGCAAGCGATACCAAGTAACTAGTGTTCTGTAACCGATTAAGGAGTATTTCATGCCTAAGATGAAGTCCCACAGCGGCACCAAGAAGCGTTTCCGCAAGACTGGTACCGGCAAGCTTATGCGCGCCAAGGCTTTCAAGAGCCACATCCTGAGCAAGAAGTCCACCAAGCGTAAGCGTGGCTTCCGTCAGGAGACCGAGATCGCCGCTGCCGACCGCAAGGTCATCAAGTCGCGTCTCGCCTAAGTTCGCGTTCCCGTTTTTCGTTTTACCGTCTAGGAGTTGATAGAACATGGCACGTATTAAGCGCGCTGTTGCCGCCAAGAAGAAGCGCCGTACCGTTATGCACCGTGCGAAGGGTTACTACGGTGCCGCTTCGCGTACTTACAAGCATGCTAAAGAGCAGGTCCAGCACTCCCTGCAGTATCAGTATCGTGATCGCCGCAACAAGAAGCGCGAGATCCGCTCTCTCTGGATCACCCGTATCAACGCTGCTGCCCGCCTGAACGACATCTCTTACTCTCAGTTCATGCACGGCCTGAAGGTTGCCGGCATCGAGCTCGACCGCAAGGTCCTGGCTCAGATGGCCTATGAGGACATCGAGTCCTTCAACGAGCTGGCTGTCATTGCCAAGAAGGCTCTCGAGGCCTAAAAGATTCTGTTGAATCGCTAGGGGAGTGTCGCACTGTGCGCGGCACTCCCTCTTTTTTATCGAAAGCGCTGGTTTACATAGCAAAAAGCGCGGGAAGATAAACGCTTACAGGTGACCGATCTTTATATATCTCTTAACCGAAGGGTCATCATCTGATACGCGCAGTATTTCTGCACCAAACTTTCTATTACTTATATAGGAAGCGATAAGTTGTGTAGGACTTGTGAAGAGTGGAATTGACGTCCCACATCGCTTCGCGGTCTGGCAATATATCTCCTTGCCGCGCGGCCCGGTCGAACCGGATCAGCCGCAAAGCGTGCACCTTGAGAACCGGATACTGCGAGGATGGACACACCAGATGTGTCGCATCCGGGCAGACATCGAACCATTTGAAATGGTCTAACTTGGATTTGTT
>CAJKLK010000030.1:0-16290 GCA_905200715.1 uncultured Collinsella sp. | reverse complement strand
CCGTGCATGCCAAGGCGCACGCGACCGTTGACGACGGTCGGTTCGAGCTCGATTTTATTGCGGTAGCCCCAGTCGTCCTTGGTGTGGCGGATGGGCTGTACCAACTCATCGACCTGCTCAGGAGCGAACTTGCCGATGCGCTCGAGCGCGGAGCGCAGGTTTTGCTCCTTGGCGGCGAGCTGTGCCGTGCGTGAGAGATTGCCCCACGAGCAGCCGCCGCAGATGCCCACGAAGGGGCAGGGAGGCTGAATGCGATCGGGGCTTGGCTCCAGAATCTCGGTGGCGCGGGCGCGCATGAACGACTTGCCGTCCTGCACGACCTCGGCCTTGACGGTGTCGCCTGCCACGGCGCCCTGCACAAAGACGGCCTTGCCGTTGTCGGCGTGCGCCAGCCCGTCGGCGCCGTAGGTCATCGATTCTATAGTGAGCTTCATATCCCTGCCTGTCATTCGCGTTGTTGTTCGCACCATGGTAGCAGGGAAAAGCGCCCCGCATCCGAGGCTTTCCTCAAATGCGGGACGCTTCTACAAACTGCTTCTACAAACGACTATTTCGTCTTGCCGGTAATGAGCGTCTTAAGACCCAGGCCGATCAGGCCCAGACCCATGCGCACGCGACCGGGGCGATGGCGCTCGATGGCCTTGGTCTTGCCGGCGGGCTTATCGCGACGGGCACTCGTCTCGGGTGCGGGCTTGGTGACCTGCGGCTCGGGCTGAGGTGCAGGTGCAGGCTCGGGCTCAATGACGGTCGCCTGGACCTTCTGAACCTCGGGCGTGGCCGGCTGCGGCTCAGGAGCAGGGGCGGGGGCGGGCTTTGCCTCGGCGGCGGTCTCGGCGTTGCGATAGGCACGCTCCAGCAGGGCTTCCTGCGAGTTGAAGGGTTTCTCACCCTCTGCACGCTCCACGGGGACCCAGGTGCCGTCGCTCGTGAGGCTGCGGGCCTTCACGTTGTCGTGCAGCTGCATGCCCATGTACTCGTGCACCAGGGCGCGGCAGGTGGGGTCGAGCACGGGGAAGGCGATCTCCACGCGGTGCTCGGTGTTGCGCGTCATCATGTCGGCCGAGCTCAGATAGATCATGTCCGAGTCCACGCCAAAGGCGTAAACGCGCGCATGCTCCAAAAAGCGTCCGACGATAGAACGGACATGCACGTTCTCGGTCTTGCCCGGAACGCCCGGCTTGAGGCACGAGATGCCGCGGATGATCATGTCCACGCGGACTCCTGCGCACGATGCCTCGGCGATCTTGTCGATGACCTCGCGGTCGGTGAGCGAGTTGAGCTTAAAGAACACACGGGCGGGCTCGCCGGCGAGGGCGCGCTGGATTTCGCGATCCAGGCCGCGCATGATGAGCGGCTTCAGGCCGACCGGCGCCACGCCCAGGAAGCGGTAATCGCCGCGCAGGTTGCCCAGCGACAGATTGCGGAAGAACAAGTTGGCGTCCTCGCCGATGCCGGGATGGGCGGTCATGAGCATAAAGTCGCTGTAGAGCTTGGCCGTTTTCTCGTTAAAGTTGCCGGTGCCCAACAGCGTCAGGCGTGTAAGCGCCATGCCCTCGCGATAGGTGAGCTGGCAGATCTTGGAGTGGCACTTAAAGCCTTCGGAGCCGTAGATGACGGTGCAGCCTGCCTCTTCCAGACGCTCGGCCCACTCGATGTTGTTCTGCTCGTCGAAGCGGGCGCGGAGCTCCATGAGCACCGTGACCTCTTTGCCGTTCTCGGCGGCATCGATCAGCGACTCGCACAGGCGGCTCTGCTTGGCCACGCGGTAGAGCGTGATGCGTAGTGAGATGCACTCGGGGTCGTAGGCGGCCTCGTGCACCAGATCCAGGAAGGGGTTCATGGCCTCATAGGGATAAAAGAGCAGCTTGTCGTGCTGAAGCACCTGCTCGCGGATGGAGCGGGACATATCGATGGTGGGGTTGGGCTGCGGCTTAAACGGCGTAAAGAGCAGCTCGTTGCGCAGGTGCTCGGGAATCTTGCCCTCAATGCCAAAGACATAGCCCAGGTTGAGCGGGATGTCGCAGGTAAAGACCGAGCGACGCGAGAGCTCGAGTGCCTTGCGGATAGTCTTGAGCGTTGCTTTTTCGAGCGAGCCCGAGACGGCGAGCACTACCGGCTGCAGACGCAGGCGCTTCTTGAGGATGCGCTTCATATGCTGACGGTAGTCCTCTTCCTCCTCGACGCCCTCGCCGTCCGGATCGATATCGGCATTGCGGGTGACGCGGATGAGCGCGCGGTCGAGCGGCTTATAGGAGCCAAAGCAGCTGTCCAGGCAGGCGAGGATGACGTCCTCGAGCAGAATGTAGGAGTAGGTGCCGGTGGGCGAGGGGATCTCGACCACGCGGTTCATCGAGGCGGGAATCTCGATTAGGCCCAGCAGGCTCTCCTCGTCGGTGACGCCGTCCAGGCCACAAGCTAGATAGAGTGCGCCGTTGCGCAGGTTGGGGAAGGGGTGGCGCGGGTCAATGACCAGCGGTGAGATGACCGGCGACACGTAGGCCTGGAAGTAACGGGTGACAAAGGTGCGCTCCTCGGGCGTAAGCGAATCGACACGCGCGCGGTGAACGCCCAGGGTGTCGAGCTTGCCTTCGATGCTCTTAAAGATGGACTCCCAACGGGTAAGGAGCCCGGGCAGCTCTGCCATGACAGCTTCGACCTGCTCCGAGGCGGTCATATTGCTCTTGTTGTCGACAGGTTGTTTTTTGAGCTCGGCCAGGTCGGACAGGCCACCCACGCGCACCATCAGGAACTCGTCGAGGTTTGACTCGAAGATCGAGACGAACTTAAGGCGCTCGAACAGCGGCACGGACTCATCAAAAGCCTCGTCGAGCACACGGTTGTCAAAGCGCAGCCAGCTGAGCTCTCGGTTCTGCGTGTACGAGAAGTCGCGCGGAGGTTTGCGCAGCTTTGCGGCGGCTTGCTTTTTTTCGATTTTGCTCGGCATATGCATCTGTCCGTTCAGTCCCTACAGGGGACGGTAGCCTAACACTATTCAGTATTGTCTCAATTTAGTCGACTTGTGGCACGGACGTATTGTGCGAACGGTATCTTTACCTACTTCTTACGCTGTCAAGGCATGCAACAAACTACCCGATCCGCTTTGAAACAATCTATATCCATACTCAACTGGTGAGGATGTATGAATAAGAATGATTGCGAGCTGAATATAATCGAATCCAAATTGAATCATGGACAAACGACATATATATGCAGAAAACAGTTCTAGCTATGCAATTCCTAAACATGAAAATATTTGTGCAATCTGGCTTAATTCCTTAGAAAAAAGAACGATTACCTTTGAAAACTTGCTTTAGAGAACCGGAGTGCATCATGGGGGAATCATATGCGATATACCGTTCATCGCACTTTGCTGACCGTTCGGGGGCGAGGTGGAATTGCGGGTGGTTTTTGGATATAACTAGAGCTGTCAGCAAGCAGCGTCCCATATGGAGGGGCGCTGATACATTCGGCCAGTAAGGCCCGAAAGAAAGGTAGGAGGCCATGACGAAAGGTCTGCACGTGCCTTCCGAGATCGGCAAGCTCAGGAAGGTCTGCCTGCACCGTCCCGGCGACGAGCTCCTCAACCTGCCGCCCGACGAGCTCGAGCGACTCCTGTTCGACGACGTCCCGTTCCTGGAGGTCGCGCAGCAGGAGCACGACACCTTCGCCCAGATCCTGAGGGACCAGGGCGTGGAGGTCCTCTACCTCGAGAACCTCGTCGCCGAGGTGTTCGACCAGGTCCCCGGCGCCCGCGCCGAGTTCACCGACCAGTACATCGCCGAGGCCGGCATCCGCGGCCAGCACATGCCGCAGATCGTCCGCGAGAAGCTGGACTCCATCGAGGACAACCTCGAGTTCGTCAAGAAGACCATGGCCGGCATGACCAAGGCCGAGATCGACTTGCCCCTCACGGCGTCCACGACCCTCGACTCCCTGGTCAACTCCGAGTCCGAGTCCGACCTGATCATCGACCCGATGCCCAACCTCTACTTCACCCGCGACCCGTTCGCGGTCGTCGGCGAGGGCGTCAACCTCAACCGCATGTACTCGGTCACCCGCAACCGCGAGACCCTGTACGGCAAGTACGTCTTCAAGTACCACCCCGACTACAAGGACGTCTCCCTGTACTTCCGCCGCGACTGCCAGTTCCACACCGAGGGCGGCGACGTGCTGAACATCAACGAGAAGACCCTCGCCGTCGGCATCTCCCAGCGCACCCAGGCCGCCGCTATCGACGTCATGGCCCAGAACATCTTCTGGAACTCCGACTCCAAGGTCGAGCGCATCCTGGCCTTCGACATCCCGGTCTCGCGCGCCTTCATGCACCTCGACACGGTCTTCACCCAGATCGACGTCGATAAGTTCACGATCCACCCCGCCATCATGGGCACCCTGCGCGTCTACGAGCTGACCGCCGGCAAGAACCCGGGCGACGTGAACATCCGCCTGATCGAGGACACCCTCGAGCACGTCCTGGAGGACGCCACCGGCGTCGACCAGGTCAAGCTGATCCCCTGCGGCGGCGGCGACCCGATCGCGGCCTCCCGCGAGCAGTGGAACGACGGCTCCAACACCCTGTGCGTCGAGCCCGGCAAGATCTGCGTCTACGCCCGCAACACCGTCACCAACGACGTGCTGTACAAGGAGGGCCTGGACCTTCTCGTCGTGCCCTCCGCCGAGCTCTCCCGCGGCCGCGGCGGCCCGCGCTGCATGAGCATGCCCTTCTGGCGCGAGGACCTCTAAGGTTTTCAAGGACCCGTACAGGTCTTAATACATACATCTAGCTGCCATTAGATGTCTCCCATTGGGGCGGTGCGGGTATTCGCACCGTCCCATTCTTGTATGAGGAACGTCAACACGATTGGATGACTGCTTTTGTAAGGAGCTTGGCCATGGACATCAAGACAATCGGCGTTGAGGAGTGGCTTAACGTTTGGGAGAAGAGCGCCACGTGGGATATCGCCCAGTCGACGATCTCCTCGCTTACCATGGGCGAGCTTCGCGCGCTCGACGATCAGGACGGCGCCACGTTCTACGAGCGCCTGGATCGCGAGAAGATGAACTACGGCTGGATCGAGGGTTCGCCGGAGTTTAAGGCCGAGGTTGCCAAGCTGTATCATCGCGAGGTCAATCCCAATCACATTCTGCAGACCAATGGCTGCACGGGCGCTAACCTCAATGCCATCATGGCCGTGGTCGAGCCCGGCGACCATGTGATTGCCGAGTGGCCCACCTATGCGCCGCTCTACGAGATTCCGCGCACGCTGGGCGCCGAGGTCGAATACTGGGAACTTCGCGAGGAGCTTGGCTGGAGGCCCGATATCGAGGAGCTCAAGCGCCTGGTGCGTCCCACCACCAAGCTCATCTGCATCAACAACGCATCGAACCCCATCGGAACGGTGCTCGATGCCGATACGCTCGGCCAGATTGCCGAGATCGCCCGTTCGGTTGGCGCCTATGTGCTGTGCGACGAAGTGTACCTGCCGCTTGAGAACACCGAGGACTTTTTGTCGATGACCGATGTGTACGAGAAAGCCATCGTCACCAACTCGGTGTCCAAGACCTATTCGACGCCTGCGGCCCGCGTGGGCTGGGTTGTGGCAGACGAAGAGGTATCTAACCGCATTCGCACTTACCGCGATTACACCATGATCTGCGGCGGCGTGTTCAACGATGCCCTGGCGACCTATGTGCTCGAGCACAAGAACAAGATCCTCGAGCGCAATCGCAAGATCGTGTTTGGCAATCGCGATATCGCGCAGGCTTGGATCGATACGCAGCACCGCGTTTCCTGGACGGCGCCGCAGGGCGTGTCCACCTCGTTTATCAAGCTGGATATTCCCGAGGACGACGAGGAGTTTTGCAAGCGCCTGCTGGCCGAGAGGGGAGTGCTGTTGGTTCCCGGTAGCCGCTTTGAGCTTCCCTGCGGCGCACGCCTGGGTTACTGCGCGAGCGGGGACGTTCTTCGCGAGGGCCTGAGGCTTCTGGGCGAGGCCCTGGCGGAGTTCGATCGCTAGGATCACGACTCCCTTCGAAGGCCGTATTCAAATTGGCCGACGATAATCGAAAACGGGCCCGTTTCCCTAGGGGAAGCGGGCCCGTTTTTCTATACCGAGAAGTCGAGTTGTTACAAATGGGGCCGTAAAGCAAGCCGGTATTCGCTGGGCCTTATACTGAGCTTCCGGTGAACGGTATCAAGCGTCTGGTAAACGGTAATTCGTTTACCAGAAATGAATAGGACAAACTTTTTTCTGAATAAAAATGAAAATGGTTGAGACGCGGTATGAATCGCTAATTCTATTCATAGCTCTATTGGAAATATGCAATTTGAGGGTGGTTTAATAAAGTTTAGTTCCATTTGATTATTGGATTGAATACGCGTTTAAGCACGTAAATACACTTTATTAAATCGAAGTGTGCCATGCGTGAAGTATATGTGTATGCCGTTCACCCCTCATATAAAACCGTTCGGGGGCGAGGTGGAATTGCGGGTGGTTTTTGGATATAACTAGAGCTGTCAGCAAGCAGCGTCCCATATGGAGGGGCGCTGATACATTCGGCCAGTAAGGCCCGAAAGAAAGGTAGGAGGCCATGACGAAAGGTCTGCACGTGCCTTCCGAGATCGGCAAGCTCAGGAAGGTCTGCCTGCACCGTCCCGGCGACGAGCTCCTCAACCTGCCGCCCGACGAGCTCGAGCGACTCCTGTTCGACGACGTCCCGTTCCTGGAGGTCGCGCAGCAGGAGCACGACACCTTCGCCCAGATCCTGAGGGACCAGGGCGTGGAGGTCCTCTACCTCGAGAACCTCGTCGCCGAGGTGTTCGACCAGGTCCCCGGCGCCCGCGCCGAGTTCACCGACCAGTACATCGCCGAGGCCGGCATCCGCGGCCAGCACATGCCGCAGATCGTCCGCGAGAAGCTGGACTCCATCGAGGACAACCTCGAGTTCGTCAAGAAGACCATGGCCGGCATGACCAAGGCCGAGATCGACTTGCCCCTCACGGCGTCCACGACCCTCGACTCCCTGGTCAACTCCGAGTCCGAGTCCGACCTGATCATCGACCCGATGCCCAACCTCTACTTCACCCGCGACCCGTTCGCGGTCGTCGGCGAGGGCGTCAACCTCAACCGCATGTACTCGGTCACCCGCAACCGCGAGACCCTGTACGGCAAGTACGTCTTCAAGTACCACCCCGACTACAAGGACGTCTCCCTGTACTTCCGCCGCGACTGCCAGTTCCACACCGAGGGCGGCGACGTGCTGAACATCAACGAGAAGACCCTCGCCGTCGGCATCTCCCAGCGCACCCAGGCCGCCGCTATCGACGTCATGGCCCAGAACATCTTCTGGAACTCCGACTCCAAGGTCGAGCGCATCCTGGCCTTCGACATCCCGGTCTCGCGCGCCTTCATGCACCTCGACACGGTCTTCACCCAGATCGACGTCGATAAGTTCACGATCCACCCCGCCATCATGGGCACCCTGCGCGTCTACGAGCTGACCGCCGGCAAGAACCCGGGCGACGTGAACATCCGCCTGATCGAGGACACCCTCGAGCACGTCCTGGAGGACGCCACCGGCGTCGACCAGGTCAAGCTGATCCCCTGCGGCGGCGGCGACCCGATCGCGGCCTCCCGCGAGCAGTGGAACGACGGCTCCAACACCCTGTGCGTCGAGCCCGGCAAGATCTGCGTCTACGCCCGCAACACCGTCACCAACGACGTGCTGTACAAGGAGGGCCTGGACCTTCTCGTCGTGCCCTCCGCCGAGCTCTCCCGCGGCCGCGGCGGCCCGCGCTGCATGAGCATGCCCTTCTGGCGCGAGGACCTCTAAGTCTTTCCGTTTCCGGTGCGGTCCCCCTACAACCGCACCGGTTTCGCCCGTCAAAAGGGCGACACTAATACTTACGTAATTCATTTCTTCGAAAGGAAACGAACCATGGGTGTTAACCTCTCCGGCCGTAGCTTCCTCAAGCTCCTCGACCTCACCACCGAGGAGATCGAGTATCTGCTCAAGCTCTCCAAGAACTTCAAGGACATGAAGCGCGCTGGCGTTCCGCACCGCTATCTCGAGGGCAAGAACATCGTTCTGCTTTTCCAGAAGACCTCCACTCGTACCCGCTGCGCCTTCGAGGTCGGCGGCATGGATCTGGGCATGGGCGTCACCTACCTCGATCCCGGTTCGTCCCAGATGGGCAAGAAGGAGTCCATCGAGGACACCGCCCGCGTTCTCGGCCGCATGTATGACGGCATTGAGTTCCGTGGCTTTGCCCAGGACGACGTCGAGGAGCTCGCCGCTAAGTCCGGCGTGCCCGTGTGGAACGGCCTGACCACCGAGTGGCACCCCACTCAGATGCTCGCCGACATCCTGACCGTCCAGGAGAACTTCAACTACGACATCAAGGGCAAGACCCTCGTCTTCATGGGCGACTGCAAGAACAATGTTGCTCGCTCCCTCATGGTTGTCTGCTCCAAGCTCGGCATGAACTTTGTGGCCTGTGGCCCCGAGGAGTGCATGCCCGCTGACGACGTCATCGAGGCCTGCAAGCCCATCGCCGAGGCCAACGGCTGCACCATCAAGCTGACCACCGACGTCAAGGACGGCGTCACCGGTGCCGACGTTATCTACACCGACGTGTGGGTCTCCATGGGCGAGCCCGACGAGGTCTGGGCTGAGCGCATCGCTCAGCTCACCCCGTATCGTGTTACCTCCGAGGTCATGGCTATGGCCAACCCGGGTGCCATCTTCCTGCACTGCCTGCCCAGCTTCCACGACACCAACACCACGATTGGCGCCGAGAAGTGCGAGCAGTTCGGCATCACCGAGCAGGAGGTCACCGACGAGGTCTTCGAGAGCCCCGCTTCCAAGGTCTTCGACGAGGCCGAGAACCGCATGCACACCATCAAGGCTGTCATGTACGCCACGCTCAAGTAAGAGCATCTAGCATCTCGCTCGGGGTGTATTGCTGCACACCCCGAGCGGTTATGTCTGGTAAATATCTCGCGTCGGGCGGTGGGCACGGCACGGAAGATCCGCTTCGCGCGAGAAAGTTAAATGATTTATGAAGGGGGGATGAGAACCATGACTGAGACCGCTAAGAAAAAGCGCGGTATGCCTTCATCGTTCACCATTCTTCTAGCTCTGCTGGCAATTGTTGCAGTGATTACCGTTATCGTCTCCGGCACGTCCGGCGGCGCGGTTACTGCAGCCCGCCTGAGCGATTTCTGCACCGCCCCGATCCTGGGCTTCGCTGACGCTCTGCCCGTCTGCCTCTTCGTTATGATTCTGGGCGGCTTCCTCGGAATGATGACCGAGACCGGCGCTCTGGACAACGGCATCGCCGTTCTGGTGCAGAAGCTTAAGGGCAACGAGATCATGCTCGTTCCTGTCCTTATGCTCATCTTCTCCCTCGGTGGTACCACCTATGGTATGTGCGAGGAGACCGTTCCCTTCTACGCTCTGCTCGCCGCTACCATGATGGCCGCTGGCTTCGACCCCATGGTCGGCGCCGCTACCGTCCTGCTCGGCGCTGGCTGCGGCTGCCTGGGCTCCACGGTTAACCCGTTCGCCGTCGGCGCTGCCGTCGACGCTCTGACCGGCGTTGGCATTGAGGTCAACCAGTCCATCATCATCGGCCTCGGTGCCGTCCTGTGGATTGTCACTACCGCTATGTCCATCGTCTTCGTGATGAACTATGCCAAGAAGGTCAAGGCTGACAAGGGTTCCACCATCCTGTCGATGCAGGAGCTCAAGGACGCCGAAGAGGCTCACGGCAAGGCTGCCTCCGAGGTTCACAAGGAGGTCACGCTCACCGGTCGTCAGAAGGGTGTTCTGATCGCCTTCGCCTTCACCTTCGTCGTCATGATCGTCGGCTTCATCCCGCTGGCCGACCTCAACGAGGGCGTCGCCAACTTCTTTGACGCTGGCGCTGTCTACGACGCCGACGGTAACGCCGTCGTCCAGGGCTGGTCTGCCCTGATCACCGGCCTGCCCATTGGCCAGTGGTACTTCGACGAGGCTTCCACCTGGTTCTTCCTCATGGCTATCCTGATCGGTGTCATCGGTGGTCTGTCCGAGAAGCAGATTGTCAACACCTTCATCACCGGCGCTGCCGACATGATGTCCGTTGTTCTCGTCATCGCCCTCGCCCGTGGTATCTCCGTCCTCATGGCTAACACCGGCCTCGACGTCTTCGTCCTCGACGCTGCCGCCAATGCCCTGGCTGGCCTGTCCGGCGTGATCTTCGCTCCCATGAGCTTCCTGGTCTACTTCGGCCTGTCCTTCCTGATCCCCTCGACCTCCGGTATGGCCACCGTCTCCATGCCCATCATGGGACCGCTGGCTGTTAAGCTTGGCTTCTCGCCCGAGGTCATGGTCATGATCTTCTCCGCCGCCATCGGTGTCGTGAACCTGTTCACCCCGACCTCCGGCGCCATCATGGGCGGTCTCGCCCTGGCCAAGATCGAGTGGACGACCTGGCTCAAGTTTGCCCTTAAGCTCATCGTCGCGCTCTCCGTCGTCTGCGCCGTCATCCTGACCGTCGCCTGCGTGTTGATCTAAGTACCCAACGGGTACCCCACGGAAACCTTGACGATCCTGTAAAGGATCACCTGGTCATCGTCTGTCCGGTGGGGTCAACCCACCGGTAGACTCCTACCTTTAGCCCCCTCCCGTTCCGTGCGCGGGAGGGGGCGCTCTCATGTTGCGCGGTTCTACGAACCGCGCAACCAGTCGACGCTGCGCGCCGCCCAGGACGACAATTTGTCATTCAAAAGGCAAGGCATGACCAGAAGGTCTATGCCTTGCCTTTTTCATGCCAACTTGTACGTCCTGGACGTCGCTCGCTGACTTATGCTCAACCTGCGACGTTTCCATTATTGATGCAAAGGGGTCAGGTTAGTTTGCGCCAAAAAGGGGAAGTTGCGGTGGAATAGTTCCTGTTTGGCCGTCTTGAGGGGTTAAACGGGAACTATTTCACCGCAACTTATCGATGGCGTGTTTGGTTGGTGCCTGTTGATGGTCTGGGTATCGGGGAGGGCGGGCTCCGTTATAATCGCCTAGAACATAAATGGAAACGGGACGGGAGCCATACATGCGCCAGGGTTTCGACAACGCGAAGTATATCGAGCTGCAGGCCGCTCATATTAAGGAGCGCATCTCGCAGTTTGGCGGCAAGCTGTATTTGGAGTTTGGCGGCAAGCTGTTTGACGACTATCACGCGAGCCGCGTGCTGCCGGGTTTTGAGCCGGACAGCAAGTTTCGCATGCTCAAGAGCATAGCCGACGACGTCGAGGTCATCATCGCCATTAACGCGAACCACATCGAGAAGAACAAGGCTCGCGGTGACCTGGGCATTACCTATGACGAGGACGTTTTGCGCCTGGTCGACCTGTTCCGCGGCAATGGTTTTGCTGTCGCGGCCGTGGTCATCACCCAGTACGCCGGCCAGCCCGCCGCCGACGTCTTCCGTAATCGCCTAAACGCGCTCGGTATTCCCGCCAAGCTGCACTATCCCATCGAGGGCTATCCCCACGACGTCGATCTGATCGTGTCCGACGACGGCTACGGCAAGAACGAGTTTGTCGAGGCCACCCGTCCGCTCGTTGTGGTCACCGCGCCGGGTCCTGGCTCGGGTAAGCTCGCCACCTGCCTGTCGCAGCTCTATCACGAGCACAAACACGGCACCGCCGCCGGCTACGCCAAGTTCGAGACTTTCCCGGTCTGGAATCTGCCCCTCACGCATCCGGTCAACATCGCCTATGAGGCCGCCACGGCCGACCTTGACGATGCCAATATCATCGACTCCTTCCACTTGGAGGCCTACAACAAGACCACGGTCAACTACAACCGTGACGTCGAGGCCTTCCCGGTGGTCCGTGCCCTGATGGAAAAGATCCTGGGCAAGAGCCCCTACCAGAGCCCCACCGACATGGGTGTTAATATGGTCGGCTTTGCCATCACCGATGACGATGCCTGTCGCGACGCTTCCAAGATGGAGATTGTCCGCCGCTACTTTACCGCGGTCGAAAATGTGCGCCGTACCGGCGTGGGCGATGAACAGGTTGATCGTCTCAAGATTATTATGAAGAAGGCCGGTATCGACAAGAACTACTCGCCGGCGCGCTCGGCCGCCCTTACCAGGGAGCAGCTGACGGGTGGCCCCGTAGGCGCCATGGTCATGCCCGACGGCTCTGTGGTGACCGGCAAGACTTCCACGCGCCTGGGCGCCGCGAGCTCGCTCATCATGAATGCACTTAAGCATGTTTCGGGCGTTGACCTTGAGCTCGAGGTCATTAGCGATGAGGCGATCGAGCCTATTAGCAAGCTCAAGACGCATTTCCTGGGTAGCAAGAACCCGCGCCTGCACACCGACGAGACGCTTATGGCGCTCTCGATCACCTCGGCAACGAGCGAGACGGCGGCCCGCGTCCTTTCGGGCCTGGAGCAGCTGCGCGGGTGCGATGCCTTCTTTAGCGTGATCATCTCGCCGACGGACGAGACGGTGTTGCGCAAGCTGGGCATCAACGTGTGCTGCGAGCCTAAGTTCGAGCGCCGTGGTTTCTTCCACCGCTAAGCCTGGATAAATTGGTCTGAAAGGGGTACATCGGGTATGCATTCGGTGTGCCCCTTTTATCAACAAAGCTACCGTTTAACCTAAAAATAGCCCGCTTACCTGCCTATAAGCGATTTGGGCGGTATACAATAACCCTAATTGTTTCATCCTTTTGCGGGGATGCCGCATGATGGATGTTGCCGGCCATCATGGGGTGTGCCGGTCGCGCGCGGTGCAAGTGATGCCCGTGCTCGGTTTGAGGAGGCTGCCATGGCTGGCAAGGGTCGTGCGAGTGTCAACGATATGAAGCGTGTCGAGGTGCAGGTGCTGATGGAGATCGCACAGCTGTCCGAAGACAACGGCGGATTTTATGGCTTTTCGCGCAAGACGCTTGCCGAGCGTGTGGGGGTGTCTCCGTATCGCGCCCGCGCGGCAATTGAGCGCTTGGAATCCGAAGACATCATCGAGGTCGTCTCGCGCTACAGCGACGACGGCGGTCAGCTCGCAAATGGTATTTGTCTCACGGAGCGTGGCGAGTGGTATCTAGAGGGCATCCGTGCCGGTATGCTTGTGCAGGACTTGATCAAGGACGAAGTCGCCGATCGATAACAGCGTGCATTCATAGTGGAAGCGACGCCGCCTGGGCAACCGGACGGCGTTTTGTTTCGAGATGGAGAAATGCGATTGCGCGTAAGAAAAATTGCGTGCGGCGCGCGTCGCGAGTATTACAATGAAGACCCGTAAGATGTGTATGGACAACTTCTACGGGAAGCGCAGGTAACTCAATATGACCAAGCATGTGTTCGTAACCGGTGGCGTGGTTTCGTCCCTAGGCAAGGGTATTACCGCGGCCTCATTGGGCCGTCTGCTCAAGTCACGCGGCTACAAGGTAACGATGCAAAAGGCCGACCCGTATCTGAACGTCGACCCCGGTACCATGAGCCCGTTCCAGCACGGTGAGGTCTTTGTGACCGAGGACGGCTACGAGTCCGATCTGGACCTGGGCCATTACGAGCGCTTTATTGACGAGAACCTGACCCGCGATTCCAACTTTACGACTGGTGCCATCTATAAGAGCCTGATCGCCCGTGAACGTCGCGGTGACTTTTTGGGCGGCACCGTGCAGGTGATTCCGCACGTCACGAATGCCATTAAGGATAAGTTCCGTCGTATTGAGGAGCAGACCGGCTCCGACGTGGTCATCACTGAGTTGGGCGGCACCATCGGCGACATCGAGTCGCAGCCGTTTGTCGAGGCCATTCGCCAGTATCGCAAGGAGGCCGGCCCCGAGAACGTCTGCTACATCCACGTGTCGCTCGTTCCCTATATCGCCGCCGCCCACGAAGTCAAGACCAAGCCGACACAGCACTCCGTCAAGGAGCTCCGCAGCTTTGGTATCCAGCCCGATATTATCGTTCTGCGCTCCGACCACCATATCGACGATGCCATCCGCGGCAAGATCGCAAGCTTCTGCGACGTCGACACCGACTGCGTCTTTACCAACGAGGACTGCGCGAGCATCTACGATGTTCCGCAGCTGCTCGCCGAGCAGGACTTTGACCTGCGCATTTGCGAGCGCCTGGGTCTGGACCCGCGTGAGCGCGACATGAGCGAGTGGAACGAGTTCCTGCGCAAGCAGAATCACGCCAACCATCACGCCGACAAGGTGAAGATCGCCGTCGTGGGCAAGTACACGCAGCTGCCCGATGCGTACCTGTCGGTTATCGAGGCCCTGCACCATGCGGGCGTCTTCTACGATCGCCATGTGGACGTCCAACTGGTCGACGGCGAGAGTCTCGATGAGCAGAACGTCTCCGAGGTCCTGGGTGACGCCTCGGGCATCTTGGTCCCTGGCGGCTTTGGCAAGCGCGCCCTGGAGGGCAAGATTCTCGCGGCCGAGTTCGCCCGCGAGCACAAGATTCCGTATCTGGGCATTTGCCTGGGTATGCAGGTTGCCGTGTGCGAGTTCGCCCGCAACGTGGTCGGCCTTGCCGGCGCCAGCTCTTCCGAGTTCGATCCGGACGGCCCGTATAGTGTCATCGACCTGATGAGCTCGCAGGAGGACGTGACCGAGAAGGGCGGCACCATGCGCCTGGGCGCCTATCCGTGCAAGCTCGCCGCCGATACCCTCGCGCGCGAGGCATACGGCGAGGAGCTCGTCTACGAGCGTCACCGTCACCGCTTTGAGTTCAACAACGCCTTCCGCGACCAGCTCGAGGGCGCCGGTCTGGTTATCTCGGGTCTTTCGCCCGACGAGCGTCTGGTCGAGATGGTCGAGCTGCCGCGCGACGTACATCCGTGGTATGTGGCCACCCAGGCTCATCCCGAGTTCAAGAGCCGTCCGACCAACCCGCAGCCGCTGTTCCGCGAGTTCGTGCGCGCCTCGATCGGCCAGCACGAGGGTGTTGACCGTCTGCAGGTGACGCCCAAGAACCTCGCTACGGACTAAGGGTGCCGGAGAACCAAGAACATACCGAAGCTACTCCCTCGTCGCTCGCTGTGGTGGCGGGGGAGTATCTCGATTACCTTGCGGTCGAGCGGGGTTTGGCGCGCAATACGATTGCTGCCTACCGTCGTGACCTGACGACGTACTGCGCCTATCTGGAGCGGGCGGGCATTGTGTCTTTTGAAGAGGTGACCCGTCAGGTCGTGGAGGACTTTGTTGCCGATCGCCGCGACGGAGGCTATTCCGACGCCTCGGTGGAGCGCGCGCTTGCTGCCGTGAAGGGCCTGCATGCCTTTTTGGTGCGCGATGGGGCCGTGGCCCAAAACCCGACGGCGGCGTTGCGCCTGCCCAAAAAGGCGGATCGCCTGCCGGAATACCTTTCGGTGGAGGACGTCTCGGCACTGCTGGATCAAGACTTTCCCGAGGGCGAGATGGGACTGCGCGATCACGCCATCTTGGAAGTGCTTTACGGTTGCGGCTTGCGCGTGAGTGAGCTGGTTGGGCTCGATGTGGGCGATATCCATATCGATGACGGGTTTGTCCTGGTGCGCGGTAAGGGCTCCAAGGAGCGTCTGGCCCCGTTGGTGGGAAGCGCGGCGCGTGCCCTGACACACTATCTAGGTGACGGGCGCACTCTCCTGGCCGCCCATGCTCACGGGACGGAGACCTCGGCGGTCTTTTTAAATAAGAACGGACGTCGCCTGTCGCGCCAGGCCGTGCATGCGATATGCGAGCGGTATGGGCGCCAGGTGGGGCTGGTTGGGCTCCATCCCCATACCTTGCGCCACTCCTTTGCCACCCATATGCTCGCGGGCGGTGCCGACCTGCGTGTGCTACAGGAGATTTTGGGCCATGCCGATATTTCGACCACGCAGGTCTACACGCATGTCGACCGCACGCAACTGACCGAGGTCTATCTGGCGGCGCATCCGCTGGCACAGCGCTAGCACCTCGCTGACCTGCATATTTATACATATTAAGGGGGACGGGCCCCAGATTGCCGAGACGCACTTTTGCGCGCATGGGCAATCTGGGGCCCGTCCCATTTTTCGCCAGACATCGACGCGGTGGTGGGCCGTGTGTGCCGTGGGTGGGGGAGTTTGGGGGCGATGTGAACGGCGTGTAAAGGGACGTAAAAATCACCTCAAGGTCAACTTGAAGGTTGAGGTTCGCGGGCGTGGTTCTACAGGTGGCATCCCGCCTTTGCTGCAAACACAACATATTGTGTTTTCGAACATATGCTCGGGGGTGTTTTACAACATATTGGGGGTGGAGTGGTGGGGTGGGGTGG
>CAJKLK010000029.1:0-16326 GCA_905200715.1 uncultured Collinsella sp. | reverse complement strand
TGCCGCAACCGCGGTAGTCCATCATCTCGTCGGCGATCTCGGCGAGCACGCTTGTGGGCAGTGCGGCCGGGCCAGCTGAGAAGTTGTGCACACGTGCCATCTTCTAGTTCCCCCTCGTAGTCGTTTGAACGTTCGGGATACTTTAGCATAGTGGAGCGCCAGGCGCGACCGCATCACAGCAAAACCCGAGTGTGCCGCTATGATTTACAGGATGGTTACATGGGGCAGGGGCCTTACTCCGCCGGCAGGTCCAGGTCTGCGAGCGACGGCATCAGGCTTTCCAGGCGTTTGATTTCTTCGTCGAACATGGCGTTGAGCTGTTCTTGTTTGACTTCGAGCTCGTTTTGCATGTCGACTTCGGCTGCGGTCGACTTGTCCGCAAAGGCGTCAAAGTCCCCCTGCTTGCGACCGAGAATCGACATGATGCGCTCGTCAATCGTGTCCTTGCACAGCAGGCGGTAGACCAGCACGTTGCGCGACTGTCCCATGCGGTACGCGCGCGAAATGGCCTGGTTTTCGATCGAGGGCTTGTACTGTGGCTCGCACAGCACGACGACGCTCGCCGACTGAATATTAA
Source organism: uncultured Collinsella sp. (assembly GCA_905200715.1). Lineage (GTDB taxonomy): Bacteria > Actinomycetota > Coriobacteriia > Coriobacteriales > Coriobacteriaceae > Collinsella. The sequence goes on along the minus strand of CAJKLK010000029.1, from coordinate 15,749 downwards.
GGCCCGTGCCGCCCGACTGAATCTGCGCCACCAGGACAGAGCCTGCGGGCGCCGCGTCAAACGAGTCGATAATCTGTTGGCGTTTATTGAGTGGGGTAGAGCCGCTAATGGGGCCGTAGCACGCACTTCCAAACGCCGAGCGCACCACGTCGATGGTGTCGTGGAAGAACGAAAACACCAGGACCTTGCGGTTTTCGTCCTTGGCATCGGCGACAATCTCGCGCAGACGTTTGAGCTTGGACGAGCCGCTGGGGTCTGGGGCATTCCACGAAAGCCGTCGGATCTGCATCGGGTTTCGCATCCGCAGGGTTAGGTAGTACTGCTGGAGTTCCGAAGATCCCATCTGGCACCACTCGCTATTTTCGATAAGGTCGGGCAGCTCCGAGAGCACGTCCTCGCGCTTACGGCGGTAGTAAACCGGCGCCAGGGCATCTCTAAACTCCGCCGAACTAAATCTGCTGGCGTATTTGCCTGCTTCACGCGCCGCTTTTTTATTGAGGTGCGACGCGAGCCCGATCATCTCGTCGACCTTGTTTTCGAGCGGCGTGCCTGACATAAATAACACGTGCTTAGCCTGCTTGCACAAGTTGAGCGTGTTGATGCTTCGCTTGGCGCTCGGGTTTTTAATGTAATGGGCCTCGTCGACTACGACCAGGTCGAGTTTCACTGACGGGTCCAGCTCAATATAGCTTGTGCTCTCATAATTGGTGACGCCCACATCCAGTCCGTCCAGCCATGTCCTTGCTTGGAGATCCTTCGCGGGCCCGTGGATTTTAATGCATGTAAGGTCGCTGTGCTTTCGCACCTCGCGCACCCAGTTTTCTAGAACACTGGCAGGGCAAACGACCAAGAACTTCTTGGCACCCTTGTTTTTGAGTGCGGTCATCGCGGCGATAGCCTGGACCGTCTTGCCCAGACCCATCTCATCGCCCAGCAGCACGTTGCCTTGGTGCAGAATATAGCGAACGCCCCACGTTTGGTATGTGCGAAGCTCGCACTTAAGGCCCGTGGTATCAAACGACGTCGTTTTAATTTGGTTGGCGAGCTTCTCGGGCAGGCCATAGCCATTGGAAGTCGAAGAAAACGCCTCGGGCATCAGCTTTTCGAGTAGGTTATACACGCGGATGGGATTGGCCCCGAAGAGTTTCCACACGGTTTTCTCGTCCGGCTCGGTTAGGCGGTGAATCGCATAGCCATTGACCTTCTCGAGCTCTGCGCCGTTGATAAGATCGTTGAGCTTTTCGTACGCACCATAAACCGTGTCGCGATCCTTGTAAAAGAGCCAGGTGTACGCATCGAGCGCCGGCAGAATCTGGCCTTGCAGCTCCGAAAGCTCTTCGGTAATGCGCGCGAGCGCAGCCTTGGCCTCGCTGAGCAGATCTTCGAGCTCAAAGTACTTATAGACTTCCTGGAGAAGTGCTGTGTCTTCTGGCTTTTTATTGTCGGGGGTCAGTTTTATCTTGCCGCTTTTGGCAAGCATGTCGACTTGCTGTTCGATAGAGGCAACGATTCTCTCGGCGGCACCATCGCTAATGCCGTTGACCCTGCTTAATTCCCGACGTTGGCCCCAGTTGTCCCTGGGCTGCCTTTCGCGCCCGCGCAATCTTCCGTACATAATCTTGCCGAGCGTTGTGTACCCGGCGTCTTTAAGGCATTTAACGCGAACGCCGGGAACTAGATCCTTAAGCATGTCTACCGATTGCTCCGAAACGTAGCGCTGGGCGTCGGCGTAGCGGACCTTGTCTACTTGTTTACGGATTTGGTTTTGGCTGCGCCTACGCTTTTCTTCCAGTTTGGTAATCGCGCGCTCGGGAATTTTGTCTTCGGCGCCATAGACCGCTGCTTCAATCTCGTTTCTGTTGGGCTTAGCGTCGGATGAGAAAAGGTTCTCGCCGGCGTCCTCGGCGATAACCCTTATGGCCCTTTGCTTGGTTTCCGGTCCAAGTGGGATGCTTGGGTCCATGCCGAGGATGCCGTTCGCCTGAAGACGGCCATCTTTTATAAACTTGCTATTGGAGTTGTCCGTAAATTGCACGAGGCGTCGATACGCCGCTTCCGTCGCCTGCTTATCAGTGGCATTCAGCAAAAGCCAGTGGAGCCTGCCACTGTTTTGGCCTACAAGGTCGCAGGCATTCGGAATGTCGTGGGCGTCACGTATTGCGGATTCGTAGAGTTCGGCAAGCAAGGCGGACTTATAGTAGCGGGCGGCTAAAAAGAGCGCGTCGCGCATATGGACACTCTTCGGTTTGGGTCGATAGAGCTCACGGATTGCGTCGGCGCATTCATTCGCCACGTGTACGAGTTCTTTAACGTGCTGGTCATCTTCTGCCAATTCGCCGCGACAGTAGAGGTCGTATGCCGTCTTGATCTTCTGATCTGCCAACTTCTTTTGCGTGCTCGCCGGTGTTTGAAGGTCGGCGATTTTAATCCGTCGAAGTTCCTTGTTCAGCGTGTCCGTTTTGGCTTGTGCGATCGCGTCCCTAAAACCATCGGGCCCGAATACCGTGGCCTTCGAAATAACCTCGATATCGCCCAGTAGCTCCTGGGCCTTCGAGACGACTGCTTTTGCTTCGCTGGGGCTAAACGGTCTTGCCATTACGGACTCCTGAAGATATGCGGATAAGTTGAGACGCGTGAGACGCGCGGCGTGACCGCGCGACAGGTCCATTTTAATTGCCTTGGTGCCAAGGAAAATGAAAGGGCCTTCAAGCGTGCGCGATTGCCGTTCACCGATTAAAACTACCGCTCATCTGCATATGCACAGTTGATTTGTTGCGCAACAAAATGTTGCTAAACAAAAACACGCGCAAGTGGCGTATCAAGTAATCATTGGCATAGTTCTTCCTTATTTCCAATGCGGCCAGTAGGTTGTTTGGGGAATCTTGGGGGTCGTTTCTGTATGAATAAAAATGCTACGAGCGCTGCAAACGATTCGATGGACGTAGTCGCGTACTACGAGTCACTTATTTTAGATGCGGTCGCGCAGGCCGATGCTCCGCTTCACGAAGCGCTGGTACGCTCGAGCGTGTATCGCACCATTAATGACTCATACGAGCGCGCGCTAGCTCAACTAGTTATACATGGCGAACTTTTGTACGCCAACGGCGAGTACAGCCTGGCGCCTGATGTGGCCGTGGAGGCAGCGGGGCCGGTGCCTTCGGATTTCGTCGAGCCCAACGCTGTCGAGCTTGAAGTCGTTGATACCGAAGATGTTGACGATGCTACTGTTGATGGCGAGGCCGCTGAGTCTGAAGCAATTGACAATGCCTTCGTTGATGACGAGGACACCGAGTCCGAAGAAGCTGTGCTTGAGGCTGCCGAAGGCGATGCGCTTGAGGTTGTCGAGGATACAGGCGAGCTAGAGGATTCCGAACACGTTCAGCCCGAAGCGGATGAAGTCGCAGAAATTGAATCCGTCGATGTGGATGTGCCGGAGCCGATGGACGCTCAGCCCGAGTTCGCGGAGCCTCCTGCCCCTGAGCCCCCTGCACCTATGGCTTGCGGCCCCATTTCGTTGCGCGCAGATTCGACCCTTGTGCAGTTGAAGGTTAATGGGCGCAGCTGGCCTATCCCCGTTGCCGTGGGCGTTTCGTATGACAAGAAGCCGGCCGACGGCCTGTCCCTAATGGGATACGAGCCGCCGACGGAGCCTGTGGCGACCGCCGAGCAGTCGGCTGAGCAGCAAGAGCCAGTGCAGGCAGAGCAAGGGGAGTCCATCCAGCCCGGACGTCCCGAACCCACGCTGTCTTCCGAGCCGCACCAGCTGTCCATTTCCTTCTCCGAAAGTATTGAGACCGCGAAGGCCGTTGCTGAGTCCGAACCGGTCGCCGAGCCTGCACCGGTCGCCGAGCCCGCACCCGCCGCCGAGCCTGAGCAGCCCGCGCTTGCGCTCGAGTGTGAACCCGAGCCTTCAAACGAACTCGCGTCCGTTGAAGAGCCTGAGCCCGAGCTTGAGGCCATGCCCACATCCGCGCTAGAGCCTTCCGAGGATGCCGTTAAAAAGCTCGAGCGTCCCAAGTACCTGAGCGGTTGGGATGACCCGCGTTGTGTGTTTGATACCGAGACCCAGGTTGCCTTCCTCAACAAGCAAGAGATTCACGATGTATTTGACCTCGTGCGCAAGTTGGGCAAGGCTGAGGACGAGGCCTTACGCACTGCTTTCGAAAAGCATCTTACCGCCTATGCTTTGCCGCTTTCTCCGCAGTATCGCGCGCAGGTGCCGGAGCTCGGCAGACTATCGGGCAATGCGAGGCTGGTGTTTGACGTCTTTGGTAATTTGCGCAGCATTGAGCGCGATTGTCGTGCCTTCGCCAACGTCAAAGGACCGATTACCGAAACGCTCAGCACGGTGTATACGCGCGACGGCGCGCCGCTTTCGCTGTGGAACCTTTCGATTACTCCGGCAATTCAGCGCAAATTAAAATGGAACCTTAATATCTACGACTTGCCCGAGCTACTCACTTATAGCGCTTCTAGGCTGCGCTCGGGGGGCCTCGCTCCCGCCGAAGTGCGCTCGATTGTCGCTGCTTTGAAAGATTGGCCAGCGGGGAGTTTGCAACTGGCAAGAATCAAGTATGAGATGGAGCTTGCCCGTCAAGCGGCGATAGGAGGTTGGTATCCGTCGGTCAATACGCCCGTTGAACGTGCTATAGCTATAAACCGCCTTGCCGACGAAACAGTGCTTGAGTTGCGAAAAGAGCGCCTGTCCGTAAACGAGCCCTCTTTCCGCCTACTTTTCTGCACCAGATTGGCGGGTAAGCTTGCGGAGGGTTACAGCGAAAAGTATTCTGTCAAATTGACACTCAATGAGTTCAAAAACGAATACCCCGCCTTTAATGCGGCCGTAATAACGTTCAAGCGTCTGAACTTTGAGGCTCCTCATGATCGGGAAGATATTGATGCGGCCGATACTGACTCTGTCTGCACAGACGCTAATCCTGTGGATACCGTTATTGCACCGTCCAGCGTGACCCAACCGAGCAATCAGCCCGATGCCCAGGCCCAATCTCGCACGACGGCATCCTCTGGTGAGCTCAAGCGGCCGCAGGTTCAGAACCTTACGGTTGGGCAGGCGCTCAAGCTGGCCATCGACCCGGATGCTGCAAAGTTCAACAGGTGGTTCGCTGACCTTGCATACCAGGACCGCACCCTGATGGGCTATATGCTCATCGAGAACGATCCGGCTAAATGGGCCGGCAGCATCGGAAGGCCTTCCAGCTATATTGGGGTGCGTTACGATGCGCTCATGGAAGGTCGTCCAACGTTTGACGTCGATACATTTGGTCCGCTCTTCCATGTGTATAAGCTGACCGCCGAGGAGTTTTACGGCCTTACGCAAACCGCGCAGCCTGCATTCCTTTATATGAAGCGCATATACGGACAGGGCACCATCCCGCTTAAATATGCAAGGGTCGATAAGGACCTTGCGCCGTCTGTTTGCGATGTGGTTCGCGCGTACTTTGCGAGCATGGAAACCGAAAACGCTGACGAGCCGGCCGAGGAGAGGACCGCGCCTGCGGAGCAGGCTATCGCGCCGACGCCCGAGCCGACACCGGAGCCCGGGCCAGCGACAGAGCCCGAGCCTGCGACCGAGCCCGAGCCAGACCAGATGCCTGACCCTGCCGCTCCGGAGCCAACTTCCGCCCCGGCCCCACAACAGCCGGCAAAGCCCTTTACCAGCAAAATCGAAGACCTCACCGGCAAAGGCCCTATGTCTATCGAGGCGTGGCTGGCGTTGCTTCCCGCCGACGATGCCGACCTGCTGCGCTGGGTCTTTAGCGACAAGCCCCTTATGGATTACCCTCGCAAGCCGGCCGGACTCGGTCCTCTGCGTCGACGTCGTGATGACCTGATCAGCAGCCGTCCGCAATTGGACGAGGATCAATTTAGTTCGTTTTACACGTGTTACGACCTTACCGTGGAGACGTTTTGCGAGATAACGCAGGCGTCTCCGATGGCCTTTGGTTATCTGAAGGCCATTAAAGTCTCGAACAGGTTTAGTCTTCGCCGCGCCGCCAATGATCCGACATTGCCGCAGGAGTGGCGTGATAGGATAGCGCGGCTGTACCGCCGTCCTGCCGCGGATACACTTCGAGCACCTGTAAACATCGAAAAGGACAACGCCTCTCAGCTCGAGCAGATTGCGCGTAAAAAGCTGGGCAGCTTCTCCACTCGCTGCGCCGCGCTGCGTGCCTTTGCCGAGACCGGAGCTGTTGAGGAATACCACACGCTCAAAGACATCCGCATCAAGTACCAGCGGTTTTTGAATGATAACAAGTGCGGCTTTAAACAGATGTTGGTGATGCCTTCCGAAGACACCAAGTGCCTTAACGAATTACGCGGCACCGGAAGTTTTTTGGTGGCGCGTGGCAACAAGATACGCTCCTACAAGATTGACAACCGCCTTACGTCCGAGTTGCGTCGGGTCTTAACGCTCGCCGCCGGGCGCAATATCGAGTGCGGCGCGGGTCTTATCCTGCGCGAGAACAAGGAGTTGTGCGACCTATACGACGTGCGTGATGACGAGGAGCTCTACGAGATTATCCGCACGTACGTGCGCCCGGATACGGTGCACGGTTTGCGGACGGTTATGCCCCCCGTGATACGCTTGGGCGAGACGGATCGCAAACGTCAGATGCTCGATGTACTGCGCGACGCGGGCACCGAGCTGTCGCGCGAGGAGTTTGCCCAGCGCTACGCGGACAAGTACTGCATAGATACGAAGACGGTTCGCAGCAACTACCTGCGCGACATGAACGCATATCTGCGCAACGATCGCTACTCGTATGTCGATGTCGACCTTTCTGCCGAGCAGCAACAATTCATCAAGGACATGGTGACCGAAGACTACGTATCGCTGCCGTACGTCAGGGCGAGCTTTATTGCTAAGTTTGGCTCCACGTCCGGTCGTCTCATTAACGATCAGACGCTCGCGCCCCTGGGCTTGGAAGTCTCGAGGGACCTGATCGTTAAAAAGGGCGCTGACCTGCGGAAATCGTTTGAAAATCTGCTTATGTCGCGCGATAGCTTTGCCTATGGAGCGCCGGGGTTTGGCGATGAAGTCATTAACCACCAGGACTTTAGGCTGGCAATAGCTCAGCTGCTACGCAACTTCACCTTTATCGAGTGTAATCACGGTTCATTTATTTCGCTCAAGCACCTAGAGGAGTCGGTGGGAATTCGACGTACAGACCTAAGCTCATATGCATATGCCGTTTCTGGTCGTACGGAGTCGGGCGTGCCATTTACAGTGGCAAGCCTGCGCAAGCAGGGCTTTGAACACAAGCTCGATGCTGTGGCAGAGGAGTGCGGCTTTGACGAGGCGTTTTTCGACTCGATTGTTGTGTACGGGCTGCCGCAAGAACAGATTAGGCGCACCCGCTTTGGCGGCACCTACATGTTCTGCCGAAAGGAAGGGAGTTTCTCCATTGCCGATGCGGTCGAATATGTCGCCAGGCAAAGGGGCCCCATTGGTGTAGACGACCTTATCGATGCGTTCCAGGACGATTACGGCGTGGTCGTTACCGCTTACGACATCAACAGGGCGGTCAAGGACAAAGACCTGTTCTACAACGAGGACCTTGACATGGTCATGCCCAACAAGGAAGCGAATGCAGCTTACCTGCGCGAGCTGTATATCAAAAACAACCAATAGGAGGAGTCAACATGAACCTGCTCGAGATGGTCGGCGACGGCGTCAACATTAAGCCGACCGGCGCCAACCACAAAATCGTGATCGACGGCAAGCCCGAGATGTATCCCGTCTACAGCATCAAGCTCGACTATCTGCGCTACAACGTGCAGAACGACCGTATCGCCTCCTGGATCAGCCGCTACAAGGCCGAGCATGGCGAGAGTGCATTTAACGAGCTGGATGTTGCCGCCTGCAATGACATCATCGAGGGCTTTATCGTCGACAGCAACAAGGATGCCATCGAAAAGACGCAGCGTAGCATTGCCCTGCGTTCGCAAGAGCGTCCCGGCGTGGTGCTGGCCGACGGCCTGATCGTCGACGGCAATCGTCGCTTTACCTGCCTGCGCCGTCTTGCTGCCAATAATCCTAGCTTTGGGTGGTTTGAGGCTGTCATCCTTCCCGAAAGTTTGGGCAACGACTCCAAGAAGATCAAGATGCTGGAGCTTTCGATCCAGCATGGCGAGGAAGAGAAGGTTGGCTACGACCCGGTCGACCGCCTGGTGGGCATCTACAACGACATCATCAGCTCCAACTTGCTCTCGAAGGAGGAATACGCCCAGTGCATTGGCGTTGAGCCCAAGGAGCTCGAGAAGGAGATTGTAAAAGCCCGCTATATGAACGAATTCCTGGAGTTTGCCAACGCCAAGGACCAGTTCCACCTGGCGCGCGAGCTCAAGGTTGCCGGCGTTATCAACGACCTGCAGGGCGTGCTTAAAAAGTGCAAGAGCGACGATCAGGAAGAGGACGTCAAGAACATCGTCTTCGCCAACATGATTGCCGAACCGCAGGGCGACATTGTGCGCTTTGTCCGCAAGATGAAGCCGATTCTGGAAGGCCCTGATGCGGACCGCTTTATCGAGCGCGAAAACGAGCTGGCCTTTGAGGTTGTCGAGCGCCTGAAGAACAAAGAGGTCGTGACCTCGACCGACATCGCCGAGATTCGCGACGATGTTCAGCTGGCGACGGCCTTCCGTGAGGTTATGGAGTCGGCCGAGAACACCACCAAGATGAACAAGGCTCTCAAGTCGCCTTCGCTTTCGATTATCCGCGCCATCAAGGACCTCGATCAGGTGGAGGAGTCCACCTTTGGTCTGCTGCCTGCGGATGAGATCGCCAATATCGCCGCCGAGGTTGCCAAGCTCGAGGCCAGGGTGCATATGATCAAAGACAAGATTGCGTACAAGATGGGCGGCGAGGAAGCCTAAATGAAACTCCGCCTCTCGTATAGCGACGGCATTTCCGTCGTGCCGCTCGACATGACGGTTGAGCAGCTGCGCCGCGAGCCGATCTGGAAGATCCGGCTTTCGGCGCTGCGCCGCTATGCGCCGAGCTATCGAGAGGCGGACGTGCTCTTTTCTCTGGGGATTGACGACCCGGGCGCCAGGCGCGTTGTTGAGCTGCTGCAACAGGCGGCAAACTTTGGCGTGGACTGCGAAATTGACCCCGACTTGTTGCGAGGCCTTACGGCGCGCGAGGACTATCTGCGCGAGAAGGCGTGCGTGGGCCTGCTGATCAAGGCGCACGACGCGTCGGTGGCCGATCGCTTCGATGAGTTCTGTCGCGTCGAGGATGTCCTAATGCAGCGCCCGCTTAAGGACCGTCAGCTGTGGGACGCGTTCTTTATGAGCGCCATGGGCCGCAGCGCCAATTTCTCCGTTCCCGGTTCGGGCAAGACGGCTTCGGTCCTGGGCACGTTTGCGTACCTGCGCGAGCGCGACCTGGTCGACCGCATCATCGTTCTTTCGCCCAAGAACGCCTTTGGCTCGTGGCGTGATGAATGGGCGGCTTGCTTTGGAGCCGACCGCCCGTTGCACTCGCTGTGCTTCCACGACCCCGAGTTTCGCGGTCGTTCCACGCGCGATAAGTGCAGCACCCTGCTGTTCGACTACAAGCGCTACGACATGATTTTGCTCAACTACGAGTCGGTCGCGCTGGGGGAGGTGGCCGCTCGCATTGCTGCCGATCGCGCCCTGGTGGTGTTCGACGAAGTCCACAAGGTGAAGCGTGTGGGTGGCAAGCGCGCGGCGAGTGCCGTGCAAATTGCCGCGGCGGCTCCATATTTTATTGCACTGACGGGTACGCCGATTCCCAACTCGTTTGAGGACCTATATAACCTGCTCCACTGTCTATGGCCGCGCGATTACAACTGGTACTTTGGTTTGAGCGCCAATTCGCTCAAGTCGACGAGCGAGGACGACGTTGAGCATATCAACGAGTCCATCGCGCCGTTCTTTTGTCGCACCAACAAGTACCAGCTGGGCGTTCCTCAGGCCAACGAGGACCATTTGGTCGATGTGCCGGTGGACCGCTGGGAGCAGCAATTGTTCCAAAAGGTGCTGCGTACGCTCTCGGGCGAGCCGTTCGAGATGATCATTCGCCTGCTGCAGCTTTCGTCCGACCCGCGCATGCTGGCCGAGGACCTGAGTGCCGGCGACTATGCCGACCTGTTCGATGGCGAGGTGCAGACAGGGGCGGGCAAAGCGCTGGAAGGGCTGCAGGTGGATGACCGGCCCACAGCCAAGATGGTCGCCTGCCTGGACCTGGTCGCGTCGCTGGTAGCCCAGGGCAAGTCGGTCATCGTGTGGTGCATCTTTAAGCGCAGCATTCGCAACGTGGTACACGAACTGCACGAGCGCGGCATTACGGCCCGCGCTATTAACGGATCGACCGACATGCCCGCCCGTGCCCGCGTCATCGATTCGTTTAAGGCGGGGGAGACGAGCGTGTTGGTTACCAACCCGCACACACTGGCAGAGTCGGTCTCGCTCCACAGCGTGTGCCACGACGCCGTCTACTTTGAGTGCAGCTACAACCTGGTACACCTACTGCAGTCCAAGGATCGTATCCACCGCCTGGGCCTGTCGCAAGAGCAATACACGCAGTACCACTATCTGCGCGCCGTGTACGAGCGCCGCGACGGACCGTGGTCGCTCGACCGCAACATTTACGAGCGCCTGCAGTACAAGGAACGGGTCATGCTTGACTCGATTGACCGCGGCACACTGGAGCCCGGCTATACCGACGAGCGAGATCTGGAGCTCGTGTTTAAGGGCCTGTTTGATGACGAAGAGCAGCGGAGCGAGGTCAACGACCAGGACGCCGTGGACGATACGCAAGAACCCAAGGAGATGTAACGATGCAGAAAGCCTTTCCCATCTTTGCCATGGAGCTGTTTTGCGATGGCTGGCTGTTTTTGGAGCATTCGGATGTTACCTGGGACGGGTCGTCGCATGCTCTTAAGCGTGTTCGTATCAACGCGGACAAAAGCTTATGGCTCCTGAGCCATACGCGCGAGCATTTTAATGATGTTCCGAGCAACATCGATCTGTGCCAATACGTCGGTACCACGCTAGAAGAGCTCGAGAAGCATGCCGAGCCGGTTGTCCCCCGCGACGTTGTTTCGCCCCGTCTGCAGTTGCTGTTTGAGGGCGACCTGACGCCGATTACGCTGGTGCAGCTCATGTGTGTGGGCGACTGGCTTTCGGTACGTCAAGGCAATGAGGGCGAGATTCGCGTTACCTACGACGAGCGCTTGGCACAGCGGATTTCCGGGTTTGGGCTATGCATGGCGAGCTTTGTCGAGTCACTTTGCTCGCAAAGCACGATGCTGAGCGACGGATCGGTTGCCACGGTGTTCGAGGAGAGACCAGCAACGGAGCCTGGCATATGCGCGTTTTTGGAGATGGACGAAGCGGGTTCCGCGGAGCCTGAACCCGAGGAGGCGCTCGGTGTTGAACCGGAGCCCGAGTCTGAGCTCGAGACGGCGTCTGAGCCCGACGAGTCTCCTGAATCGGAACCGGAGTCCGAACCGGAGTCTGAGCCCGTGCAAACGTCAGAGCCTGCATCGGAACCTGCCTCCGAGCTCTCTGCAAAAGAGCAGGAAAAGATGCGCATTGCGCGGGAGGTAAAGGCAGCGCGCGACAAAATGGATGAGCTCGACAAGGCACGCGTTGCTTTGCTCAACCAGCTGCTTGTTCTGCGCCATAAGCATGAGAAGCTCTCCGATCAGCGCGGTTGGAATACGATAGTCGAGATGGGAGAAATCGGCAGGCAGATCGATGCGCTGAGCGGCAAAGTCGACCAGCTCGATGAACAGCTCCGCGACGCGCGCCTTGCCTACGCCGAGACCCGCGCAGCGTCGCTGCAAGCGCTTAAGGGGTTGAGGGAGTAAGTGGTTCTGGCCCTGAGGTCGATAAGCCAGAGGTGCGCCGAGCGCATCGGAGATGTCGTTCTCCTTCGCATTGAGCCTGGATGCCAGCTGTCCCTGCATCCCCTGTGCCGCCGCGTTATACTGCTATAAACGCATTTGTATTGCATTTCGAGTGATGGGAGCTCAGATGCCTGACAGCTACAAGGAACTCATCAAGGGCAACGCCGATGAGACCGAGATCAGAAGCTTCCTGGTGGACGGCGACCAGGTTTCCGTGACCCTGCGCATTCCCGACACCCTGCGTGACGCGGCCAAGGAGGAGGCGGCCCTGCGGGGCATGAGCTTCTCCGCCTTCGTGCGCACCTGCATGATCGAAGAGCTCGCGAAGAAGGGGGTGTGAGCGTGATTCGGGTCAAGACTCTCACCATCCAGCTCATAGACGCGCAACCGGACCGCATCCGCATCTGCCGTATCGACGGCGAGTCGCTTGTGACCGTCGTCGTTCCAAGGGAGGACCTTACCGAGGCGAAGTCGCTGCCGAACATCCCGCAGCGCGGCATCTACTACCTGCTCGACGAGGACCACGGCAACGTGAGCCGCGTCTACGCGGGGCAGACGACCCAGGGCATCGCCCGGCTCGACGCGCACAAGGCGAAGAAGGAGTTCTGGAACAAGGCCGTTATGTTCCTCGATGACGACCAGAACATCAGCAGGGACGCACTGGACGTCCTCGAAGCGAAGGCCATCGACTACGTGCGCACCCACGGTTCGTACGAGACCGACAACTCGGCGACGCCCAAGCCCTACGTCGACCCGTACAAGGAAGAGGCCGTCGAGCGCCTGCACGAGAGGATCCTCTTCAGGATGGCGGCTCTGGGGTACGACCTCGACAGGGTCGACCAGGGTCCCGCGGGTGCCCCGGCAATCTTCCACACGAAGAAGAATGGCATACGCGGGGCGGGACGCTACGACAAGGCCACCGGGCACTTCACCGTGCTCGCCGGCTCGAAAGTTAATCTCTCGAGGCCCGTGCTGAAAAACGCGGGCGTCGCGGCCGTGCGCAGGAAAATCTTCGGCGATTCGGGCGGCATCGCAGAGCTCGCCGAGGACCTCGAGTTTCCGACGCCCAGCGCCGCGGCGGTGTTCGTGCTCGGCGGCAGCCAGAACGGCTGGACCGAATGGGTAAGCGACGACGGAGAAACACTCAACCAAGTCTATAGAAGTGAGGAAAACTAGATGAACAAGCAGCAGCTGGCCTCCAAGATATGGGAGTCCGCCAACAAGATGCGATCCAAGATCGAGGCTAACGAGTACAAGGACTACATTCTGGGATTCATCTTCTACAAGTTCCTGTCCGAGACCGAGGTTGCCCGCCTGAAGGCGCGCGACTTCGTCGAGGAGGACCTGCCCAGCCTGGTGGAAGACGACGAGGAGACGGTCGAGTTCGTCAAGGGCGAGTGCGGCTACTTCATCGCCTACGAGAACCTCTTCTCCACTTGGGTCGTCAAGGGCGGCGACTTCGAGATATCGAACGTGCGCGACGCGCTTTCCGCCTTCAGCCGCAATATCGATCCTGCACGCAAGCGCGTCTTCGACGGCATCTTCGACACGCTGCAGACTGGCCTCTCCAAGCTGGGCACCGATGCGCGCAGCCAGTCCAAGGCCGCCCGCGACCTCATCTACCTCATCAAGGACATCCCTATGGACGGCCGCCAGGACTACGACGTGCTCGGCTTCATCTACGAGTACCTCATCAGCAACTTCGCCGCCAACGCCGGCAAGAAAGCCGGCGAGTTCTACACGCCGCACGAGGTATCCATGCTCATGAGCGAGATCGTATCGTGGCACCTGGCCGGACGCGAGAACATCACCATCTACGACCCCACGAGCGGCTCGGGATCGCTGCTCATCAACATCGGCAAGGCTGTGGCGCGCCGCAATGGCGACCCGGACTCCATCAAGTACTACGCTCAGGAGCTCAAGGAAAATACCTACAATCTCACGCGCATGAACCTGGTGATGCGCGGCATCCTTCCCGACAACATCGTGGCCAGAAACGGCGACACGCTCGAGGACGACTGGCCGTGGTTCGACACGGTGGAGAACAAGGACGAGACCTACGACCCGCTGTTCGTTGATGCCGTGGTGTCGAACCCACCCTATTCTCAGAACTGGGATCCGGAAGACAAAGAGCTCGACCCGCGCTTCAAGTTCGGTGTGGCGCCCAAGTCCAAGGCAGACTACGCCTTTTTGCTGCACGACCTATACCACCTACGCCCCGACGGAATCATGTGCATCGTCTTGCCGCACGGCGTGCTGTTCCGCGGCGGCGAGGAAGGCACCATCCGAAAAAACTTGGTGGAGAACCGCCATATCCAGGCCATCATAGGTCTTCCTGCCAACATCTTCTTCGGCACGGGCATCCCCACCATCATCATGGTGCTGCGCAAGCAGCGCGAGACGAGCGACGTCTTGGTGGTGGACGCTTCCAAGCACTTCGTGAAAGAAGGCAAGAACAATAAGCTGCGGGCAAGCGACATCAAGCGTATCGTCGACGCCGTGACAACGAACGCGACCGTCGACAAGTTCAGCCGCCTGGTTCCCATCGACGAGATCCGCGCCAACGACTATAACCTCAACATCCCGCGCTATGTGGACTCGAGCACGGCCGCCGAAAGCTGGGACGTGTATGCCACCATGTTCGGCGGCGTGCCGAAGGCCGAGGTCGACGCGCTCGAGCGCTATTGGAAGGTATGGCCGAGCCTCAAAGGGCAACTCTACCGTGACGCTGGTGGATCGTGTCTTACGCCCGCGACCGACAACGTTGCGCAAGCGGCGAAGGAAAACACCGATGTCCGTGCCTTTCTGAGCGGCTACCGTAATGCGATAAGCCATTTACCTGCCACGCTGCGAAGCCGCTTGGTAGACGGCGCCGATGAAGTTGATACCGTGGCGGAGGAGGAGGTCATCGCGGCTCTATTGAAAGACGCACTGGCGGGCATGGCCTTGGTCGACGGCTACGACGCCTACCAGGCGCTCGACGATGCCTGGGTGGGAATCTCCGGCGATTTGGAGATCATCCAGACCGAGGGGAAAGGCGCTGTGCGCAAGGTAGACCCGAATATGGTGGTCAAGAAGAAGAGCGGCAAAGACGTCGAGGTACAGGACGGCTGGGCTGGCCGCATCCTGCCGTTTGCGCTTGTGCAAGAGCACCTGCTTGCCGAAGACGTCAAGAAGATTACTTCCCGTGATTCCCGTCTAGGCGAGATATCGCAGGAAGTAGACGAGATTCTCGAAAGCTTCGACGATGAGGACAAGGGATCCTCTGCTGCTGTCAACGATGAAGGTTCGTTTGTGGCGGCTGAGCTGAAGAAGGCTGTGAAGGCTATCGGAAGGCACCCCGAAAACGATTTCGAGCAAGGTCTGGTTCGTGCACAGGTGCTGCTCGATGAGGAGAAAAGCCTCAAGAAGGCAAACAAGGAAGCGAGAGTGGCTCTTGAGGAGAGGACCAAGGAGGTCATCGAGGGTCTGACCGACACCCAGTGCGACGATCTGCTGGCCGCCAAGTGGATAGAGCCGCTGAAGGTTGAGCTTCTGGCCCTTCCCGAAACCGTTGTGAGCGACTTCATCGCGAAGGTGACTGCGCTCAACGCCAAATACGCGACAACCTACTCGGACGTGTGCAACCAGATAGATGATGCAGAAAGCCAGCTAGCAGACATGCTGGGCCAGCTTACGGGCAATGAGTACGACATGACTGGCATCGCCGAGCTGCGCAAGCTGTTGGGCGGTGAGTAGCATGGCAGAGAAACAAAATACCCCAGAAATCCGCTTTGAGGGTTTCACTGACCCTTGGGAACAGCGTAAGTTGGGTGAAATCTTTGAAGAGTATTCTGAAAAGAACAG
>CAJKLK010000028.1:0-17388 GCA_905200715.1 uncultured Collinsella sp. | reverse complement strand
GCATCGTATTGCATAGGAAAAGTATTGTTTTGAGTATACCCGCGCGTGCGGACAGGCGACCGAACGGTCTACAAAGTGGCGCAAAAGTGGGAGGAATGTCCAGGCAGACGGAACCCGAGATGCACACGTCAAGATGCACACGTGCGCCGGAAGTAGGCGGCCGGAAAGCGTGCCCCGTTTTTTTCGCAAAAGACTGGGATGCATTTTCCGCGGAGCCACGCATAAAAGAAAAGGACCCCTTTGCAGAGGTCCTAGTCAATTCAAGGTGGCGGGGAAGGGAATCGAACCCCTGACACGAGGATTTTCAGTCCTCTGCTCTACCAACTGAGCTACCCAGCCATTTGAGGTGTGCCTTGTTTCAAGGCTTGATTAGTATAACCAAGGACGCGCTCCGGTCAACCGAGAATTTTAAAAAAGTTTTTGAGCACAGCCCGGTTCTATAAATCGGCACGTCAGAGGCATCAGCCGGCAGCAAGAAGTTTTTCACTCAGAGCCGCACGGGCAAACTCACTTGGCGTCATCCCCTCGGCAGCCGCCCGTCGACGAATGGCCTCCTTCATTCCCAGAGGAATCTTGACCGATAGTGTTGCCGTCCCCTCGCCTGAGAGTGGGGGCCGTCCATGCACGATTCCACCAACGGTGTGTTCGCCATCCGGAAACTTTCCGCGCTCATACGACTCACACCATGCGTCAATCATTTCATCCGTTACAACCTGACCATTAGCGGTCGTATATGTCTTGCCCATCATCGACCCCTTTGCCGAGCTCGCTCGATCTCTTGCCAGAATTTCTTCTGAACCGGAGACAAGGCATGAATAATGAGCCACCCACGAATAAGTTCGACCGCAACGAGCTCCACGCTCCGTCCGTCCGGAAGCCATCCAATGGCAAGCCATCTCGGCGGCTCGTCTTCCGACTCGCGGCGAATACACTCGGTAACCGCGAGCCAGGCACCAAGCACCTGCTTTTCCGTCAGGTGCTTTTTGGCGTTGGGATGGATCTCGACATCCATGCATCTCCTCCTCCATCGTACCAAATTTCGTATGACGAAAGTCCACTGTCGCCAATTCCTATGCCGGCACGCGTTGGAGAGCAGGGGGCGAAACAATGATTGAAGGGCGCTCGAGTGCCGCCCAGGCGCCGGGGCAAGAGCACATGCGCCAGGGACGTACGTTTTCGTAACACACGAGGACATTGCCATTGCGATCGATAAAGGCGATGTCGATGGGATAGGCCATAAAGCAGGTGTGGACCGAGGAACAGCGCGGAAACGCCATGACAAGCGGCAGTCCGCTGGCGGCAATCGGCCGCCGTCCCAGCATGCCGCGCAGACGCACGGTAAACGACTCCGCCACCACAAACTCGGCCGGCGTCCAGTCCAACATGTTGAGCGCCCGCGCGTAGGCGATATAGGACGAGACCGCGGTCACATGACCACCCCCGGACGCCACGGATCGACCGTCACCGCGCGTTCATGCGTGAGCACGGCCGGCGCCCCCAGGGAAACGCCGGCGATGCTCAGCGAACTCGGCCACGGTTCGTAGTGCATGGTGCAGGTATAGGTCCTAAACGTACCAGAAAGAGAGAGCAGGCCACCATCCGATGACGCCTTGCCTTGCTCGCTCGAGACCTCGACCTGTAGGCCATATCCCTCCATGGCATCCTGAATCTGAGCCTGAACGGTCGCGGAAGCGTCAATGGAGCTCTCGTCACCCTCCCCGCCCGGCGCCACAGCGTGCGCCAGCACGATGTCGGGCACCACGCGGTCGAAGCGCGCGACCGCGCCGGCAAAGATCATGACGTTGTACGCGATGAGAGCCAGCACGATCAGGACGGGCGTAACCACGGCCATCTCGACCGTCGCCTGGGCACGCTCCTCGCGCAAGCCCGTGCGAACGCCCATTACGACCCACCGCCAAAAGCCCCCGCCAGCGTGGCAACATCGACAGTGAGCGGGATGGAGCCGCCACCGGGCAGCGGGATCTCCGCAAGCGTGAACACCGCGCCGCTGATGGTGCGCTCGACGTGATATTCCAATGCCTCGCAAAGTGCCTTTGGGTCAGTCACGCCCAAGGGGATTTTTCGCAGGGTATCTTGAGTTTTGGAGATGCCCGTGATATCGGACCCCGGACTTTTAATGACATTGGCGGTATCGGTCAACACCGGTTTTCGCAGACGCAAATCGCACGGTTCGAGCCCCAGCGCCGCCACGGAAGACGAGACGGTGTCACCGAGCCAGGACGCGATGGAGCCCAACGCGCCGCCACCCCCTCCCAAGCCACCAATCAGCTCTCCCATAAGCTCGTCGGCCGCACCCTGGATGTCTCCGTACCCCACAAGCAGGTGGCCCCAAACATCCATAACGCCGTCGAGCACGCCGGCAACGCCGCCCGAACGCTCCTCCAGCGTCGAGAAAAACCGCGAGAGAACGTTATTTTGCGCCGTCGCATCATCGGGCGCGAGCACTGCAGCAGAAATTGCACCACGATCGCCAAGCTCAACTGCCGTGTTAAACGAGGAGCTGAGCTCGTCGGGGCTGGAGATGGCGCCCGAGACCGCAAAGGCGACTACGCCGTTGCGGCCGGGCGGCGCGATGCGCGGGCGCTCACCGGAAAGTTCTTTGATGGCGGTATCGAACGCATTGCCCGCACGGTCGGCTTCGTCCTCGGTCTGACGCTCGAGTTCGAGCTCCTTGTTGCGACAGTCGACGTAGTCCTCCAGGGCGTCTTTAAACTTGTCAAAGTGATACTCGAAGCCGTTTTCGATAGAGGTTGAAGGCGCCGCAACAGCACCAAGCGACAAAACGCCAAAATGGCATTTGCTGCATTTATCCTGCCCATCGTAATCGGCAACCGAAGCAAATCCACTCGGCGTTCCTTTCTTATAGTTAGGGCAGGTCGTCCCGTAATGCAGATACGCCTTGCCATCGTTCACGCTAGTCGGCCACACCGCATCGGTATAGAGTTCCGTCGCCCGAACCTCATCAGAGTTGCGCGGCAGCAGCGGAATATAGGAGGAAACCCTGTCTCCGTTCTCGGTTATATATGCCCGATCGAGCTCCGCACTCGCATAGGTATAAAACGCCTTACGCGCCGCAGACTCTGCCTTCATCTCGACACTCGAGCCTTGGGGCTTCTCATCTGTCAGACGCCAATGGTAGTAGTCCTTCGCGCGATCAAGGGCAACTTGAGGCTCCCACGTAACGCTCGATGAGTAATGCGGATTTTGAACACCGGAGAGATCCGTTAGGCTTTTTGCGCGCTCCCACATACACGAACAGCTGCCGACCGAACCTTTATCCGATCCACCGCAATCCGCTAGCCAGGCGCGCTCTTTGGCCTTCGCCGTCTCCTCCGATGCTTTTTGTAGCTCCTCGGCCGCGCGCTCCAGATCTTCCGACGCATCTTTAATGGCATCGGTCGAGATTTCGGATCCTTCGAGCGCAACAAAATCCGACTCGGACGTCCTAGGCACGGCAAGCGCCGTACCGGTATAGGTCACGCCGTCGGTATCCTGCGCCGATACTGCCTGCATGGCGCGCGCGGCAACCAGGTACGGCAAGGCGGTCTCGATCTTTTGCAGGCCCTTTGCCGCGCTTTTGGCAAACTTGTTACGCGTTTTAATGATCTGGGTTCCCGTATCGATGATATCGCTGCCGACAACCTCGGCGCCCGGAATGAGAATAGCAACCAAGCCGGTGCCGATCGTGGCAAACCCCGCCAGGCCCAAACTCAAAATGCTCGCATCCACCACCGTGGCGGCTGTGTGATAGGACGACACCACGTTGGCGCCCGCCAGGGCACCGCTATCGGCCGCCACCTGGGTATCTCCGGCGCGCGACATGCTCCATATCGCCGCGGTCGACGAAAACAGCAGCGTAAGCACCACCAGAATGACAACCGCAGAGGAGAGCGTGGTATAGGCACCGTCTTCGATAAACAAGTCGATACCGGCACGGCCCATAAAGCCGCCCCGCTTGCGGCGAGCGCCTGGTCGATGGCGGGCCGCAAACCCTTGCGTCACCCGCAGCAGGCAGCGCCTAATCCCATGCAGCAATCCATGAATCATAATCTCCCTCCAGCCATTCGGGACGCGATCGATACGAGACGTCGACCTTGAGCTCGACATAGCCGCCCTCACCCGCACTGCCCATGGCCTGCACAAATGCACCGATCACGGGCAGCGGCTTAACCTCGCCGGCAACAGACACGGACGAAACGCCGCCGGCACCGGCCCGCCCCAACTCGATATCCCACGACAGCGGCCCGCCGGCATGAAAAATCGAGACGTTGGGCACCGCGGCAAGTCTGCGGCGAGTGAACTCCTTAAGGTCATCGTCGTCCTCCACCGTCGTCGTGGTCATAAGCCGCGCGGTCTCGGCGGCGGCAGACTCCATGACCGCGCGCGTATAGAGCAGGCACACCGGCTGCAACGCGAGCAAGATAAGCGTCAAAAACGTCGGCAGCAAAAAGGCGGCCTCGACCGTAGACTGCGCCCGATCCTCGCACGCGATATCAATACAGAGCGATGTCCTTGGCACCCGTCGCGGCATCGATAACCGACGACGGGGCGACGCCATGAGACGCTGCCCGCTCGACCAGTGCCGCCAAGCGCCCATCGGTGCCAGCGCGCCAAAGCCCCGCAATCGCCAGCACAATCGATAACAGCGCCACGGTGACGATGGCGTATTCGACGGTCGACTGAGCAGATTCCTCACACAGGACACCATGCATTTCACGACCCCTCCTTTGACTCCGTTGTTTGCGGAACCAGACGCACGGCACGCAGGCGGCACGAGGCATCGCCGGCATCCGCAGCAACCGTCACCATGTCGACCCAGCCTCGCCCATCGCGCACGATGGCGCCCCAAACGTTGCCCTTAATATCGAGATAGCCGCTCAGGGCGAGCTGGGCCGTGGGCACCTCGCGATAGGCGCGCAACAGGTCTGCCGCCGCCTCGGTCATCGGCCGGTCCTCGGACCATGCGAGCCGAACCGCGATCGCGTTGTCTGCAGACGGCTCCGTCGCGCTGGCCGCCCGCTCGTCGAGTGCCTGCAAAAAGGTCCGAGCCGTGACGGCGGCATTCTGACCGCCCGAATCTCGCGCGCCTTCCGCTTGCGACACCGCCGCCGAGCCCGATCCCAAATTGGCAGTAGCGCCTGGACGCTGCTGTTGCGCAACACCCAGCCCCCAAAGCGTCACCGCTATTGCCACGAGCAAACAGACGAGCACCAGCGGCAAACCAACAGGCCGCCTGCCTCCTACAGGCTGTTGATGCCGTCTTTGATCGCGTTCCATAGTTCTTCGACTTTGCTCTTAAACGCGACGATGGCGATAATCGCGATCACTACGAGCACGCCGACCAGGATGGCGTATTCGGTAGTGCCCTGCGCGCTCTCCTCCCGCAACAGCGCCTTGGCACGCTGGCGAGCGCGGATTGCCCGGCAAAAAGCCCAGCTCCAAGCCTTGCCCGCAATGTCGGTCATCGTGTTCATATATTCCTCCCTACATCATCCCGCCTGCTCCCAGCAGCGGGCCCAATATGGACAGAAGCAACGCCGGCAAGATGAGCGTGCCGGTGGGAATCAGCAACTTGACCGGTGCGCGCTCGATCTCGCGCTCGACTGCGGCGCGATGGGCCGCACGAATCTCGCGACTTTGAGCAGCCAGCGTCTCGGCCAGCGGAGCGCCCAGCGCAAGCGCCTGCCCCACCGTGATGGCAAAGGTCTCAAGCGCCCTCACGTCCAAATCACGCGCGGCAGCCAACAGCTCGGCCTCGCGCGTCCCCACGCCCACCTGCCACGCCATGCAGGCTCGCTCAAGACGGACGGCCAGCACCGACCGACGGTTGGCACAGAAAATCTCGAGCGCCGCGTCAAACGAAAGGCCAGCAGAAAGCCCCAGGCGCACCACATCGATCATCTCGGACACCTCACCGAGCGACACCCGCGCCGGGCCGTCTGCCCCAATCGCGCCCCTCATTCGCGCGAACAGGGCATCAATCACTGAGCAGCCCGCGGCAATGACCAGTACCGCTTCACGCTTGCACGTCTCTGCAATCTTGCGAGCATCCGCGCGCTCCAAACCTGTCGCGACAAATACGCTCAGGGCACACAGACAAGCCGCGACCCCGACTAGGGCGCTCATAGCTCCACCCGCATAATGCGCCGGATAACTACCAGGGCAACGACGTTGAGGGCAAGTCCCAGCACCACGGCGCCCGCACCAGCCGGTGTCGCAAGACCGCGGCGAAAGTCTGCCGAAAGCAAAGCCAGTACCGCGCACATGCCCGCCGGCATCGCCGCGACCATGTGTGCCGACATACGCGCCTGTGACGTCTTAACGTCCAGACGGCGTTTGAGCTCAATGCGCTCACCCACCATGCTCGACGCCTCGGACAGCAAGCCGGCAAGCGGAGCCCCGGTACGCTGCGACACTTTGAGCGCCAAGGTAACAAGCGAAAGACCGGGGGCATCGATGCGAACGAGTAGGTCATCGAGTGCGTCGGTCGCCGAGACACCGCAATCGATTGCCGCCGCCACCCGCAAAAACTCGGTATGAACCGGCTCTTGCGCGTGGGCGCCCACAAAGCGCATGCCCTGTGCCAGCGAATGCCCCGAGGCAAGCGACATGGATAACGCTGTGAATGCCTCGGGCATGGCCTCTTCTACATCATGCTGTTCGCGTCGGCGATCGAAGGTGTCACGTGCGGCGCCCACACCAAACGGCGCCACCAGCCCCAAGAAAAAGCCGATGGGAGACAACGACGCAACGGCCAGCAATACGCTGCAGATACCGCTCGACAGCAGCAGAAATGCCAGACGAGCCGCGTTATCCTCAATAGCAAGCCCAAGGCGATCTGCGGGGATCAGCGACGCCCACGAGCGGGCAATCTTTGTCAGCAGGTCGTTTTCCGCCAACTCACGCGGCAGCTTCTCCGCCATCGATTCGAGCGTCTGGCGCGCCAGCTCCGCCGGTGACATCCGCGGCACACGAGGCTCTGCCCCACACGCCGTCGCGACAGAAAGCCCCGCCAAACCCCCTACGACGAGGGGCATAGCGATCTCCATTCGTCCACCTCCTCTTGCATGAGCGTTCCCGACCGCAAGCCCTCCGCGATAAACGGCGGCTCGTGGTCGAGCGTCCACGTACGTTCGGCGGCATCGAACGTCACGTAGCGTTCGAGCTCAACACCACCCGACGCGCCGCGGTGAACCCCAGAATATGAGGCTACAAAGCGCTTGCCATCTGCATGGCGCTCGGACATCACGATGCCGTCGAGCGCCATGGCGATCTGCTCTTCGATAAGCTCACTCGGCAAATCGATGCCGTAGCGCGCAAGCAGCGTCAGGCGAACCACGGTCTCCTGCTCGGTACCCGCATGGAGCGTGGTGAGCGAGCCGTCGTGGCCCGTGTTCATGGCCTGCAGCATGTCACAGCACTCGGCACCGCGCACCTCGCCCACGACGATGCGGTCGGGGCGCATACGCAGAGCATTGGTCACCAGGTCGCGAATCGTCACCGCGCCCTCGCCCTCGATTGACGCCTCACGCGCCTCCAGACGAACAACGTGTGGGTGATGTGCAAACTTGAGCTCGGCGGAATCCTCGATCGTCACGATGCGCTCGCCGGTGGAAATCTCGCACGACAGCGCGTTGAGCAGTGTGGTCTTGCCCGACCCCGTGCCTCCCGCAACCGCCAAGTCCTGCCGCAACGACACCGCGCACGACAGCAGCTGCGCATACCAAAGTGGCAGTGACCCCAACCCCACAAGCTCGTCCAACGAACAGATACGGTCCGAGAACTTACGGATGGTGAGGATTGGTCCGTCGATCGCCACGGGTGGAATCACCGCGTTGACGCGATAACCCGTCTTGAGGCGGGCGTTGACGATGGGGCTACGCTCATCGATACGACGGCCGAGCGGCGAGATGATGCGGTCGATGAGCACACGGATCTGCTCGTCGTCCTCAAACGCGTGCTCGATGGGATACAAAACGCCACTGCGCTCAAAAAAGGCAGAGCGACAGCCGTTGATCATGATTTCGGTAACGGTGTCGTCCTCGATGAGCGGCTGCAGCGGTCCCAGGCCCACCACGTCATCTAGGATCTCGTCGATGATGGTCTCACGCTCAGGCGTCGCCAAGTCGGTCGGCTCTTCCACGTTGAGCGCCGCTTCCACCGCCGGACGCAGCTCAGAGCGGGCAAGGGCCGGGTCGACGAAGGCACTGATGCGCGCCACCTCGTCGTAGCCCATGCGGTCCATCACCGCACGCTTGGTGCGGCGTTTAACGGCACGGCGGCGTCCCGCATCAACGGGGGCAGCCGCGGCGGCCGCGCCAGCGGCTTTAATCCTCGTCTGCAGACTCATCGCGAATCACCCTCACGCGACCAGGGAAGACGAATGCGTGGGCGCTCGGTGCGGGTCGCGCGGTCGGCGACCATATCGCTCCAGGGACCGACGGCGCAGCCCAGCTCCACGAGCATCTCGCGCGTGGCCTCGCGCACGCTGGTCGCAAAAGCGCTCGTCTGACCCACTGCCTCGTCGGCGCGACCGAATGCCACGAGCGCGGCCAAGTCCTGACCGCCATCGGCGATGCGGATCTTGGAGCTCAGTGCGCAGGCAATCTCAAAGCGCATGGCGACGTCCTCGTCGGCACCGCGCGCACCAAACCGGTTGAACACGGCACTCATGCGCGTGCGCGGCACGCCCACACGGCTCGCCAGCTCAATGACGCGCGAAGCGGATGTCGCGGACGATACCGCCGCATCGCCTACGACCAGGCAACGGTCGCTCGCCGCCACCGCGGCGGCCACGGCATCGCCCCAAAAGACCGAGGTGTCGACAAAGACCACGTCGGATTCGCGACGCAAAACATCGAGCAATAGCTCCACTGGACGCGCCATGAGCTCGGCCGTCTCGGGAGCCGCGACAGGTCCCCAGAGCGTGATGCCCGGGGCGACGCGCATCGATGCGGCCACGATATCCGGCTCGGCAAGCGCGCCCGCCGCCGACGGCTCGATAAGCGTCGCCATATCATGCGGGGCATCGACACCCAGCAGATCGTATAGGTTTCCAAACATGAGGTCCAAATCGAGCACAGCGGCACGCAAACCCAACAGCGACGCCGCATGCGCCATGGTGGCAACGATCGTCGACTTGCCGCAACCGCCCGAACCCGAAACAGCGCAGACGACCGGTGCCCGACGCGACGGAATCGAAGCGTCCGCCGACAGCGAGGGGGCTGACGGTGCAGGAACCGGCGACACGGACGCAGGCGATAACATCCCCGTCTCCCCCGCCGCGGTCACGCGCTGAGCCCAAGCCGGCATGGCAGGCTGCCCGGGCTGCGGTTCCGAAGCCAAAGACGCAGCGGCACACGGCTCGCCAGCCCCGGCAAAACCCTCGACCTCGTCGAGCTCATCGGCCAGATTTACGCCGTGCACGTATCCCATATCTTCAGCCAGAACGTCATCGCCATACGGTACCGGCCCTCCAGCGTCATCGTATGCAAGGGGGTCCCGGGGGCGCCGACCATGCTCGGCTTCCGCTTTTCCATATTCATCAACACGCGGGCCTCTTGTAGCGCGAGGCGCCCCGGGTTCCCTATCAACAAAAGCATCGGGCTCAATCGTCATGCGCCGATCGGAATCAACCGTTCCCTCACCCGCACGCCCGTTGCCGCACAAACTGTGCGCAGCGATGACCTCGGTCGCCCCCGCGCGAAACAGTCCTTCGATATCCGACGGGTCGAGTGTCTCGATCAACACGACGACGCGACTCACACGGCCCTCGGCCGTCAGGCGCGCAACGGTCTTCCTCACGTCTTCGGTATCGAACAGAGACGCCGCGATGATGGCGGCACCGCGGCGCGACGGAAACGCCCGCGCCATGGATACCAGCCCGTCCAGGTCGCCCACGCGAAGCACCTGCGCGCCCACATCGCGACCCTCGACTTCCAGCTGTAGCAGCCCGTAATCGCCGCACGCGCAGCACGCAAGCCAGATCGCCTTCATCACTCGTCGCCTCCGCTCTTTTTGCCGCGCGCCGTGGCGGGAATCGTCAAGCTGACCGTTCCCTTTCCCGAGGCTCCCAGCAATTCCTTGACATCTTCGGGGTCTGCCGCCAGCGTCACCCACTCGATCTTGCCTTCACGCGTGGCGCCGGCATCTTCGCTGGTATCGATCACGTACGCGCCGCACAAACGATCGGTCACGCCATCTTTTTGCACGTACACATCCACATAGCTGCCCACGCCCGTGGCGCCGCCGACCGAGTGCTCGGCATCGACCGCCACCGAAACGGCAACCTTGCCTTTAGGCACCTCGAGCTTGTGGCTCTCGGCCTTGGTGTAGACATTGCAAATCACGGCGTTTTTGGGAATGCGCGAGGTCGTCACGTCGCCGCGCACCTGACGCAGCTCGGTCGCCGCATCACGCGGCAACAGACTCGCCAGCCATTCCTGAGTTATGACATTAGTCTCGTCGAGGGTCTCGCCCGCATCGATATCGCGCGCCGCGACGCACACCTCAACGCGGTCGCCGCCGTATTTTGCCAAAGTCTCGGCCTGGGCCTGCTCGGCTTGCGAGCGGATCGACGAGCTATAGACCATGCAGAGCGCCGCGGCAAGCACGCCCGCGACCAAACTGATGGCGATGCGCTTGCTCTTGTTCACGGCCGCTCCTCTCAAGGTAGCACCGGGCAAATGCCCGTACCACCATTGTCTGGGCGACCAGGGCGCAAAGCGGCGCAATCGCAATCTTGGTTTTACGTGTCAAACCAATTGCCGACCAAAAGCTGACCAGCCCGTCAAGCTCGTGGCAAGGTTTTGGCCAGAACGTCGGCAAAACGCATATTTCGAGGCGCTTTGGCAGCAAAAAAGCCGCCTCCCGAACAGTTGGGAGACGGCTGTCATAGGAAAATTCAATTACAGATGGACATCGGGGTCGAGCATTTGGGCACTCACGCGCATGGATGACGCCAGGTTTTGGAACGTCTCCAGACGCAGGCTGTCGATCTGTCCCGCGTCCTCGGCCTCGCGAACGGCGCAGCCCGGCTCATGGGTGTGCGTGCAATCGCCAAACCGGCACGCACGCGACGCCTCGACGATCTCGGGGAAGGCACGCGCCAGACCCCGCTCATGTCCCACGAGCGGCAGGCTGCGCAGGCCCGGGGCATCGGCGATCACGCCGGCGTTGCCCGGCAGCGCCACCATCACGCGCGCAACCGTGGTGTGGCGACCTTGGTCATCACGCTCGCGCACGCCGCCAGTGGCCAGCGCATCGTGGCCCAGCAGCGCATTGAGCAGCGTTGACTTGCCGGCACCCGACTCGCCCAGAATCATGGCACAGCTCCCAGCCGGCACGCAGGCGCGCACCTCGTCCAGGCCGAGGCCCTCGGCAGAAGACGTCACGATCACGCGCACGTCCGGACCCACCAGACGGCGCACGCGGTCCAGATCGCGCTCGAGCTCATCGGCCTCGCAGCGGTCGGCCTTGGTGAGCACCACCACCGGCTCGGCATCGCAATCGAGCGCCAACACCAGCGAGCGCGCCACGCGGTCGAGCAGCAACTCGCCGGCGCCGAGCGCCTGCACGATCAGCACGCTGTCAACGTTGGAGCAGAGCACTTGGCGCTCACCGCGGGCACGGCCACGCCAACGCTCAAAGCTCGTACGGCGCGGCAGTACGCACTCGATCACACCCATGTCGTGCCCGGGAGCACGGCGAACCGCCACGCGGTCGCCCACGGCGGGCAGCAAGACCTCATCCTCGCCACGCGACTTGGCAAACCCTACGGCATGCTCGGCACGAAACGTCTCATCGGCAGTCGCCACCAGCGGAAACCCGCGGTCCAGGCGCACCACGGCACCGAGCTGCATCTGCTCGGACTCCTCGGCCTGTGCGCAAAAGTCGTCAAATGCAGCCTGCTGAGCCGCATCGACCGGCAGGTCATCGAACGCCGGAACATCCTGCAACGCGTCAAGCCCCGGTACACTCGCCAGCAACTCCTCAGCAGATGCAGGAGCTTCGGTCGCGAGCTTCCGACGACGATCGCGCTTAGCCCGCGCCCCCGTCGTCTTTTTCTTCGCCTTAGCCTTAGCCTTGCCCACAAGCGCCTCCCAGCACCAAAAATCACAACTGAGCAGGTATTTTAAATCAAAAAGAGCTGGCCGGGCAAAGCCCGGCCAGCTCACAAACTTTCCCTCAGCCCTTTTCATCCGCACGGGAGAAAAGCCAGCAAGGATACCGCAGGGGCCGCCCGCCGGGAGGGGTTTCCTAAGGGCACATCCCGCAGCCGCAAAGCGGCGAGGACGTGCCCGTGGAAACCCCGCAGGTGGTCGGGCCCGGACAGGAACGTTACTCTTTTTCGACCGCGCGCATGATCGCCTTGTAGATCTCCATCAGCGGGATGATCAGGAAGGCCAGGCCCAGCGCGGCGACAACGCCCTTGAGCTCAAGCGTCACAGGGCCAAAGAACATCTCGGCAAGCGTCGGCTGCACGGTCACGATCACCGTCAACACCAGCGCCAGCGCGGCAGATGCCCACAGCCACTTGTTCTGCTTCTTCATGCTAAACAGCGACGCGCGACGGCTGCGCATATTGAAGCAGTGGAAAATCTCGACCATGTTGAGCGTGATGAACGCCATCATCACGCCTTCCTCGTCGGCATTGCCGGCGATCATATCGGCGATGTGGATGTAGCCCATGTCGAAGTACACGCCCACAAAGAAGCTCGCCAGCACCAGCACGGTGATGATTAGGCCCTGGACCACGCAGTCCAGACCCATGTTGCCGGCAAAGACGCCGTCCTTGGCGTTGCGCGGCTTGCGCTTCATGATGTCGCCCTCGGCATCCTCCATGCCCAGCGCGAGCGCAGGGAAGCAGTCGGTAACCAGGTTCACCCACAGCAGCTGCACCGGCTGGAAGATAGTAAAGCCGATAAGCGTGGCGATGAACACCGAGAAGACCTCGGCAAGGTTGGCCGAAAGCAGGAACTGGATGACCTTGCGGATGTTGTCATAGATGCGACGGCCCTCTTCGCAGGCACCGATGATGGTGGCGAAGTTA
This sequence comes from uncultured Collinsella sp., assembly GCA_905200715.1. Taxonomy (GTDB): domain Bacteria; phylum Actinomycetota; class Coriobacteriia; order Coriobacteriales; family Coriobacteriaceae; genus Collinsella. The sequence continues at coordinate 4,316 of CAJKLK010000028.1, read as the reverse complement.
TCGTCGGCAAGTACCATGTCGGCGACGTTCTTGGTGACGTCGGTACCGGTGATGCCCATGCCAACGCCGATGTCGGCGCGCTTGATGGACGGGGCGTCGTTGACGCCGTCGCCCGTCATGGCGACGATCTGGTCGCGCGACTTCCAGGCCTCGACGATGCGCGTCTTGTGCTCGGGCTGGACGCGGGCGTACACGCCGTAGTCCTCGATGTGCGCGTCGAGCTCCTCGTCGCTCATGCGATCGAGGTCGGCACCGGTGATGGCATGGCTGCGATCGGTGACGATTCCCAGCTGCTTGGCAATGGCCACGGCGGTGTCGATGTGGTCGCCCGTGATCATGACGGTGCGGATACCGGCGTCGTGCGCCTCGCGGATAGCGTCGGCCACCTCGGGACGGACCGGGTCGATCATGCCGGACAGGCCGCAGAAGACCAGGTCGTGCTCGAGCGCAGCGGGGCTGCAGTCGGCGGGAACCTCGGTGTAGGTGCGGCTTGCCAGCGCCAGCACGCGCAGGGCCTCGTCGGCCATGGCCTTGTTGGCCGCCACGAGCTCGGCGCGGCGCTCCTCAGTCAGCGGAACGACCTTATCGCCCTCGTAGATATGGGTGCACAGGCCGATCACCACGTCGGGCGCGCCCTTGGTGTACTGCTCGTACTCGCCGTCCAGGGTCTCGACGACCACGGACATCATCTTGCGGCCCGAATCGAACGGGGCCTCGCCCACGCGCGGGTGCTCGGCAGTCAGACCAGTAAGACCAGCCTTGCCGGCATCATTGACGAGCGCACACTCGGTCGGCTCGCCCACGGCCTCGCCCAGTTCCTCGTCCCACTGGGCATCGGAGCACAGCGCCATGCCAGCCAGGAACTTCTCCTCGGGCGCAGCGAGCTCGTGCTTGACGACGGTCATCTTGTTCTGGGTAAGGGTACCGGTCTTGTCGGAGCAGATGGTCTGCGTGCAGCCGAGCGTCTCGACAGCAGAGAGCTTGCGGATGATCGCCTGGCGCTTGGCCATCTTGGTCACGCCGAGGGAAAGGACGATGGTCACGACGGCGACCAGGCCCTCGGGGATGGCAGCGACGGCGAGCGAGACGGCAACCATAAAGGTATCGAGCAGGGCAGTCGGATCAGTGAGGACGTTGCCCACGCCGTGGCGGAGGATGTCAACGCCAAAGATCACGACGCAGATAACGATAACCATAATGGTAAGGATGCGGCTGAGCTCGGCGAGCTTCACCTGCAACGGCGTGAGCTCTTCCTTGGCCTCGGCCAGGGCGCCGGCAATCTTTCCCATCTCGGTATCCATGCCGGTGCCGACCACGACGGCGCGACCGCGACCGTACACCACGGTGGAGCCCATGTAGCACATGTTCTTGCGGTCGCCGAGCGGCACGTCGTCGGTGCCCGCGGCGAGCTCGATCACGTTGGCGTGCTTCTCGACCGGCACGGACTCGCCAGTCAGCGCAGCCTCTTCGATCTTCATCGTGGCACTCTCGAGGACGCGGCAGTCGGCCGGGACCGAGTCGCCCGCCTCGAGCATGATCACGTCGCCGGGCACGAGCTCGGCACTCGGCAGGTGCACGAGCTTACCGTCGCGCAGCACCTTGGACTGCGCCGCGCTCATCTCCTGCAGGGCCTCGAGGGCCTCCTCGCTCTTGGCTTCCTGGACCACGCCCAGCACCGAGTTGACGATAACGACGAACATGATGATGGCGACATCGGCAAAGTCCGCCTCGCCCTTGACCATACCCGTGAGCGCGCTGATAACGGCGGCAACGATCAGCATGATGACCATAGGGTCGGCCATCTGTTCAAAGAAACGCTTCCACAGCGGCGTCTTCTCGGCTTCCTCAAGCTTGTTAGGGCCTGTCTTGGCGAGGCGCGATGACGCCTCGCCGTTGCTCAGGCCGAGGTTCTCATCGACACCCTGGTCGCTGAGCACCTCCGCCGCGGCGGACAGGTATTCCTTTTGCATATAGAGTCCCCTCCTGGGATTCGGGCCACTCAGCAGATTGATGCCCGATCATAATTCCCAGGAGAAGGGCAAGGGCTCATCAAGGCTGCCGTGCTGAGCGGCAGTTGATAGTGGAGCTATGGTACCCCAAAGCGGCGCGTCTAGCCAAAACATTCCATCTGGAAACACGGCACAGGCGCAACGGTGCAGACAGTGTGATGCTCAACATTGATAAAACGTTTTTTCTTCGGCGCATCATCGAACTAAAATATCGCCCAGATAGCAGCGGTTAGAACGGTTGGTAAAGTTTTTGCATATACCGTTTTCCGCAAAAAATGAACTTCTAATTCGGCATACGGTCGATTTTTTGGGGTATTCGGTCGGCATTTCGTTATAATCATCTCAGTTTTATTTCTTATGGTTTATCTATCAGCGCAAGACGATGTCAGATGGAGGTCTGAATGTACAAGCGCACTAAGATTGTATGCACCATGGGTCCCGCCTGCGATAGCGACGAGACCATCCGTGAGATGATCAAGGCGGGCATGAACGTCGCCCGTTTTAACTTCTCGCACGGATCCTACGACGAGCACCACGGTCGCATCGAGCGCGTCCGTCGTATTTCCAAGGAGCTCGGTCTGCCCGTCGGCATCCTGCTCGACACCAAGGGCCCCGAGGTCCGCACCGGCCTTCTGGTCGACGGCAAGAAGGTTGCCGTCAAGACCGGCGATAAGATCGTCGTCACCGCTCAGCCCACGTCCGAGGATTTCCACGGCACCTCTGAGCACATCTCCCTCGACTACCTGGCTCTGCCCTCCGAGGTCGAGAAGGGCTCCCTCATCCTGATCGATGACGGCCTGGTTGCCCTCGAGGTCGAGTCCGTCAGCGGCCAGGACATGACCTGCGTCGTTAAGAACGACGGCCTGATCGGCGAGCGCAAGGGCGTCAACATGCCCAACGTCAACATCTCGCTGCCCGCCATCACCGAGCGCGATCGTCAGGACATCCTCTTTGGCCTGACCGAGAACATCGACTACATCGCCGCTTCCTTCATCCGTGACGGCGAGTCCGTCCGCGGCATCCGCAAGCTTTGCCGCGAGAACGGTGGCGAGCACGTAACGATTTTCCCGAAGATCGAGTGCGCCCTGGGCGTCGAGAACTTCGACGATATCCTCGAGGCTTCCGACGGCATCATGGTCGCCCGTGGCGACCTGGGCATCGAGATCAAGCCCGAGCTCGTTCCCCACATCCAGAAGGAGATCATCGCCAAGTGCAACGCGGCCTACAAGCCCGTCATCACCGCTACGCAGATGCTCGACTCCATGCAGCAGAACCCGCGCCCGACGCGCGCCGAGGTTGCCGACGTTGCTAACGCCATCTACGACGGCACCGACGCCGTTATGCTCTCTGGCGAGTCCGCTGCCGGTAAGTACCCGGTCGAGGCCGTCAAGATGCAGGCCAGCATTGCTCTCGAGACCGAGAAATACCTCCCGGCCCACGCTCCGCTCGAGGTTCCGGCCGATGCTCACGGCACCCGCGTCGTCAACAACGTTGTGGGTATGTCCGCTGTAAACATGGCTACCACCGTTGGCGCCAAGTGCATCACCGTGCCGACGACCACCGGTCGTACCGCTCGCCTGATTTCGCACTTCCGTCCCAACATGCCGATTTGCGCGTTCTCTCGCCACGAGTGGGCCGTCCAGCAGATGATCATGTACTGGGGCGTTATCCCGCACCAGGCCGAGATTACCCAGGGCACCGTCAACGGCACGATCGTCAAGGCGATCGAGACCGCTAAGGAGCTCGGCTACGTCGAGGCCGGCGATTTGACCGTCGCTACTGCCGGCGATCCCCGCATGAGCGTCCAGCTCGAGGACAAGGTCTCCTCGACCAACGTCGCTTACGTCGCTCAGGTGCGCTAAATCGCACTTGCAAGCGGATTTGCATTGCAAAGGGCCCGGAAGGCTTTGCCTTCCGGGCCCTTTTTCTGTGCGCAAATACCTCTTACACGGCATGACACGCAGCCAGCTACTTATGGCATGCTACGAAATGTGCAGCTCGTTTGCCGTGTTTACACCCTGCGACGGGAGCTATTGGTCAATTGGGATGAACTGTTCACCGTTAAGTCGGCCGGCTAGCAGCTAGCGATCAGGGGGACTGCGAGAACGTCAGAAGCAACAACGCGAGCCGCAAATCCCGCCTCGGTCAGCTCGATGACCTCGGTAAACGTTGCATCGAAAAACTCCTCGGTTAGCAGGCGATACGGCGGATGATCGGGCTCACCGGGGTTTTCGCGTACAATCTCGTGCATGACGCCGATGGTCTTGAGCACATACTCCTTATGGATGGGATACTGCCCAAAACGCG
>CAJKLK010000027.1:0-18259 GCA_905200715.1 uncultured Collinsella sp. | reverse complement strand
TCAACATGATCTATTACGTCGAGGACGATGACAACATCAGGGATTTGACGGTCTACGCGCTGCGCAAGCAGGGAATCGAGGCCGAGGGCTTTTCGTGCGATGGCGAGTTTAAGGCCGCCGTGGCGCGACGGGTGCCCGATGCCGTGCTGCTCGACATCATGCTGCCCGATACCGACGGCTTGGCGATTATGCGTCGTCTGCGTGCCGATCGCCTGACGGCGACGGTGCCCATTATGATGCTCACCGCCAAGGACACCGAGCTCGACAAGGTCATGGCGCTCGATGGCGGTGCCGACGATTACCTGACCAAGCCGTTCTCGCTTATGGAACTCGCCAGCCGTTGCCGTGCGCTGCTGCGCCGCGGCGGCATGGTCAAGCAGGCGAGCGATGTGCTCAGCGTGGGCGATATCGTACTTTCGCCCAGCCACCGCGAAGTGACTGTCGCCGGTGAACCGCTCAAGCTCACGCTGCGCGAATTCGACCTGCTCGAATACCTCATGCGCAAACCTGGCGTGGTCTTTACCCGCGAGTCGCTGCTGCAGAGCGTATGGGGCTGGGACTTCGACGGCGGTTCGCGCACCGTCGACGTGCATGTGCAGACGCTCCGCCAAAAGCTCGGCGAGCGTGCGAGCGCCATAGAGACCGTGCGCGGCGTGGGCTATCGTCTGGCCGAGCCTACGGCCGATGACGATGCCGAAGGAGCCGACAGCGCGACTAACGCATCGGAGGAGTAGCTTGTGGTCTTAGCTCCCCAGGGAAAACGCACCCTGTCGCATCGTGTGTTCGCGACGATTTTTCTCTGCGCTATGGCGGTTATCGTGGCGTTTACGGTGCTGGGCGCGTTCTTTCTGCAAAATATTCTGGCAGATGCCACGAGCGCCAACCTTTCGCAGGAAACCGAGCTTATTGCCGCTGCCCTCAATGAGCAGCAGGAGCCCATTGCCTTTCTGCGCAGTCTCGATCGCGAGGATTTGCGCATCACGCTGATCAACAAAGACGGGTCGGTTGCCTACGACAACGAGGCGTCGCCCTCTATGCTGCCCAATCACGGCGATCGTCCCGAGGTCGTCAAGGCTTTCGAGAGCGGCTCGGGTTCTGCGGAGCGCGCAAGCTCCACGCTCGACGAGATTATGCTGTACCGAGCGGTCCGACTTAATAACGGCCAGGTTGTCCGCTTGGCGCAGGCCCAACCTGGCGTTGCGGCGATTCTGATGTCTCTCGTGGCGCCGATGCTGCTCATTGCGGCGGCAGGTGCGGTGCTCTCGTTTTTCTTGGCGCGTCGTGAGTCCCGTGCCATCATTGAGCCGTTGCAGGAGGTCGATCTGGATCATCCACGCCGCAGCTACGAGCATGCTTATGCCGAGATGGTTCCCATGCTCGAGCGCATTGAGTCGCAACGCCAGGAGCTCAAGCGCCAGATGGCGGTGCTGGCGGACAACGACCGCATGCGCCGCGAGTTCACGGCCAATATCACCCATGAGCTCAAGACGCCGCTTACGGCAATCTCAGGCTATGCCGAGCTCATCGCGAACGGCATGGTCGAGGGTGAGGACGATCTGCGCACCTTTGGCGGCCGTATCTACCGTGAGGCGGGCCGTTTGGCGGCGCTCGTCAACGATATCCTCACGCTTTCGAACTTGGATGAGGCCGAGCGTGCGAGCGATGGCGAGGCGGTGCCTATTGGCTCCACGGAGCCCATTGAGCTTTCGCGTGCCATCTACGCGGTCGAGCAGCGTCTTGAGCAGGTCGCTCGCCAGGCAAATGTGACGATAGGCCATGAGACCAAGCCTGTGGTCGTCGAAGGCGTATCGCGCCTGATCGATGAGCTCATCTATAACCTGGCGAGCAACGCCATTCGCTACAACCGGTCCGGCGGTACGGTGACGTTACGGTGCGGAACCAACGACGACGGGCGCCCGTATCTGTCGGTTGCCGATACGGGTATTGGCATTGCGCCCGAGGAGCAGGGTAAGGTATTCGAGCGTTTCTATCGCGTTGACAAGAGCCGTTCTAAAGCGCGCGGTGGAACGGGTCTGGGTCTGGCCATCGTCAAGCATGCCGCCCTGTATCATCACGCCTCGCTCGATCTGTCAAGCGAGTTGGGGGTGGGGACCATCATCACGGTGACGTTTCCCGTGCAACAGGACGAGCAGTTCGTGTAGCAGTACTGCAAACATGTGAATTTCACGCCGCATCGGGGCTGCCGGTGCGGCGTTAATGTTGCGCAACAATGGTGTAAGCACTGTATCTTATGTATAGAGTTCGGACATGGCAAAAAGATGCGATATCATACGAGCAGTTTTGTCGATATGAACTAGGGAAATGAAAGGCAAGCTGCATGACCCTTCTCGAACTGTTCCAGCTGCTTAAAAAGCACCTTAAGCTGGTCATCGCCCTCCCGGTGGTCTGCGCGATCGCCATGGGCGTCGTGTCCTTCGCCATGATGGACAACACCTACACCGCCACGACGAGCATGTACATTCTCGCCAAGACCGATGGTAGCCAGACGAGCTACTACAACGACCTGTCGGCGAGCCAGATGCTCTCCAACGATATCGCGACGCTGCTCGATAGCGACAGCGTCAAGAGCGGTGCTGCTAAGGAGCTTGGTCTTTCCAACTTGGATGATTACAAGGTGAGCGTTACGAGCGAGACCACGACTCGTGTCATTTCGCTGTCCGTGACCGGCGACAGCCCCGATGGCGCCGCCGCTGTCGCCAACGCCATTGCCAACTCGGTGTCTACCGTGGCTCAGGACGTTGACGCCGCCCAGGCCGTCAACGTGATCGATAAGGCAAAGATCCCCAGCCAGCCCAGCGGTCCCAACCGCAAGCTCTACATCGCGGTCGCCGCTCTGGCCGGCCTGTTCGTCGCCGTTGCGATTGTCGTGCTGCTCGACATGCTCAATACCCGCGTCCGCTCCGTTGACGATGCCGTCGAGCTGCTCGGTGTGCCCGTTATCGGTCGTTTCCCCGTTGTGAAGGGCGGTAAGTAATTCATGGCCCGTAAAAAGAAAACCAGCGATACCCTCGCCTTTAGCAACGCAGCCAAGACGCTGCTGGCAAACATTCGCTTTGCGAGTGTCGATACGCCGATCAAGTCCATTACCGTGACGTCCTCCATCCCCAACGAGGGCAAGTCCACCATTACGGTCAACCTGGCTCAGGCCATTGCGACCAGCGGCAAGAGCGTCCTTCTCGTCGAGTGCGACATGCGTCACCGTACGCTTGCCAACCTGCTGGGCCTCCGTCATTCCGGTGGCCTGTACGCCGTCCTTTCCGACCAGATGTCGATTGACGAGGCTGTCGTCGAAACCGGTCAGCCCAACTTCTTCTTCCTCGATGCCGAGCCGCGCATTCCCAACCCGGCTGACATTATCGCCTCGCGCCGCTTTGCCAAGCTGGTTGCCGCGCTGGAGGAGAAGTACCAGTACGTCATTTTCGATACGCCGCCCGTGGGCACCTTTGTCGATGCCGCCGAGGTCGCCGCGATTACCGACGGCACCATCTACGTTATCCGTGAGGATTTCGCCAAGCGCAACGAGATCCTTGCCGCCTTTGACCAGCTCAACAAGGCCGAGGTTAACGTAATTGGCACGGTCATGAACTGCTGCGAGACCTCGAGCCATGACTACTATTACTCTTACTATGGCGAGGACAAGGGCCAGAACAACGCTGTTGCCGGAGTTAACCCTGCTGTTGGCGGTGCCGCTGCAACGGGGACCCCTGCGAAGGCGAAGCGTTTTAAGAAATAGCAACGACGCGGATAAGAGGGCGATATGAGAGACATCCACTGCCATATCCTGCCCGGTGTTGACGACGGCGCGGCGAACCTCGAGCAAAGCTTGGCGATGCTCGAGGCGGCCCGCGCCGTCGGCGTTACGCACGTGGTGTGTACGCCGCACTGCCGGGACCCGTATTTTGACTTCGAAAAAATGTGGGAGGCCTATCGACTGCTTTGCACGCATGCGGGCGATATGCATTTGCAGATGGGCTTTGAGGTCAATCATGCCAAGCTCATGGATTTGGGCATCGAATGGGTCGATCGCCTGCATTTCGATGGCTCAAACGAGTTTTTGCTTGAGCTCTCGACGCGTGCTGATTCGTATGACTTTGAGGAATACGAGAACACGATCTACGACTTGCAGTGTCGTGGTTACCAGGTGATTATTGCCCATCCCGAGCGCTATCGTGCGATTCAAAAGGATGTGAGCGTGGCTGAACGCCTGGTCGACCTGGGCTGCAAATTGCAGGCTTCGGCGGACTTTATCGCGGGTGGACGATTCGGTCACGAAAAGAAGCCGGCGCAGCGCCTGTTTAAGCAGGGCCTGTACAGCTATATCGCGAGCGATGCCCACAACGTGGGCCACTACGATTGCCTGGCAAAAGCGCGCGCGAAGTTTAGCGCGGGAGCTCATTTCCGCTAAAATTTTTCCCCAACGTTCGCATCGAATGAAGGGGCTGCTATGGATATCCAACTTAAGACGGGTTGCTTTGATGACGCGGCGCTGGTGCGCCGCGCCGTTTTTATGGACGAGCAAGGCTACGAGAGCGAATTCGACGCTATCGATGAGGCGCCGACTTGCATCCATGTGACGCTGTACGTGGACGGCGAGCTCACCGGCTGCTCGCGCGTGTTTCCCGAGGAACTCGAACGTGTGGCCGACGCGGAGGCCCCGGTGTCGCCGGCGTGCGATATGGACGAAGGCGTCGCGGCTGGGGAGACCTATATTATGGGCCGCGTTGCGGTGCTATCCCCAATGCGTCGCCGCGGTCTGGCGAGCAGGATTGTCGAGGCCAGCGAAGCTGCTGCGCGCGATGCCGGTGCCAAGCTCATAAAGCTGCATGCACAGGAGTACGTGCTGCCGCTCTATGCCAAGGCGGGCTACACGCAGATCGCGCCGGTGGACTATGAGGACGAAGGCCAGCCCCATGCCTGGATGGCCAAGCGCATGGGCGACAGATAGGGACGTTCCTTTTCTGCCGGCATTTGGGGACACTCCTTGGCAATCGATGCATGGGTGTTCCAACATACAGTTTTTCGATTCCGTATGTATATATGCGCGCTAATGGGTTATAAAATCTAAGTCTGAACATAGCAGGTCTGCGATGCGGCTCGGGCAACCGGGCCGTTTTTGCGGACGGGGGTAGCGCGAAAGGACTGCACATGCGTCAATTTAAGACCGAGAGCAAAAAACTGCTCGACCTCATGATCAACTCCATCTACACCAATAAGGAAATCTTCCTGCGCGAGCTTATCTCCAACGCGAGCGATGCCGTCGATAAGCTCAACTTTAAGAGCCTGCAGGATCCGAGTGTCAAGCTCGACCAGGGCGACCTGGCCATCCGTGTTTCCTTTGATAAAGATGCCCGTACCATCACCATTTCGGATAACGGTATCGGCATGACCGCCGAGGAGCTCGAGCGCAACCTGGGCACCATCGCCCATTCCGGCTCCGAGGAGTTTAAGACCGAGAACGCCGAACAGCAGGGCTCCGATGTCGACATCATCGGTCAGTTTGGTGTGGGTTTCTACTCCGCCTTTATGGTCGCCAGCCACGTGAAGGTTGTCAGCCGCGCTTATGGCGAGGATACCGCCCACGTTTGGGAGTCCGACGGTCTTGAGGGCTACACCATCGAGGATGGCGAGCGTGCTGAGCACGGTACCGATGTCATCCTGACGTTGCGCGAGAACGAGAAGCTCGACGCCGACGGCGAGGCCGAGACCTACGATCGCTTCCTGACCGAGTGGGGCCTCAAGAGTCTGATTCAGCAATACAGCAACTATGTGCGCTACCCGATTCAGATGATGGTGAGCAAGAGTCGCCAGAAACCCAAGCCCGAGGACGCGCCGGATGATTACAAGCCCGAGTACGAGGACTACCAGGAGCTCGAGACCATCAACTCCATGACGCCGATTTGGAAAAAGCGCAGCTCCGACGTTGAGCAGAAGGATTACAACGAGTTCTACAAGTCCACGTTCCACGACTTTGACGATCCCGCGCGCACTATCAGCTTCCACGCCGAGGGCACGCTTGAGTACGATGCGCTGCTGTTTGTGCCGGGTCGCGCCCCGTTCGATCTGTACAGCAAGGACTACGAGAAGGGCCTGGCGCTCTACAGCTCTAACGTGCTGATTATGGAGAAGTGCGACGACCTGCTGCCCGACTACTACAACTTTGTGCGCGGTGTCGTGGACTCTGCCGACGTGACGCTCAATATTTCGCGTGAGACGCTGCAGCAGAACCGTCAGCTCAAGGCCATCGCCAAGCGTGTGGAAAAGAAGATTACCGCCGATCTCGAGGACATGCGTGACAACGACCGCGAGGCATACGAGAAGTTCTTTGAGAACTTTGGTCGCGGTCTTAAGTACGGCATCTACTCGAGCTACGGCATGAAGGCCGACGAGCTCGCCGACCTGCTGCTGTTCTGGTCTGCCAAGGAGCAGAAGATGATCACCCTTGCCGAGTATGCCAAGGGCATGCCCGAGGGCCAGAAGGCAATCTACTATGCTGCCGGCGATTCGCGCGAGCGTCTGGCCAAGATGCCCGTCGTGAAGGGCGTGCTCGACCGCGGCTACGATGTACTGCTGCTGACGCAGGACGTGGATGAGTTCACCTTCCAGGCCATGCGTGAGTACGTGGCTGCCGATATGCCCAAGGTCTACGAGGATGACGCTGCTCGCGAGGCTGCCGAGAAGGCAGTTGCCGATGGTGCCGAGCCTGAGGTCGAGGATCGTCACCTGGAGCTTAAGAACGTCGCGACCGGCAATCTTGACTTGGCGACCGATGACGAGAAGAAGGAGGCCGAGGACGCCACCAAGGAGAACGAGGACCTCTTTAACGCCATGAAGGAGGCGCTCGGCGACAAGGTCGAGAAGGTTGCCGTCTCTGCGCGTCTGACCGATGCTCCCGCCTGCATCACCACCGAGGGTCCGCTTTCGCTCGAGATGGAGAAGGTGCTTCAGAAGGGTCCCGAGGGCACGCCCGACGGTATGCCCAAGAGCCAGCGCGTGCTCGAGCTCAACGCTAAACACCCGGTCTTCGCCAAGCTCGTCGCTGCCCAGAAGGCGGGCGACGCCGACAAGATTAAGCAGTACTCCGGCCTGCTCTACGACCAGGCCCTGCTCGTCGAGGGCATCCTCCCCGAGGATCCCGTAGCCTTCGCTGCGGCCATTTGCGAACTAATGTAATCGGTTCCGCCGTTCTACCGAACGGCGGACCAGCCGACGCTGCAAGCCCGCCAGAGCGGCAATCTGCCTTTCAACTTCGGCGGCATGACCAGAAGGTCAATGCCGCCTCGTTTCAAGGCACCTTGCTCGCTCTGGCGGGCTTTCGCTGTCTGCGCCAAAACATCGGCGTTGTTATGGGTAGTCGTTGGGGACGTTCTTAAATGACTAGTCGAACTGCTAGTTTGTGCGGGTTGTGGTTTTGGGAGCTGCGGGAATTTAAGATACTGTACATCTGTACGTTAACTCATCTTCGTAGTATATTGCTACCCGCAAAACTCAGCACCATTGTGCCGCGAGGCACTAAAGCGCCTACGTACAATGGTTGTCGATAGTACGATTCGATTCAACGACAGGATGGATGGTCCAAGCGTGAGTCTCGGCAGCAAACTATCCAACGCAAAGGTCTCCTTTGCGATATTTAAGCGCGACATTAAGCGACTGCTTATGAACCCCGTCGCCCTGGTGGTTACCCTGGGCGTGTGCGTCATTCCCTCGCTGTATGCCTGGTACAACATCGTTGCTAACTGGGATCCGTACGGAAATACCCAGGGCATTAAAATCGCCATCGCCAACAACGATCAGGGCACCCAGAACGACTTGGTGGGCGAGCTCAACGCGGGCGATAAGGTGGTCGACCAGCTCAAGGAGAACGACCAGCTTGGCTGGACTTTCGTCGACTCGGCGGCAGATGCCAAAGAGGGCGTCGAAAGTGGCGAATACTATGCTGCCATCGTGATTCCCAAGAACTTCTCCGACAATCTCGTCTCGATGCTCGATGGCAATTACCATCAGCCGAAGCTCACCTATTACGTCAACGAGAAAAAGAGCGCCATTGCGCCCAAGGTCACCGATACCGGTGCCAACACCATCGAGGAGCAGATCAACTCGGAGTTTGTCTCCACGGTGGGCGAGACCGTCGCGAGCATTGCCAAAGATGCTGGCATCGACCTTAAAGACAAGGCAACCCAGACCCAGGATTCGCTGGCGGGCTCGGTGTCCGAGGCGTCTGATACCCTGGGCGAAGTACGTGATTCCATCGGCGACATGAACACCGCCATCGACAAGACAAGCAGCTCGATTGCTTCGGCCGATGCTGCGTTGGCGGGCCTGCAGGGACAGGCGCCTTCGCTAACGCAGGCTATCGCTCAGGGTAATGATCTGCTGGGCGAAGCTCGCACCACGGCTGGCAAGTCCATCACCTCGCTCTCCAAGGCACTTTCGGAGGGCAGCATCGTGCTGAGTAAGACATCGGCTTCTGCGAACGCCGCGATTGGCAAACTTACCGGTACGGTTACGTCCACGACCACTCGTATCGACAACTCGCTCGAATCCCTTCAGGCGACGATTGACCACAACAGCGCTGTCATCGAGCGCCTGCAGATTCTCGCTAACGATACGTCGACGGGGTCGGCGGACGCCGACGCGCTCATCGCATCGACCATCAATTCGCTTCGCGAGCAAAACCAGAAGCTGCAGAGCATCAAGGATGGCCTCTCTGCGCAGTCGAGCGCCATGGCAAACGACGCTACGGCAATCTCGAACGCGAGCAACGCACTCAACGCGGCAATTCAGACCGGTACGGCTAACCTCGGTCAGGCTCAGACCGATCTGGGGCAGAACGCACTGCCGAAGGCTTCGAGCGCGCTTGACTCCTTTGCCGCCGTTTCGGGCGATTTGACCGGCATTGTGTCGGGTATGACCCCCACGATAGCGAGCGCGCGCGGCACGCTGGCGCAGCTCGACGCCACGCTCAAGCAGGCAAAGACCACGCTGTCCCAAACCGACGCCTCCCTTGCCAAGGTTCAGGACAAGCTCGCGATCGCCGCCAATGACATTGCGGCGCTGCAGACCTCTGAGTCTATGGGCGAGTTAGCCGATCTCATGGACGTCGACGTCAATGACGTGGCAGATTTCATGGCATCTCCGGTTGAGCTGACGTCCAAGTCAATCTATCCGGTCAAGAGCTTTGGCTCGGGCATCGCGCCCTTCTACACCAATCTGGCGCTGTGGGTAGGCGGCTATGTGCTCATCGCTATCTACAAACTCGAGGTCGACCGCGAGGGCATCGGTAGCTTTACGGCGCGTCAGGGCTACTTTGGCCGCTGGCTGCTACTGGTAGTCCTGGGCGCGTTCCAGGCCATTATCGTTACGGTGGGCGACCTGGTCATTGGCGTTCAGTGCGTCAATCCGCTGCTCTTTGTGCTGGGCGGCGTCGCTATCTCGTTCGCCTACGTCAACATCATCTATGCGCTGTCCACCACCTTTAAGCATATCGGTAAAGCCATTGGCGTCATCCTCGTCATTGTGCAGATCCCCGGCTCGTCGGGCATGTATCCCATCGAGATGATGCCCGGTTTCTTCCAATGGCTGCATCCGCTGCTGCCCTTCACCTATGGCATCAACCTGCTGCGCGAGACCGTCGGTGGCATGTATTCGTTCAACTACCTGTTCAACCTGTGCATCCTGGGCGTGTTCCTTATCGTCGCGCTCTTTATCGGTCTGCAACTGCGTCCGTTGCTGCTCAACCTCAACCTGCTCTTTGATAAGCAGCTTTCCACGACGGGCCTCATGATCTGCGAGTCCAACGACCTGCCGCGCCAGCGCTATTCGCTGCGCACGGCCATGCGCGTCATGCTCGATTCGGATTCGTACCGTCGCGAGCTGCTCGATCATGCCGTGGCGTTTGAGCATCGCTACCCGTACTACATCAAGGGCGGTTTTGCCGCCGTGGTAGGCGTGCAGGTTCTGCTCTTTGTGCTTTCGACGGTGCTCGATATCGACAATAACGGCAAGATCATCCTGCTCGTTATCTGGATCATTTCGGTTATCGCCATCTGTAGCTGGCTCATCAACATCGAGTACATCCGTGCGAGCCTCAATACCCAGATGCGTATCTCGGCGCTTTCGGACGAGGACCTGCGCCGCGAGATGCGCGAGCACACGGCTGCCATCCCTGCTGCCCGTCGCATGTTTGGTCTCAACGCCAGCGAGCGGGGCACCAAGGACAGCGAACAGCCTACGAGCCGCTTGCCGCATATCGGTGCGCATCGTAAGACTCAAGATGCCGACGGCGTTGACAACGTAAACGGAAACGACGGGGACACCACCCCGCTTGGCAAGCACTCTAAAGGAGGTGAGGCATAAATGAAAAACATCCTGCACCTGTTTAAGCGCGATGTCCAAAACGTGTCTCGCTCCGTGATCGGCATGGTTGTCGTGATGGGCCTGATCATCGTGCCATGTCTCTATGCATGGTTTAACATCGCCGGAAGCTGGGATCCCTACGGCAATACCGGTAACCTTAAGATTGCAGTGGTCAACACCGACGAGGGCTACGAGAGCGATCTGATTCCCGTCGAGGTCAACGTGGGCGAAAACGTAACCGCCACCCTGCGCGGCAACGAGAACTTCGACTGGGTCGTCCTCAACGACCGCGATAAGGCGATTGAGGGCGTTAAGTCGGGCGCGTACTACGCAGCCGTCGTTATCCCTAAAACGTTTAGCGCCGACATGATGACGCTTTTCTCGACCGAGGTGAAGCACGCCGATATCGAGTTCTATGAGAATCAGAAGGCCAACGCCATCGCACAGATCGTGACTGAAAAGGGTTCGAGCGCCGTCCAGAGTCAGGTCAACGAGACCTTTACCAAGACCATCACGACCATCGGTCTTAAGACGGTGTCCAGCCTGCTCGATTACATGAGCACCGACCAGGTGAGCAACTTTATCGCCAATCTTTCCTCTACGCTGGGCGATTCGGTCGAGGATCTGCAGGACGTTCAGGCGAGCGCGACGTCGCTCGCGGGCATTTTGAGCTCCACGTCCGATTCGTTGACGTCGGCGGGCAGCATGCTCAAGCAGACGGGCACCGTTGATGAGTCGACGAAGCAGCTGATGGAGCACGCCAAGAGCGGCATCAATGATTCCAAGGAAGCGCTCAAGGCCGCCAACGATGCCGTTGACGCGGCGATTGACGGAAGCGCGGGCTCGTTCGACAACGTGTCCGCCGAGCTTGCGAAGGCATTCGATGCCGCGAATCAGCATGTTGACCTTACGGTGTCTCAGCTCAACGAAGCCGCAGCGGCGCTCAATACGCGTGCTGACGATATCGATGCTATGGCCGATCGGCTCCGCAACCTTGCCGACCAGATGAGTGATGACAAGCTCAAAGACGGCCTCAAGTCCGCTGCGACGTCGCTGGGCAGAATTGCCGTGGAGTACCGCAACAATGCAAAGGACCTGACGGCGACCGCAAAGTCCCTTTCGGACAGCATGGCCGAGGTCAACAACTCGCGTGCCGAGGTCGATCAGGCCATCGCCGATGCCAAGGCGGGTATCTCGGGAGCCAAGTCCGACTACGATTCTACGTTCTCGGTTAAGGCCAAGGAGCTTAAGAAGACTATCTCGGGCGTTTTGGATTCCCTGAACGGTATCTCGGGTGACTTGGATAGCGCCGTGAGCGGTCTGACCGACGCCTCTGGCTCGCTCGCAAAGGGTCTCTCCAAGGCTGCAAAGCTCGTCAACAAGGCTTCCGATCAGCTGGGCGAGGCGTCGGACAAGATCAGTGCCTTTAAGGACGAGCTTGATAGCGCTCTGATGTCGGGTGACCTGGCCATGATTAAGACAATGATTGGCAGCGACCCCGATGACCTCGCCGTGTCGCTTTCCGGCCCCGTTTCGCTCGATCGCAAGCCGGTCTATCCGATCCGCAACTACGGTTCGGCCATGGCGCCGTTCTACACGATTCTGTCGCTCTGGGTCGGCTCAATCGTACTGGCGGCCATGATGAAGGTCTCGGTTGACGATGAGCTTATCAACGAGCTCGTCCCCGTACGCCTGCACGAGATCTACCTGGGCCGTTATCTGTTCTTTGGCGGTCTGGCCTTGCTGCAGGCAACGCTCGTGTGCGCGGGCGACATTCTGTTCTTTGGCATCCAGTGCGATAACCCGCTGCAGTTTGTGCTGGCGGGCTGGGTCGCGAGTCTCGTGTTCTCCAATATCGTCTATACGCTTACGGTTTCGTTTGGCGATATTGGCAAGGCCCTCGCCGTCGTGCTGTTGGTCATGCAGGTCGGCGGTTCGGGCGGCACGTTCCCCATCGAGATGACCGGCCCCGTGTTCCAGGCGATCTACCCGTTCCTGCCGTTCACCCACGGCATCAACGCCATGCATGCCGCCATGGCTGGTGCCTACCATATGGAGTACTGGGTTGAGCTGGGTATCTTGGCGAGCTACCTGATTCCGTCGCTGGCTCTGGGCGTCGTCTTCCGCCGCCCGGTTATCAAAGCCAACGACTGGATTATCGAAAAGCTGGAGAGTACAAAACTTATTTAGTTACGCGGTTTTACCAAACCGCGTAACGGCTCGACGCTGCAAACGTCCCTAAGCGGCAATCTGACGTTCAATTTCAAGGGCGCGACCAGAAGGTCAGCGCCCTTTCATTTCACGTCACCTTGCTCGCTTAGGGGCGTTTTCGCTGACGTTGCCGGAACATCGAGGTTTTCTGTACCGACGCTTTAGTGCGGTGAATTGCACGGGCTGCTTGGTTGTTGCTACAGTAGCGGGGCGTGCCGGGGGTCCGGTGCGCCCCGTTTTTATTTGACCATGAGGCGGCACGCAGCCATACGCGTGCGGACACCACGCCCAGATTGAGTGTGAGGATGTTCCATGGCCCAATATGCTGCCAACGAAATCGAAAACATGCCCGATAGCCCTGTGGCCCGCGAGGATTTAGGCGCGGGCGGTATTTCCCGGGGCGCCGGTGCACGTTCTCCGCTGTTCTGGAAAGTCCTGCTGCTTTCGGTGGCAGTCGTCTGGGGTTACTCCTTTACGACCATGAAGGACGCGCTCGACACCATTCCGGTGTTTGAACTGCTCTACGTGCGCTTTCTGCCTGCGGCGTTGGTCATGTTTGTCATCTTCCACAAGCGCATCATCGCGCACCTCAACGCCCGCAACCTTATCGTCGGACTTGGAATGGGCACACTTATGTGGGCCGCCTACGCCCTGCAGACAGTCGGTCTGGCGCACACCACGGCGGGCAAGAACGCGTTTTTGACGGGTACGTACTGCATCCTCGTGCCCTTTGCGAGCTATTTCCTGAGCGGCGAAAAGCTCACGCGCTACAACTTGGGTGCCGCGCTGCTGTGCCTAGCGGGCATTGGCCTCGTCGCACTCGATAGCGTTGAATTCAACATTGGTGACGTCATTACGCTGGCGGGTGCGGCCTTTTTCGCCATCCAGATGGCGGTGACTGCCAAGTACGGTCGCAAAATGGACATCAACGTCATCACGTTTTGGATGTTTGTGGGCAACGGCGTGCTGAGCCTGGCAACGTCGCTGCTATTCGAGACCCAAGCGCCTCTGTCCGTGTGGACGCCGAGCTTTATCAGTGCGATGGCGTTTCTCTCGGTGGGCTGCACATGCGCGGCTCTGCTCATCCAAAACGTCGGCCTGGCGCATGTCCCGGCCTCGACGGGCTCGCTGCTCCTTTCGATGGAGTCGCCTTCGGGTGTGCTGTTTTCGGTGCTGCTGATGGGGGAGGCGCTCACCTCGCGCCTGCTCGCCGGCTTCGCGCTCATCTTCCTGTCGATTATCTTGAGCGAGACTCACTTCGATTTTTTGCGTCGAAAGCCGCGCCCGCAATTGTAAACAACTTGTTGCGCCGCCCTCCCGGGGCGGCATTTTTTATGCCTCGCCCTTAAAGTAGTACCTTGCACTTTACGCTATCAAAGTGCTTGCTGCAAAAACGATACTGGAGGGCATCTATGGCACCAGCTTTGTCCGATCTTCAACCGCAATCAGCGCCCAAGGCCACCGCAGCGGCGCAGACCGCTATCGGTGACGGTCTTGTTGCAGAAGCTCAGGCTTTTGCAGACGAGCTCGCTGCGTGGCGACACGATCTCCACCAGATGCCCGAGCTGGGTAATAGCCTCCCACAGACCTCTGCGTATATCCAAGCGCGCCTGACCGAGATGGACATCCCATTTGCCACACTCGTTGATGGTTCCTGCGTTGTGGGCCTTGTCGGCGCCGGTGCCGCCGCGGCCCAAGGCAATGGCGTCTGCACGAATGAGCAGGCCGGTACGGTCATCATGCTTCGTGGCGACATGGACGCCCTGCCCGTTGCCGAGGAATCCGGCGAGCCCTTTGCATCCACCAACGGCTGCATGCACGCTTGCGGTCACGATATGCACGCGACGGCGCTGCTTGGTGCGGCGCGCCTGCTCAAGGCCCGCGAGTCCGAGCTTGTCGACGCCAACGCCACAGTTAAGTTGCTGTTCCAGCCGGGCGAGGAAACCTTTGAGGGTGCCCGCGCCGCCATCGCCGACGGTCTGCTGCAGAGCCCGCGTCCCCAGGCCGCCTTTGCCATGCATGTCAATAGCCAGTCGCCGCTTGGCCTGGTGCTCTACGGCAGCCCGGCGCTCTCGGGCGTGTACGGTTTTCGCATCACGCTTCAGGGCAAGGGCGGCCATGGCTCGAGCCCCGAGATCTGCATCGACCCCATCACGGCCGGCGTCCATGTGCATCTGGCGCTTCAGGAGCTCATCTCCCGCGAGGTGCCGGCGGCCAAGGAGGTCGCGCTTACCGTTGGCAAGTTCGCCGGCGGTCAGGCCGCAAATGTCATCCCCGACACTTGTGTGCTCGAGGGAACGCTGCGTGGCTTCGACGTCGAGCTCATGGAGCACCTCAAGACCCGCATCGCGGAGGTCGTCAAAGGCGTTGCCACGACCTATCGTACGCCGGCGACTATCGAGACGCTCTCGGATGTTCCCCCGCTCGTACTCGATGACGATATGACGCAGGCGTCGCTTGGCTACGTGGGCGCGGCGCTGCCCAAGTCCGCCTTCCTGCCGCTGTTCCACGCCATGGCGAGCGAGGACTTCGCGTTGATCTCGAGCGAGATCCCGAGTGCGTACTTTACCGTGGGCGCTGCCGTGACTGATACGGACGAGCATTTTGCTCAGCATCATCCCAAGGCACGTTTTAGCGATGCCGAGCTTCCCCTTGGCGCCGCGGCTTATGCCGCCGTCGCTTTGGGCTACATCGCCGACCACCGGTAGCACCCAATCTTGCTACTCGTTTGTTTAAAAAAGGAACAGTATGTCCCAGCAACGTAAGTTCTTCCCCGGCTGGCTCGTGGTGGCCTCCGGCTTTGTGATCATGGCCACGTGCTACACGATTTTCGTCAACTGCATGAGCCTGTTCCAGCCGCTCATCGTCAGCGACTTGGGAATTTCTCTTGCGCAGTACAACATCTCCAACGCCATCTCTACCGTGGTGAGCGTTATCGGCTCACTTGTGATCGGTCATGTTGCCGATAAAGTAAGCGGTCGCGTTTTGGGCTCCCTAACCGTTATCGCTACCTCTGCCGTTCTTGCCGGTATGAGCTTTGTCGGTGAGTTGTGGCAGGTCTACGTGCTCTTTGCCGTCTCGGGCTGCTTTGCCGTCGCCTCGACCCGCCTGCTCATTAGTCTGGTGACCGCCAACTGGTTTACGGCCAAGCGAGGCCTTGCCATCTCCATCGCACTTTCGGGCTCGGGCTTTGGCGGCGCTATTCTGTCTCCCATCGTGAGCTCGCTGATCGTGAGCGTTGGCTGGCGTTCCGCCTTCCTGGTGCTCGCGGCTATCTGCATGGTGGCGGCGCTGCCCATCACGGCCTATTCCTTCCGCACCAAGCCTTCCGAGATTGACCTGAAGCCGCTCGGCGAGAACCCGGGCGATCCGTCCGTCTCGACGGCCGGCGACAAGGACGAGCACACGGCTCCTGAGGTTAACGTTGGCTGGTCTCGCATCAAGAAGAGCCCGGCGTTTTGGCTGCTTGTTGTCGCCTTCCTCTTTATGGGGCTTGTCAATGGCGCCATCCTGCCCAACCAAGTTACGAACATGACGAGCGTTACCGTCAACGGCGCCAAGATCGTCACGGGTGGCCACGACCCCATGTGGGCCGGTACGGTGCTTTCTGCCTACATGGCCACGGTCGTTATCGCCAAGATTTCGCTCGGTGCCATCTACGACCGCTTTGGCCTGCGCTTTGGCAATATCCTTGGCTCCGTTGCGTGTATTGTCGCCTGTGTGGCGCTGTGCTTCCCGACGACGGACCTTGGTCCTATTGTGGCCGCCGTGAGCTTTGGTATCGGAACGTGCATGGGCACCATCACGCCTACCATTGCCGCGTCCAAGCAGTTTGGTATGGCCGACCTCGGCAAGGTCACGGGCACCATTACCTCGCTCGAGATGGTCGGCGGCACCGTGGGCGCCATCGTCTCGGGCGTGCTGTTCGATGCCACGGGCTCCTTTGCGAGCACCTGGATTGTGTGCCTGGCGTGCTCCGTGGTCATGCTCGTGTTCCTGCTGGCATCCGAGCCCATCGCCGCCAAGCTGCGCGCGAGCGTGGCGGGGGAGTAGACGTCCGTCGCTCTTTTCTGTTTAACCCGTTCTGTCCGTGGCTGCCCTGGAGGCCGAATAGATGCTCGTACCATCATTCGGTTTCCAAGGCGGCCACGGATTACAAACAGCGGCGGCGCATCTGGCCGAACGAGTCCCCATACCCTCGTTCGGTCAGACGCGCCGCCGCTGTTTGTGTTTGTGCCGTATAATGTCCACTACCTATGACGCGATACAAAAGAAAGGTGTTTGCCCATGCAGGCACAGAAGGCGGAGGGAACCCGCGACCTTATCGGCGCCGAGATGCGCGCCTGGCAAAAGATGCAGCAGATTGCGGCCGGCGTGTTCGAGCCGTTTGGCTTTAAGCCCATCGAGACGCCCGCGATCGAGCAGGTGGACGTCTTTGTCCACGGTATCGGCCAGTCGACCGACGTCGTGCGCAAGGAGATGTTCCGCGTGTTTAGCGGCGCCAACCTGGAGCGCGTCTTTACCGAAGGCACCGACACCAAGCTTAAGCCCAAGCAGCGCCTGGCCCTTCGTCCCGAGGGCACGGCCGGTGTGGTGCGTGCCGTCGTGGAGAACAACCTGGTGCCCCAGGGCTCCACGCCGTTTAAGGCCTATTACGCCGAGGCCATGTTCCGCGGCGAGCGCCCCCAGAAGGGACGCCTGCGCCAGTTCCACCAGGTGGGCATCGAGTGGCTCGGCGCTCCCGATCCGGCTGCCGACGCCGAGTGCATCATCATGCTCATGGAGTTCTACAAGCGCCTGGGCTTCGATCTGTCCAAGCTCCGTCTGCTTATTAACTCGATGGGCGATGCGCAGTGCCGTCCGGCATATCGCGAGCAGGTCAAGCAGTTTATCCTCGATCACGCCGACGAGATGTGCGACGAGTGCCGCGAGCGCGCCGAGCTCAACCCGCTGCGCGCCTTCGACTGCAAGAACGACCATTGCCGCGAGATTATGGCCGACGCCCCGCTGATGGGCGACAACCTGTGCGATGAGTGCCGCGAGCACTACGAGCAGGTCAAGCGCTATTTGGACGCCGCCGGTATCGAGTATGTCGAGGATCCCACCTTGGTGCGTGGCCTGGACTACTACACCCGTACTGTCTTTGAGGTCGAGGCTCCCGGCGCCGGTGTCGGCTCCATCGGTGGCGGCGGTCGCTATGACGGCTTGGTCGAGCTCGAGGGCGGCAAGCCCACGGCAGGCGTCGGCTTCGCCGTCGGCTTTGAGCGCGCCCTGCTGGCCCTGCAGGCCTTTGGCAGCGACCTGGGTGCCGAGGAGGTCCCGTACGTCTACGTTGCCAACGCCGGCAAGGAGCTGCGTCAGAACGTCTTTACCATTACGCAGCAGCTTCGCGCT
This sequence comes from uncultured Collinsella sp., assembly GCA_905200715.1. Lineage (GTDB taxonomy): Bacteria > Actinomycetota > Coriobacteriia > Coriobacteriales > Coriobacteriaceae > Collinsella. The sequence continues at coordinate 280 of CAJKLK010000027.1, read as the reverse complement.
GCAGGGATTGTGACCGAGGCCGACTATCAGGGCCGTTCGCTCAAGGCCCAGTTTAAGCAGGCCGACAAGGTGGGTGCCAAGCTCATTTTGGTCTTGGGCGGCGACGAGCTTGCCGCCGGCAAGGTCAAGGTGCGCGACATGCAGAGTCACGACGAGGTTCTCGTCGATTTGGCCAACGTGGTCGAGGCGGTTCGCGAGCGTCTGTAGCGCATGTTTTTTGAGCTGCGGGCCTGCTAACGTGCCCTGCTCATGGAGAGCGATTGTTACGGGGGTGTTTCGC
>CAJKLK010000026.1:0-19693 GCA_905200715.1 uncultured Collinsella sp. | reverse complement strand
ACTGAAGGGACTGACCCCGGAGGAGTTCCGGAGACAGTCCCTTGCGGCGTAGTTCTTATTTAAGCCGTCCAAGTTTTGGGGTGCAGTTCAAACACTCCAGAACGGGGCCTATTTTGAAGAAAGGGGGTAGCGACCTAGTCGTTGGGGACGTTCTTAAACGACTAGCCATTCAAGAACGTCCCCAACGACTACCCCCCAACGCCGCAGGCAGAGGACGGACAGCGAGCGAGCACCAGAGCGAACAAATTGGCATGAAAAGAGGACGGCATAGACCTTCTGGTCATGCCGTCCTCTTTGAATGACAAGTTGTCGCTCTGGTGCCCGCGCAGCGTCGACCGGTCCGCCGTTCGGAAGAACGGCGGAACCTCCTAGCCTCCGAGATATGCCTTGCGGACGTTATCGTCGTGCAGGAGCTCTTGGCCCGTGCCGGTCATGGTGATCTTGCCGGTCTCGAGCACGTAGCCGCGCGTGGCGATGGAAAGCGCCATCTGCGCGTTTTGCTCGACCAAGAGCACCGTGGTGCCGGCCTTGTGCAGGTCCTCGACAATCTGGAAGATCTGCTCAATCAGAATCGGCGCCAGACCCATGGAGGGTTCGTCGAGCATGAGCAGCTTGGGGTTGCTCATAAGGGCGCGGCCCATAACGAGCATCTGCTGCTCGCCGCCCGAAAGGGTGCCGGCGACCTGGCGACGGCGCTCCTTCAGGCGCGGGAACTGCTCGTAGACGCGCTCGAGGCCCGGAGCCACCGTGGACTTGGGCTGCGTGTAGGCGCCCATCTCCAGGTTCTCCTCGACCGTCATCTGCAAAAAGGCGCGACGGCCCTCGGGCACCTGGGCCAGGCCCTTACCAACCAGCTTATCGGCGGGCGTATGGGTAATGTCCTCGCCCATAAACTTGATGGAGCCGGTCTTGGAACGCAGCAGGCCCGAGACAGTCTTGAGCGTTGTGGACTTGCCGGCACCGTTCGCGCCGATCAGAGCCACGATCTCGCCCTCGTTGACGTTAAAGGAGATGTCCTTGATGGCGTGGATGGCGCCGTACCAGACGTTGATGTTGTAGACGGAAAGCATCGGCTCTGCCATTTAGTTCTCCCCCTTATCCTGCTTGCCCAGATACGCCTCGATAACGGCGTCGTTGTTCTGGATCTCCTCGGCCGTGCCTTTGGCGATGACCTTACCAAAGTTGAGCACGCAAATGCCCTCGCAGATGTTCATAACGAGCGACATATCATGCTCGATAAGCATGATGGCAATGCCGAAGGTGTCGCGAATCTTGACGATGTTCTCCATGAGCTCCGCGGTCTCGGACGGATTCATGCCGGCGGCAGGCTCGTCGAGCAGCAGTAGCTTGGGGTTGGTGGCAAGCGCGCGGACGATCTCCAGACGACGCTGAGCGCCGTAAGGCAGCGATCCGGCCTGCTCGTTTGCCAGATGCTCCATATCAAAGATGGACAGCAGCTCCATGGCGCGCTCGTGGGCGGCCTTCTCGTGCTTCCAATACGTCGGCAGGCGCAGCACGCCCTCAAAGCCGGAGTAACGCTCCTGGTTGTGCAGGCCGACCTTAACGTTATCCTCCACCGTCATGGTGTTGAACAGGCGAATGTTCTGGAAGGTACGAGCGATGCCCATACGGTTGACCTGATAGACCGACTTGCCCGAGGTGTCCTCACCGTCGAGCAGGATGGTGCCGTGCGTGGGCTGGTACACCTTGGTGAGCAGGTTGAAGACCGTGGTCTTACCGGCACCGTTGGGGCCGATCAGACCGGCGATCTCGGTCTTACCGATGGTCAGGCTAAAGTCGTCGACTGCCTTAAGGCCGCCAAATTCAATGCCCAAGTGGATGCACTCGAGCGCCGGACGCTCGCCCAGGTCGCGGTCGGGAACGATGGCGCCAGAAGGATACGGGACCATCTTGCCCTTGTTGAACTCAAATTTACTGGGCATCGGCTGCCACCTCCTTCTTGGAAGCAAAGCGGTCCTTGACGCGACCGAAGAACGCCTTGAGCTGCGGGTTGTTGGTAAAGATCATGACCAGAATCAGCACGATGGCGTAGATGAGCATGCGGTAGTCTGAGAACTGACGGAGCAGCTCGGGAAGCACCGTGAGCAACGCCGCCGCGATGACGGAGCCGCGCATATTGCCCAGACCGCCCAGGACCACGAACACCAGGATGAGGATGGACGTGTTGAAGTCGAACTTGGTGGCGGAGAGCTGCGAGAAGTTACCGCCGAAGAGAGCTCCGGCAGCACCGGCGAGGGCAGCGGAAACCACGAAGGCGATCATGCGGTACTCGGTGACGGAGATGCCTACGGACTCGGCTGCAATCTTGTTATCGCGCACGGCCATAATGGCACGGCCGGTACGGCTGCGAACCAGGTTGAGCACGATCACGAGTGCGACCATGACCAGGATGGCACCGGCGAGGAATGTCGAGTACGTCGACACACCCGAGGCGCCCTGGGCGCCCTTGATGATGGCGGTGCCGTCCTCGAGCAGGTGCAGGTCATCGATCGTGGAGTTGCCCGTGATGTTAAAGATCACGTGCAGGCCGCGCGAGTCGACACCCACGATAAGGCAAGTAACGATCTCTTTGATGATCTCGCCAAAAGCCAGGGTCACGATGGCCAGATAGTCGCCGCTCAGGCGCAGGACCGGGATGCCGATCAAGAAGCCCAGGATAGCGGCAGCGATGGCGCCGACCACGATGCTGATGATAAGGCGCACCGGATCGGAGGGAACGGCGCTCTCGAGGGCGACCGCGGTGACGATGCCCGTGTAGGCACCGACACTCATAAAGCCCGCATGGCCCAGCGACAAGTCACCCGCGATACCGACGACGAGGTTGAGGGAAATGGCCATGACGATGTAGGCCGTAATGGGGACCAACTGACCGGCGATCATGCGCGGGATCATATGGTTGGACTGCATAAAGAACACGATGGCGAAGGCCACGATGCACATGGCGTACGTGACAAAGTCGTGACGCGTCTGCTTATCTTTAAGAATCTTCATAACGCTCACCTACACCTTCTCGGGGACGTACTTGCCCAAGAGGCCGGCAGGCTTGACGAGCAGGACGATGATCAAAACACCAAAGACGATGGAGTTGGCAAGGCTCGTGGAAATGTAGGCCTGCGCCATCGCCTCGATGATGCCGATGAGAATGCCACCGACAAAGGCACCGGGGATGGAGCCGATGCCGCCGAAGACGGCGGCGTCGAAGGCCTTGATGCCCGGCATGGCGCCCGTCGTGGGCTGCAGCACCGGCGAGTAGGAGCACAGCAGCACGCCGGCGATGGCGGCAAGGGCGGAGCCGATGGCAAACGTCATCGAGATGGTGCGGTTGACGTTGATGCCCATGAGCTGAGCGGCGGCCTTGTCCTCGGACACGGCGCGCATGGCCTTGCCCATCTTGGTCTTACCTGTAAAGAACATCAGGCCGGCCATGATAACCAGGCAGGCGACGATGGTGACGAGCGAGACGGCGCTTACGTTGAGCTTGGCCAAGAACTCCGGCACCGGGAAGGCAACGAGCGAAGTGAAGTTCTTGGGCGTGGCGCCCCACAGAAGCTGTGCGGCATTCTGTAGGAAGTAGGACACGCCGATAGCCGTGATCAGAACGGCCAGCGGGCCCGCCTGGCGCAGTGGCTTGTATGCCAGACCCTCGATGAGAACACCGAGAACGGTACAGACCACACAAGAGAGAATTACAGATGCCCAGCCCGGGAGGCCGAGATACGACGTGGCGCAGAACGAGACATAGGCACCGACCATGATGACGTCGCCGTGAGCGAAGTTCAGCATCTTGGCGATACCGTAGACCATGGTGTAGCCCAACGCGATGATGGCGTAGACGCTGCCCATGGACAGGCCGTTGACCAGGTATTGGATAAAGACCGTCATGTTCCACATCCCCCTTTCGAATAGGTTTCCAGTTGATGTATGAAACAGGGACGTTACATCGTCCCTAGATACCAAGCAAGCAGGGAAGGCCAAAACCTCCCCTGCTTGGGATCAAAACCGCTCTATGTAAGGCGGCCTATTAGGCCTGTACGTACTTGCCGTCGGTGATGACGTACGCCGTGGGCTCCTTCTGGACCTGGCCCTTATCGTTCCAGGTGAGCTTGCCGGTCAGACCGTCAACGGTAATCTTGAGCATAGCCTTGGGCAGCTTCTCGGCGACCTCGGTCGGGTCGGCGTCGACACCAAGACCGGCCTCCTTGAGGGCCTCGGCCACCGCGTGCACGCCATCGTAGGCGTCGGCGGCAAACTGGTCGGGAGTATCGCCGTACTTATCCTTGTAAGCGTTGACGAAGTCGGCGTTCTTCTCGTCGTCGGCGGAGAACGGGGTCATGAGCAGCAGACCCTCGGCAAGAGAGGTGTCGAAGCCCTCAACGCCCAGGATGCCGTCCATGCCGTCGCAGCCCATCATCTTGACGTCGTAGCCCATGTCCTTGGCGTTCTTGAGCAGGACGGACGCCGGCGTGTAGTAGATCGGCGCAAAGATCATGGTGGCACCGGCCTGCTTGGCCTTGGTCAGCTGGTTGGTAAAGCTCGTGGCGGAGTCGTCCTTAAAGGTCTCCTCGTCAACAACCTCGAGCTTGGACTCAGCGGCCTGGGCCTTAAAGGAATCTGCGATGCCCGAAGAATAGGCGTCGCCGGAGTTATAGAACAGCACGAACTTCTCGTCCGGATACTTCTGCGCCAGGAACTTGGCAGCGTTGACGCCCTGGTTGGGGTCGGTGAAGCAAACCTGGAAGACGCAATCCTTGCCGTCGGTGACGTCCTCGGAGGACGCGGACGGGGTGATCATGAACGTCTTGGGGTCGTTACCGCACTCGGCAGCAACGGCAACCGACGCACCCGTGGTGGTCGGGCCGACGAGGGCCTGCATGCCCCAGTCGAGCAGGGTGTTGAAGGCGTTGACGGCCTTCTCGCCATCGGCCTGGTCATCCTCGGCCTTGCTGGCAAGCGGCAGCTCCTTGGTCGAGAAATCCTTGCAGCCAAGCTCGACACCCTGGGTAACGGACTTGCCGTAAGACGCGTTGGCGCCGGTCAGCGGGCCGATGGTGCCGACTTTAAACGAAGCGTCGCTCGAAGCGGAACCGCTGTCGCCGCCGTTGGAGGAGCAACCAGCTAGAATGGACATCGCCCCCAGACCTGCTGCGCTCGCGATAACGCTCCTGCGATTCATAACAGGGTTCAATGACTTACCGGTGAGGCTCGACATGCGGCTCTCCTCTCAAATCTCGTCGGGTTTCGGTTACCCGACAGGCCATCCTTCGCCGTGTTCGGCGTTCGCAAAATAGTAGACGCTTTAGTTGAGAAAAGTGGCGATTATTTCAACTTTTCTTTTGCTTTGTACATTTATCCATAATTATGCGTATTTCTATCAGTTTATGCAGTTTAGCCACTTTATTGTGTGAAAGTAATATTTCCATTCTGTTACAAGCGCCCCTGCCCTGATTAAAACTGCCTCACCGGTCGCGTTTTGTACGCACCTAGGCGGCGATGTACTTGCCGTCCTGAATCACATAGGCCGTAGCGGGCTTTTCAACCTGGCCCTTGTCGTTCCACGTCAACTCGCCCGTCAGGCCCTCGATCTTGATCTTGCGCATGGCCCTGGCAAGGTCGCCGGCAATGTCGGCGCCGTCGGCCGTAATGTCGATGCCTGCCTTATCGATGGCCTCGACAATCGCGTGGACGCAGTCATAGGCATCGGCGGCAAACTGGTTGGGCGTCTCGTCGTAGGCGTCCTTATATGCCTTGACGAAGTCGGCGTTCTTCTCATCGTCGGCAGAGAACGGGGTCATGAGCAGCACGCCCTCGGCAAGAGAGGTGTCAAAGCCCTCAACGGAGAGCAGGCCGTCCATGCCGTCGGTACCCATGAGCGTCATGTCGTATCCCATGTCCTTGGCGTTTTTGAGCAAAACGGACGCCGGCGTGTAATAGATCGGTGCAAAGATGAGCGTGGCGCCGGCCTCCTTGGCCTTGGTGAGCTGGTTGGTAAAGCTCGTGGAGGAGTCGTCCTTAAAGGTCTCGGTATCGACGATGTCGAGCTTGGATGCCTTGGCCTGCTCGGCAAAGGCGTCGGCAACGCCCGAGCTGTACGTATCGCCGGAGTTGTAGAACAGGGCAATCTTGGCGTCTGCATACTTCTCGGCCAAGAACTTCGCGGCACTGGCGCCCATGGTGGGATCGGTGAAGCAAACCTGAAAGACCGTGGTCTTATCCTTGGTGACGTCGAGCGACGAGGCCGAGGGCGTGACCATGAGCATATCGTCGGCGATCTCGCCCGAGACGGCGACGGCAGCACCGGTGGTGACGGGGCCGACGAGCGCCTGCATGCCCCAGTCGCACAAGGTATTGAAAGCGTTGATGGCCTTCTCGCCGTCGGCGACATCGTCCTCGGACTTAAGCGAGAGCTTGAGGTCCTTGGTCGAGAAATCCTTGGCGGCGAGCTTGGCACCCTTCTCGGCCGAAACGCCATAGGTTGCCGCAGCGCCGGTCAGAGGGCCGATAACGCCGATCTTGAAGGTCTTACCGTCATCGGCGGAGCCGCCGTCCGAGCCACCCGACGAACAACCAGCGAGTGCGGCGGCGGTACTGAGCGCCGCGGCGCCGGCAAGAAAGTTCCTACGACTGAGCGTGCTGTTGATGTTGAACATGGTGTCCCCCTTTTCGCTGGCCGCGGTGCGGCCGTCTTGCGGTACAGGGCAAACCTTATGGTGCAAACGTTGACAGTTTGTTACGGAGCTCCGTTTGTAGCGAGCATGTTTCCAATATTTCCGCAGCGTTTCGGGGGTGCCGTTTTGTGCGACTCCTGTTGCCTGGCGAGCACGCGCCCTCGGTTCACGCTAGAATGCACTCAACCTTTAAGCGGTTAATCCATCCATAAGATGCACGAAGGAGCTATCTATGAGCGAATCCCTGCGCACCGTGAACGTCGGTCTGATCGGTCTGGGAACCGTCGGCGGCGGCGTGGCCCGTCTGATCAAGAGCCACCACGATGAGTACCTGGCCGCCTACGGCATCGACCTTAAGCTGACCCGCGCCTGCGCGCTTGCCTGGGAGCAGGCCGAGGCGGCAGGCATTGAGCGCGAGGCCTTTACGAGCGACTGGCACGATGTCGTCACCGACCCCGCCGTCGACATCGTCGTCGAGCTGATCGGCGGCGAGCACCCCGCGACCGAGATCTTCACCACCGCCTTCGAGAACGGCAAGCATGTCGTCTCCGCCAACAAGGCCCTGCTGGGCCGCCATGTCGAGACGCTCGCCGAGAAAGCGCGTGAGTGCGGCGTGCAGATTAAGTGCGAGGCCAGCTGCGGTGGCGGCATCCCCATCGTGAGCACGCTCGAGCACGACCTGGTTGGCAACAAGATCCTGACCATCGCCGGCATCCTCAACGGCACCACCAACTATATCCTGTCGCGCATGGATGCCGAGGGCGCCGATTACGCCGACGTGCTTGCCGACGCACAGGCCAAGGGCTATGCCGAGGCCGACCCGTCCGCCGACGTCGACGGCTTCGACGCCGCCAGCAAGACGGCCATCCTCGCCTCCATCGGCTTTGGCACCCGCGTGACCACCGACGATGTGTACCAGCAAGGTATCCGTACCATCGGCGCCGAGGACATCGCCCAGGCCCGCGAGCTCGGCTACACCATTAAGCTGCTGGGCATCGCCCGCAACACCGACGCCGGCGTCGACGTCCGCGTGCACCCTACGCTGATCCCCGCCGACCACATGCTTGCCAAGGTCAACGGCGCCATGAACGCCGTCTACGTGGTAGGCGACGCCGTGGGCGAAACCATGTTCTACGGTGCCGGCGCAGGCTCCTTCCCCACCGCGAGCGCCGTCGTGGGCGATATCCTGTCGCTGTCCGAGCAGATCAGCCGTGGCGTAGCCCCGCTGCCCGAGATCGAGCCCTACGGTCACAACCTCGCCTTTAAGCCCATGGACGAGCTCCAGACCAAGTACTATGTGCGCCTGAAGGTCGCCGACCGCGTGGGCGCCCTGTCCGAGACGGTCGACATCTTTGCCAAGCACAACATCTCGATCTCGCTCATCAATCAGGTCGAGGACGGCAAGTCGGGCGTCAGCGATGCCTGCTCGGTTATCTTCCTGACGCACCGCGCGCTCGAGAAGGACGTCCAGGCTGCCGCCGCCGAGCTTGCCAGCGTCGACTGCGTGGCCGAGGTCGCCAACGTCCTGCGCATCGAGGACGTCGAAGCCTGGACCGAAGGCGTTATGGCCAACTAGTCCACTACTTCGAACCTCAACGGAGCTCAACGCAAAAGGCGCGCTGTCTGCATCAACCGCAGGCAGCGCGCCTTCTATTATTTGGACGGAACCCGTATCCCGGCATTCCTTACTACTTACCGTCGTCGTCTTCGGCTTCTTCGCGCGCATAGAGCTCCAGCATGCGGCGGCGATATTCGCGCACGGCGAGCTTGGCGCGCTCCAGGCGGCGGCGCTCACGCGGAGTCAGCTCGGACGGGTCAAGCTCATCACCATAGGTCTTATCGGCAAGAAGATGCGCCGCGTCCACGATGCGGGCATCGATGTGGCCGCTCGCTGCCTCGGCGGAAAGACGCTCGGCAATCGTATCGAGCGTGGGCAGGCCCTCGAATACGCGGCCGTGACCATGCGAGGTCAGCAGCTCGTGCTCGCGCGCGAGCAGGCTCGCCAAATCGTGATGGGCGCGCAGGATGTCGAGCGCATCGGATGGATGCTCGGCAACCTCTGCCACGGCGGCAACCGGTGCGGCGTCGACCACGCGGTAGAAGAGCTGCGCGAGCAGCGGCATCAAGAATACCGTGATGGCACCGGCAGCGACCATGACCGACGCAATATCTTGCGACAGCGCGCCCGCATTGACGGCCACGCTCGTCACGGCAACGATGATCGGCAGCGCCGTGGTGCAGTACAAGGCCACGGTAATGCGACCATACGCCGACACATCGCGCGTCTCAGGACAAATGCTCATAGAAATAAGAATGGGCACGGCACGAATAATCAACAACGCCACGATAAAGCCCACGAGCAGCCCGGGGCGCGACACCACGGCCGTCAAATCGATCTTTGCACCCGACACGGTAAAGAACACCGGGATCAAAAAGCCGTAGGCCAGGCCGTCGAGCTTGGTCTCGAGCGTATGGTTGCCCTCGGGGATGATATAGCGCAGGACGAAGCCGGCGGCAAAAGCGCCCAACACGATATCGAGACTAAAGATGGCCGAGAACGCCACGAGCGTGACCAAAATCAGCACCGTCAGGCGCACGAAGGTCTGCGACGTAGTATCGGCGCGCTCCTCGACAAACGCAAAGAAGCGGCTGCCGACGCGTTTGGAGCGGCTGGGGACCACGGCAAGCAGCACGCACACCACGGCGAACAGGCCCAAGATCAGCAGCGTCTCGATACCCGTACGGGCAGACAGCAGTACCGACATGGCGAGCACAGGGCCGAGCTCGCCCCACGTACCATAGGCGAGAATCGAATCACCGACGCGCGTTCCGGCAAGCAACCGCTCGCGCAAGATGGGCATGAGCGCTCCAAGCGCCGTCGAGGTCAAGGCAAGCGTCACGGCGATACCGTCGAAATGGCTGACCGAGAACCACGGAGTAAAGCGCACGGCAAGCCAGGCGATACCAAACGTGACGACCCACGTGGCCATACCGTAGCGCCCCTCGACGCCCGTGATGTTCTTGGGATCGATCTCAAAGCCTGCAAGCAGGAACAAAAATGCCAGACCGAGCTCTGACACGAGCGAGACCTCGGCATCTACATGGATAACGCCGAGCATATGTGGGCCCAGCACCGCGCCGAACACGAGCAAAAAGACCGTTTCGGGAACGGGTTTTCCAGGAATCGCCGAGGCGATGAAGGGGCTTGCAAAGGCCACGAGTGCGATGATGGCGAGCGAAACGAATGCCATGTGATGCCTTTCTCTTGTTTGCGCTTCACTGTAGCACCCTCGCCGTCCTCAACGCGCCGCGAGCTGTCGTATCATAGTGAGGTTTACAAACATGTGGCTCAAGGCGACCGCGAGGCTTGCCCCGTAAACCGACCGCTGCCGCATACCGTACCGTACGCCCAACCGATCAGGAAGGCAGGAACCAATGGTCTCTCGTATCTACGTGGAGAAGAAACCCGGGTTCGACGTCGAGGCTCAGCAGCTCAAGGGCGAGCTGACCGAGATTCTCGGCATCAAGGGCATCGAGGCCCTGAGGATCATCAACCGCTACGACGTCGAGGGCATCGACGAGGAGCTTTTCCGCTCCTGCGTGCCGACCGTCTTTAGCGAGCCCCAGGTCGATGTGACCTACGACGAGCTCCCCGCAAGCGATGGCGCCGTCTTTGCCGTCGAATTCCTGCCTGGCCAATTTGACCAGCGCGCCGACTCCGCCAGCGAGTGCGTGCAGCTCATCAGCCAGGGCGAGCGCCCCGCCGTGCGCTCCGCCAAGGTCTATATGATCTCGGGCGCTCTGGACGAAGCCGCCATCGAGGCCATCAAGCACTACGTGGTGAACCCCGTCGAGGCGCGCATCGCCTCGCTCGACCTGCCCGAGACGCTGCATGTGGAGACCCCCGAGCCCCAACCCGTCGAAGTGCTCGACGGCTTTCGCGAGCTCGATGAGGCAGGCCTTGCCGCCTTTATTTCCGAGCGCGGTCTTGCCATGGACGAGGCGGACATCGCCTTCTGCCAGCAGTACTTCCGCGATGAGAATCGCGACCCCACCATCACCGAGATCCGCGTGATCGACACCTACTGGTCCGACCACTGCCGCCATACCACCTTCGGCACCGTCCTGGACGACGTGACGATCGACGACGCCGTGGTGCAGCAGGCCTTCGACCGCTACATGGAGATGCGCCACGAACTCGGTCGCGACGCCAAGCCCGTCTGCCTCATGGACATGGGCACCATCGGCGCCAAGTACCTTAAGAAGACCGGCGTTATGACTGATGTCGATGAGTCCGAGGAGATCAACGCCTGCACCGTCAAGGTGAAGGTTGATGTCGATGGCGAGGACCAGGACTGGCTGTTCCTCTTTAAGAACGAGACTCACAACCACCCGACCGAGATCGAGCCCTTCGGCGGTGCCGCCACCTGCGTGGGCGGCGCCATCCGCGACCCGCTCTCGGGCCGCAGCTACGTGTACCAGGCCATGCGTGTCACCGGCGCCGGCGACCCCACCGTCCCCGTGTCCGAGACGCTCGAGGGCAAGCTGCCGCAGCGCAAGCTCGTGACCACTGCTGCCGCCGGCTACTCCAGCTACGGCAACCAGATCGGCCTTGCCACCGGCCAGGTCAACGAGCTCTATCACCCCGGTTACGTGGCCAAGCGCATGGAGGTTGGCGCCGTCGTGGGCGCTACCCCGGCAAACCACGTGCGCCGCGAGTGCCCCGCCCCCACCGACAAGATCATCCTACTAGGCGGCCGCACCGGCCGTGACGGCATCGGCGGCGCCACCGGCTCATCCAAGACCCAGAACACCGAGTCCATCGAGACCTCGGGCGCCGAGGTTCAGAAGGGCAACGCCCCGGTCGAGCGCAAGCTGCAGCGCCTGTTCCGCCGCGGCGACGCCTGCCGCCTGATCAAGCGCTGCAACGACTTTGGCGCCGGCGGCGTCTCGGTCGCCGTGGGCGAGCTTGCCGACGGCCTGTATGTCGACCTGGACACCGTGACCAAGAAGTACGACGGCCTGGACGGCACCGAGCTCGCAATCTCCGAGTCCCAGGAGCGTATGGCCTGCGCCGTCGCCGACGGTGACGTCGAGGAGTTCATGGGCTACGCCGCCGAGGAAAACCTCGAGGCGACCGTTATCGCCGAGGTTACCGCCGAGCCGCGCATGCGCATGGCCTGGAACGGTGTCGCCATCGTCGACCTATCCCGCGAGTTCCTCAACTCTAACGGCGCGCCCAAGCACCAGGTCGCCCACGTGTGCGCCCGCAGCGTGTGGCAGCCCAGCTGGGCCGGCACCACGCTTGCCGAGCGCATGACCTCGCTTGTCACCGACCTCAATGTTGCCTCCAACAAGGGCCTTTCCGAGCGCTTCGACTCCACCATCGGTGCCGCAACCGTGCTTATGCCTTTTGGCGGCAAGACGCAGCTCACCCCGAGCTCGGCCATGGTCGCCAAGTTCCCCGTGGACGGCGAGACCACCACGGCAAGCGCCATGGCATGGGGCTTCAACCCCTACCTGATGGAGGCCGACCAGTTTGCCGGCGCCTACTTGTCCGTGGTCGAGTCCATCGCCAAGCTCGTGGCTGCCGGCTTTGAGCACAGGCGCGCCCATCTCTCCTTCCAGGAGTACTTCGAGCGTCTGCGCACCGAGGCCGAGCGTTGGGGCAAGCCCATGGCAGCCGTCCTGGGTGCCCTTATGGCCCAGGTCGACCTGGGCGCCGGTGCCATCGGTGGCAAGGACTCTATGAGCGGCTCGTTTGAGGACGAGGCCGGCGAGCTCAACGTTCCGCCGACCCTGATCAGCTTCGCTGTCGCCGTGGGCCGCGCCGCCCGCGCCGTCTCCCCTGAGTTCAAGGGTCTGACGCATCGCGTCGTGCGCATCGCCCCCGCCACCTATGGTGAGGACTACCGCCCCGACGCCCAGCAGCTGCTCGCCGCGTTTGACGCCGTCGAGGCGCTCACTGCTACCGGCAACGCCCTGGCAATCTCCACGCCCGGCTACGGCTGTGGCGCCGAGAGCCTCTTTAAGATGTGCGTCGGCAACCAGATCGGCATCGAGCTTGCCGAGGATGTGGACGTGGAGAGCCTCTTCACCCCGCTCTACGGCAGCTTTATCGTCGAGCTCGCCGAGGATGCCGAGCTGCCCGAGGTCGTCGACGGCGTTGTCGTCGAGCCCCTGGGCACCACCGTCGAGGGCTATGTCATCGATACCGGCTCCGAGATCATCGAGCTCTCCGAGCTCCAGGAGGCCTGGGAGAGCGGCATCGAGGGCGTCTTCGCCTACCGCAGCGCCGGCGAGACCCCCGAGGTCGAGACCATCGACTTCCGCGCCAAGGATATCCACGTGTACGGCGGCGCTAAGATCGCCCGCCCGCGCGTGATCATCCCCGTGTTCCCCGGCAACAACTGCGAGTACGACAGCGCCCGCGCCTTCCGTGCCGCCGGTGCCGAGGCCGACACCTTCGTGATCAACAACCTCACGCCCGAGGCCGTCGCCGAGAGCACCCACGAGCTCGCCCGCCGCATCCGTGCAAGCCAGATCGTCATGATCCCCGGCGGCTTCTCGGGCGGTGACGAGCCCGATGGCTCCGCCAAGTTCATCACGGCGTTCTTCCGCGCTCCCGAGGTCACCGAGGCAGTCCGCGACCTGCTCAAGGCCCGCGACGGCCTGATGCTGGGCATCTGCAACGGCTTCCAGGCTCTGGTCAAGCTCGGCCTGGTGCCCTACGGTGACATCGTCGACGCCACGCCGGATGCACCCACGCTGACGTTCAACACCATCGGTCGCCATCAGAGCCGCCTGGTGCGCACCCGTATCTCGTCCAACCTGTCCCCGTGGCTGTCGCAGTGCAGCCTCGACGACCCCTACACCGTCGCCATCAGCCACGGCGAGGGCCGTTTTGTCGCCAACGACGAGGTGCTCGCCCAGCTGATCGCCAACGGCCAGGTCGCCACGCAGTACGTGGGCGAGGACGGCAAGCCGAGCATGGACCTTTCCGTCAACCCCAACGGCTCCGCACTCGCCATCGAGGGCATCACGAGCCCCGACGGCCGCGTCCTGGGCAAGATGGGCCATGCCGAGCGTCGCGGCGACAACCTGTACCGTAACGTGCCCGAGCATGTCCCCGGCGATAAGTTCATGCCGATCTTTGAGAGCGGCGTGGCCTACTTCGCTTAAAGCTTTCCCATCGGGTACAATCCCCTCGGGTAACAACACCCGCCACCGGCACGCCCGGTGGCGGGTTCTTTTTTGCTTCGCACATGTAGGAAGGACATCATGGAAAGCCGCAAGCCGTATCTCGCCACCCTGCCCGGACTCATCCTGGGCTGCCTCGTTTGCTGCGCGCTCTGGGGGTCGGCTTTTCCCTGCATCAAGATCGGCTACGGCCTCTTTGGCATTTCCGCGCACGACAGCGCCTCGCAGCTGCTCTTCGCGGGTCTGCGCTTCACGCTTGCCGGTATGCTGGTCATTGTTGGCATGAGCGTGGCCCAGCGCCGTCCGCTCGTTCCGCAAGCGCGTGATATCAAGCCCATCTGCACCTTGTCGCTCTTCCAGACCATCGGGCAGTACTTCTTTTTCTACCTGGGACTCTCGCGCGCCAGCGCCATGTCGAGTTCCATTATCGAGGCCAGCGCCAACTTCCTCGCCATCCTCTTTGCCGCCCTGGCGTTTCGCACCGAGAAGCTCAATACGGCCAAGGTGCTTGGCTGTGCGCTGGGCTTTGCCGGCGTCGCGCTCGTCAACCTTTCGGGCGCGGACGGCACCTTTGGCTTTGCGCTCGACGGCGAGGGCTTCATCCTGGCCTCCACCGTCGCGGGTGCCCTTTCGACCTGCCTGATCGGCATCTTCTCGCGCGAGCACGACGGCGTCTTGCTTGCCGGGTGGCAGTTCCTGGTCGGCGGCTTGGTCCTCACCGCCATCGGCTTTTTGATGGATGGCACGCTCTCCCCCACCGAAATCGCTCCCGCCATCGCGCTCATCATTTATATGGCGCTTATCTCCGCGGTCGCCTACTCGCTGTGGTCGCGTCTGCTTACCGTCAACCCCGTCAGCCGCGTCTCGGTCTTTGGGTTTATGAACCCCGTCTTTGGTGTGCTGCTGAGCGCGCTGCTGCTCGGCGAGGGCGCTGGCACGAGCCCCGTTACCGTCATCGTTGCCCTGCTGTTGGTCTGCGGCGGCATCATCATCGTCAACAAACCCAAAAAGGCCTAATGAACTGCCCTTATTTAGCAGGGGGATTCACATACTTTAGTTTAATGGAGTACATCGATGAGCTGAGGGGCGCCACGCACGCCAGCGTGCGCCCCTTTTTTCTAGCGTATCTGGACGCCGGCTTTCTTTTTCTCGGCCTTGACGCGGTAGAGCTCCGCATCGGCAGCGCGAAGTAAGTCTTGCCAGGTATCAACACTATCGCCGACCCGCGCGTAACCGATGGACATCCGCAATGCATACGGCACCTCGGCACGAGCGAGCTCGTCGTTAATCGCCGAACACAGGTCCATGATGTCCTGCTCCGCCGTCGCCTTTTGAAGCACCACGAACTCATCGCCGCCATAACGTGCGATAAAGCCACCAGACGCCGAGCAGACCTCTTTGAGCGTAGCAGATACGACCTGGAGGGCATGGTCACCCTCCACATGTCCATAGCGATCGTTAATCTGCTTAAAGCCGTCAGCGTCCATCATAAGCAGATATACATCTTCGGCCTGATCCACATTTGAAAAGAGCGACAGCATATAGGTCTCAAAACGGTTGCGATTGTTGAGGCCAGTCAACGGGTCGGTCGAGATCAGCTGCTCCTGGTAGATGATGTAGAGCAGCAGGATGCTCAGCGTTATACCGACACAAAGGCCCGGTACCGAAAACAAAACCTGGAAGGTACCGCCCACCAGAGCGGGAACCACAAAAAAGGCGAGGGTGCGATAAATGGCCTTCGTTTGCAGGCTTTCGACTTTTCGAGCCTGAATAAAGGCACGCAAGGACGTATATATGATGTAGCAGTAGCTAACAATAGGTTGAATCATATAAAGCGCTCCGCGACGATATACGCCCTGCGCATCGATATAGAACATAGCGTGCGTCCAGTAGCTGGTAAATGCCAGCACGACCACCAATACGGTTGGCAACGTCACGATCGCAACCCTATAGCGCGCGGTCAAAAGGCGAGAGCCCTGCACTGTCTCGGAATAGAAAAACCAAATGAGGCACGCGATGGCGAACAGCGAAAACGAGACCGCGTTGGAAATCCAGTTGGCCGTGATGCCTACAGGAGTGCTCACGCCGTCCGAGAGCGTCCAAATCATATCGAAGAAAATGTAGGCAGCAGACGTATAGCCCAGCATGCTAAACAAAAGTTGCTGGGTGCTCGAGAACAAGGAGCGGCGGCTTCGTGCGGCAAGCCCGATAAGAACAATCATGCATAGCAGGAATATCTCGATCTTGAGTGCCTTAACCACTAGACGCCATCCCTTCAATATCCAAGTGGTCAGAATCGCCCGATTCGTGTCTGGGCAACAAACACCCCCTACTCCGCAGGGGTAATGGGAATAATAGCAGAGCGCCCGAACGTTACTGCAAGACAGCTTTCGTTCGGGCGCTCCAGCGGCGCGAATTGCACGCCGGAATCTATTATCGGCAACGGCCGTTACTCACCGTCGATATCGGTTGCGACAGCCTCCTCGATGGCCTCGACACCGGCGGGCGACAGATCCTCTTTGCCGTGGCAGAACTTCTTATCGACCCAGCCGGTCAGAATCGGGGCCATGATTGCCGTGATGATGACGGCGGTGGCGATCTGCGCATACGCGGTGGGCGCAAGCTCGGCATAGCGCGGAGCGACCTCGGCAAGGGCGACCGGCGTGGTCATGGCCGTGCCGGCAATGGTGGAGCATGCCACAGCCGCCTTACCGTTGCCGCCGCACAGGCGCTCGAAGGCAAAGGTGATGGGGCCGACGACAAACAGCGTGACAAGGCCCAGCAGGATACCCGAGATGCCGCCGGTGATAAAGCTCGAAAGGCTCATGGACGCACCGAGCTGAAAACCGATGACAGCGATCGCGGGATTGGCGCCGGGGACCAGCAGGTTCTTGATAAACGGGAACAAGTTGCCCAGAACCATGCCGATAACAAGCGGCAGGATGGATCCGATGATGGTGCCGACGGGGATGTTGGCGAGACCCGAGACACCGAGGATGATCATCGTGACGGCGGGGCCGGCCGTAAAGAACAGGATACCGACGGCGCCCTGCTCGGACTCATCGCCGAACTCACCCATGATGCCCGTGTAGAGCGCCATGTTGCAAAACGTGATGCCGCCGATGATGGACACGGAGCTCAGGCCCAGGAAGTTGTCGTTAAAGAAATATGCCACACCCAAGCCAAGGGCCGCCGCAACAACAAGCTTGGGAATCAGCACGACGATGCCGGTCTTGATGGCGCCCGGCGTGGACTTAAAGCTAATGCCGGCACCCACAAACAGCAGGATCGCGGCGACGATGGTGTTGGAACCGCCACGGCAGGCGGCGGTAAAGAAGCCGCCGATCTCGAAGACCTGCGGGCAGAAGGTATTGAGCAAAAGGCCGACGATCATCGGGTAGATCATGATGTCACCCGGGATACGCGGTACCTTGAATTTCTTTTGCTCGTTGGCGGTCGCTTCCTGTGCCATGAAACCCCCATTTCCGCTGACGCAGAACAAAAGCCCACGTCACGCTTTGCTACAGTAAAGTTTGACCATGGTACCAGAAGAAGCAGACCGGCTCGGTGAGAAATTCGATCCGTTGGGCCGGGACGCTAAACGCGCCCTTGCTTTTATACAAGGCTCAGAACGATATAGAACACGATGCCCGAGACGCAGCACCACAACATCGACTTTGTCTTGATTGCCACCGCCACGACGCCGGCGGCCGCAATCCAGGGAACCAAGCCCTGCCACAGCCCGGCTTCGAAAGCGCCAGGGCTTATCAAATCGTTGGCGACCAGCGCCGCAAAGGCGGCGGGCGGAATATAACCCAAGGCCTCGGTAACGCGGGGCGACAGGGTCCGACCGCGCAGGGCGAACGCCGGCGCGATGCGAAAGAATGCGATGGCCGCCCACGACGACAGCCACAGGACCAAAAACTCATTAACGGGCATCGCGAGCACCCCTTCCCTCGACGAGGGCATCGCACGCGAGCGCCACGGCAACGCCGACGAGCACGCTTGCCGGCACGGCGATATTCGTCCACCCCAAGAACTTGCATATGGCGACGGACACCGCAGCCAAAACGGCAGCTACGACATTGCCGCGCGACAGTCGTTGCGAAAAGAGTAGGCAGATAAAGAGCGATGTGCAGACAAAACCCGCAATAGCGGTGGGAACATCGACAACGGCGCCGACGATGGCGCCCGTCGTACACGAAACGCCCCATGTTGCAATGAGGATCGCGTTGAGCACAAAGGACTCGAGCGGACCCCAATCCTCCCCTTCAACCAACTTGGCAAGGGAGATGCCATATGCCTCCTCGGTAAGTGTCGCGGCAACGGCCAGCATCTGACGCTTCGAGGCACCCGTCAGATGCGGTGCAATCGATGCCGAGTAAAGAGCAAAGCGCGAAGAGATTGCGGCGACGCTTGCGATAATCGACGCCGCAGGCACACCTGCCAGCCACAGATTGCAGACCATAAACTGTCCGCTGCCCGTCACGAACGTGCTGCTCAGAGCAAAAACCATCCAGGGTTCCATTCCCGTCTGCGCCATGATCATTCCGCACGGCGCGCCTATCGCAACATAGGTAAGCATCACCGGCCAGACGGTTTCAACGATTTTGAGCACCATAGCGTTCCTCGTCCCGACAAGCTTTCCGAGTCGCATTCAACGACATGGCAGAATCATCGCCCGGCAGCAACCGAGTTCACCTACAATTGCCACCGGATCGAAAGACACAGAAAGACACAACTTTTTAGGAAGTCATTATGACAGCTATCGATCGGGGCCGGGCGACCGCGGCCTTCAAACGCTATACCGATGCTTACGATGCCGCCAATCCGCGCATCGCACTCAAGATCGAACATACCTATCACGTGGCGGAAGCGTGCGATACCGTGGCGCGTGAGCAGGGCTGGTCACCGCAGGACATTGACCTGGCGTGGCTTTGTGGGCTGTTACACGATATGGGCCGCTTTGAGCAGCTGCGACGCTGGGACACCTTTAAGGACGCCGAGAGTATGAGCCATGCAGCGTTGGGCGTCGGGGTCCTCTTTGGCGAGAACCCCGACGACGCGCCTGCCACAACAAGCATCCGAGATTTTATCGAGGCCGACGAGCACGACGAGCTCATCCGCGCGAGCATCGCCTATCACAGCGATTTCCGTCTACCCGCGCAGCTCGACGAGCGCACGCGGCGCTTCTGCGATATCGTGCGCGATGGCGACAAGATCGACATCATGCGAACCATCGCTGACAGCACCGTCGAGACCATCCTCAAGGTGGATGAGGACGCGTTTCTTGCCAGCCACTTCTCGGCACCGGCGCTTGCCGCCTTTGACGAGCACCGCTGCGTCGCACGCGATGAACGCGACGAGCCCGCCGACTACCTGGTGGGACTCATCTGCTTTATGTTTGAGCTCGTCTATCCGGCAAGCCGCGCGCTGGCGCGCGAGCAGGGCGATATCTACCGCCTGCTCGACGCGCCCTTTGGCATTACGCGCTCCTTTACCGATTCCGCCACGCAAGCGACCTGGGAGCGCCTAAAGGACGAGATGCGCGACTGGCTGGCGCGCGCCTAGCGCTCAAGCTGGGCCAGCAGCTCCTCGACGACCTCGACGGCGTCACCGACAACCTTGTACTGCGCAGCGCCAAAGATGGGAGCATCCGGGTCCTCGTTGATGGCGATAATGCACTCCGCCCCACCGATGCCGGCAAGATGCTGAATGGCGCCTGAAACACCGATACTCACGAGAAGCTTGGGCGAAACCGATACGCCCGTCTGGCCAATCTGATGGCGATACTCCAACCAGCCGGC
>CAJKLK010000025.1:0-22226 GCA_905200715.1 uncultured Collinsella sp. | reverse complement strand
GCACAAAGGTGCTCTGGGCAACCTCCAGCGCATGGAGCATGTCAGCCTCGGTCGCCTCCTCGTTACCAAAGCGCAGGTTGCTCGCCACCGTACCCGAGAACAGCCATGCCTTCTGCGGCACATAGGCGATTCGCCCGCGGATGTCGTCTTGCGAAAGGTCGCGCAGATCGACGCCGTTCAGGCGAATGGCGCCCTTCGTGGCATCGTGGAAACGCAACAAGAGCTTGGCCACCGTCGATTTGCCCGATCCCGTCGAGCCTACAATCGCCGTGGTCTGGCCACGGCGACAGGCAAAGCTCAGGTCGCACAGGGTGTCCTCGTCGGCATCGTTAAAACGGAACGACATATGGTCGAACACGGCCACCGCGTCGGCCCCATCTGCGGACTCAGGCGCCCTGTCGCCCAGCGTAGCCTTGCCGTCCACAATGCTCGGCTCGATTTCGAGCACCTGTTGCGCGCGGTTGAGGCACGCCGCAGCGCGCGGAAGCGTCAGAATCACCATCTGCGCCATCATCACAAAGAACAGGATCAGAAGCGCGTACTCCAGCACGGCCGAAATGCTGCCGATTTGCATGGCATGGACGCCCACGCGGTTGCCGCCCACCCACAGCACCGCCACCTCGGCGATGTTCATCAAAAAGAAGCTGGAGCTGTCGAGACCCACAAACAGGTGGTTGACCTTGATGGCGTTGGCCGCGTAATCGCTAAACACCTCGTCCAGGCGCTGCTCCTCGTGGCGCTCCTTGTTAAATGCGCGGATAACGCGCACGCCCACGATATTTTCGCGCAGCACCACGTTCATACGGTCGATAAAGCTCTGCAGGCGCATAAAGATCGGCGCGGCGTTGGCCACGGTAAAGACCGCCGCCACCAGCACGATCGCAACGACCACGCCCAGTAGCGTGCCCATGGCAGGATCGATAAACCAGGCAAAAATGATGCCCGCCACGGCCAAGAACGGTACCGGCAGCACCAACTGAATCGTCTGCAGGATAGCCTGCTGAATCACGTTGATGTCGTTGAGTGAGCGCGTGATCATCGAACCCGTGCCAAAGCGCTCAAAGTCGCTGGCAGACAGCTCGAGCGACTTATCGTAGACGGCGTTGCGGATGTCGCAGGCCACATTAGCCGCCAGACGGGCCGATAGATAGCAGCCCAGCACCGCGCCGCCGCTGGCCATGCCGGTCGCGATAAGCATGTACAGGCCGTTGCGTAAAATATAGTCGATATCGCCCGTGGTAATACCGGTGTTGACCATGTTCGCCAACATCGTGGGCACCAGCAGCGTACCGACGTTGTCTATCAGCAGTACCAGCAGCGTCACCGCGATCAGACGGCGGTACGGCCTCATAAACCTCATTAAGAGTCGCATGTCTCCCCTTCGCCCTTATCGTCAGCCTCGTCCTCGGCGGCCACTCGCCGTTTAAATGCCTCGCACTCTTCGTTAAGAACATCGGAGAACTTACCGACCAGACGCATAATCTCGCGCTGTTCCCACGGCTCGAGCGCCTCGAATGCCTGTTGCTCGGCTTTTTGCGCCGGCAACGCGTAGCGCTTGGCAAACTGCATGCCTTCTTCGGTCAGCCGCACAACCTTGTTCTTACGACTGCCCTCGGCAAACTCCAACGTCGCAAGCCCTCGCGCCCTAAGCGTCTTGATCGCCGAATTGATGGTCTGTTTGCTGTAGAACCATTCGCTTGTCAGACGACTCACAGCGATGCTACCGCCCGCCGTGCTGGTGTCGACGAGCATCCAATAGGCGCAGTCCGAAAGACCGCAGGTGCGCGAGAACTCCGAATAGATATGGTCGAGTCCATTGAGCATCCGGTCAAAATCGACCAGCGTAACCGCACTATTCATCTATCCCACCATTCGATTGTCCGAGTTTTGACCAATTGTAGTTTCAGGTTAGTCCGAGTTTTGACTATCGTCAAGGGCGGCCGTACAAGACGCACGGCCTATGCAACATATCGACAAAAAAGACCGCCGGCGCGGGGGCGGCGCCGGCGGTTGCGAGAGAATATCGATTGTTGGCTGTTAAGCAGCGACGGCCTCGTAGACCGTGGCGCCCGAGAAGCTGTCGTGCAGGCTCTTGCCGCAGATCCAAGGCAGTTCGACGACCTCGCAGACCGTGTTGACCAGCTCGGAGCAGTCAGTAAAGTGGCCCTTATCGTTGAGGGCCTCGCAATCCTGAACACGCCAATAGCCATCGGTGTGCGTGATGTAGTACTCGTGATCGTTAATCGACACGAAAGCGCGCGTCTTGGAACGCAGCAACTTCAGAAATCCTTCGAAGTCGATCTCGACGACATCTCCAGCCTGGAACATGATGTTACCTCCTGGCCCGGCGCCACCATGGCGCGTTGATAAACGTTGATACTCCTTTAGTAAAACCTTTATCAGAGCTTATGCGCGCATCATTTAGGCAAGTGGTAAAAAACCGCAGGGTAGACGGGATAAAACGTTTAACCATCCCACCGGTTTGTCACATTCTGGCTGAAGTTTTATGCAAGCCGACTTTTCCGATTGGTGGCTTGCAGTGTTTGGGGCCGACTGCGCGATTACGGTTTTGGTTCGGCGGGTAAGAACGAGACATCGAAACCAACGTCAGGAGGACCCATGGAGACCATCGAAGCACTCATCCACCGCCGTAGCTGCCGTAACTATAGCGATCGCCCCGTCGAGGCTGAAAAGCTCGCACGCATTATCGAAGCCGGCCAGTACGCGCCGAGCGGCATGGGACGTCAGCCGGTCACGTTCGTCGCCGTCACCGACCCCGCAACCGTCAAGCGCCTCTCGCAGCTCAACGCACAAGTTATGGGCAGCGAGGGAGATCCATTCTACGGCGCCAAGACCGTTGTGGTGGTGCTCGTCGACCGCAGCGTGCCCACGCACCTGGAAGACGGCTCGCTCGCCATGGGCAACCTGCTCAACGCAGCCTATGCGCTGGGCGTCGATTCGTGTTGGATCCACCGCGCACACGAGGTCTTTGACTCACCCGAGGGACTGGAACTGCTGGCCAAGTGGGGTCTGCCCGCCGACGGAAGCCTGCGCGGTGTGGGCAACTGCATTCTGGGCTACGCCGAAGACGCACTCCCCAAGGCAAAGCCGCGCCGCGACAACGTGGTGTATGTTCCGCCGTTCTAACGAACGGCGGACCCAGTTAGTTTACGGGGTGGTAGAAGGTATCGACGACCGTTTGCTTTACGTTGTCCTGGTCTAGATAGAACTCGGCGAAGGTGTCGCCCTGCTGCATGGTGCCCTGCAGCGTCACGACATCAAACGAGGTCAGGCCGTGCTCGAGCATCGTGGTCGCCAGATAGCTGAACTCATCGAGACCCAAATTGGTCCACGTATAGTCGCCCATGGCCTGATACAGGCTGATGAGCATGGCGGGGTTGCTCTTGGCACTGCTGAGCACCTTCGATGCAAACGCCTGCACGTAGCTCACCTGGCGTGCTGTACGATCCAGCGAAGACGTCAGATTCGTCGTGTCGCGCCACTGCACATACTTTTCCGCCGTTGTACCAAACAGCGTGGTCTCCTGGCCCTCGACAACCGACGTGCCCGGCACAGTCTGCGTAGGCACCAGTGTCACACCGCCGATGGAGTCATTAATGGGAGCCACGCCCTCGATATTGAGCGTGTAGTAATAGTCGACCGGAATGTTATCGAGCACGCGCGAGGCAGCGGCGGCCGTCAGTGCCGATGAGTTGTCGCCATCGGTGCCATAGGCAAACTGCAAGCACAGCTGCTCGGTCACCTGGCCGGCAAACGAACCATTGGAATACGTATCTACGGTAACCATGCTGTCACGCGGGATGATAATGCCGCGGGCCTCGCCCGTGTCGGTATTAAGCGCTACAACCATCACGGTATCGGACTGGCCCTTCTGGGTGCCGTCATCGTTGTTGCGGCCATCAAAGCCGATAAACGCCACCGTGGCCATATGCTTGTTGAGCGCATACTTCTTGCCGTTATAGGTAATAGTGTCGCCCTTGGCCTTAATGACCTTTTCGGTCTTTTCCTCAATCTTCTTTTTGCCTTGGATCACGCTGTGATTCACAAAGCCCCAGCCGGCAGCAACAACCGCACCAATCACGAGCAGCACGATCAGCAGCGCGCGGATACGGCGACGGCGCTTGATGCGCTCAATCGACTCTTTGGAGTGTCGACGACGCTGAGGTCCCGCCTCATCAAGCGAAGGCCACTCCGCCTCATCACCAGGCTGCGCCGCGGCTTCATCGGTCTTTGCCGATGCGTCGGACGGAGCCTCGACCTTGCTCTGGGATTTTTCGTCAGGCTGGGGCGTCGGAGTGCCTTTGGTCTCCCATTGAGGCTCGACAGGCTCCGCCGCATCCTGAGCCTGCTGCTCGGGATTGTTTACTTCATTTTCGTCGGGATCCACCGCATCGATAAAGTGCTTGCCACGGGGGTTCATGACTATTTTGTCTCCTGGTCGCTTGTTAACACACCGCTGACAATATAGCGCGAGTTGCCCTGCGAACTATCGAGCATGCAGGTGCTCAACTGCACAATCTTACTATCTGCATCAAGTGTCACGCCGTCACGTACATTTTTGAGCAATGCGTCCGGATTACAGACCGAATTAAAGTAGTCCTGGCGCACGGCAGGATCGGCAAAGTTAAACGAGTTGAGAATGTGGCGGTCGTCATATTGATAGGCCGAGATAATCTTGTACGTCAGAATATGGCCCGGCGTGTAGATATAGAACTCACCGTTCTCGTTAAAGAAGTCCGCGTCCTCAAAGTTATGCAAGTTGTGGAACACACCTCCGTTCACATGGCCGTAGATCACCGTGACGGGATCGCTAAAGTCGCGCGCGTTTGCCATCTGACTAAACGCTGTGCCGTAGGGGTCGTACTTGCCATCCTTGTCGTGGTCCAGATAAAACAGGTCGTCCGTCGTGCTCTGCAGCAAGGGTGTGTTGATATCCGCACCCGGAATGTAGAGCCACGCATAGATATCGGCATTCTCCTGAATGAGCGGAGCGAAGTCGATGGGGTTGTCCGGCAGCTCCTTGCCCTTTGATTCGACCTTCGTGGCGGGCTTGCCTGTTGCACTCATCTCCTCGGCGCGCTGCTGCTCTAGATGATTCATATAGAGCACGTAACCGCCGCAGCCGACTGCGACCAGTAACAACACCACGAAAACGCCCTTGAGTATCGTGGCACGACGTTTTTTGTCCGAGTCGTCCATATGCTTAACTTCCATATGCTTGCCCTGCGGCTGCTGTGCCATGGTGTTCCCCTACCCTGTAAATCGGCCAAAAAAAGGACCCGCACAAGTACGGGTCCTCAAATCTTACGGTTGAAACCGTGTGTGTGCTAGTTGTTCTTGCGAAGAGCAACAAAAGCGCAGGCAGCGCCAGCAGCGGCAACAGCAGCCACGGCGGCAACAGCGGTGGTGCTCACACCGGTAGCCGGGGACTTAGCACCGTTGTCGGTGGTAGCAGCGCCAGCAGCGGTCTTCTCAGCCACGATGGTGTAGGTGGAGAGCTTGGTGACCTTAAAGACAACGTTACCGTTGTTGTCGGCGGTCAGGTTCAGCTGCTCCGTAGTGCCGTCGTTGTGCTGGACATAGACGGTAACCTTAGCGTTGGCGTAAGCCTTGCCAAGGGTGAAGGTGACGGTCAGCGGGTTGGACTCGGAAACGGTGCCGGCCTGGGACTCGGTGATCTCAAAGGAAGCGACCACGTTGGCGTTGGCAGGGGTGCCCTCGGCGTTCTTGGTGGTGGAAGCAACCTTGACGTTAGCGTTGTTAACGCTGGCGGTCACGTTGTTGGCGCCGGTGGCGGTGGTGTTGGCCGGGCTCGGGGCGGCGAAAGCAGCCACGGGCAGAGCCAGGGCAAGAGCGAGAACGCTCAGTGCTGCCATGAATCTCTTCTTCATGTTAGGTACTCCTCAACTTGCAGCTTGTGGACCTTCAAGTGCCTAGTAGTATAGCTTTTTTTACAAATTGTGACTAATGAGTTCTATATGAAACAGTATTGCTGCTTTTTTGCTCACTCATTGGCCCCAAACAGCGACTTAGTGTGATGGTTCTGTGACTTATTGGCCTTGTGTCACGGGCGTGACCTGCGAACCCACGCCGTTTGGACTGGTTTCGCTAACCTCGCTGTCCGCATCCTCGCCCTTTTGGGCATCGGCGATCGTTGCGGCAGCGGCAACAATACCGCGCTGAGGCGCCACGCCCGTCTGGACCTGAGCGCCCTCGACAAGCTCCGTGCCGGCATGCGCAAGCTCAGCAGGCTTGAACATCGCGCTCAGGTCGACGCCGCCGCCAGCGTAGCCGAGTGCGGCAAGTGCGATGACAACCACCGCAACAACAACTGCAATCGGCACGTAACGATGCCAACCAGCAGGATTGAGCCCACTGCGGCGAGCCGCACCGCGGCTGATATAGCCCAGCGTTCCGTCGTGCTTGAGCTTAGAGCCCACCACGCGCTTGCGCCCCCACAGCGTCGACTCGGCCTGCATGGCCAAGCGAGCGCTTGCCGAAGGATAGCCGTATTTGGTGCGCTTGAACGAACCGTCGAACCCCGACGCGTGCTTTCCCCACGTCCGGGACGTCGTGCGGCGGTTAACTGGAGCCGCGCTCCGTCTATTCCGGTTTGGTTTTGAAGTCTCCGCCATACGCCCCCGCACGCCGTAACACAATCGAAACATTACTGCTTTGGACTGTAGCACACGCGCCGCACGCGGTCACGGGCGCCTCGCTCAGCGGTCGTCGTCCTTCAGCAAGCGCCACAGGGTCGTGCGGCTTATTCCCAGCACCTCGGCAGCGCGGGTCCGGTTGCCCTGAAGGTGGCCTACGACCAGCCGCGCGATGTCGCGTTCGGTATCGGCCAGTGGACGCAGGATATACAGGTCGCTGTCGAGCGTCGGGGCGCCAAAGGTTGCAGTTTTGATGACGTCCTCCTGGGCGAGCACCTCCTCCGCCACCGCGCGCTCCGCCACACCCGACCCTACTAATATATAGAGTCGTTCCGAGACCTCGCGAAGCTGCAGATAGTTGCGTGGCCAGCGATAGCCGTTGAGCGTCGAGGCAACCTCCTCGGACATACTCGGAGCGGCAGTTCCAAAGACATCTGACAGATATGACAAATACCGCGCAACCTTTTTCGATGCGCCGCCCTGCTCGGCAATCGCAGGCGCCACACTTACCGCGCACGCCAAGCGCTCGGTTACAAAAGCGGCCTGATCGCTTTCGCCACCGCCCGGCATGTCGTTTGCCGTCAGAACCACATGGCAACGCGCGGCCAGCGCCGTGTCGGTCATCGTAGAGACAAGCTCGCGCAGACGCTGCGGCGAAAGTGCATGCCAGCCACCAATACAAAGGGTCAGCCTTGCCTGGAACAGCGGCGATTCCGAGCTTTTGAGCAGATGGCGCCAGCCGCGATCTGTGAGCTCGTCAAGTGCCACGGACACAAAGGGTTCGTCGGCATAAGGCCCATCCAGATAGAGGCGCTTTGCAATCTCTGCCTGGCCAGCACCCAGCTCACCCTCCAACATGAGGGGCACGCCGCGGGCATAGCTTTCGCAGACGGGGCCAGCGACCGCAGCGGCGCCCTCGACAATGCCGTACGCGCTTGCCTCGTAGCGCGCCTCGACCTCATCTGCGTTAAGCCACTCAATACCCGCGTGTGCCGCCACACCGTGCACCTCGCGGACCACGACCACCCAAAGCGCGCCGTATTCCTTGGCGACCGGACGCACCGTGAGGCTCAAGCGCCCTCCCGCATGCCCCATCACCAGACGCGTGCCGTTGCCCACGCGCCCCAGGCGCTCGGCGACAAATGCCGCGACATCTTGCTCGAGCGCGACATCATCCATGGTCGAAATCGCCACGTGCCCATGCCCATCGATTGCCAACGCCAAGGCCCCGGCAGCAGCCAAGGCCTCGATCAAGATTTGTAGCTTGGCGTCACTGTTCATATTGCGCCCCGTCCTCGGCGCCACGCCGCCACCTCCGGCCGCGCGGGCGAGTGTTTCAAAATTGAACGATATTGCTCACCAAACACTATAGGGCAGAAGCCGCCGTCCTGCGAGTATATGAGTTGCCCCGCATCGCCATCCTGGCGGGGCGATAAGAGCTCTTCGGGACCTATAAACCTGCGGACAAGCCATACCCGCAAGAGCTCCTATCGCTCCACCGTGGACATGCGCTCGCCAGCACGCAGCACGCAAATAAGCTACTTCTCTACCAGATTCCCAGCACGTGCTGCATTCCCAAACTCATGCACGCAATGCCAATCCAGCAGCAAAAGCCCAACGCGATGGGCTTGCCGCCCTTTTTGACCAGCTCGACGATATCGGTATTAAAGCCAATAGCCGCCATGGCCATCACGATAAAGAACTTCGACAGCTCCTTGATGGGCGCCGTAATGGATGCAGGAAGCTGAAGCACCGTGGTGATTACGCTCGCCAGCACAAAGAACAGCACGAACATGGGAAACGCGCGTTTAAGCGAGAACGTGCTTTTGGCGTCGCCGCCGGCCTTGCGCGCCAGATGCATCTGCCAGCATGCGAGAACCAACGTAATGGGAATAATGGCCAGCGTCCTGGTGAGCTTGACCACTGTGGCGCTTTCGAGCACATTGGCGCCGGGATGCATACTGTCCCAGGCGCTCGCCGCAGCCGTTACCGACGAGGTGTCGTTGATGGCGGTGCCGGCAAACAGGCCAAAGCCCTCGTTGGTCAGCCCGAGCATGCCGCCGAGCGTCGGAAACACGAGCGCCGCGATAACGTTAAACAGGAAGATGACCGAAATAGCCTGGGCAATCTCACGATCGTCGGCATCGATGACGGGCGCGGTCGCGGCGATGGCAGAACCGCCGCAAATCGACGAACCCACACCCACGAGCGTCGCGATCTTGCCCGATACGTTCATAACGCGGCAGAGCACGAAGGCGATGACAAGCGAGGTCGAGATCGTCGCCACGATAATCGGCAGCGACTGAGCGCCTTTGGACAGAATCTGCGAGAGGTTCATGCCAAAGCCAAGCAGGATTACCGCGTACTGCAAGACTTTTTTAGACGTATAGGTGACACCGGCGGCGAGCTGTTCGCGACGATTCTTGGGAAAGACGAGCGCCAGGACCATGCCAAAGAGGATGGCAAACACCGGCCCGCCGACCACCTCAACCTGTTTGCCGAGCAACGTCGCGGGGATGGCGACGATCAGGCAGAACAAGACGCCCTTCCAGCGATCGCGTACGATATTCGACAGTTGCATATGGGATTCCTTCTTTCTATTTCACGTTTGCGACGGCTTATGATACGGCAACATTGAGCACAGCCGTATGCAAACACAGACTAAGGCGCCGCAATAGTTCTCGGGCAACAGCCGAATTACCCACCGCGGAGAGCTGATTCGCGGCATAATTAACAGCTGACATATCAGTGTGATAGAACGGTTGTGAGGCACTATGGAAGAATCGATGCACGTCGGCGAGCAGGAAACGAGCCTGCAGGACCAGTCCTACCACACCATTCGACGCAAAATCGTCTACCTGGACTACAAGCCGGGCGAAAAACTGGGCGTCAAGCAGCTTTGCGACGACCTGGATATGGGGCGCACCCCTGTGCGCGAGGCGCTAGTGCGTCTGGCGCAAGAGGGCCTGGTGCGCACCGTGCCCCAAAGCGGCACCTATGTCTCGCCCATCAACCTCACTCTTGCCGAGAGCGCCTGCTACATTCGCGAGCACCTGGAAAAGCAGGTGATTGTGGAGTGCTGCGCCCGTGCCACCTCGGCAGGCATCGAGCAGCTCGACCGAGCCATCGCGCTGCAGGAAAAGACCATGGCCGAGGAGGATCGCATCGGCTTCTTTTTAAGCGACAACCTCATGCACCGCATGATCTTTAGCATCGCGTGCCGCAGCACCGTGTGGTCGTGGCTCGAAGAGACCAATGCCGACCTGGAGCGCTTCCGCTGGCTGCGCGCCGCCACGCAGACGCTCGACAATCAGGAGATTGTTAACGAGCACAAGCAAATCCGCCGCGCCATCGCCGGCCGCGACCCCATCGAGGCGAGTTTTTTGGTGAGCAAGCACCTGCATATGATGTTCCGCAACCAGACCGAGGTCCTGGACCAATATCCCAAGTACTTCGAGACCAGCAAGCTCCGCTAACCTGCCAAAAAGGGACAGGTTTATTTTGGCAGGTTTTATCTGGGCAAATGCAACAAGGCCCGACTCCGCCACAACGTAGCCGGGCCTTAGCTGTTAAATAATGCCAACAACGGCAACGCCACATACCTGGCGCAACATCCGCTACTCGACGGTCACGCTCTTAGCGAGGTTACGGGGCTGATCGACGTCGCAGCCGCGCAGGATGGCGACCTCGCGGGCGAGCAGCTGCAGCGGCACGCTCGCCGTGATGGGGCTGAACACGTCGCGGACGGCCGGCACGCGAATGATGCAGTCGGCAATCTTGTTGATCTCCTCGTCGCCCTCTGTGGCAACGACGATGACCTTGGCGCCGCGTGCCTTGCACTCCATAAGGTTCGATACGGTCTTGTCGTAAGTGGCGCTCTTGGTGGCCACGGCGATGACGGGGAAGCCCGGATCGATCAGCGCGATGGGGCCGTGCTTCATCTCGCCGGCAGCATACGCCTCGGCGTGCAGGTAGCTGACCTCTTTGAGCTTGAGCGCGCCCTCGTAGGAAATAGCGGCACCCATGCCACGGCCCACGAACAGCGCCGACTGCGCGTCCTTGCACAGCAGGGCAGCCTCGTGCACGGCCTCGGCCTGCGTGTCCAAAATCCACTGGATCTGCTCGGCTGTATCGGAAAGCTCGCGGAACATCATGCGCGCCTGCTTGGTGGTCAAACGGTACTTGACCTGCGCCAGCAGCAGAGCCAGCAGCGTCAGGCTCACAACCTGGCCGATGAAGCTCTTGGTCGAGGCGACGGCGATCTCCTTGTTGGCCTTGGTATAGATGACGCCGTCACTCTCGCGCGCCACGGGGCTGCCCACCACGTTGGTGATGCCAAAGACCTTGGCACCCTTGATACGCGCGTCGCGAATGGCGGCGAGGGTATCGGCCGTCTCGCCCGACTGGGACACGGCAACGACAAGCGTCGTCGGCGTGATGATGGGGTTGCGATAGCGGAACTCGCTGGCAGCCTCAACCTCGGTGGGAATGCGAGCCCAGCCCTCAATAAGGTTCTTTGCGATGAGTCCGGCGTGATAGCTGGTGCCGCAGGCGATAACGTAGACGCGGTCGATGTCGTTGAGCTCCTCGAGGGACAGGCCCAGCTCATCGATATCGAGCTCGCCGGCAGGCGTCATACGGCCAACCAGCGTGTCGCGCACGACGCGCGGCTGCTCGTGGATCTCCTTGAGCATAAAGTCGGGATAGCCGCCCTTTTCGGCCATATCCAGATCCCAATCGATGTGGGTGACCTTGGGCTCGATGACATTGCCGGCCTCGTCGGTATACTCGACGCCCGCGGGCGTGAGCTTGGCAAACTGACCGTCCTCGAGCACCACGACATCGCGGGTGGCGTCGATGAGCGCGATGACGTCGGAGGCAACGTAGGAACCGGTCTCGCCCACGCCGACCACGATCGGGGAGTCCTTGCGGGCAACGGCAATCACGCCAGGTTCGTCGGCGCACACGGCGGCCAAGCCATAAGCGCCCACAACGTGGGTGCAAGCCTCGCGCACGGAGGCCATCAGGTCGTGCGTCTCGGCATAGGCCTCTTCGATCAGATGCGCGAAGACCTCCGTATCGGTCTCGCTCTTAAAGTGATGGCCGCGGCCCTCCAGCTCCTCGCGCAGTTCGGCAAAGTTCTCGATAATGCCGTTGTGGACGATGGCGATGCGACCGTCGCAGCTGGTGTGGGGATGAGCGTTAACGACGGAAGGCTTGCCGTGGGTGGCCCAACGGGTGTGACCGATACCGCAGGTTGCGTCGCTATCGATATTGGAAAGCTCGCTCTCCAGACCCGCAACCTTACCCACGCGGCGGATAACGTCGAGGTGCGCCGCGGCGCCCTCGCCCACCTCGAGCGCGACGCCCGAGGAGTCATAGCCGCGATACTCCATGCGCTTAAGGCCTGTGACCAGGATGTTCTTTGCAATATCAGAGCCGGTGTAGCCGACAATTCCGCACATAGGATAAATCCCTTCGTTCGCGTGACTGCAAGACGTCCACGCACGGGGGGCGCTGAGACGTATAACGTTCGAGTATTGTACTCACGCAAGCGCAAGCTGATATACCAGAAGTGGTATCTCAACTTAGATACCACTCGATGCACACATGCCAAGCCACCACGATGGGGACAGACACCTTCGTGGTGGCTTGGGCCCCAGCGTTTGCCCAGATAAAACCTGCCAAAATAAACCTGTCCCTAATTGGCAGGTTTTGACACCCTAGGGGCGGGCGATGCTACAATCTGGCTTGTACTTGAAACGCATCAAAGGGGCCGCTATGGCAAAGGTAAAAATCAGCGATGTCGCGCGCGAAGCCGGGGTTTCGTTGGGCACGGTTTCCAACGCACTCAACCATCCCGAAAAGCTGCGCCCCGAGACCCTCAAGCTCATAAACGAAACCATCAATCGACTGGGCTACCTGCCCAACCAAAGCGCTCGTCAGCTCGCGGGCGGCGCCACCAAGTCCTTTGGCCTGGTGCTCCCCCGTCTCGATCACGGCTTTTCGCTCCAAATTGCCAGCGGTGCCCATAACGAGGCCCGAAAGCACGGTTACGACCTGCTCATCGCCAACGCCGATAACGACGATATTCTCCAGGACCATTACCTGCGCTACTTTATGGGCACCCAGATGTCCGGCGTCATGGTTCAGCCCATGGCATCCCCCGACTGGCACCCCGCTATGACCAAGATGCCCGTGCCGATTGTCCACCTGGACATCCATTGCTCCGAGCCCGGCTACTACGTAGCGGCCGACAACGAGGCACAGGGGCGCATTATCGCCGAGCTCGCCATCGCCCGCGGCGCACACCATATCACCGTTGTGGGCAGAGCGGCATTCATGCAGCTCACCCTGCGCGTACTTGGCATTCACAAGGCCCTCGCCCTGCATCCCGATATCAAAATTGAGGTCATTGACGCCGGAGAGTGGAATACCGCAGCCGACGGCTACAGCATTGGCGCTCAGATTGCCGGGCGCCCTGCCAACGAACGCCCCGATTTTGTCGTCGGTCTGACCGACGTGTTGGCCTCGGGCGTTATCTCGGCATTGGTCGACAAAGGCATCTCCGTCCCCGAGCAGGTTCGCGTGGCCGGATGCGACGGCAACCCACTCGCTTGGAGCGGATCGGTCCCGCTCACTACGGTAGCGCCCCCGGGCTACGAGATTGGCCGCAAGGGTGTCCAACTGCTCATGGAGCAAATCGAGAACAAGGTCCCGACAAAGACCAAGCATATCCACGTCGGCTCTGCAGCACGCACCGTCACCGCAGCCACCGCCGCCGAGGATATCAACCGCCAAGAATTGGTACGTCCGTTCCTACTGGAGCGCGCCAGCACCCAGGCAAACACCCAGACCGACGCCACGGCCATCAACCTAGGCGCGTATCTATAGCACGTCGGCCAGTATGCCAAAACGCCGCTTACGCAAAAGAGGTCCGACCATTGCCGGACCTCTTTTACTTAAGCGCAAAGACGGCCAATTACTCGCTTCAACGCCGCAATTGTCTAGCGTACGGCCTTGACCGCCGCCGCCAGATCGAACAACGTGTCGAGCACGACCTCGCAGCCATCCACCACGTCCTGCGGCAGCGGCACGATATCGGGCACAGCAAAGACATGGCAGCCGGCCGTGATACCCGAGACGCAGCCGTTGCGCGAATCCTCGACCACGGCGCACTCCTCGGGGGCAAAGCCCGCGCGCTCGCAGGCGAGCAGATACATCTCGGGGTCGGGCTTGCCGTGCACGACGTCCTCGCCACAGGTCACCGTTTCAAACTTGTCAAAGAGGCCGACCATCTTAAGGTTGCGCTCGGCCGTAGCGAGGCGCGACGACGTCGCTAGACCCACGTGATAGCCCGCAGCCAGCAGCTCGTCTATACACTCGGCGGCGCCGGCCTTAAGCTCCAGTTCGGTCTTGACCATCTCGTCGCGAATCTCCTTGTGGCGGGCATAGACCGCCTCGGTGGTTTCGTGGCTGCCGTAATGCTTATCAAGGATGTCCATGACATCGGGTAGGGTGCGACCGATAAACTGATGGATCAGCGCTTCATCAATCGCGACCCCCAGCTCGGCGGCGCCCGCCTTCCATGCCTTAATGCCCAAACGCTCGGTATCGACCAGCGTTCCGTCCATGTCAAAAATTACAGCCTTGATCATATCGATCCCCTCACCGGATTGCGTTACTGACACTCTACCGCACTTTACAAATTTGTATATAACGTATATAGCATATTGTGCCTTCGTTACATAGATAGAAGTCTTATGACAAGCAGCCCGATAGGATTATAGTTTTCGACCGAGCACATATTGGTAAGGAACGTTTTATGCTTTCAGACACCACCGCACCTGCAGAGGAGCTTCAGTACAAACTCGCAGCGCTCGAGCAGCTGCTTTTGGCATACGGACGCGTCGCCATCGGCTTTTCCGGCGGCGTCGACAGCAGCTTTTTAGCCGCGGTCTGCGCCCGCATCATGCCTGACAGCACGCTTCTCGTTCACCTCACCACGCCGCTCATCGGCACGCCTGAACAGGCTTCGTTTGAGCGGTCCGTTGACGGGCAAGCCAACGAGGAGCCGCACTTTAAGCTCCCCGTGCTCAATCTTTCGGTCGATCAGTTGCAGCTCCCCCAAGTAGCCTGCAATGATGCCAATCGCTGCTACCACTGCAAGCACGCCGGCTTTACCGCTATCGTCAACCACGCCAAGTCGCTCGGCTTTCTCACCGTCATCGATGGCAGCAATGCAAGCGATCGCGGTGACTACCGCCCTGGCATGCGCGCTGCCGAGGAACTCGGCGTGCGCTCCCCTCTTATGGAGGTTGGATTTACCAAGGACGAAGAGCGCGAGCTGCTGCGCGCATGGGGCTATCCCGTTTGGAACCTGCCGGCGGGAGCCTGTCTTGCCACGCGCGTCCCCACGGGCGAGGAGCTTACGCGCGAGAAGGTCGATTTAATCCGCGCCTGCGAGGATTACCTGCACGATCTTGGCCTGGAGCAGGTACGCGCGCGCTTGGTCGGCGGCTACATGCATATCGAGGCCGCGCCCGCAGATGTCGCCAAGATCGCCGCCCTCGGCGGTGCTACCGTCGACGGCGAGGGCAAAACCCCATTGCCCGCCGCCATCGAGTCCGCGCTGCGCGAGCTGGGCTGCGGCCACATCTCCCCCGAGGTCACCCCCTACATCCACGGCAACATGAACCTTTAGGTTACGCCGTTTTACAAACGGCGTAACTGCCCGGAGCCCGCTCGCTCGCATATGCTCAACCTGCACTGCGTTAACTGACCTACCAAAAAGGGACAGGTTTATTTTGGCAGGTTTTATCTGGGGAAACGCCGAATAGCCTTATATGCACAACCGCCGCAGCTCCATATGAGGCAAATGAATCAGTAACGTCTATCCCAAATCTTGAGTATTTGTTCGATAGAACGGCCCCTGCCGGCACCTGCTAGACTGGTAGATTCCCAACCATCTAGCCAGGAGCCGCAATGTCGCGCAAGTCCGCCTACAAGCAAGCACTTTCCATCGGCACCGCCGTGGTGCTGGGGTTTGCATTGTTTACGGGATCGCTCGACGGAGCCCCCAAGCTGCTGTCGCCGCAAAGCGATGAACAGGCGGCAGCTCTGGCCGAGAAGCAAAACGAGAGTCCCAGCCGCACCGACGACGAGGCGGACTTGGTTGCCCGGCTCGAATCGGGAACAGCGAGCTCCGAAGACTCCGGCGATGGCTCCGAATCCACCGCGACCAACACCAACGGCAACGTTGCCTCCGCGGACAGCGCCGCCACCCCCATCGACGAGGTCGAAAACCCCGACCTCAACCGCGCCCGCGGTGTTTATCTCAGCAGCATTCCCGACTACGCCGGCAACCCCTACGTTGCCCTTCGCGCCGACAGCACGCACCCGCTCGGCACGCCGTCGTTCACGCTTGACGAGTATGAGCGTGCCACCGAAGAGGGCTGCTTTAAGAAATTCTCCAAGCTCGACAGCCTGGGCCGCACTCGCAAGGCGCTCGCCTGCGTAGGCCCCGAGTCGCTCGGACAGGGCAAGCGCGGCGACATCTCGCGTATCCATCCTGCCGGTTGGCACCAGCAGCGCTACGACTTTATTCCAGGCCAGAGCCTCTACAACCGCTGTCACCTCATCGCCTGGTCGCTCTGCGGTGAAAACGCCAATCGCAAGAATCTCCTCACCGGCACGCGCTATCTCAACGAGACGGGCATGCTGCCGTTTGAAGAGCAGGTCCTCGACTACATCCGCGACACGGGCAACCATGTGCTCTACCGCGTCACGCCCATGTACAACGAAGAGGAACTCGTCTGTCGTGGCGTTCGTCTGGAAGCACAATCAATCGAGGACCACGGCAAGACCCTCTGCTTCCACGTGTACTGCTACAACCTGCAGCCGCACGTGCAAATCGACTACGCCACCGGCCGCAACCAGGCATCCGGAGACTAGTGCCGACTGCGCTGCCCGTAACCCAAAAAATGATCCGCAATCCTTCCGTCGCATACGGATCAAATAAGGCCGCCCCGGTTACCCAGGGCGGCCTTTTCGTCAGCACCTACATTGCAGGCAAAACCACACGTTACTTGGCGCGGCCCTCCTCATAGCGCTCGACCAGTTTGGCCTGAACGTCATAGGGAACCTGCTCGTAGCCAGCAGGCTTCATGGTAAAGTCACCCGTGCCGCGCGTGATAGAGCGCAGGCGCGTCGAATAATCCGTCAGCTCTGCCAGCGGCGCCTGGGCAATGACCACGGTATCGCCGCGCTCATCGGTCTCCATGCCCGTCACGCGACCGCGCGAGGCCGAGATGTCGCCCATCACGGCGCCGGCGTAGCTCTCGGGGATAGTCACCGTGATTTCCTCGATGGGCTCCAGCACCACCGGGTCGGCATCGGCGCATGCCTTGCGCAGGCCGATGCGAGCCGCCGCGCGGAACGCCATCTCGTTGGAGTCGACGCTGTGATACGAGCCG
This sequence comes from uncultured Collinsella sp., assembly GCA_905200715.1. Lineage (GTDB taxonomy): Bacteria > Actinomycetota > Coriobacteriia > Coriobacteriales > Coriobacteriaceae > Collinsella. The sequence continues at coordinate 5,074 of CAJKLK010000025.1, read as the reverse complement.
TCGTACACAGCCACGCGAATGCCCGTGAGCGGGTAGCCGGCAATGATGCCGTCCTTCATGGTCTCCTGGACGCCCTTGTCCACGGCGGGGATCAGCGAGCGCGGAATACGGCCGCCTACGACCTCGTCCACAAACTCATAGCCGTCGCTCGTACCGTCGGGCCCAATAAGCGGCTCAACGCGCAGCCAGCAGTCGCCATACTGACCGGCACCACCAGTCTGCTTCTTATGGCGACCCTGAGCACTTGCCGTACGGCGAATGGTCTCGCGATACGGGATGCGGATCGGCACGCTCTTGGCCGCGACCTTAGTGCGATCCTCAAGACGATTGAGCAGCACCGAAACCTGCGCCTCGCCCACGGCGGAGATGATAGTCTGGCCCGTCTCCTCGTCACGATCGATGCTCATGGTCGGATCGGCCTTGCATGCCTTCTCAATAAACGTATAGAGCTTTTCCTCGTCGCCGCGGTTCTCGGCCTCGATAGCAATGCGGTACTGCGAGTTGGGGAACTTGAACGCCGCCGCCTCGACCTTGCCGGTAATCGAGAGCGTATCGCCCGTCTCGGCCGCCAGCTTGGGCGCCACGATGATATCGCCGGCATAGGCGTGACCGACCTCGGTCATGTCGCGGCCGCACATCACATACAGGTGAGCCAGACGCTCACCCTTGCGCGTACGTGCATTGATCAGCTCAAGGCCCGGCTCAAGCGTGCCCGTCAGCACTTTGATAAAGCTGATGCGACCCTGCTGCGGATCGGCCAGCGTCTTAAACACAAATGCCACCGGACGGTCATCGTCACTCGAGATCTTAAGCGAGTCGCCGTCGATGAGCGGCATCTCGCCGTAGTCCGTCGGCGCCGGGAAGTACGTGGCGATGTCGTCCATCAGCGAGTTGACGCCCTGCTCCTTGATGCAATCGCCCGCAAAGACCGGCACAAAGATGCGCTCGGCGATCGCCTTGGACAACAAGCCCTCAAGCTCCTCCTGCGTCAGCGTCTCTTCGCCTTCCAGGTACTTCATCATCAGCTCATCGTCGGCCTCGGCCACCAGCTCGCACAGATGGTCGTGGGCTTCCTCGGCCTGGGCACGATACTCCTCGGGAATCTCCGACTCAACTGCCTCGGCGCCGTTGCAGTGGCGCGCCTTCATACGCACCAGGTCGATAATGCCGTCAAAGTCCTCGCCCTCGCCCCAGGGGAGGGTCACGGCACCCAAACGCGTACCAAAACGCTCCTGCAGCAGGCCCATCGTGGTCGTAAAGCTGGCCTCGGGACGCGACAGGCGGTTCACGAACACCGCACGCGCCAGGCGCAGGTCCTCGGCTGCATACCAAAGCTTAACCGTCGTGGGCTGCGGGCCGGCCTCGGCGTCGACCACGAACAGCGCCGTCTCGCAGACGCTCATCGCGGCAAAGGCGTCGCCGATAAAATCGGGGTAGCACGGGGCATCGAGCACGTTGATGCGGGCGCCCTTCCAATCGATCGGCGCGATGGTCGTCGAGATGGAGAATGAACGCTTGACCTCTTCGGGGTCATAGTCGAGCGTGGGCTTGGTGCCGTCGTGGCCGCCCAGGCGGGCGGTCTTACCGGAAAGGTGGAGCATGGCCTCGGCGAGTGAAGTCTTGCCCACCCCGCCTTGGCCTACGAGCACCACGTTCCTTACGTTGCCGGTCTTGGGAGCACCCATGATGACCTCCTTGCAGGGTCGCGCGCGATGCGCGACGCCAACGGGGAGAGTTCGCGGTCGATGCCGTCCCGGGAGCAGCATGGTCGGCAGCCGAGCCGACTCACCCTCCAAATGTCCTATGCCACCACCCTACCCTTGCAGTCGCCTGTCCATGCAGACCTTTCGGCACGCGTATGAATACGGGCGGCGAGAGGAGGAGGCGAGTATGCGAGGCGATTATTGAACCCCGCCGATGCAAATAAAATGCCGCCGCAGACCGTAAGACCTGCGGCGGCTTCACCTCAATTAATAGTTGAGTAAATAGCTGAGCCTACCCCTCGATACGGCTCAAGAACTCACGGGTACGCTGCTCGCGCGGATGATCGATAACCTGCTCGGCCGGACCCTCCTCGACAATGCGGCCGCCATCCATAAAGACCACGCGGTCGGCGACATCGCGCGCAAACTGCATCGCGTGGGTCACGATCACCATCGTCATATTCTGCGCGGCCAGATCCTTGATGACGCGCAGAACCTCGGCCGTCAGCTCGGGATCGAGCGCCGAGGTCGGCTCGTCAAAGAATAAGATTTCCGGATCGAGCGCCAGGGCGCGGGCAATACTCACGCGCTGCTGCTGACCGCCCGAAAGCTCACACGGCACCTTGTTCTCGTTGCCCGTCAGCCCCATTTGCGCAATCAGCTCGTGGGCGCGGGCTTCCGCCTGCTCGCGCGGACGCTTAAGCACGCGAATCGGCGCATCGGTGATGTTTTTCATCACGGTATAGTGCGGGAACAGATTGTAGTTCTGAAACACCAGACCAAACCGCGAGCGCGCCTGTTTGGGTACATCGCCCTTTGCGTACACCGCGCCCGAACCCGCATCCGTCGCGACGGCAAGGTCGCCAAACGAGAGCGAGCCGCCGTCGAGCGTCTCGAGCAGCGTGGCGCAGCGCAGCAGCGTGGACTTACCGCCACCCGAAGGTCCGATAATCGCCACGACCTCGCCACGCTTGACCTCGAGTGAGATATCCTTGAGCACCTCATTGCCGCCAAACGCCTTGCGTGCGTTCGCTATATTCATTACCGAATTAATCATGGTAGTAATCCAATTTTTTCTCGGCAGCACCCAGCAGCATCTCGACCACAAAGTTAAAGACCCAGTAGATCAGCGCCGCGATCGCAAACGGCACCATGCTCACCTGCGAGGCAACCAGCGCCTTGGCCGTCGAGAACATCTCGCCCACGCCGATGGCAAACGCCAGCGACGTGTCCTTGACCAGCGTGATGATCTCGTTGCCCATCGCTGGCAAAATGCGCTTGGCGACCTGCGGCATCACGATATACAGAAACGTCTGCATGCGCGAATAGCCCAGTACCTCGGCTGCCTCGTATTGACCGCGCGGAATGGACTGCAGGCCCGAGCGATAGATCTCGGCAAAGTAACCGGCGTAGTTGATGATGAACGCCACGACGCACGCCGTCCACTTGGAATCGGGCGTGAGCGAAATGCCAAACACGTAGTACGGGGCAAAGTAGATGGCAAACATCTGCAGCATGAGCGGCGTGCCACGCATGACCGAGATATAGATGCGCGCAATCCAGCGGAGCGGCGCAATTTTGCTCATGCGCATAAACGCCACGGGGATTCCTAGCGGAATCGACCCCAACAGCGTCAGCACAAACAGCTGCAAGCTGACCAAGAATCCCTGGCCAAGCATCTGCATCATGACCTGAATAGACATTACTTGAGCACCCAATTATCGAAAGACAGACCGTAATCTGCATATTTATCGCAGAAGTCCTTGACCGTGCCATCCTCGTAGAGTGCCTTGAGCGACTCGGTCACGGCATCGGCGGACTTGGTTTCGCCCTTCTTAAAGCCAACGGCGTAGTGCTCGCTGGACAGCGGCTTGCCGAGCTGCGTATAGGCATCGGGCTTGGCGGCAAGCTGATACTGAGCGATCGAGAGGTCACAGGCAACGGCATCGACTGCACCACTCTCGAGCTGCATAAACGCCGTGTTGTACTCACCGATGGTATCGAGCGTGGCAAACGTCGCGGCCAGATCATTCTGGTCGCCCTCGAGCACATCCTGTGCGGCGGAATCAGTCTGGGTAATCACGGTCTTGCCGGCAAGATCGTCCCAGCTCTTGATACCCGCGCCTTTCTTGACCACGAGCACCTGCTCGTTGAGCATGTAAGGCTCGGAGAACGTGTAGTCGTCCTCGCGGCCCTCCATGGTAAAGCCGTTCCAGATGCAGTTGATGGCACCCGAGTTGAGCAGCGTGTCCTTGGCATCCCAGTCGATGGCCTCATACTCAACGTCCCAACCCTGCTTGTCGGCAACGGCCTTGGCAAGGTCGAGGTCAAAGCCGGTGTACTCGCCATCGTCGCCTACAAAGCCATACGGAGGATAGGACTTGTCAAAGCCCACGACGAGCTTCTTGGACTCCGCAGCGCCCTTCGCGTCCTTGGCTGCGGTAGATCCGGCAGCAGAGCCCTTATCGGCACCACCGCCGCAGCCTACCAGGCCGAGGCCAAGCACCGTGGCAAGCGAACCGGCTAGACCAACAAACTGACGGCGAGATATATCGGTATTCATGGTATCCCCCTTGATAGCACTTTAGTTAGGTAAAGTGAGTCATGTAACGTCCAGAATCATACACTTTAGTGAGATGGAGTACAAGGGAGAGCTTGCCCGCCGGGTGCCGGGGCAGGGGTTAAGTTTGCTGCTCTACAGTCCTGCTCACGACAAACTTAACCCCTGTCCCGGCACCCGGCGGGCAACCTTCGTTGGACTTATCGCTGACATGAAATGGGCGCTTGTATATCGTTCGCTAGCTTGGCACGGTACAATGCTTGCAGTTTTCAATTTATAAATTTGTGGGGTTAATTCATGGCAGAATCTCGTGCGGAGCGTAGGGCTCGTCGTGCTTTGGTGGAGGCGGCTACGGGGTTGAAGGAGGAGAAATCTTCCAAGAATTCAAAGTCGTCTCAGGATTCGAAGGGTAAGTCGGTCAAGGGCAAGGCTAAGGCCAAGCGTCCCGGCTCTCGTCGGAGCGGGGATAAGGCGTCCCAGGCTCACTCCAAGCGCCCGCATAATGATCCGGTTTCGTCTGCACGTAAGGCTGTGGACCCCAAGTCTCCCTGTTCGATCATGAAATCTTGCGGTGGGTGCACGGCGCTCAATCGTCCTTATAAAAAGCAGTTGGCAGCCAAGCAAGCTGCTATGGAGGAGCTTTTTGCTTCGCTTTGCGAGCGTGAGGGTATCGCCGTTGACCCTATTCGCGGTATGGGTGTCACCCTGGGCGACCCGGGCAAATATCCTGCGCCACGTGGCTTTCGTCATAAGGCCGCCACTCCCTTTGCTCCCGGTAAGGAGGGCGCTGTCCGTTGCGGTTTCTTTGAGC
>CAJKLK010000024.1:0-22910 GCA_905200715.1 uncultured Collinsella sp. | reverse complement strand
CGTACATGTACGGATGAATGTGGGAAGTGTTCGGATGAAGTTGCCAATCAAGGTCCAAATTTGATGAAGATAAAGTATTAGACAAACAACTCCCATTATAGTAAATTACATTAAATTATCTTTCGAAATGCCCCAGTAGATATAGCAATCGCCAACTCAGGAGCCTACTAGCACACGATTCAGCTGACAAACAAATGACTATACGGCACTATTAACGGATAACTAGCACTGTTCATCTACAGGAATATCCAGTTTATTCGCCGCGCAAATGCAAAGCTCTTTATCCTCTTGAGTCATCCTGCTCCCAAGAATAACTCGCGACGGCTTGCATGGGCGTTGTACATAATTCATCTCAAGCTCATCTGGCTCTGGTACAAGACGGGCACGATATTCGTTCTCCCACTCAAACGCACTGCCCTTTCTGTAAATTGCCCGTAGATCACTAAGCATGTCATCACTGCTCACATTAAGGCCAAGCATCCTAGCAGCAGTCCAAGCAATTTGAGGGTCGCAATTAAATGGTTTGTCATCATATAAAATTGGCAATATTTCAGTACGCATTCCGTTACCTATATTGCAATTGCGAATAGCTTCTCTGTCGTAAGCAAGAACGAAACCCGCTTGGCTTTCGGAATATACATTCCACATATTCGAATCGCTGGGATTGTCCGTTAGGCACAAAATGCGACAACAATTTCGGCAGCTATTCTGATGAACTGGAACAACAAATCCTCCAACAAATAAGCGCAAGTTTTTAACAGCCGAGCGAAAAAGGCTAACTCTCCCCTCATCGGATAGTATCTCAAACTCATCTATTCTTGCTGGATTTAAAGGAACCCCCAGAACCCCTGAAACAAACGCAAGTCGTTTAAAATCAATTTGATTTATTATCTCTAACGCTTGTTCATCATCATTGAGATAACTTTCGATTTCATCTATACCATTCCAGTTATAGATCGGTACCGAGTCGCGTTGATCGCTGAAAACCCTTGGATGAGAAAATGTAACAGTTGCGTTTTCTAGGTCGGCAAAAGCGTATTCAGTTGGAGGCCGATAGCGGTAAAGCATTCGCGGAGCGAGAGAAGTCGATAGAGCTTCCAGCTCCTTCTCTGCGGAAACAATAGAAGCGTCATCGTTTTGCTTGGCAACGAGATTAGCCAGCGTCTCCCGATAAATATCTTTCTGTGTCAGGCTTAGCACCATACAATATCACTTCCCAATCTAGCTAAATTAGATGCAGTTGATTTAATCCAGTGCAAAAAAATGAATGCACATACGAAGCAGAAGTCATGTCTATCAACTACCAAAAAAATGATTCCGATTGGAACGTGCCGGAAAACGTAAAAGCTGCAAACAATATATCTATAATAGCCTGAGATGACTAGAGATGAAAACATATAGCTATCAAGCAGCCTTATCCTCCGATGAAGACGCCAGCTATGACATCGAATTCCCCTCTCTATCAGGTAGCTTTACCAATGACGGGGCGCCGCAGAGGCTGCAGAAGCAGTCGAGCATGCAGAAAAGATTTATATGGGCGCGCCAATTAAAAAAGTCTCTGTTAAATAAGTTAATCCAACGCCATTGCCGTTCCTTCCAGTAACTCCAGTACAGTTGCAAGGTGCCCCTAGGTCATCTCGCACGCTCTTGTGCGTTCCGTTCGAAACTGCACCCCGAACGCATCGCACCCATGACTGTCGGTGCGCCTCGTCAGCCCGGTCAACGAGAGACATTTGAGGAAGCGGCTGAGCATGCGCGAGCTCACCGCGCAGAACGGATTTCGATTCGGGCACACTCGCTTACACGGACTCCCCGCCCGAACACCGACTCCACGCCCAAGCCAACAACGGCATCGACCGGATTAACTACAATGTCAGGCAAAGGGTAAGGTTCGCCACCACCTTCATCGATGGAAACTCGGCCTCATGCTCGTCACAGCAAGGCTCGTGCGCACCGTTGAGCACGAGCGGATAAAGAGGAGATATCTGGAAATGACAAAGTCGGAAGAGATGGACGAACTGAAAACAAGAATAAGGGCTAGGGCATCGGACAGAGCGAGACTAGCTCAATCAATTATCGAAAGAATCTTGGTGGCACCTACAACCGCTCGGAGAATTAAAGTATTTAAAAGATCGCATTAATTTGAGGAAATGCAGTCATCAGGTCAGAAAAGTAAAGTAGTAGCAATGCAAGCGCTGAATATGCAGGGAGCGAATCAAAATTGAAAGATAAAAACACCACAATCCCCTTTGGAGCCGATGAAATTATGTACTCATTCCTCAAATCAAACGGTGCTCCCTTAACAGATAGCGAATTGAAAAGGATAAAACATACTGAATCACTGAAGGATTTAATGGCCCTTGGCTATATTCGACATGAGCACTCAAACGTTTTCCTGACATTGCAAGGCAGAATGGCTCTTCGAAAATTTGACGAAGAACATAAGAGTAAATCCAACAAAGAATCCGCAAACGTATTCAGTATTATCATCAGTGTACTGGCAATTTTAGTATCTATTCTAAACACGGTTGTGGGATTAGTTAAAAACGACGCATCCGTCAATTATACCTCGATCAATTTATTCACTAATATGCTTAGCGCACTTGAAGTACTGCTAATCGGATTTTTTATCGCTGAAATTTTATTACCCTCGGTAAAGTACTTTAGATTCCACCCTGTAGCTCGATACTTATCTGGAACCATGATGGCAGCGGTACTTTTTATATTCTTTTATTTTTCAACGCTTTAGTTAGCAGATGGTACCCCATCCACCCTAAGCTGAGAAAGGCTTTCGCGGACCTCAGCGCATGGCACATCACTTTTGTGGTCAGGTCTAACCTCTCGTGGGCCCTGTTAACCCGGAAAAGGTGAACGTGCCAGTCAAGGTAGGCCTGCAGTTTCTTGGGAAACATTCTCGTGAAGCACCCTGGGAAGTGTCTTAGCTACTTTCCGCCAAAGGCGTGATGGGTTTCGTTTGCCGTGAAAAATAAGAAAACAGGCGCTCTTAAGAGCGTGGCCCCTACTTCCTTTCAAGGAGAAAACAATATAACTAGAACGATTTCGCAGGCGACAGGCAACTAAGCCGTATCACAATTTGATGGCACGCATAAGAGTTACCGATATTCTCAAACTTAATATTGCCTCGATACCTAAGCAGATGAAGTAAATGATCGACTATCGAAAGTAATATACTCCTAGAGTCGGAACTATGCCCAAATACCTAGCTGGACGAGGCGAAATACAGCTATCAGTGGAACTCAATTTGAAGGCATTATCCGAAGGATATCAAACCCAACCCGTGACATTCTATGGATTGCTAGAAGTGGGTAAAACCGTTCACCTTAATGCAATCGAATCCATTGCCGCAGAAAATGACGTGCTTATGCACCATGTTAAAGTCGAGGAGAATAAGGGGGCCATCGGACCTCTTGCGTCAATGCGCGGCTCGCTCACTCGATCTTTAAGCGCTCGAGAGCTCATAAAGATAAAGCTAGTGAATGGCCAACGCAAAATAGCCGACACAGCAAGCATCAAAATGCTTGCAACGAGAGAACAACGATACGCCCTGTTTTTATCGTTTGCTGCCGCGCAACGAGACAATCTCGTTTCAGCGACCCAAAAACAAAACGATATAATCAGCACCACGGGAAAACGCAGCGTTCAACCCAGGAGGTCGACGTGTTAACGATACATTATGGGGACATGGATAACGTGATTTACAACACATCGGTCTATTTCGATAACGTGTACTCCCCCCAGTGGTTTGAAGATTCCTTTGCCCAACGTGTCATTAAATCTATCGACAAGGGCACTGTCGTCGGGCCCAATGCCATAGACACTAAGATCCTAGGCATCATCCCCCCCGAGAAACTATCAAGCGGCACCAAAACTCTGCTGCTTATGCACTTTATGCCGCAAAATGTATATAACGCCTCAAACTGTGGTGACAATTGCGCCTACTGGATTCTAAGAATCGCTGCGCAAAAGGACTTAACAATCAACCTCTACCATATATTAGATTTTGGAAACGGCAAATTTACGGTGACCGTTGCCAACACGGGCGACGTGGTCCACACGATGTTTGACCTTGTCCCCATAGCTGGAAAATGCCTAAGGGAGAACTCCTGATGCGCGGATCATACAAGGTAATTATTCAAAATAACCGGGTTCAGTTTAAACTGACTATCAATAGAAACCTGACCATCATTCAAGGCAACAGCGCTACGGGCAAAACGACGTTGCTCGATATGGTGGCCGCCCACGAAGAATTAGGGGCACAAAGCGGCGTAACAGTAAGTTGCAAAGTGCCCTGTAAGACAATTGTTGGAAAGAATTGGCGCAGAGATCTCCAAGAGATTTCCGGCAGCATTGTTTTTATTGATGAAGGTAATACTTTTGTTCGAACGGAAGATTTTGCACATGAGGCAAAACATAGCTCGAACTATTACGTTATCGTCGCCCGAGAGTCACTGCATCAACTACCCTACAGTGTTGATGAAATCTACGGTCTTAAGAACACCAACCGAACCACAACGAAATATCCTGTTTACTCTCGTGTCTACACCTCTACATATCGCATTTATGGTGATACTGAATTTAGAGGCGAGAGACCCGAGCTCGTCATCGTCGAAGACACAAATTCGGGCTACGAATTCTTCAATTTGCTATGCAAAAAGAGCAACATTAAGTGCATCAGCGCGGGTGGAAAATCAAATATTTGCAACTGCATTATGAACGCACCGGAAAACGACATCCTCGTGATTGCCGATGGCGCCGCCTTTGGACCAGAAATTGCAGAAGCTACCGCACTACTGCGCCGAAAGAGCATCAAGCTATTCCTGCCGGAATCGTTTGAGTGGCTCGTGTTAAAGTCGGGATTATTCAACAGCAAACACATTAAGGACATGCTGCTTAATCCCGCTGAACATATCGAAAGCTCAAAGTTCTTTAGCTGGGAGAAGTTCTTTACCGCAGAACTCGTCGAGTGCTCACGAGACACGCATTTTCGTTATGACAAGAGCCGTTTGAACGAGGAGTACTTGAACCCCTCCGCTCTTGCGGCTCTTAAGGATACTTTGCCGGACCTTGGCATCACTTCGCGCTAAAGCGAGATTTGGTCCGAGCCACGGATCACCGTTGAGGAAGAACTCCGGCCAGCGCTGCATGAACAGCGCTTGCTCGCGCTTCCAGCGGCGCATCTTTTCCTCGTTGGCCTCTTCCCTGCCGCGCGAGGTGAACTCGTAGTGATGCGGCTCGGCATAGGGCGTAAAGATGGTACGGTAGCCCGCCTCCCACACGCGCAGGCAAAAGTCTGCATCGTTAAACCCAACGGCGAGTTCCTCGTTGTAGCCTCCGACCTGCTCAAATACATCGCGACGAACCATCTGGCAGGCGCCTGTTACGGCACTAAAGTTGCCGGGACGCACAGCACGGGCAAGGTAGCCCTCACGTTTTGCCGAGAAATCTTGGTTGGCATGGGCAAGTGCACCACGCACGCCAACCAAAATGCCGGCATGCTGCACCAGATGATCGGCAAAGTAGAGCTTGGCACCCACCACGCCCGCATCGGGACGCTGCAGATAGCCCATCATCTCTTCGATAAAGTCGGGGCTTATAGCCTCGGTATCGTTGTTCAGCAGCAGCAGGTAATCGCCCTTTGCATGTTCAACGCCAAAGTTGATGATCCGGGAGTCATTGAACTCGCCCGGCCACCACTCAACGCGCGCCGTGCCCTTGCCACCAGATGCAGCCGCCACGCGCTCCGGCAGGGTTTCGTAATACGCAAACGTCTCCGGGGCTTCGCTGTTGTTCTCCACCAAGACGATCTCGTAGTTGGCATACGTGGCCTTCTGGGCGATCGACATCACGCAGGCGTCGAGCGTCTCGACGTGGTCCTTGGTGGGGATCACAATGCCCACCAGCGGCGCAGGCTCCGGCAGCGCATAGCGCTTGCGATAGGCAAATGGGGTCTCAGTCTCCTCGACCGTTCCGCAAATGTCCAGCGAAGCAAAATGCCTAGCAAAGTGGACGGGCCGCTACGACGTCATCCAGGGCTCGCGCCTGGACTTTGACGGCGGCGCGTTCTTTTGGCAGTACCAGCTCATCCTTTCGCTTGGTATCCCCAGCCCTATCGCCAAGTGGGACTTGGGCCCCGAAGGCTACCGCGCCATGAACCAGTTGTGCTTTGAGGGCGGCCTGTTCTCGCGTCGCGTGGTCGACAAGATCGGCCTGCCCGATGCGCGCTTCTTCATCTATGGCGACGATGCCTGCTACGGCTATGTTGCCAGCCAGCACTTCCCCGCCGCCGTAGTCGCCGACGTGGTCCTCAAGCGCGCCCGCGCCGTCTCCAACTGGGACATCGCCGGCAAACGCCAGCTCAACTCCACGAGCGACACCAACCGCTACTACATCATGCGCAACCGCGGCTTTTTGGCCCGTTACATGCAAATCTACGGCGACTATCATCCCGTGCTGTTCCGCTTGGGCAACGCCGCGACCTTCTGCAAAGAGTTCATCCGCTTTGCTGGGGTCGACAAGTGCTTTAAGACCGGCATTCCGGCGCTGCGCCGCGGCATGAAAGACGCCCGCAAAATCATCAAGGATCCCGACTGGAAGCCCATGCCGCCCATGAAGGAAGCCGAGTAACGGAGGCCGGAAACACCCCGCTGCTTAAAGCCGCTGGCACACTACGGACACGTGCTGCCCGTCAAAGCCAAAGCCCCAGCGCACGCGGCCGATACCTGGTCGCGGCACGCGAATCTCGTCGATGCCGTCACGTTCGATATCGAGCAGCGCCTGAACGGACAACAGCTCCAGACCCAGGGCATCCACGTCGGAGTCATACATCATGTTCATAGTGACAAGCGGGCGCTCGTCGAGCATGCCGAGGGTATCGGCCACATCGAGCATCCTTCCCGTAGGGAACACTTGGATATCCCAGCGATCCGCCCCGCGCTTTCGATTGGATGACGGATTGGCATACCCCGGCATGCCAAAGCAGAGCCCTTGCAACAGCAGGTGGTATGGCAACGGCGAATCCATCTCGACCGCGCCGACTCCAGCGTCACCTAGAATTCGACGCAACACCTGCCTCACCGCGTCTACGTCACCGCGACACAACCCGTCACGAAATGCATCGACGTCCCGCACATCCTCGGCGGCGCACTCAAACCATTCAATAATCACGAGACGCAACGCCTGGCGAAGCTCACCATTGGGCAGACGCAGAGCACGAGAGCAAGCGCTGTTTCCCGGCCCCTCAACCATATCCGTCGTTAAGAAGCCGGACAGGTATAACGCGGTCCACAGGTCATCGTCAGTCGAGGCATCCGACCCGACGGCACCCATCCAAAGCGGAACTTCAACGCATCCATGCGGTTCAACTAAATCGAACAAGGTCGCAAGCCGATCGAGATTCCAATCACCAACCGCCTTGCTCAGGCTATCAGCGCATCCATACAGGTCAGCCCGCACCGGCGGCGTGCAGCCTCGGTCCAGAAAACCAATCACACGCGTCGGACTCGAGCAATAATACCCGCCAAATCGGTATCCCTCAAACCATTCACGCGTGTCATCCAGGTATTCCCCGCGTTCAGCATGGCCTAGCAGAGCCTGAACCTCGTCATCCGAAAAGCCGAACCACCGGTCACACCACGTCAAGAGCGGCGTCGACATGCAGTACGAACGCCCGCGCGAAGAAAGCGCGACCATGGCAGGACCGGGACGCTCCCCCATCAGGCACGCCAACCGCAACGAATCGTGCGCAGTGGCAATGGCGTCGAACAGCACACGTTCGAGTAACTCTGCCAGATCGCCACCGGAAGCGCCCCTCGTGCCCGCACGGCCCAACCACGCCGCGTCGTACCCATCAACGAGCAATACAACCTGCTCATCGCAGGCAATCTCCAGCAGCTCAATGAGAACGCCTAGCACCGAGTCAACCTCGGCCTCTCTCGCCACACCACGCGCAACACGTTCGATGTGACGCACCTTGTCTCGAGCTAAATCCGGAGCCTCCAAAAGCGCCAACAAGCGAGCGCACTCGCCCGAAAGAGCGTCACGCACAACGCCGACGACGTTGGCGCCGCACCTCGCGGCGCCAGAAAAGTCCAGCGATATCACGGGGTAGCGGGCAAACTCATCCCGATAGCGCCCGCCGTCCGCATCCCAAATCTGGGAACCAGCAAACGGGCCCTGATCGACCTTCCCGACCGCGGGTCGCTCCAGAAAAGCCTTAAGCATCGACAGGTTCATGCTCTTGCCAAAGCCTTCGGGCCGGCAACACGCCACAACGGAAGCATCAGCATCCAAGACATCGGCAATAAACATCGTCTTGTCGACTAGCACGCATCGATCCATGGCCTCGGCAAAGTCATGTTCGCCGACCGGTAGCGCCCCGTTACCCGAGCGGTTAATCAACTCTACACCATAGTAGGCAGTATCACCATAAATCACCTGTTCAGACACCGTAACTTCTCCCTAAAACGCAGCACGATGCCCATTGTATCGAGCAACTCAACCGCAATGATGCCATCATACAGACGTTTCGGGCAACGGTAGCAACAAGAGCCCCGATGGGGCATAACAAATCGTTGCACAACAAAACGGGGCCCAATGCATTCGCACCAGACCCCGTCCCTACTCTTTAGTTATTCGGCAACCGAGAAGCTACTCCTCGGAACCGTCCTCACCAGCAGCCTTGTTCTGCTGATCGAGTTTATGCTTACCGCTCACAATAGACGTGGCACCCAGCGTGGCCAGGCTTGCGCTCGCAAGGCTCGCCATCACGATGAGGTCGCCCGTCTTGGGCATATTGCCACCCGAGGCCTTGGTCGTCGTGGTCGTGGTAGTCGTCGTGGTGGTCGAGGTGACGTTCTTGTCGTCACCCTTCTGAGCATCGGCATCGGACTGTCTCGCGCCTGAATTGGTCGAAGCATCGGCATCGCCATCAGTCCTGGACTCGGGAGCCTCGCCAGAAGTGTTCTCATCAGAAGACGAGCCGATGTTGTTGCCAGCCGTCATCGAAGACCCAATCAAGGCGCCAAGCTGCTTGCCAACATTGGTGGAGCCATTAGAGGAGCCGCTATCGGTCGAGCCAGAAACGGAACCACCGGTCGATCCAGAGACAGAACCGCCGGTTGAATCAGAGCCCGAATCACCAGCACCGCCAGCAGACTCCGTGCCGCCCGAAGCAGTCCCGCCATTACCGGCACCATTATTGTTGCCAACACCAGTCGAAGGCGCACCCGTCTCGCCGCCATTGTCCGCATCACTATCGGTTTCCACCGTTGGCCCAGCAGGCACAGCGGGGACCTTGTTCGGGCGAGGCGCCGGCGTGGGCTCAGGCTCCGGCTCAGGCTCAGGAGCGGGCTCCACGGGCGTTGCCGCGGCAGCCTCGTCCTCGGCAATGTAGACCAGGCAATCCTTAAGCTCGTTCTTATAGCGATTCTTCCATCCCTCATGGTACTGAGGCTGACTCGAATACTTGCGCGCCACGTTATCAACCACGCTGTTCGAAAGCGCGGTCACGAACTCGCGGTCGGTCATATCGTTGGAAAGATTCGCCCAACGGAAAAAGTCTTGGCAGCCACCCGTGCCGCACATATTGGTGATGCTCCACACCATGCCCTTGACGCAATCGGCACGACCGGAAATATCAATGCCCAGAGCGTTCTTGAGCCATGACTCGGTCACCGCATAATAAGAGTTGTACGCATAGGCATCCTGCAGTGCCGAGAACTCAGCCGGATCGGTGTTGTAAGCACCCAGGAAGGCATCCTGCGCGATGCGGCCCAGCTCGGTGAGCTGCCCGTTCGCATACATGGGGTTGCTCCCGTTGGAAATCTCGCTGCCGCGGTCAATCGCGTCCTTAAGCATGCCGTACTTAGCAGAGTCGTAGTTATAGACCTGCTTCATAAACGGAATAAGCGACCATCGACGGTCGAACTGGTAATAACCCAGCGCGTTGTATCCGTCGCCATACGAAAAGCCCTGGTTATAGTTGCCGTGGCTCTCGTACTTGGTAAAGTACTTCATCTCGTCGGTCACATTGACAAACGAAACACCCTGAACCGACCTCAGCACGCCCGAGAGAGACTGCTGGGTGTAGAGGCCCTTATCGATATCGGTGGCATCCGAGGCAACGCCCGGCGTGGGCTCCTCGGCTATAGCGGTTGCGGGTGCGGCAACGGCGCCAAACGAAAGCGCCAACGTCAGGCCCGCAACAATCGCGGAATGCTTGGGTTGCATACATCCTCCCTGCATTGGTGTGGTTAAAGTGCAGTTTGAAAAGATAGATTTAAGTATTGCAGCTCGCCCGTTGTTGCACAACAATCACACGGTAAACGGCAACAACCCTCCGCTAAATCTAAAGGAATTAAACAAACTGATCGTCGGGCACCAGAAGAAGCTCGCCGTAACGCTCCATCAGCCCGTCTCGCAACTGACAGAAAGCGGGAATATAGACGCTCAAGATGCGCTGAATCAAATCTTGAGCGAGCTTGTTGTCATAGATATGGACGTTCGTATTGCGGTCTCTGAGCATATCTAGCCAGGCCGCCTCATCAATAAAGTCGTAGAATCGGTAGGACTCCTTCAAGATGGCACGAGGAGACCCCGACGCGGCAAGCGTGGCGCCCTCATACTCGAGCAGACGCTTAAGGAGCTTCCAGCTCAGTTCAAATTGAAGATTGAACTTATTAATCAATCCACTCTGAACAAAATCATTGTTGAGATCCTGATTGGGCGCATCCTCAAGATTCGCCAAGGCGCTGACAAAGTTCTCATATTTTTTCATACAGAATCACACCATCCCTGGCAATCTCATCGAGCAGTTGCCGCGATAAGGACTCGTCGAGATTGACGACATCTACATCTAAAAGAGTATCAAGACGCTCCTCGATCAAATATGACAACCGGCCGAAATCCCGGCAACCTGCTACGGCGATGTCAATATCGCTCTTAGGCAAGTTGTCACCTCGAGCGCGAGAACCAAACAGCACGACCTTTTCGGCGTCACATTCCCGAGCAAAAACTTCGATTTGCTTGTACACCTTATCGAGAGATGTCATTTGCGGCCCTACAGCTTAATATCGAAATTGATCTCGGGGACGGCTGCTAGGTCGGCCAACGTCACGCCGTCGACGTACTTTTCGATCACGTCGTCCAGACCGCGCCAGAACTTGACCGTTGAGCACAGATCGCTGCGGGTGCAGCTGTTGTCGATGCCATCGCACGCTACCGGAGCCGTGCTGCCCTCAACGGCGCGCAGAATGTCGCCGGCACGCACCTCGGCCGGGTCCTTGGCCATCATGTAGCCGCCGCCCTTGCCACGCACGCTCTTAAGCAGGCCCGCCTTCATGAGCGGACGGACCAGCTGCTCCAAATACTTTTGCGAGATATGCTCGCGGTCGGCGACCTCGCGCAGAGCGATTTTACCCTCGACGTCACCAAGCGCTGCGATATAGATCATCAGACGGAGGGCATAGCGGCCCTTAGAAGAAATGAGCATACCTGCCCTTCCATAACGCTGGGGACAAAAATAACCGATGAATTTGTCCCACATCTAGAAAAGTCGAGTGGATTAGTCGGGTTTTCCCTTGACTAACGCCGAACCCATAGTAACTTTATTCCGAGAAGATTCCTAGGGTTTAGTACACCTATGAGTACACCATATACAGAGAGGGACAGCATGAGCGCAAATCCGCTGCTTTCCATCGAAGGTCTGACCGCCTCCGTGGACGAGAAGACCATCCTCCACAACGTCAACCTCAACGTCGCCGCCGGCGAGACCCACGTGCTGATGGGCCCAAACGGCGCCGGCAAGTCCACCCTCGGCCACCTGGTCATGGGCGACCCCGTCTACACGGTCAACGACGGCCGTATCGTCTTTGACGGCCAGGACATCACCGAGCTCACCACCGACAAGCGCTCGCGCGCCGGCCTGTTCCTGAGCTTCCAGGCCCCGGTCGAGATCCCGGGCGTGCCGCTGTCGAGCTTTTTGCGTGCCAGCATCGCCGGCCGCCCCGGCCTGGAGATGAAAGGCAAGGAGTTCCGCCGTCGCGTCAAAGAGCTCGCGGCCGAGCTCAACATGGACACCGCCTACCTCAATCGCGAGCTGGGCGTGGGCTTCTCGGGCGGCGAGAAGAAGAAGGTCGAGATGCTCCAGCTTCTGCTGCTGCAGCCCAAGCTCGCCATCCTGGACGAAACCGACTCGGGTCTAGACGTCGACGCGCTTTCCACCGTCAGCCACGGCATGGACGCCTACCGCAAGAGCTGCGATGGTTCCATGCTCATCATCACGCACAACACGCGCATCCTGGAGCACCTGAATGTCGACCGCGTCCACGTTATGGTCAAGGGCCACATCGTGCGCGAGGATGACGCTTCGCTGATCCCCTGGATCGATAAGAACGGCTTTGAGACCTTCGAGCGCGAGGCCGCCGAGCAGCGCGCCCAGGTCGAGGCCGCCGCTGCCGAGCAGCAGGCGTAAAGGGGCGACGCAATGACCAAGAACCGCACCGAGGTCGCGGACATCGACCGCAGCCTCTACGACTTCACCTATGGCGAGGAGGGTTTCGAGCGCCTCGACGCCGGCATCACGCCTGACATCGTGCGCGAGATCAGCGCCAAGAAGGACGAGCCGCAGTGGATGCTCGACCTGCGCCTCAAGTCCCTCGAAATCTTCAACCGTTTCCCGGATCCGACGTGGGGCCCCTCCATCGAGGGCCTGGACATGGACAACATCGTCACCTACGTCAAACCCAACACCGACCAAAAGCACGACTGGGAGTCGGTGCCCGACGACATCAAGAGCACCTTTGAGCGCCTGGGCATTCCCGAGGCCGAGCGCAGCTACCTGGCGGGCGTCGGCGCACAGTACGACTCTGAGCTCGTCTACCACAACATGCAGGACACGGCGTCCAAGATGGGTATCGTCTACTCCGGCATTGAGGAGGCCCTGCACGATCCGCAGTGGGAGCCGCTCATCCACGAGAAGTTTATGACGCTCATCCCGCCCACCGACCACAAGTTTGCGGCCCTGCACGGCGCCGTGTGGTCGGGCGGCTCGTTCGTCTACGTGCCCAAGGGCACCAAGCTCGACTTCCCGCTGCAGAGCTACTTCCGCCTCAACGCCAAGGGCGCCGGCCAGTTTGAGCACACGCTTATCATCGTCGAGGACGACGCCGACCTGCACTTTATCGAGGGCTGCTCCGCGCCCAAGTACAACGTGGCCAACCTCCACGCCGGCGCTGTGGAGCTCTTTGTGGGCAAGCGTGCGCACCTGCGCTACTCGACCATCGAGAACTGGTCCAAGAACATGTACAACCTCAACACCAAACGTGCGCGCGTGGACGAGGACGGCGACATCGAGTGGATCAGTGGCTCCTTCGGCAGCCATGTGGGCTATCTCTACCCCATGAGCGTGCTCAACGGCCGTCGCGCCCGCTCGAGCTTTACCGGCATCACCTTTGCCGGCGCCGGCCAGAACCTCGACACCGGTTGTAAGGTCGTACTCAACGCGCCTGAGACCTCGGCGACCGTCGAGACCAAGGGCATCTCCAAGAGCGGCGGCATCCAGACCTTCCGCAGCTCTATCGTGGCCACGCCCAAGGCCGAGGGCTCCAAGGCAACCGTGAGCTGCCAGTCACTGATGCTCGACGACCAAAGCCGCTCCGATACCATCCCCGCCATGGACATCCGCGCCAAGAACGTCGATATCGGCCACGAGGCCACCATCGGCCGCATCGGCGACGACAAGGTGTTCTACCTGATGAGCCGCGGTATCTCGGAGGAAGAGGCCCGTACTATGATCGTCAACGGCTTTGCCAACCCGGTCTCCAAGGAGCTGCCGCTGGAGTACGCCGTCGAGATGAACAACCTGATCAAGCTCGAGATGGAAGGAGCGATCGGATAATGAAACAGACCACCAACACCGCTGCCACCACGCTCGAGCAGGTCAACGCGATGCCCGCAGCAACTTGGGGCTGGTTGAAGATGAACCAGACCAAGCTCGAGCTTTCCGACGAGCTTGCCACCGCTCCCGCCGAGGCAGTTGAGGTCGAGGGCTTGGACGAGCAGTTTGCCGGCTCGGCCGACGCCTTCGACGCCGCCATGGAAGCCATGGCCGAGCGCTTCCCCGAGCGCCGCGCATCTGCCCCCGGCGACCCCGCCGACCGAGCCCGCATCACGCCCGAGACCGAGCTCGACGTGCCCGCCACCTCTGTCTACCAGGCCGGCGCTATCAAGCTCGAGGAGGAACTCTCCCCCGCCGAGGCCTTCGAGACCGGCATGGGCGAGGCTGCCTACACCTATCTGGCCGACAACGCTGCCAAGCGCATCGTCATCGACGTGCCCGCCTATCAGCACGCCACGGTTACCGTGCGCGTTAGCGGCATCGACGCAGCGGCTACGATTGCCGCCATCGATGTCGTCGCCCGTCCGCAGGCAACACTCGACCTGCAGATCGCCCTGGACTCCCCCGATGCCGGCGAGGGCGTCGTAGGTTCCGTGCTGCGCGTGTGCGCCCACGAGTACGCCACCGTCAACGTGACATGCACGCAGACGCTCGACGACAGCTGGATCGCGCTCGACGACACCGGTCTGTTCCTGGACGAGGGCGCGCGCGTCAACGTGCAACACACCGTACTGGGTGCCGGCGCCAGCGCCACCGGCCTTGCCGGCGACCTTCTGGGCGACACCGCCAAGGTGACGATCGATACCGACTACTTGGGCGCCCGCGAGCAGGTGCGCGACTTTAACTACGAGCTGCGCCATCGTGGCCGCAAGACCGAGTGCGAGATCGACGCCAACGGCGTGCTGACCGGCACGTCCAAGAAGGTCTACCGCGGCACCATCGACCTCGTGCACGGCTGCAAGGGCGCCGTCGGCACCGAGCGCGAAACCGTGCTGCTGGCCAACAAGGGTGTCGACAACAAGACCGTCCCCGTCATCCTGTGCGACGAGGACGACGTCGCCGGCAACCACGGCGCAACCATCGGCCACGTCCGCGACGAGCAGCTGTTCTACCTCGCCTGCCGCGGCCTTGACCAAAACGCCGCCGAGGACCTGTTCATCCGCGCCAAGCTGGAGGACGCCGCACTTTCCGCCGCCGATGAACGCACCCGCGCCGCCGTCGTCCGCCTGGGCAACAACCTGATCGATAACTTTGAAGAGGAGCTCGCATGATCGACACCGAGCACGTTAAATGCGATACCTGCACCGCACCGGAGCCCATGGAGCTCGACGCCAGCGACGAGGCCTCCCGCGGTTGGCCTACCGTAGACATCGAGACTAATCCCTACAAGGCGCAGTTCCCGCTGTTCCAGCAGCACCCCGAGATCGCCTTCCTCGATAGCGCCGCCACCGCGCAGCGCCCCGCTTGCGTGCTCGACGCCGAGCGCGACTTCTACCAACGCATGAACGCCAACCCGCTGCGCGGCCTGTACTCGCTGTCCGTCGAGGCCACTGATGCCATCGCAAAGGTGCGCCAGCAGATTGCCGACCTCATCGGCGCCGACCAGGCCAACGAAGTCGTCTTCACCCGCAACACCAGCGAGTCGCTCAACCTGGTCGCCAAGAGCTTTGCGCCCACGGTGCTGGAGCCCGGCGACGAGGTCGTCATCACCATCATGGAGCACCACTCCAACCTGATCCCGTGGCAGCAGGTCTGCCGCGAGACCGGCGCCAAGCTCGTCTACCTCTACCCCACCAAGACCGGCCAGCTCACCACCGAGGAGGTTCTGTCCAAGGTGGGCCCCAAGACCAAGATCTTGGCCGTGGGTCAGGTCTCTAACGTGCTGGGCGTCGAGAACCCGGTCAAGAATCTCGGCAAGCTCGTGCACAAGTACGGCGGCTATCTGGTCGTCGACGGCGCGCAGTCGCTGCCGCACATGCCGGTCGATGTGGCCGACCTGGGCGCCGACTTCTTTGCCTTTAGCGCACACAAGGCCATGGGTCCCATGGGCATCGGCGTGCTGTGGGGCAAGATGGCCCTGCTCAACGCCATGCCGCCCATGCTCACCGGCGGCGAGATGATCGATTCAGTCACCGAGCAGGACGCCGTCTGGGCTCCCGTCCCCGAGAAGTTCGAGGCCGGCACGCAGGACGCCGCCGGCATCTTCGCCACGGGCGCAGCGCTTGACTACCTCGTCAACACGGTTGGCTACGAAAACATCCAGGCACGCGAGCAGGCACTCGTCCACTACCTGATGGGCGAGCTCATGCAGCTCGACTTTGTCCAGATCATCGGCTCCATCTATTGGGACAACCACCACGGCGTCGTGAGCTTTAACGTCAAGGGCATCCACCCGCACGACGTCGCGAGCATCATGGACATGGACGGCGTGTGCATCCGCGCAGGCCACCACTGCGCGCAGCCGCTGCTTACCTGGCTGGGCGTCGAGAACCTCGCCTGCTGCCGCGCCAGCGTGGCCTTCTACAACGACAAGGCCGATATCGACAAGTTCATCGCCGGCCTGCATCACGTTTGGAGCACGTTCAATGGGTAATCTGTACACCTCCACCACGTTTATGGAGCACAACTCGCACCCCGATTATAAGTACGAGATGGACGCCCCTACACACGAGCACGAAGGCATCAACCCCAGCTGCGGCGACGAGCTCACCTTGCAGCTGCGCGTCGAGAACGGCGTTATCGAGGAGGCCTCGTTTACCGGTCACGGCTGCGCCATCAGCCAGGCCAGCGCCGATATCATGGCCGACCTCATCACCGGCGAGACGGTCGAGGAGGCACGCCGTCTGGCAGAGCTCTTCCTGGCCATGATTCGCGGCGAGAAGCTCTCCGAGGAGGACCTGGAAGACCTGGACGAGGCCGCCCAGCTCCAGGACATCTCGCACATGCCCGCCCGCGTCAAGTGCGCCGAGCTCGCCTGGCGCACCCTCGACGGCATGCTCGAGGGGCAAGCTAACCAGTAGCGGATGCCCCAAATCCAAGGATTTTGATTGCCGAGCCGCCCGATACGGGCGGCTCGGCTTTTTATAGCGAGCGCGGACGCACAAAGTTCGCGCATCCAGCGCCCCGTCTGTCATTTACTGCACTGCCAGCCGTGAACACGGATGTTTTCCACAGCACCAATGGCTTGCGGCAGGGCCACGGACACTCTAAGCAAAGTGCCAAGCCCAGTCCTGTTGAGCTTCGGCACGCCTCGCGCCTGCCGCAGACGGGTCCCCTAGGGTGCGGCGTGCATTTTTGCGAGTATTCAGCACGCCAAGATATGTGCATACGCATCGGAAGCGTTAATCAACGTCTCCAAGCATCCTTTTATAGCGTTTTAGAACAAGCATCGCAGTCTGACGGGCCGCAAACATGTGCTTCGGGGGCGCATCAGCAGGCATAAATAGCTTCGGGGGCCCGTATGTTGCAAAATTGCGACGGTGCCGACAGTACCACGATGCTGAATACTCCGCTTTTTGCACGGCGTAGACGGGGGTAGGCACGGACAAAACCGAACTAAGCCGTTATTTTATACATGACGGCGACCGTTCTATGCAAATCTAGATGCGCAGTTACCGTACCAAGCTTTTGAACGCTGGTTGCGGCGTATGGACGACCCCAGCTGCGGTGCACAGTCAGCCCTACAACACGATTCCGCCAGTCCGCATTGCCGCCCCAGCGCGTGCCCGCACAATACGAGAAACGGTACTTTTGCCAATCCCCGTATATCGCTCAATCTGACGCACCGTAAAACCGGCATCGTGCAAGCCAAGAATAACGATGTTGCGCCGCGCCGACGGTGCGGCTTTAACCCCGTGGAGCGGAACCCCGAGCCCCTTCGCCAACTTTTCGGCAAAGGCGTGCCGCTCCCACTCCGTCTCTTCCAGATCGGGCATCGCCGGCTCGCGGCAGTCGGGCGTCGAAAGCGAATAGGCAATAAAGGCCTTGGCAGAACCAAAAAGATCAAGCACGCAAGAAGGGTCGGAAAATCCCCTCGTGGCATCCGCCGCGTCACTGTCGTAAGCGCGTAGATACTCGGCAAAGCTGCTCCACGGATAGCGCTCAATTAGGCTAATGCCCGCCTCCTGCGGATTAGCATGCACGGAGCGAACAGCTTCCATCACCTGCCAGTCGGTATCGAGCGAGCGGCGCTCAAAACGATCCCGAAACAGGCAGCCAGTGCGCCCGGTACGCTTGTTGAACCGACGGGCGTACGTCAAAAGCAGTCGTTGCATCGCCGCGCTCATCGCGTCCTCATAATCCGCAAGTACCAGGTGAACATGGTCGCTCATAAGGCACCACGCCACGACCGTCACGCCGGCATCGCGGCAGCAGTCGCGCATCAGCTCCAAAAACTCCCACCGGTCGTCATCGGTCTCAAAGATGATCTGTTTTCCGGTGCCACGGGCCGAAACATGGTAAAAGCCGGTGACCGTTCTCCAAACGCGCTGCACGGCGCCCCCTTCAGCGGGATCAACTTGCGCCTTCCAATACACCACGATTGAAGCGTGCTATCAAAACAAACACGCAAAATGGCATCTGCGCACGACAAATGGCAGCAAACAACCGGCGAACGGCACCGCAGCACAGGTCAGACAATGCGACGTTTCCGCAAGATGACCAAAAGCGACAAAAATGGAACGCGCGCCTCTGATGAATATATCTCATTTAAATCGCTTCAATTGAAAGTTCCGCGCTTCTCGCTACGAAAACTGAGCCGTTCGCCGAATATTCCGTGCATTTCGCGGTATTATAGGGGCTGCATGTCATGTCCCTTTCGAAGGGTCGCCCGGCAATCGCCAGCCACGACCCCCAGACGGGACGCCAACACGATAGAGAGGAGAGGCATGCAGTACTCACAGGAAGTGGAGAACATGTGCCCCGTTGCCAAGGGTGCATACCACGGCCCCGCACCCATCCCCGAGGAGGGCAAGTGGGTCCAGGCTAAGGAGATTTCCGACATCTCCGGTCTTACGCACGGTGTGGGTTGGTGCGCACCTCAGCAGGGCGCCTGCAAGCTCACGCTGAACGTCAAGGACGGCATCATCGAGGAGGCCCTCGTTGAGACCATCGGCTGCTCGGGCATGACCCACTCTGCCGCCATGGCTTCCGAGATCCTTCCCGGTAAGACCATCCTCGAGGCCCTCAACACCGACCTCGTCTGCGACGCCATCAACGTTGCTATGCGCGAGATCTTCCTGCAGATCGTTTACGGCCGCAGCCAGACCGCGTTCTCCGAGGGCGGCCTGCCCGTGGGCGCCTCCCTCGACGACCTTGGCAAGGGCCTTCGCTCTCAGGTCGGCACCATGTTCGGCACTAAGGCCAAGGGCGCTCGCTACCTCGAGCTCGCTCAGGGCTACGTCACCCGCATGGCTCTCAACGACAAGAACGAGATCATCGCGTTCGAGTTCCTGAACCTCGGTAAGTTCACCGACGCCGTCAAGGCCGGCAAGACCCCCGAGGAGGCCATCGCTGGCGCTATGGGCCACTATGGTCAGTGGGACAACGCTGCCAAGTACATCGACCCGCGCACCGACGAGGAGACTCACTCCGTCGCCAGCGTGTTCCCGGTTCACGAGTAGAAAGGGAGGGAAATAACTATGACTGTTACGTTCGAAGGTTACGAGCGCCGCGCTGACAAGATCAACAAGTGCCTCGCCGACAACGGCATCGCCTCCCTCGAGGAAGCTCTGCAGATCTGCACCGACAAGGGCTTCAACCCGCGTGAGATCGTCAACAACACCCAGTCCATCGCCTTCCAGAACGCCGAGTGGGCCTACACCCTCGGTTGCGCTCTCGCTGTCAAGCGTGGCGCCAAGACCGCTTCTGAGGCTGCCGCCATTATCGGCGAGGGCATCCAGGCCTTCACCGTTCCCGGCTCCGTCGCCGAGGACCGCAAGGTCGGTCTGGGCCACGGCAACCTGGGCGCTATGCTGCTCTCCGACGACACCGAGTGCTTCGCCTTCCTGGCCGGCCACGAGTCCTTCGCTGCCGCTGAGGGCGCTATCGGCCTGGCTCTGAACGCCAACAAGGCTCGTAAGAAGCCGCTGCGCGTTATCCTCAACGGTCTGGGCAAGGACGCTGCTCAGATCATCGCCCGCATCAACGGCTTCACCTATGTGAAGACTCAGTTCGACTACTACACGGGCGAGCTCAAGGTCGTCGAGACCATCCCCTACTCCGATGGTCCCCGCGCTGCCGTTAACTGCTACGGCTCCGACGACGTCCGCGAGGGCGTTGCCATCATGTGGCACGAGAACGTCGACATCTCGATCACCGGTAACTCCACCAACCCCACGCGCTTCCAGCACCCCGTCGCTGGCACCTACAAGAAGGAGCGCATCGAGGCTGGCAAGAAGTACTTCTCCGTCGCTTCTGGTGGCGGCACTGGCCGTACCCTGCACCCGGACAACATGGGCGCCGGCCCTGCCTCTTACGGCATGACCGACACCATGGGCCGTATGCACTCCGACGCCCAGTTCGCCGGTTCTTCCTCGGTGCCTGCGCACGTCGACATGATGGGTCTCATCGGCATGGGCAACAACCCCATGGTCGGTGCCACCGTCGCCTGCGCTGTCGCCGTCGAGGAGGCCCTCAAGGCCTAATCGCGCCCGCGCGATGCTCATATAGTTGAGCTTAGGAGCCGCTATCCACCCGGATAGCGGCTCTTTTTGTTTGCACTGTCGCAGGGTAGCTAATGCCGATATATCAGTTGGGGCGAAATACGAGATGTAATGAGATGGAGCGTCAGAGCGTCCATGACGCCCACCTGCCATATTCGCCCTTTACCGATTTGCCGAGTCTTTGCGATACCTTTACCGATTACTCGTGCGACAATGCGCCGGACGAGAAAGGAATCCGATGGAATCGACTGATGTACTGGTAATTGGATCTGGCATTGCGGGCCTTTGCGCCGCCATCGAAGCGGCACGCACGGGTGCAACCGTCACTGTGGCAAGCGCCGGTAAGACTATGAGCGGATCGAGCTTTTTCCCGGGAACCTGGGGTCTCGGCCTTATTGGCCCCGTCGACGAAGACGACGAACAGGACCTCATCGACACCATCCAGACCGTCGGCGGCGGCGTTGCCGACCCCGAGCTCGTCCAGACGTTCGTCCACGGCATTCCTCAGGCCATCCAATGGCTCGAGCAGGATCTGGGTGTCCAACTCCAACGTCCGCAAAGCGCCGAGAGCGCCCAGCAAAAGCAATTTATCCCCTGCTTCGACCACAAGACGCGTATGTGGCGTGGCCTCACCCGCAAGCCCCTTGAGGACGCGTTTGTGGCCCAGGTCGAGTCGCTCGGCATTCGCCAGCTCCCCCGTCACGAGCTTATAGACCTTGTTGAAGATACGGACGGAAAGATTATCGGCGCCACGCTCTACGATCGCGCAAACGAGCATCTCGTGCCCAAGGCAGCTAAAGCCACCATCATCGCCGCCGGAGGCACGGGCGGACTGTTCGAGCGCAGCCTCACTTCGGCCGATGTGCTCAGCTCCTCGCAGGCCATCGCTCTGGCGCACGGTGCGTCCCTTACTAATATAGAGTTCATGCAGATGATGCCCGGCTTCATCGAGCCCAAGCGAAACCTTGTCTTTAACGAGAAGACCTGGCGCTACGTCAAGTTCGACCAGCCGGTCGATATTGCCGCCGGCAAGCTGGACGATCTGCTTGAGCGGCGCTCCGGACATGGTCCTTTCACTTCGCGCTTGGCCTCCCGCGCCATCGATCTTGCCATCGATCAAGCAGGCGCCGAAGGCCTGGCGCTACACTACGACTTCCCCCGCGAGGACGTCCCTGAGTTTGTGCAGACCTTTGCCACCTGGCTCCAAGACGAGCACGGCATCGCGCCGACCGACGAGATGCGCGTGGCGATGTATGCCCACGCCGCCAACGGCGGTATCAAAATCGACAAGACAGCCTTCACGGGCGTCGAAGGCCTCTATGCCTGCGGCGAGGCGACAGGCGGTATGCACGGCGCCGACCGCATCGGCGGTCTGTCGAGTGCCAATGGCATCGTCTTTGGGCGCATCGCGGGCGCATCAGCGGCTCGAGCAGCCCAGGACGCTCCCGAGGCGGCCGCTCCGATGGATATCGCCCTCCCCCAGCATGGCATTGCCGCACCAGACGCCGAGCGCCTGACCCGCAGCCTCAAACACACAATGAGCACCTACTGCATGATCAACAGGACCGAAGCAGGCCTCTCCAAGGCGCAACAAGATCTTGAAAGTCTGCAGGACGAGGCCAAGGCTCTAAATAAGTCGCACGCCAACGACAACGAAATCGCCGCCCTCGCCCGCCTACAGTCGCAGATTCAGCTGGCAACGGAAATGGTCAAAGCCATGCGCAAGCGAACCGAAAGCCTGGGTTCGCACTATCGAGCGGACTAATTCGATTTTCACTTTGAGTTTGATCACAATTTCTCAACATACATCGAGCCCCGAAAGCAGGATTCCCCTAAGGAGAACACGCTTACGGGGCTTTAGCCGTGTTTTCCCTAAGGGAATCACAGTGCAGATAGCTCAGCTCCGCGCCCTTTCGGGTTCGACCCCATGCGAGGTCAACAAAAAAGACGGCCAACTTTCGTTGACCGTCTTAACATGCTTTGGTGGGCCGTCAGGGGGTCAGCCTGCTGCGCAGGCGGCCGCTGCGGCGCTTCGCGCCTTGCGCGCTGCGCTGGTAAATGCTTACGCATTTCCTCAGCTCCGCGCCCCGACGGGTTCGACCCCATGCGAGGTCAACAAAAAAAGACGGCCAACCGAAGTTGACCGTCTTAACATGCTTTGGTGGGCCGTCAGGGGGTCGAACCCTGGACCTTGGGATTAAGAGTCCCCTGCTCTACCAACTGAGCTAACGACCCAAAGCTAAAGTCCGTTGTGGCGGACTTTAGAGGAGATATCGTGTGGTGGGCCGTCAGGGGGTCGAACCCTGGACCTTGGGATTAAGAGTCCCCTGCTC
>CAJKLK010000023.1:0-25747 GCA_905200715.1 uncultured Collinsella sp. | reverse complement strand
CCATCTTCGGCAGTGCCCGCACGCCCAAGACCGATCCGCTCTACAAGGCGGCGCGCACGGTCGGCCGGAAAATCGCCCAGCGCGGCGTGGCGGTTATCACCGGCGGTGGCCCCGGCGTCATGGAGGCAGCCAACAGGGGAGCGGCGAGCGCGAACGGCAAGTCGGTCGGCTTGGGTATCGAGCTTCCGCACGAGCACGGGCTCAACAAATATGTGAACCTCGGTATGGACTTCCGCTACTTCTTTGTGCGCAAGACCATGTTCGTCAAATACAGCTCGGGCGCTATTGTTTTTCCCGGCGGGTTTGGCACACTCGACGAGATGTTCGAGGTGCTCACGCTGGTGCAAACGCACAAGGTCAAGCGCATGCCGCTCGTGCTGGTGGGAACCGAGTACTGGCAGGGCCTGTTCGACTGGCTCAACGGTCCGGTGATGGATGCCGGTATGATTAGCCCGCTCGATCCGGAGCTGGTGCATATCACCGATGACCTCAACGAGGCCGTCGACATTGCCCTGAGCGGGCTGATGTAGGGTAGCTAACATGGGACGGGGCTAAAAAGACTGATCCGAAACGTTTGATACCAGTCTTTTTAGCCCCGTCTCAAATGAACTGCTTCTAAGTTGCGGTGGAATAGGGATTGATTTGCGGCTGATAAGCCAAAAACAGTCCCTATTCCACCGCAAGTGGTAAAGGTGCCCCTAGTGGATGGGCTGGTAGCGGGGGCAGTAGCTGATGGCGATGGCGTCGACGCCTACGTGGGTGGCGATGGTACAGCCGATGGGGCCGGTGCCGGCGTCTACGTAGTTCTGGCCTGCGAGTGCTTGGTTGACGAGCTCCTGCTCTTCGGCGGCACCGGTCGTGAGCACGCGCACGCTCGAACCCGGGTGTTCAGCCAAAAACGCGAGGCAGTCGGCCATGGTGTTGGCGACGATGCGCTTGGCGCCGCGGCCCTTCTTGATGGCCTTGATCTCGCCCGACTGCCACTCCGGCGAAACGGCCAGGCGAATGTTGAGCATCTGCGTCAGCTGGCCAGCGAGCTTGGGCGCGCGGCCGTTCTTGACCAGGTTCTCGAGCGTGCGCGGAATCAGCAGCAGATGGGCGTCGGGCAGCGTCGCGCGGATCTGAGCCTCGGTCTCGTCCAGGCTGCGGCCGTCCTCGCGCATGGCGAGCGCGTACTCCACCAGCAGGCCCTCGGCGCCCGAGCCGGTGCGCGAATCGATGCAGCGCACGTCGAGCTCGTGGGTATCGGCTACCAGGCATGCATTGGAATAGCAAGCGGACCACTCGCTGCACAGTGAGATAAAGATGGCGCTGTCGTGGCCGTCGGCGCGTACGCGGTCAAAGAGTGCCTTGAACTCGCCGGCGCTCGGCTGCGAGGTGTGCGGCAGCTGCTCGGAGTCGGCCATGCGCGCGACGTATTCCTCGGCGGTAATCTGCACCTGGTCGAGCAGGTCCTCGCCCTCGATAATCACATGCAGCGGAATCACGTAAATGCCGAGCTCTTGAGCACGGGCGGGGGAGATGTCCGACGTGGAGTCGGTTATGATGGCAAAAGACATAATTGCACCTTTCGTTGGGGCGCTTGCGCGCCGCCTTCTGAGAGCAAAGTGCGACAAGTATAGTTGAGTCGCTCCACATTACTAGGTTCAATTGTTGAATAGTCAACAGTTTGAAGTGTCGGTGTGGAAATCGCCAACTGGGGAAGAGGGATATCGATGGCGGCATTACAGCTATGCGAGCGGCCGATTGTGCTGTTCGATTTTGACGGCACGGTGGCCGATACGGGTCGGGCGGTGATGACCTCGACGCGCAAGACGCTTGCCGCGCGCGGGTTTTCGGAGGCGCAGATGGGTGACTTGCGCCGCATGATCGGGCCTCCGCTGTGGAAGAGCTTCCACGACTTTTACGGCTTTTCCCGCGAGGAATCGCTTGTGGTGGCCGACGAGTACCGTGCCTTTTTTGATGAGCTGGGACCGGAAGAGTACCCCGTGTTCGATGGAATCCCCGAGTTACTCGACGGCCTTGCCGTGCGGGGGCATCGCATGGCGGTCGCGACGTCGCGCATGGAGGCGAAGTGCATCGACATGGTGCGTGAGCTGGGGCTTTGCCAGTTCGAAGCCGTGGTTGGCATGAATCCGCCGCTGGGACGCGAGACCAAGGCCGATTCGGTCCGCGATGCGCTGGCGGCTCTGGGCGCGACGGCCGACGAGGCCGTGATGGTCGGCGACCGCTTTAACGATGTGGAGGGCGCGCACGCGATGGGCGTGCCGTGCATCGGCATCTATTCGGGCGCGGCGGCGCCGGGGGAGCACGAGGCCGCGGGTGCCGATGCGGCGGTGCACTCGGTGGCCGAGCTTGCTAAACTTTTCGCTATCTAATGACGTAATGTGAGGGGCGGGCACGCTCGCCGCTCATTGGTAAGGAGGTCGTCCATGAATCAGGTGGAGCAGAGCGTCGCTGAGTATGTCGACGAGGTCTGGGAAGATGTCGTCGCCGATATCGAGCAGCTGGTGAGTTATCCGTCCGTGGCAGTTTCTGCCGATGCGGAGCCCGACGCGCCGTTTGGCCGCCCGGTCCGTGACGCGCTCGATTGCGCGCTCGGCATTGCGCAAAAGCTCGGCTACCAGACGAGCGACGACGAGGGCTATGTGGGCATTGCTGATATCCCGGGCCGCGGCGACAAGCAGCTCGCGACCATTTGCCATGTGGACGTGGTGCCCGCCGGCCCTGGCTGGAACACCGACCCGTTTGCGATGGAGCGTCGCGAGGGCTGGCTGCTCGGCCGCGGCGTTATCGACGACAAGGGTCCTGCCGTGCTGTCGCTCTACGCCGGCGCCTATCTGCTCAAGCACGGTATCACCCCGCGCTACACCTTCCGCGCGCTGCTGGGCTGCGATGAGGAAGTAGGTATGTCCGACGTTCACCATTATCTGGAGAACTACGCAGACCCCGACTTTCTGTTTACGCCCGATGCCGAGTTCCCGGTCTGCAATGCCGAGAAGGGCCAGTTTGGGGCGACGTTTGTGAGCTCCAAGATCGATGGCGGGCGTATTGTGTCGTGGAGCGGCGCCGAGGCGAGCAACGCTATTCCGTCGCAGTCTATCTGCGAGCTTGCGATTACCGCCGATGAACTGCCGGCGCCCGTTGAGAACGCCGACCGCCTGGAGATCACGGCGCTCGATAACGGGCATGCGCAGATTTTCGCCCACGGCATTGGCGGTCATGCCTCGATGCCCGAGGGAACGATCAATGCCGTCGGCCTGATCGTGACGTACCTGCGCGAGGCCGAGGATGCGTTTGGTGCGCGCGACGAGCGCCTGCTGACGCCTACCGAGCACGAGTTCGTCAAGTTCTTGGCCTTTGTGCACGCGGATGCCTATGGTCGCGGCCTGGGCATCGATGCGACGAACGCGGCGTTTGGCCCGCTCACCTGCAACCCCGGCGTCATCCGAGTGGCGGATGGCCACATTGAGCAGGTCATTGACGTGCGTTTCCCTGACAGCACGAGCGCCGATACCATCCGCGAGCAGCTCGAGCCGCTCGTGGGCCGCTTTGGCGTGACGTGCCGTGTGGGTCGTGCCAAGGTGCCGTTCTCGGTCTCTGCCGACGACCCGGCCGTGAAGGCGCTGATTGACACCTATAACGAGTTTACGGGTAAGCATGCGGAGCCCTTCGCCATGGGCGGCGGCACGTACGCACGCAACTTTGCCCGCGCCGTGTCGTTTGGCCCCGAGGAGACCGGCCTTGAGCTGCCCGCGTGGGGCGGCCAGATGCACGGCCCCAACGAGTGCGCTAACGAGGAACAGCTCAAGCAAGCGCTCAAGATCTATATCGTGGCCATCTTAAAGCTCAACGAGTTGGAGCTGTAGGGCTTCCCCTATATCCTGATTGGATACAAACTTGCATTACGAGCCCGGTGCTTCGGCCCGGGCTTTTTCTGTTGCGGTGGGGTAGTCGTTGGGGACGTCCCCAATGACTACTTTGCTTTGGTGTAAAAAGCGTGCCATGCTTGGGTGGGGTTTGTTATTCGTTTGTAAAGCCGAGCCGCGCTTGCGGTAAGGGTCTATCAAATGCCTGTAAGAAACCGCAGATAAGGCGGTCTTCGCCCGATCTGGGCCGTATCTTTCCAAACAGCAAAGCGGGCAGGGTGCCCGCGAGTTGCATGTATGAAAGGAAGATCATGCTCGATCAGGCTTATTCTCGTCGTCAGTTCCTCGGCCTCGCTGGTGGTCTTGCCAGCATCGTCGGTCTCGGTCTCGTTGGTTGCGGCGGCTCCGGCGCATCCGACGCCGCCGACAAGGGCAGCGCCGCTGCTGCCGAG
Source organism: uncultured Collinsella sp. (assembly GCA_905200715.1). Lineage (GTDB taxonomy): Bacteria > Actinomycetota > Coriobacteriia > Coriobacteriales > Coriobacteriaceae > Collinsella. The sequence goes on along the minus strand of CAJKLK010000023.1, from coordinate 21,426 downwards.
TCCGTCTCCGGCGAGGTGACCTACGACGGTGCCTCCTCGTTCCAGGCTCTCGTCGAGGCTGCTGCCGAGAAGTTCATGGATGCCAACCCCGACGTCTCCTTCTCCGGCTCGGGCAACGGTTCGGGCAAAGGTCTGACCGCTGTTGCCGCCGGCACCGTCACCATCGGCAACTCCGACGTCTTCGCCGAGTCCAAGCTCGAGGCCGATCAGGTCAAGAACCTCGTCGACCACGAGGTCGCCGTCGTGGGCATGGGCCCCGTCGTCTCCAAGAATGTCAAGGTCGACGACCTGTCCCTCGAGCAGCTCAAGGGCATCTTCTCCGGCCAGATCACCAACTGGAAGGAGGTCGGCGGCGACGACGCCAAGATCGTCGTTCTCAACCGCAAGGCCGGCTCCGGCACTCGTGCCACCTTCGAGGCTGCCGTCTTTGGCGACGAGGCCGTCGACTTTAAGGGCGACGCCGAGCTCGACAAGTCCGGCGACGTCCAGACTCAGATGGGCAGCACCGACAACGCCATCTCCTACCTTGACTTCTCGCACTTCGATGACTCTAAGTTCAACGCCATCAAGGTCGAGGGCGTCGAGCCCAAGAGCGCAAACGTCACCGACGACTCCTTTAAGATTTGGGCTACCGAGCACATGTACTGCTCCAAGGACGCCGACGAGGCTACCAAGGCCTTCCTGGAGTTCATGCTTTCCGACGATGTCCAGGGCAAGCTCGTCGAGGAGCAGGGCTTTATCCCCGTCTCTGCCATGAAGGTCGTCAAGGACGCCAGCGGCAAGGTCTCCGCTAAATAAGTAACCGCCCCGGAAAGGTTTGCAATGGCAAAACAGCTGCCAAAGCGCGACCTTGAGAACGTGGGCCTGGGCGTCACGGGCGCGTGCGTAGCGCTCGTGACGCTTGTCGTTGCCGCGCTCATCTTTATGGTCGCCCAAAAGGGCCTCTCGGCTTTTCTCAAGGACGGCGTTTCGGTCGTCGAGTTCTTCACCGGCACCAAGTGGGACCTGGCCAACACGGCCGAAAACGGCCTGCCTTATACCGGCGCCCTGCCCCTGATCGTCACCTCGTTTGCGGTCATGGTGCTCTCCACGCTCATCGCGCTGCCCATCGCCATCGGTTCTGCCATCTTTGCGGTCGAGATTAGCCCTAAGTTTGGTTCTAAGGTCTTTCAGCCGCTTATTGAGCTTTTGACCGGTATTCCCTCGGTCGTCTTTGGCCTGATCGGCTTTCACGTGGTCGTCGGCCTTATGAAGAGCGTTTTCCACGTGAGCACGGGTCTGGGCATCCTGCCCGGCGCCATCGTGCTGGCCGTCATGATCCTGCCGACGATGACTACGCTTTCGGTCGACGGCCTGCGCGCCGTGCCCGACAGCTACCGTCAGGGTTCGCTTGCGCTGGGCTACACCCGCTGGCGGACCATCTGGCACGTGGTGCTCAAGTCCGCCATGCCGTCGCTCATGACCGCGGTCATCCTTGGCATGACCCGCGCCTTTGGCGAGACGCTTGCCGTGCGCATGGTTATCGGCGGCATCGAGGCCATGCCGACGTCGCTGCTGTCGCCGGCCTCGACCATTACCACCACGCTTACCACGTCCATGGCGGTCTATGCCGAGGGCTCGACTCAAGACGACGTCCTGTGGGCACTCGGCCTGCTGTTGATGGGCATGAGCCTCATCTTCATCCTGATCATCCACCTTATCGGCCGCAAGGGGGTAAAGGCTCGTGGCTAGCACGCGCATCCATATCGACGAGGCGAGACTCGGGCGTGTCCAAAAGCAGGACCGCATCGCCACGGTCGTGCTGACGGCAATCGTCGCCATCGTCATGCTCATCGTCGTCTCTATGGTGGCCTATATTCTGTTCGAGGGCATCTCGACGCTGTTCCAGCCGGGCTTCCTCACGCAGCCCGCGCGCGCCAACGGAACCCAGGGCGGCGTGCTCTACCAGCTGTTCGACTCGTTCTATCTGCTGCTGATTACCTTAGGTATCTCGGTGCCCATCAGCCTGGGCGGCGCGGTCTTTTTGGTTGAGTACGCGCCCGATGGGCCTATTCGCGACATCGCCTCGACCGCCATCGAGACGCTGTCTTCGCTGCCCTCCATCGTCGTCGGCATGTTCGGCTTTCTGGTGTTCTCGGTGCAGTTGGGCTGGAAGTACTCCATCATCTCCGGCGCCGTCGCGCTCACCATGTTCAACATCCCCATCCTGGTGCGCGTGATTCAGCAGGCGCTCGAGGACGTGCCGCAGGCCCAGCGCGATGCGTGCCTGGCCATGGGCCTCACCCGCTGGGAGGCCACGCTGCACATCCTGATTCCCGAGGCAATGCCCGCCATCGTGACCGGCATCGTGCTTTCGGCCGGCCGCGTGTTTGGCGAGGCCGCGGCGCTGCTCTTTACCTCGGGCATGAGCTCGCCGGTTCGCCTGAACTTCTTGAGCTTTAACCTGTCGAGCCCCACCTGCGCCTGGAACGTGTTCCGTCCCGGTGAGTCGCTCGCCGTGCACATCTACAAGATCTATGGCGAGGGCAGCCCCGAGGCCCAGCAGATTGTCTGGGGCACCGCGGCACTGCTGATGATCTGCGTGCTGCTGTTTAACGTAGTCGCCCGTATCGTGGGCAAGCAACTGGCAAGGAAGATGACGGCCGAATGAGCGAGATGAATGCGACGCCCGCAACCGAGGCGGCCACGTCCGAGACCCAGGACTTTCTGTCGAGTGTGGGGGAGAGCGAAAAGCGCGTTCGCGTGAGCGGCAAGGCCGTGAGCGACGAGGTCGTGCTCTCCACCAAGGACGTCAATGTGTACTATGGCGACCACCATGCGCTGCACAATACGTCGCTCGATTTCCACAAGGGTGAGATCACGGCGCTCATCGGGCCTTCTGGCTGCGGCAAGTCGACCTTCTTGCGCAGCCTCAACCTGATGAATCGCGAGATTCGCGGCTGTCGCGTGGAAGGCGAGATCAACTACCGTGGGCGCAATGTGAACACCAAGACCGAGAACACCTACGAGCTGCGCCGCTCCATCGGCATGGTGTTTCAGCAGCCCAACCCGTTCCGCAAGTCCATTCGCGACAACATCACGTTTGCGCCTAAGCGCCTCGGCATCACCGACCGCGACGAGCTCGACCGCATGGTCGAGGAGAGCTTGCGTGGTGCCGCGCTGTGGGACGAGGTCAAGGACAAGCTGGACAAGAGCGCCTACGCGCTTTCGGGCGGCCAGCAGCAGCGTTTGTGCATCGCGCGCACGCTGGCGCTCAAGCCCGACGTGATCCTGTTTGACGAGCCCTGCTCGGCGCTCGACCCCATCTCGACGCTGGCAATCGAGGACCTCATGTCGTCGATTGTGGCCGACCGTGCCATCGTCATCGTGACGCACAACATGGAGCAGGCGTCGCGCGTGTCCAACCGCACGGCGTTCTTCTACATGGGCGATATGGTCGAGTACGACGAGACCGACGAGATTTTCCAACGGCCCAAGGATAAGCGGCTGAATGATTACCTCACCGGCATGTTCTCCTAGTCCGGGACATGCTTGAGGCCCGCGACGGCTATGGTTGCCGCGGGACTGATTGGAGAGGCGGGTCATCTCTTGCGGGAGATGGCCCGCCTTTTTGCTCTGCGACCGAAACGACCACCGCAAAGGGGACAGGCACCTTCGTGGTGGTTTGGGGTGGGGCTCGCTGCTATCATGGACAACGTTGAATTTCTACGAAGGAGCAGGGCATATGGCGATTCTTTTGGGATGCGATTCCATCAGCCTAGAGTTTCCCACCAAGCATATTTTCGATAGCGTGACGCTCGGCGTGGGCGAGGGCGACCGCATTGGTATTGTCGGTAAAAACGGCGACGGCAAGTCGACGCTGCTGAGTGTACTCGCCGGCACGCTGGAACCCGACGACGGACGCGTGACGCACCGCCGCGGCACGACGATTGGATTGCTCGGCCAAAAGGACCAGCTTGTCGACACCGATACCGTGCATCATGCCGTTGTGGGCGACACACCCGAGTACGAGTGGGCCTCGAGCCCCCGCACGCGCCAGATCCTGGCCGGCCTCATTAGCGATGTGCCCTGGGAGGGCACGGTGGGCGAGCTTTCGGGTGGCCAGCGCCGCCGCGTGGACCTCGCGCGCCTGCTGATCGGCGACTACGACGTGCTCATGCTCGACGAGCCCACCAACCACCTGGACATGCGCACCATCAACTGGCTCGCGCGTCACTTAAAGGCTCGCTGGCAGCGCGGTCAGGGCGCCATGCTCGTGGTCACGCACGATCGCTGGTTCTTGGACGAGGTCTGCACCAGCATGTGGGAGGTTCACGACGGCCAGGTCGATCCCTTCGAGGGCGGCTACTCGGCATACATCCTGCAGCGCGTGGAGCGCGACCGCATGGCCGCCGTTACCGAGGAACGCCGCCGCAACATGGCGCGCAAGGAGCTCGCGTGGCTGAGCCGTGGCGCCCAGGCGCGCTCCACCAAGCCCAAGTTTCGCGTGGATGCCGCCCGCGAGCTCATCGCCGACGTGCCGCCCGTGCGTGACGAGCTGGAGCTCAAGCGCCTGGCCGTGAGCCGCCTGGGCAAGCAGGTTATCGATGTGGTCGACGTGGATGCCGGCTATGCGGATACCGATGGCGCGCCCAAGCAGGTACTCACCGATGTGACCTGGCTCATCGGTGCGGGCGACCGCTATGGTCTTTTGGGCGAGAACGGCGCCGGTAAGTCCACACTGCTCGACGTGATCCAGGGCAAGATCGCGCCCTTGCGCGGCCGTGTGAAGATCGGCCAGACGGTGCGCTTTGGCGTGCTATCGCAGCAGCTCGAGGAGCTCGAGCCCTACATGGGCGACACGATCCGCGAGGTGCTGAGCAACTATAAGAAGTACTATGTCATCGACGGCAAGGAGACCTCTCCCGAGAAGCTTTGCGAGCGCCTGGGCTTTACGACGCAGCAGCTCTGGAGCCGCATCGGCGATCTTTCGGGCGGCCAGCGCCGTCGCCTGTCGCTGCTGCTGACGATCCTGGACGAGCCCAACGTGCTTATCCTGGACGAGCCGGGCAACGATCTCGATACCGACATGCTGGCGATTGTCGAGGACCTGCTCGACGGCTGGCCCGGCACGCTGATTCTGGTGACGCACGACCGTTTCCTCATGGAGCGCGTGACCGACCAGCAGTGGGCGCTGCTTGACGGTCATCTGACGCATATGCCCGGCGGCGTCGACCAGTACCTGCGCCTGTGCAACGCTACCGCCGAGGGCGAGCCCGTGGGCGCGCCGAGCGCCAAGACCGGCACGTTCGACACCGGCGCCGCAGCGGTTGCGGCCGAAAAGCCCAAGACGAGCGGGCAGCCCAACGGTCTTTCCAACGCCGAGCGCCAGAAGCTCCGCCGCGAGGTGAGCTCGCTCGAGCGCAAGATGGAGACGCAGCGCGCCCGCGTGGAGGAGGCCGAGGCCGCCATGGCCCAGGTCGATCCCACCAACTACACGGCGCTCGGCGAGCAGCAGGCAAAGATCGACGAGGCTCACGCCGCCATGGACGAGCTGGAGATGGCGTGGCTCGAGGCGAGCGAAAAGCTCGAGGGCGAGGAGTAGACGAGGATGATCAAAGCCGCGTTTTTCGATATCGACGGCACGCTGCTGAGCTTTAAGACCCACCGGATTCCGGCGTCGGCGCAGCAGGTGCTCGACAGCTTTCACGAGCAGGGGATTGCGTGCGTGATCGCCACGGGCCGCCCGACCTACCAGATGCCCGATTGGCTGTTCGACCTGGGCTGGGATGCGTACATTACGCTTTCGGGCCAGCACTGCTTTGATGCTGAGGGCGTCTACCGTAGCTGCCCGATTGATCCGGACGACGTTGCGGTGATCGTGGACCAGGTGGCGCAGGGGCGCTACGACTCACTGTGCATGCAGGGCGAGAACTCGTTTGTGAACCGTCTGTCCGAGCGCGTGGTGACGGCTGGCAGCAACGCGGGAATCGTCTACCACGAGGAGCCGTTTGAGCACGCCTTCGATGCGCCGGTTTACCAGTTCTGCGCCTTTGTGGATCCGGCCGACGAGTATATCGTGACCGATGCGGTGTCGCATTCACTCACCACGCGCTGGTGTGATTTGTTCTGTGACATTATCCCTGCCAACGGCGGCAAGGACCTGGGCGTGGCGGCGACGCTGGAGCGGCTGGGCATCGACGCGAGCGAGGCGATCGCCTTTGGCGACGGTGAGAACGACCTGTCGATGTTCTCGGCCGTGGGCACAAGTGTGGCCATGGGCAACGCGCAGGATACCGTGAAGGCCGCAGCGACCTACGTTACAACCGCCGTAGACGACGACGGCATCTACAACGCCGCCAAGCACTTTGGCCTGCTATAGCTTCGGATTCGGCACTTAGGGACGTTCCTTTTCTGCTGGCAGCTGGGGACACTCCTTGCGGGGCGTGTCCCCATGTTGTGTTCGCCCGGCGCGTTTTGTGAAACACGGCTAACTTTTTAGTCAAAGTAGTAAGACATGGGCAACTTTTGCGGTAAAGTAAGCCAAGGAAAGTATCCAAAGGCTAACTAGAAGCCATCGCGAAAGGCGGCCCATGGCCCTACGTGAATCCGGAGAAGATTATCTCGAATCTATTTATGTGCTCTCGGAGCGCCAGGGCGTCGTTCGCTCGATTGACGTTGCCGAATACCTGGGCGTATCCAAGGCGAGTGTCTCTAAAGCCATGGCGACGCTGGAGAACAGCGGCTATGTCGAAATGGGCAAGCGCGACGTTCATCTGACGGAGCGTGGCCTGGAGGTCGCTCGTCAAATGTGGGAGCGTCACTGCTTTTTCGTGCGGTTGCTCGAGGAAGCAGGCGTTTCGGCGGATGTCGCGTCGCAAGAGGGTTGCCACATGGAGCACTGCCTGAGCGAGGAGAGCTTCGAGAAGCTGAGGGAGATGCTCGCTAGGGAAGAGACGTCGAACTCAACAACGGAATCCTAACAGGTCCCTAGTAGCGCGGAGTTCGCGCAAAGCGCGAACCAGCGACCGGGACGAGTGGCCCCACCAACTAAGTCTAACTTAGACAAGGAACCCCGCCAGCAAGCGATGCCCAAGAACCACCAGCAACGTCACCGCAGGCCGGGACCGGGCTTGGTTTTGAAGACATTCCGCAGCGCGAGGCCCGCCTTTCCGTTGCTCCGCAGGAGCAGGAAAGACGGGCCTCATGCGCGAGGACGTTTTCAAAACCAAGCCCGGCCCCGGCCGGAGGAATCACGAGTGCTACAGGTTCTTGACACCCATCGCGCGCATGGCGTTCAGGATGGCGATGATCGCCACGCCCACGTCGCCGAACACGGCAAGCCACATATTGGCAATGCCCAGCGCTGCCAGCACAAGGATCAGCAGCTTAATGCCCAGCGCAAAGATGATGTTCTGCCAGACAATCGACATAGTCTTGCGCGCCACGCGGATCGCGCGGGAAATGTTAGACGGCTTGTCGTCCATGAGCACAACGTCGGCGGCCTCGATCGCGGCGTCGGACCCCATGGCGCCCATAGCAATGCCCACATCGGCACGGGTGAGTACGGGCGCATCATTGATGCCGTCGCCCACAAAGGCGAGCTTGCCCTTGCCGCTTTCGGCCGCGAGCAGCGCTTCAACACGCTCGACCTTGTCGCCCGGCAGCAGCTGCGCGTGGAACTCGTCGAGCCCCAACTGTTCGGCAACGGACGCAGCTACTTCCTCGCGGTCGCCCGTGAGCATTACGGTGCGCTTGACGCCAGCGGCGTGCAGGTCACGTACCGTCTGCTCGGCATCGGCCTTAACGGTGTCTGCAATCACGATGTGGCCGGCGTACACCCCGTTCACGAGCACGTGGAGGATTGTGCCGACAACCTCACAGTCCGGTGCTTCAATGCCGGCCGTGGCGAGCATCTTGGCGTTGCCGACGACGACGTGCTTGCCGTCGATGGTCGCCGTCACGCCGTGGCCCGCGTCATTAGTGGAATCCGTCACGCGCTTGGGATCGAGCTCGCCCTGGAAGGCGGTGCGTACCGACTGCGCGATGGGATGGTCGGAGAATGACTCGGCGAGGGCTGCGACTTCAAGCAGCGATTGCTCGGTATAGCCTGCCTCGGGGTGCACCGCGACGACCGAGAACGTGCCGTTGGTGAGGGTGCCGGTTTTGTCGAAGACGACGGTGTCCACGTCGGCGAGCGTCTCGAGGTAGTTGGAGCCCTTGATGAGAACGCCCAGCTTGGAGGCACCGCCGATGCCGCCAAAGAAGCTCAGCGGCACGCTGATCACGAGCGCGCACGGGCAGCTGACGACGAGGAAGGTCAGGCCGCGCAGGATCCAATCGGACCAAGCGCCAGTCACCAGGCCGCCGCCGAGTGCGAGCACCGCTGCCGCGCCGGTGACGGCGGGGGTGTAGACGCGGGCAAAGCGCGTGATGAAGTTCTCGGTGCGTGCCTTCTTTTCGCTGGCATTCTCCACGAGCTCCAGGACTCGCGCGACGGTGGACTCGCCAAAGGGCTTGGTGGTGCGCACGTAGATGAGGCCCGTCATGTTGATGCAGCCGCTGATGATGTCGTCGCCGGACTTAGCGGGGCGGGGGGCTGACTCGCCCGTGAGCGCGGCAGTGTCGAGTTGGGTTTCGCCCTCGACGATGACGCCGTCGATAGGCACGCGCTCGCCGGGCTTGACCACGATCACGGTGCCGACGGCGATGTCATCGGGAAAGACCTGTTCGAGTGTGCCGTCGGCTTGCTCGACGTTAGCGTAGTCTGGCGCGATGTCCATCATGGCACTGATCGACTTGCGGCTCTTGCCCACGGCGTATGTCTGGAACAGCTCGCCGACCTGGTAGAACAGCATGACGGCGGCGCCTTCGGCCATGTGCGGGTCGGTGTCGGGGAAGAGCACCATGGCAAACGCGCCGATGGTTGCGACTGCCATAAGGAAGCTCTCGTCGAAGGCCTTGCCGCGGCGGATGTTATTGAAAGCCTTTTGCAGTACGTCGTAGCCGGCAATCAAAAACGGCACGAGGAACAGCACAAAGCTGGCGTAGATGTCGCCCGGGGTGCCGAATGCGGCGGTGAGGGTGCCGAGCTCATCGAGGGCGTACACCACGGCAAAAATGCTCAGCGCTACCAGGATGCGGTTGCGCTTATGCTCGAGCGACTCTTTTTTCTTGCGCTTCTTCTTTTTCTTTTTGGGGTCGGCGGTGGCCATGACTCGTATCCTCCCATTTGAGTGTATGAACACTCGCTCATATAATTTCGCGAGCAAAGGCCGCGGCAAGCGCGGCCTTGCAGGTTGGCGTAAACCTGGGCTAGAGAATGATCTCGCAGTCCGGTTCGGCGTCGGCCGTAAACTCTACAACGCGGTTGAGCACCTCGTCGAACTCGGCGTCGTCGGCCTCGAGCGTCAGCTTCTGGGTCATAAAGTTGACGGAAACGGATTTGACGCCCTCGAGCTTGGCCAGCTCGTCCTGAAGCTCGCGCGCACAGTTGGCGCAGTCGATCTCGTCGAGTTTAAACTGCTTTTTCATGGTGGGTTCCTTTCCCTGTTTTGCGGCTTGGGTGCAGGCCGCGCTGGTACCGTGGTTGGTTGCTATTCGCAGATATGGCTCATGCCCTGGTTGAGCATGGTGTAGACGTGATCGTCGGCAAGCGAGTAGAGAATGTTGCGGCCGTCGCGGCGGAACTTGACCAGGTGCGACTGCTTAAGCGTGCGCAGCTGGTGCGATACTGCCGACTGCGAGGTTGCGGTCGCCTCAGCGATGTCGGCCACGCAGAGCTCGCGGCCCATGAGGGCATAGAGAATCTTGATGCGTGTGGTGTCGCTGAAGACCTTGAACAGGTCGGCCAGATCGTACAGCAGCTCCTCGTCGGGAAGGTCCTCGGGCGAGCAGGTGGTGGGGATCGAGGGTTCGGTGGCCTCGATGTCGGGCTTCGTTTCATCAACGCGGATGCTCATTGCAATGTCCTTTCATATGAACATGCGCTCATATAACTTACTTCCGAGTATATGAGCGCATGTTCATATGTCAATATCGTTTAGGCAATCCGTCGTACAAAATGATGAGGAAAAGCGGACGAGATCCCGGACTAAGCGGTTTTGATAGGTGATGCCGGGGTGGGTGCCCCTGCGCCGTGCAAAAATTGGAGTATTCTGCAACGATAGGGGGTCCGTTAATTTATCGCAGGCCAAATAATGCAGCTAAAAAGTTATCTTAGGGTGGTAAACCGATGAGTTCTTCCTCAAATGTTGCCTAACGTTCTCACGCAAGAGTGATTTCGCTTCACTTTTGGATCCACTCGAGGGTGATGGACACCCGGCTCTGCTGAATACTCGCAATTTTGCACGTCGCTAGGGTACCCACCTTGTTAGTCAGCCTAGTTTCCGGCCCCGAAGACCTTGCCCTCGGGCGTGAAGCTGCTTGTTTGGTTGAGCGATGGACTGTCGGGTTCGGCAGTCTGCATGTCATCGATTGCCGGAGCCTCGTTAATCGTCGGATCGTCCAATGTGATGCCTTCGAGCATTGCTTTTTCGAGGTCGATTCGTTGACGCTCTTCGGAATCCTGGCGAAACTCCTCCTGGATTCGTTTCTTCTCCTCAATAAACCTTCTGAGCACAAACAGTCTCAGGCCCTCTTGCATGATTTGAAAGTCTTTTGGCAGACGCGAGGGGCGTATACCTTCTTTTCGTTGGATTGCCGCTATGACCCTAACGAAAGAGCTGGCATGCATAAAGGAATAACGGCTGACGGTGATGATTCCGTAGCCCATGGACGCAAGTGCGTTCTTGCGTTCTTCGTCGATGGCGCGGTCTTCTTCAGCGTCGTGATAAAACCCGTTGTATTCAATATCTGTTCGAGATTTCTTCAGATATACATCCATAAAGAACTTTTTGCGTCTCGTGAGATTTTTTGCGGCGGCGGTGACCTTCACCTCGTAGTCGGTCTCAATTCCTTTAATGCCAAGCCCTCCTTCGCTTTTGGGCAACGTAAGCATCATGGCAAAGGCCGTTTCCATGGGAGACCGGCATCCATCGCGTACACATTGAATCGACTTTCGGGCAAGGGCCAAACCGTCGCATCTGGTAATGGAATTAAAGAACTGCTTTAGCCTCTCGGTCGAGGTAAGCGCGAAACGCTCGGTATAGGAGGTGGAAGAGCCGGTTCCTAGGGAATAAGCGCCGCACAGTTCAAAGTAGTACTCCACTAGTTCGCGAAAAGGGAGATAGGTGGCGGCCTGAAGTGCACAAAGCTCAACGCCAACAATGTAGATGTCATCTTCTAGCTCTATAAAACGCGAGCATGAGAACCGCTTTGACGAAACGTGGCATCGACAGTCCATCGCGTAACGCGCGTTCCTGCGATCAAACACCATTACCTCGAGGCAATCATTTGCGTCGAGGGCAACATCATGTTTGGCAAGCCATTCTGCGGCTGCGTCGAGGAGTGCTCCGCTGGGGCATGATTCGTAAATTGCGGCAGAGCTGCAGGACTCGATGTCTTTCGCAGACACCGAATGCGCGGCTTGGTAGACCGCTTTTGCAGTGGTATGTGACAATACGATACTCATGGTATATATCGTGTCAGCTAATGCCGTGTTGATGGCGCTGAGTGGGAAAGCCGTTTTAGCGGTCTAACCAAATGCTGTCCAAAAGCTTGACGCGATTATGGGTTGATACGCCCTAAATAAATGTTTTCGCAGCTCGGCTATAGCATATAAATACTCAATTGCTGCACATTTGATATCGATGTATCGCAATCAGAACACAAATCACGTGTCGGGAAAGTGCCGAAATAGTTAAATAATAGGGTTCAGAATTTGTGAAGAGCGGGCCTGCTTATGGAACGTGGGGCGGCCCCGCTGCGGGGTTTCCCGCTGCGAAGCCGCTCGTGAGCAAGCAGTGTTTGTCGCAGGCGTTGTTATTTCGCAAACAGGTTCTTGAGGTTGAACTCTGCCTGGACGGTACGGAGCATGAGGTCGGTGTCGTCGAGGCCCAGGTGCTGCTCGTTGGCGTCGGCGGCGAGGGTGCCACGGCGGCGCGCCCAGTTCTCGAGCGCAGCGGGCGCGGACTCGCGGGGGAGCGAGCGCACGTCGGCGTCCAGGCTGCGGCAGATCTGGCGCGAGTCGATGACGATGATCTTGCCTGCGCGGCGCGCCTCGGCGTAACCGTCCAGATGAATTTTGAACCAGCTGTCCTCGAAGGCGGCATTATGCGCCATGTACGGGTACTTCTTCATGAGCTTGAGCAGCTGCTTCTGCAGCCCCTTGTTCTCGCGGAACGGCTTTTTGCCGTCGATGTCGTCCCAGGTAATGTGATGGATGTTCGATAGCGGCACATCCTCGCCGCGGTAGATGTCGGGCAGGCCGCAGTAGTGTGCCTCGGCGTCATGCGGCACGGCGTCGCTGGTGAGATCCATGATCTCCCAGCCCACGTTGATGATGTAGCCGCGCTCGGGCGCGCGACCGGTGGTCTCGATGTCGATGCCCAGCACCGTGCCTTGGATGGGTTTGCGGGCATAGGCCACGCCGAGTGCGTCGCGGTCACCGCGGATCTCGCGCATGACGGACGCGGCGGTGCGCTTTTGCATCTTGCCGATGGCGGCGCAGGTGTCGGCGTCGGACAGGCCGCGCGAGAGCGTCGCGGGCGTCACGTTGCGCAGGCGCGCCTCGCCAATCTGGTCGCACAGGTCGCGGTTGCGGTCGGCCAGGTCGCGCACAGTGGCAAAGTCGAAGCCGGGGTCGCCCTCGGCGGTAAAGTACTCGGTCTCGAGCACCTTGAGGGCCTCCTCGCCCTTCTGGCGCTCGGACTCCATGGCGCCGTGGTCGCCGTAGATAAACATGGGGATAAACGGCTGGCGCTCGTATTCGAGTGCTTGTGAAACGTTCATATAACTGCTCCTTGGACGGGCCGCGTCGCGCGGCTCGGGGTTACTGAGTTATGGCGAGATGATAGTTTACCATGGGCAACTATTGGCACCACGCCTAGGTCAACTACAATACCCTAGTTGACCGCTAGGACTTTTACAATGCTGCCGAAAGACACGAAAGGTTCCATCCGTCATGGATTTACTGATAGATATTCTGCTCGACGCCGGCAAGGACACGCTGTCGCTGGTGCCGTTTTTGTTGGTGACGTATCTGGCCCTCGAGACACTTGAGCACGTTGCGGGCGACCGCGTCAACGGTGCTATCAAACGCGCGGGCGCCGCCGGCCCCGTGGTGGGCTCGTTGCTGGGCATGGTGCCACAGTGCGGGTTTTCGGCCATGGCGGCGACACTGTACGCCGGCCGCGTCGTGACGCTGGGCACGCTGGTTGCGGTTTTCCTCTCGACCTCAGACGAGATGCTGCCGCTGTTGCTCGCCGAGCAAGTTCCCGTGCAGACCATGGCGATGCTTCTGGCTTCGAAGGCGCTGATCGCGCTGTTCACGGGCTTTATCGTGGACGCCGCCGTTCGCGGGTTGCGCCGCAACGTCCGCGCGCATACGGCGATTCGTCGCACCGTGCTGGGGACCGCGGTCAATCCGGCACACGTGAACTGCGCACACGATGACCACAGCGGTGGCGACATCATTGACGAGGTGGCCGAGGCGGGCGTGAGCGCCGATCACATCCACGAGCTGTGCGAGCGCGACCATTGCGGCTGCGATGAAGACGAGGACGAACCCCACCACGGACACGGCCACGATCACGGTCATGAGGGCGAGCATGAACACCATCATGGCCACGGTCACTCCCACGAGGGCGCGCCCGTTCTGTCGATCATCCGCAGCGCGGTCTCGCACACCGTGCAGGTCTCGGCATTCATTTTTCTGGTGACGTTGATTCTGGTCGCCGTCCTTGAGACCTTTGGCGAGTCCGCAATCGAGCAGTTCCTGCGCGGCAATGAGACGCTCGCCGTCCTGGGCTCGGCGCTTGTCGGTTTGATCCCCAACTGCTCTGCCAGCGTCGTTATTACGCAGTTGTACCTCGAAGGTGCGCTGCAGCTGGCGCCGATGCTCGCCGGCACGCTCATTTCCGCTGGCGTGGGCTACCTGGTGCTGTTCCGCACCAATCGCAGTGCCCGCGAAAACGCCCTGTTTCTGGTCATGATGTACGTCATCGGCGCCGGTTGGGGACTCGTTCTCTCCGCCTTCGGGCTCTAAGTAGTTTTTGGGACATGCCTTACAATCCACCGTCGTGGCCTGGGCGCTGGATGCGCGCCATTCGCCAAACAAAAAGGTAGATTTTTAGGCATGTTCCAAAAATCTACCTTGTTTAGCGTAACAGCTCGGTGAGGTTGCGCTTAAAGCGGGCGCGGTCTTCGCTGGTGAAGGCTGCCGGACCGCGGGTGCGTCCCCCGGCGCGGCGCACCTTCTTTTCCTCATGGCGAATAAACAGCTGCATGTCGATGGTCGCTTTATCGTAGACGCGCCCGCGCACGCCGATGGCGGCGGCATCGCGTCCGAGCACCATGCTCGCCAGGCCTATGTCCTGCGTCACGACCACGTCGCCAGCCTGCAGGCGCTCGACAATGGCAAAGTCGGCGCTATCGGCTCCCACACTCACATCGAGCGTCGTGACCCAAAAGCCCCGACGCGCATGCTCGGCGTCGCGCGGGTCGTCGCGGCGAATGTGGCGTTCCAGGTTTTGCGTGCTGTTGCCGGCGATAACGACGGCGACGCCCGCCCTCCGCGCGCAGTCGATCGACTCACGCGTGACCGGGCAGGCGTCAGCATCAATAAAAAGCGTCTTTGGCATCTAGCGCACCAGTTTGCCAAACTGAATGGCGCGGACAATGAGCGTCACGCCAAACACCAGCAGCGCGGCACCGCTAAAGATGACGAGCATCTTGGCCGACCACAGCGGATAGATAAACACGAACATGCCCGCAATGATGGAGAGTGCGCCGCTCAGGATGGCGAGGGCGCGGTTGGCGGAAAGCTCGGATTCCAGAATCGACATGACGCCCTCGACGATCCAGCCAAAGCCGGCGACGACCACCACGAGTGTGGTGAGCGTCGCGGTCGAGAAGGCCTGGTTGCGCAGGATTATGACGCCGCCCAGAATGATGAGCAGGTTGGAGATGATGCTCGTAACGCGCCAGCCGGTGGGCAGCAGCGGCTCGAAAACAGCGGTAAACAGCCTGATTGCGGCCGTGATCACAAAGTAGACGCCCAGGACGGTCGTCAGGAAGACGAGGGACTTGGCGGGCGCAAACAGCAGTGCGATGCCGGCGACGAGCGCCAAGACGCCCGTGATGGCGTAAATCCAGCGTACGGCCTTGACGGCCTTGCCTGCCATGCTTTTCTCGTCAAATCCAAACGCGCTCGATTGCTTGTCATCGTTCTTAAAGATGCCCATGATGTCTCCTTTCCGTGCGGCGTAAGCCGTGGCTCTTGCAACCAGTATCGCCCAAGGGCGCCGTCGCGTGGGGCGGGAAGGGCGAATGGGAGCCTCATCTTCCCGAATTGTTACCTTTGTTCCCGTTTGGATGTGGGCTATTCAACAGCTGTAGAACATTATGCCGTTGAGTGTAATTGCCTACGTTTTGGGTTAGATTCTCCTAAGAACAATTGGCTTTTATTGGGGGTCTTATGAACGAAGCAGTTCCCGCGGCGCCGGTAAGCGCCGAGTCGATGGCAAAGCAGGGTTGCGAAAAGCTTGGCCTGGACACGTTTGACGCGCTGGTCCGCCGCGCCCGCACGTGCCGCCGATTTGACGAGTCCATGCGCGTGCCGCGCGAGTTTTTGCTTGAGTTGGCAGAGCTGGCGCACCTGGCTCCCTGTGGCGCCAATGCTCAGCGCCTACGTTTTCATGTGGTGAGCGGTACCGAGGATTGCGCGCGCGTGTTTGACGAGCTCGCGTGGGCCGGTGCGCTCAAGGATTGGTCGGGTCCCGATGAGGGCGAGCGCCCGACCGGCTACATCGCGATTCTTGCCGAGCGCGCTGTTCCAGGTAAGCCCGCCGCGCCCATCACCGAGGTCGACACGGGCATTGCCGCCCAGACGATGATGCTCGCCGCTCGCAGCGCCACGCCTGAGGTGGCAGCCTGCATGTTCAAGGCCTTTACGCCCCACGCGATTGCTGCCATGGGGCTCGATAACGACAAGTATGAGCTCAAGCTGATCATGGCTTTTGGCGTGCCAACCGAGACTCAGTTGATCGATGCGATCGACTCCAACCCGGATGGCTCTATCAATTACTGGCGCGATGAGGCGCAGGTGCATCACGTGCCCAAGCGTCCGCTTGCCGACGTGCTGCTGTAGTTGCGCGTCGTTGCGGCGCGATCCGGCGGCAAAACCACCACAAAGGCGTCCGTCTCCTTCGTGGTGATGCGAGGGGAGGGCGTGTGGCCGATCTGTATTTGGTGCGGCATGGGCAGACCGAGCTCAATGTGAAGAACATTTTGCAGGGCTGGCACGATTCGCCACTTACAGCGCGCGGGCGCGAGCAAGCGCTGGCGACGCGTGCGGCGTTTGAGGCGCGTGGCGTGACCTTTGACCATGTGTATTCGTCTCCGTTGGGGCGGGCGCGGTGTACGGCAGAGCTGATCGTTGGCGAGGGCCGTTCCATAGAGCTGGTTGATGACCTGCGCGAATGGCATTTGGGTTCGTTGGAGGGCGCATCAAACCGCGAGATGCCGGCGCAACCCTGGGGCGATTATCCGGTTGCCTTTGGTGGCGAGTCGGAAAGTGAGCTTCGCGCACGTATGGTTGCGGCGCTGTCCCGCATCATGGCCCGGCCCCAGCACGACTGCGTGCTGGCCGTCTCCCACGGCTCAGCCTGCCAGGAGTTTCTTAGATGCGTGACTGGCGGGGGAGAGCAACCCGACAACGGTGCCGTGCTTCATTTTGGCTATTGCGACGGGGCGTTTTCGCTCTTGGGTTGGTAACAAACGAAAGGACCCCCTATGAATAAGGACCTGTATCTGGTCCGTCACGGACAGACGATATTTAACCTCAAGCGCATTATTCAGGGCTGGAGTGACTCGCCACTTACGCAGCTGGGATGCGACCAGGCGGCGCGTGCCGGCATGTTCTTGCGTGCGCGCGGCATTGAGCCCGATCATGCCTATACCTCGACACTTCATCGCACCGAGCAGACTATCGCCAACTTGTGGCCGGGCTTGGCGTACGAGCGCCTGGACGGCCTGCGCGAGTGGTTCTTTGGCGACTTTGAGGCCGAGCGCGTGATACTCATGCCCGAGCGCCCGTGGCGCGACTTCTATCGCCAGTTTGGCGGCGAGGGTCAGATGCAGGTGCGCGAGCGCATGGTGGCGACGTTGACCGAGCTTATGCAGCGTCCGGACCATACGTGCGTGCTCGCTGTAAGCCATGGCTCGGCTATCAAGGAGTTTATGGATCACGTGAAGGGCGCGGCGGCAGACGAGCGCGACCGTGTGCCGGGCAACTGCTCGGTACTGCATTTTGCGTTTGATGATGCGACGGATACGTTTGAACTGGTTGAGATCTTTACGCAGGAAGACTACGCGCGCGAGCTGGGGCTTGAGCCGCTCGTGGCGGCAGCAGGCCCGCAGCGGGGGTAGCGTTAGAACCGTGCAATCTGGTGGGTGAGCAAACCCGTCGGAACCTGCGGTGCGCCGCCGGCGACCTGCGCGGCGGGGAATAACGCGGCAACGGTAAAGTTGAACGGCTCTTTGCCGGTGTACGTTCCGGCGGCACGGGCCTCATCGGCCAGCAGCTGCGATGCCCCGGTCAGAGCGGCGGCATAGACGGGGTCGTCGGTCAGTGCCGGCTTCGGTGCTTGGTCGAGCATAGCGCGGATGGCCCCGATGGCGTCCTCGCGCTTGACCTCCCACGCGCGGTGCGTAATGCCCGCGGGGTCGGTGACGGCGTAGAGCGACGCGCCCTCTTTGGCGGCGCCGAGGATGATATCCATGACGGGCGACGCCTCGTAAGCGAGTGACACGGGGCGTGGCTGCACCTTGAGCTCGGCGATCGCTTGTGCAACGGCGAGTGCGTCGACGTTTTCGGCGGCAGCTCCGTCGCTGCCCGTCAGCACGTTAATCGGGCAAATCGCCACGACACCCGTCACGCGCCCCGGCTCTCCGGAGCATTCGTACACGTAATACGCCGCGCCTGGATCCTTGAGCATTAGGCCGTCAGCAATGGCGCCGCGCAGGGCGTCGTTGCCGCTCAGGATACCGCCCATCTGCGGCAGCGCTTCGAGCACGCGGTCCTGAGCCGGGCGGATGCAGGGAAACGGAAGTGCTTTCATGGGCGGTCCTAACGCGCGAGTCGGTTTGTTCGCGGCCTATTATGCCCCAACTTGGCCATCTGCGCCCCAGAGCGTGTTGTCGGCGAGCGCGATGAGCACGTTTTGGCAGCGAACGATATCGGCATGGGGCACATATTCGTTGGGCTTGTGCGCGAGCGCGAGCGAGCCTGGGCCATAGCTCATGCAGTTGCGGTTACCCGTCTTGCCGGCAATGACGGCAGTGTCGGTGTAGCCGGTAAAGAAGCCGACGGCCGTGTCCATGCCCGTAACGCTGTCGGCGGCATGCTTGAGTGCAGCCAGAAGGGGAGAGTTCGGGTCGCGCTCGATGGCGGGGCGGTCGCCCGTCACGGTATAGCTGCCATGGCAGCCGGGGACCGCGGCCTCGGCGCCGGCGATGGCCTGCTCTACCATGCGCGTCGCGGCGGCCGTGTCGGTCGGCGGGGTCAAGCGCATGTCGACCCAGACCTTGGCATGGTCGGGCACGACATAGGGGCGGTAGCCGCCCTCGATCTGTCCAAACGTGATGGTCGATGGCCCCAGCTCATCGTGTACGGGCAGCGCCATGAACGCGCGGCGTAACGCACAGACGACCTCGGCCATGGCGGCGACGGCATCCGCGCCCTTCCAGGGCTGGCTCGCATGCGCCGTCACGCCAGCCATTTCAATCTCGAACCACGTGCGCCCCTTGTGTGCCACCTGAATCTGTCCGTCGGTGGGTTCGGTATCCAGCACCCATTCGCGCGAACCGACCCAGCCGGCATCAATGGCCGCCTCGGAGCCGCGCATAAAGTCTTCCTCGTCGACCGAGCAGATGAGCGAAAAGCCGCGGCGGGGCAGCACGCCATCCGCCGCCACGCGCTCGAGCGTATGGACCAGCGCGGCAATGGCGCAGGCCAGGCCACCCTTCATATCGCAGGCACCGCGGCCATAGAGTTTATCGTCACGCACGATTGCTCCGAGCGGCGGAATGCCTGCATCCCAGCCGTCGCCCAAGGTGACGGTATCCATGTGGCAGATATAGACCAGCCGCGGCTCGTCGCTTTGGCCCGGCACGGTGACTATAAGGTTGCGGCGCCCGGGGAGCACCTCGAGCTCCTCAATCTGCACGGCATCGAGTGTCGGGTGGTTCAACCGTGCCAGCCGTTCCTCAACCAGCACTTTGATATACCGCTCAATTTCATCTTCATACGCGCCCGGGTCTGAGCTGTCGATCCGCACAAGCTCCTGCGCAAGCCGCCAGGCAAAGTCCTCATCAACCATATACAACCTCACAATCAGTTTGCTTTTCAAACCGATTGTAAGCCTCCTAAGAGATTCGCGACGCGCGCGCAGCAGCATTTACCGTTCGCAGGCCGAGCCAGCGCGTTTGCCGTCCGAGCGGGTTCACAAACGACGCGGTGGGTACGTAGCCTTTATGGACGACATGCTGTGCGACATATCTGCCTTCCGGTATCACCGGATACCTCCACAGGTCTTGGCGATAATGCCGGACCTGCCCGATTCTGCGGACGATCCGCGCAGGGAGCGCCTTTGCGAGCATCCGCTCGTCGCGCAATTCCTGGGCACCCCGTTACACGTTTTGGCGCAGGGCAGCTGCGGACGTAAGGGCGATCGCATTGTCAGGCATGTTTGGAACGGGGAGAGGCCGTTTGGCTCCGTGCGGCAGACAGGGTTTGGCCTCGATGTCGCATCCCCGCTCTTTACCCTGCTGACTCTGGCTTCCTCGGTCTCAAACGAGCGTCTAATCATGTGCATGTATGAGATGTGCGGCACCTTTGCCGTGTGCAAGATTGCGCCTCAAGTAAAGTTGGCGCTTGAGCAGGCATATGGGGGCCGGTGGGGCGACGCGCGGTCGGGCTGGGAAAACGTAAAGGATGCCTCGGGGAATCCAACGGACTTGTGGAAACGACCTCCCTTGATTGAGCTCTCTGAGCTTGCAGAGTACGTCAATAAGATCCGGGGGCTCCGCGGCGCTAAATCGTTCACGCGTGCCGCGAAATGCATTACGGGGGTGGCGGCATCGCCGCTCGAGGTCCAGGCTTCGATGCTGTTTGGCCTTACGAGGTTGCGCGGCGGCGAAGGGCTGCGCCTTACCAATAACGTTGAGATTCGCATGACGCGCAGTGCTCGCCTGATTTCGGGGCTTGATAGGCGCTATGCGGATATTCTGCTGGCAAATAAGGACGGCAGCCGAGAGTGCCTGGTTGAATGCCAAGGTAAAGCCATTCACGGATCCATAGAATCCAAGATCTCGGACTCCGATCGAACGACGGCGCTGCAAGCCATGGGATATCCCGTCGTTTTGATGACCTATGGCCAGCTGGCCGACTCCGATGCCTTCCGCGTGGTGATGGAGCTCATCATGTCCTATCTCGATGTGCCGCTGAAAGACAAGACACCGCGGCAGCAGGAGCTCGAACGGCGACTTCGTGAGGAGATTTTTATCAATTGGGCGGAAATGTAGTCGCGCGGGTGGAAAACGATCGCGCGAGCTAGAGTTTTGGTCGCGAAAAAGGCTTCAGTTTCGCCTTGGAAGGGCTTTAAAAATGCTACCCAAAACAAGTTTTTTCGGAAAATCGACAGTCAACTTGAATGTGGTATATAGAGATCGATTTTTACCTACTAAAGACCCTGATAAAGCTGTTTATCAAAGCGGGTGCGCTTGGTGATTTGGGTCTTACTGTCGATTATCCGAAAAAACTTATTCTGGGTAGCATTTTCTTAACAAGCCGGAGCAACGAATTCGGCTCCCGTTTCGTGAATACGGGGGCCGAATGGGCTTCATGGCCTTCCTGGCAGGCTTGGCGCCGTCGCTATTTGATCACGCGCACGCGATACATCGACGGAATCTGCTTGAGAGCCTCGATGGTGCTGCTGTCCAGGTGCTCGTCGGTATCGAACATGGTGTAGGCGTTCTCGCCAGCGGACTCGTTGGTCATACGCTGCACGTTGGCGTTGTCCTTGGCGAGAATGGCCGTGATCTGGCCGATCATGTTGGGCACGTTGGCGTGCAGGCAGGCGATGCGGCTCGCGGCGCGCGCCTTGCCCATGCTGCAGGCGGGGTAGTTGACGCTGTGCGCGATGTTGCCGTTTTCCAGGTAATCCTTGAGCTCGCTGATGGCCATGTCGGCGCAGTTGGCCTCGGCCTCGCCGGTGCCGGCGCCCGAGTGCGTGGTGATAAACGTGTTGGGCATCTTGACGGTCTTGGGCGTGGCAAAGTCGCAGC
>CAJKLK010000022.1:0-26009 GCA_905200715.1 uncultured Collinsella sp. | reverse complement strand
TCCGCGACAAGATCATCGGCATCCCGAACGTCCCCTTCTTGAATCCTTTTGAATTTCTGCGCGTATTCCGGATTTAACGACAGGATGCCGCCGGTTCGCGCATTCATGATAAGAAGACTTCCGTTATGTTCATGCACCACATTAAATTGCGACAGTTTCACTTCGCACCATCTCCATTTCCAATCAAATCCATATCGACCCTCAGACGCTGCGCATACGCCAGCGCACTACCTTCTTCGATAAAAACTGCACGAAAGCAGCAATAGACATGCGAGCGACACGATGACCGCATGGCCGCATGCAGCCATCAGGACCGTCCCGCCGGCAGCCCCGCACGCCCTCATCCAATAAGCCATGTGAACCGGGGGTAAAACGGTTGGGAAACTCATCGCGATAACAAGGCCCGCGAACGTTGCGACCAGCAAGGCTCCCGACACAAGAGATCTGATCCTGAACACCTCATATGCAACCGCAACCATCAGCGTATAAGCGGCGTCTATAACGATATTCGACAGGAGTGCCGAGGTCACATTACCAACCGTAAGGCTGTCTAGACCGCTTCCGGAGCACACGGCAAAGACCGCAGCGACACCGAGAGTAAACACGATGTAGGGGCACAGCGTATACACTTCGCAAGCCAATGTCTTTGCCGCAAACAGCTGCCAGCTGCGGAAGCCCCGAGCAATCGAAACTCCCCTTGCCGACACGCTCGTCGCATCACCGAATAGCGTCCCCGCCACAACAACAGAGACGATTGGGAAGAACACCGTATGCGCCATGGAGACGACACTTAGCCAGGAAGAGATACCCGTTGGCCCAACCCCTATCGAGAAAAGATAGCCCGGATCGGCGGAAAAGCCAAAGAACTGGCCCTCTCCCCCTGCGGAGACCCATGCGCCGGACCCGGCAAACACATAAATCCCCGCGATGCCCAAATACATCAGCGCTATTATCACGGCGAGTTTCATTCTCCTTGCGCGGAACAGTTCCGCCCTGACCGACATCCCAAGATTCATCGAACCGCCGTCCTTACAAATAGCGAGACGAGCGCAACTCCAACCGACACAAGCACAGTGCCGCCCGCATACAGCAAAACCTGAATTACACCAACATTCTGCATACTCAGGGAACACAGGTTCATCAGGTAATACACGGGCGAGAGCATGAGCAGCAAGCTGGGCTGACCGCTTCCGTATGTACTTGGGAACCACACCATCACAAATGTCGAAACCGCTATTGCAACGACGCTGCTCGCCACCACACTCCTCGTGAGCAAATACAGGGCGAAGGTAGCGGCGTACATCGAAATGAGCAGCAGCGCGATCATCAGCGCAATCGATACAAATTGGGCAAACCCTGAGCACGAGGCCCCAACGTCCCATTGGGCCATCTTGGTTAAATACAGCGCAGTCGTAGAAAGAAGATACACGGCACCGACCAGAGTGCAGTTCACCAACAGCTTCGTGATCACAATCGCCGCCTGCGACACCCCTCGCGATCTCGATACGGCGTAAGCCACGGATTCAAAGTCTCTCGACGTAGCGTAAACCGCGTAGAGAATCGTCACCGGAATCCAGACCACTGTAGACGCAAAAGACGTCCGGGCAACAGAGCCCAAAACGTCCCCTGCATCCACTAGGTTTCCAATAAAACCTATAGCCCCTCCAAGCGTATACGGGTCATCACCGGCGACCATGATCAGCACCTCAGACGAAGTCGCAGCCGCAACCACATACAGCACAGCCGCAAGCGCAATCATCAGAGCGGTCGCCGGGTGCCTGGCGAGCAACCATACCTCGCTCCGAAAAGCTGAGATGAACTCGCGTTTCATCACAGCTCGCTCTCTCGACCGATGAGCTCCGAATAAAACTCCTCAAGGCTCTTCCTATGAGAATACGCCTCCGCAACCCTCACACCTGCGGTCGAGAGCGCTTCGATTGCAATGCCCCGCCCTTCCTTTTTCTCCTCATAGCGCATAAGGACGCTGCCGTCCGGCAGAAAAGAATGTGAGGTCTCATCTCCGAGAACCGATCTCGTTCGCTCCAGATCGTCCACATGCAACACGAAACCACCGCGGCATGACTTTTCCAGCTGAGGTGCGGTCATCCTTCGAATGAGGCGACCATGACTTATGAAGAGGTAATCAGTTGCCAGCTTGTGCATCTCCTCAAGATTGTGGCTGGATACGAGAATCGTTTTACCTTGATCTTTGTTAAGATGCGTAAGGATTTTTCTTACTTCGACTATCCCCATCGGATCCAGGCCGTTTGTCGGCTCGTCCAGGATCAACAGCTCCGGATCGCCCAGCAACGCTATGGCCAGATCGAGACGCCTCCTCATTCCCATTGAGAAGTTCTTCACTTTCTTCCCGCCGGCCTCCCCCAAACCGACGGTTGATAACACACCGTCGATGGAACGATTGGTGGGAAGCCCCCACTCAATACAGCGAACGACCAAGTTGTCTCGCGCGGTCAGATTAGGATACGAAGCATTGAGGTCGGACATATAACCCAGCCTTTCCCTGCAGCTCCGTATTTCACGTCTCCCGGTTTGCCCAAACATCGAGATCGTTCCTGACGATGGCTCCGAAAGCCCCGTGATCAATCGAATTAACGTGCTCTTGCCGGCACCATTCTCCCCAATGAGTGCACACAGCTCGCCTTCCATTAAAGAGAACGAGACTGATTTAACCGCTTCAAACCCGCCATATCTCTTGGATATGGCACGCAATTCAACTGGGACTTCCCGCATGGACGACATCCTCCCCGTCAATAAAAAGGGACGACATGGCAATTGTGCGGGGTTATAGGTAACGTCGGTTCGCCCCCCATATTGCAATGCCACATCGCCCCTCAGGCGCTGCTGGCCAAAATATCTTTGAACAGTCTGTGCACGCCGTACGGCGTGCACTATCCGCTAAAAGCGGATAGTGCACTCCTGTGAAGAACACTTGGTGCTGCAGCTGCCGTGCGCGTAAAAGAAGCAATTGTTGCACATGGGCTCAGCCCCGGCTGACGGCTCGGTAATCCATTCCATTTCATTCCCCTCCTTTCGCGGTAGAAAGCCAGTTCATCTCTGCCCCCTAGAAACGGAACGTGCAGGACTGATTGGGGCACCTCTTCGTGCATCCCCCGTGCGCGTAGAAGAAGCAGTTGCCGCACGCGGGTGCAACGCCTTCCTCCGGCTCGTTAATCCAATCCATCTCTCCCTCCTTTCCTTGCATACCGAATTGATAATGTTATTCTAATTCGATATGTATCATATTTCAATATAAGCTTATTTATATATTACACAAGGTAAGCACCCCCCTGCATCCAGCACAGGAAATGACTCTCTCGTTCCCCAGTGACGCGGCGAGAAATACAGGCCACTGCAGGACGTTGAATGAACAGCCCGTGAAAACCGTTGTTTTCACGGGCTGCACCTGCTCAATACTTTTTTATTCTCCAGCCTCAGTCGTCTCTAAGATCGACCACGTAAACATGATCTGACTCCAGGACCGGGTCATCACCCGTCGCGGTCGCCCTGCTCAGCGCGTTGCGGGCGCGCCGCGTCGCCAGTTCCTCAAGTTCTCTTTCGTTGACGCGCTTAATAAGATCGCCAGGCTGGCAATCAAGCTCTACGCAAATATCCAGCAATGTCTTTAACCTAATTGCCTTCACCTTGCCATTTCGTATTTTTGAGATACTTGCCGGTGTGTGCCCGGTCGCCCGAATGATATCCGTACTCGTCTTTCCGCGTCGAAGCAATAAGCTTTCAAGCTCAATAATCAGATAGTCCATGCCGCCCCTCACACCAAATCCTCGGTCTGGTCTTGAAGCAGAGCTCCGTAGCGCCATATCGCAGAAATCGAGAAGCAGCAAACGGCCCCCAGCACAGCACCAATATCTATGGGCAGGGCCAGGTTTTCAAACATCGAATAGGCGTTCCCCAGCAAGTCGAAGGGGCCAATCACTATCGAAAGAAACCCCGGAGAAAACAAGAGGTCACCTATTGCTGCTGCAACAAACAGCCACCCGATAATCGAGATTCTTCGAGCATGCGAAAGGGTAAAGGGCGATTCGCCATGAGCCATGTCCATGCTGATTCCCCGCAGGGTCCATGTGGCCCCTCCGGAAATCAGAAGATACATCAAAGGAACCACTACGGAAACCGTCTTTGATGGATCATATAGGTTTCCTTGAGCAGCCATAAGCCCAATGGAAATAACCACCACCACCGAACAGCAACACACCGCTATAAACAGCGCCGTAAACAGAATCCCAAGCCTTCTTCCGAGAGTCATCATCTTCTGGATGGACTTATCGATCTTCTGGGCGCTATTCACCACAGCTCCTCCTAAAGCAATCAGAGGTCTTCTTACTTACTGTTTTTCCTACATTGTAACGAACTCGATAAGAAGAGGGTCGCTTCACGCCGCGCAATCCCGAACTCCAAGCGTTTCTCATCAGCATTGCCCATCTTTCGAGTCGAAATTCAAATCCAGTTTCTTATCGCATGCCAAAATCAAATCCTGATCGTGGCTTACAACAAGAATTAGCTGATTAAAGGGGTTTCGAGAGACATACTCCGTGAACTCCCGACGGCTTTCTTCGTCTAAATCATTCGTCGGCTCGTCAAACACAAGCACTTCCGGTTGCCTGCAAAGTGCTGAGATTATCCTTAGCTTCCGATACTCTCCACCAGAAAGGTCCCTACAATTCTTACCTTTTAACGATTCGACGGTTCGGCAGAAACTCGGCACAAGCTCGCAGAGATGCTCGCCCGTTCCCCGAATCGATGCCCTCTCAAGATAGTGTTCCACCGTTTCATTCGGAATAAAGAGCTTTTGCGGGCACACCGCAAACAGGTCATGTCGGATCGTCTCCATATCGAGCTCTTCATATGGCACCGACCCCAAAGCCCGATGTCCCCCAGCAGAATATAGTCCAAGAAGCACCTTCAGAAACGTGCTTTTGCCGCATCCGTTCGGCCCGGTAATGGCATAGGTTTCCCCCTCTCGACGTCCACGGAGAGATCGCGGTACAAGTAGGGCTTTCCCGCGTATCGGTACGCGATGTTGGACAACGATATGCTCTCCACGTGCCCAACCGTGAGGGTGCCGCGGTCCTCGGCGTCCTCCGTCAGAGCCCCCAATCGGTCGAACGAGGCCCTTGCGTCCTGATACGATTTGAAATAATTCAAATAATATTTGAAGCATCCGAACGCCATCGAGTAATACGAGTTCACCATTGTGAACTCGCCAATGCTCATTCTTCCGCTTAATATTTCCATTCCGGAGATCACAAGCAACGCTCCCCGGAACACAGATGAGATCAGGCCGTCGCTCGAGGTGGCCAGATTCGAGACCCTACTTGCTTTCATGTAAATCGGGTAGTACCCCTCGAATACCCCTTTGAGCGTCCGAGCGCTCTGGTCATATGCGCCATCGCACTTAATGTCAAACAACTGCGACAGCTCGCCGCTCACGGACGCGAAAAGCTTGCTCAACCCCTCCTTGTTCGCAAGCGAGCTGTTGTACAGCGGCTTTTTCAACGCCCTGAATAAAATGAAGTACGCAACAAGCGAACATGCACTTAACACCAGGAACACCGGATTGATCGAAAACAGGATGATGCATATCAACACAACCAGAACGACGTTAAGCCCGATCGTCAGGAAGTTGTTCACGACAAACGATGACACCGCATTCGAATCCGCATACACCCTCTGCGTTGTATAGGATGGATCCGCCTGCTCCCCCTTTTCCAGGGGCCCCCGTTCAAACGACTCACACGTGGTCCCCATCAGTCTCGTCGTCATCTCCAAGATGACGCGCGATACGTTCACGCCCATCGCATGCGACATGAAGGAGGCCGATATCCCTATGCCCGCAACAAAGGCCGCAAACCATACGACGCGAGATGGGTCCCTATTCGTCACGAGAAAGTCTACAAACCCACCGTTTAAGGCGGGCATGATGCACGAGAGAGCGAAATTAACCAGCATGAGAATCACGAAAAGCCGTGACCCTTTACGCCGAAACAACTCGTGAACCGTCTTCTTAAACATGCCAGCTCCCATCAAGCGGCCTTTTATCCAAAACTGAATATGTTCGCCGCTTAATCGCTCCCATATATCCCTTGTTGTTAATCCTTGCTCAAGACACTATCTCGGGCTGCGGTGCCCAGGATTCCATTTCACCTTTATATACATACGAATAGGCCCCCTATTTGCATAGGCAAGCGCGGCGATTATAACGGCAGCCACCATCAGGCCGAGAATAGCCCTTTTGTCCGGAAAAAGGGACGAGAGAAAAAGGCATATTGCGGAGAAAACTACAGACGCCCCCACCACTCGGTTTGCGCCTAGAGACTCGGCCGTCCGCTTTGCCTCCTCTAAACGCTCTCCCGATAGCAATGACATTCCGGCAAGCAATCCCGTGAGCTTGCCTCGATATATCATTATTCCGAACACCAGCAGCAGGCATGACCCCACCATTGGAACCACAACGTCCGACATCGCCATCACTCCAGTCCATTCCTTGTCATCGAATCCTTGCGGCGGCTCAGCGCATCTGGCGTCAAATGCAACCTCGTGTCAAACGGACTGCTCGCAAGCTCAATTACTTTGCATGAGCTCGAACATACCGGTTTAAACGGCATACAGTTTAGCCTCGATGGCCTACGTGATTCTCATGAACATATGCGGGGGTTCCCGGGGCTATACGACCGGGTACTAGACGCCATCGATATCACGCTGAACGAAACTTCGCTGCACCTTTCGATTGCCTTTTGTCCAACATCATTTAATGTCGACGATTTCAAACCAGTTTGCACGATGCTCCGGGACAAGCTGAAATCGTCGAGCAGGACCGACCGAATTGACCTTCGAGTCAGCCACTTATGCTCCTCGGCAGAGCCCGAAAAAACCGCACAATTCGCCCTTCAAATAATCAATACCGTCGGTTGGTCAACACGATCAACGACCTTCGATACGATCCAGGCTATCGAGGCTACTTCATGTTTGAGTGGGGCGACCCCATCGACCACTTGGTCAGATTCCCCCAGCTGCAGATGCAATTTGACCAAGTGGCCATCCACGCCAATGGCGATATCGTCGTATCCCCCTATATACCTCTCATCATTGGAAACGTTCGCAAACACAGTCTTCAGGAATACTACGATGCCGGAATGGCAACCGTTTGGGATAAACCCGTTATTACCGCGTTGGCCAATCGCATGCACTCGATTGACGAGATGGAAGAGATCTCATCGTTGATTGCAGACATCAATATGGACGGCGACCTCTATATCGACCTAATCGATGACGATCTAGGCGACCTGAGCGTCCTGTCCCAACTCTAAGGAGATGTTCCCATGTACGAGACCCCAGAAGTAGAGAAGATGGATTCCAAAACCGGCCCCATTCCCGTTGTAGTCAACTTCGCAGCCGTCGTGGATAACGTAGTTGCAGCCGTCTACGATGCCGTCGTTGCGGCCTACGCATTCTGGTACTCGGCAGATAACGACGGCACCGAGGCAAGTACGGCACAAAACTAGTCGCCAACCCATCGAGCAATCACCTCGCCTATCGCTGCATGCGATTGACTGCGCAGCCCTAGCCAACGCCCAGAGCGCCTTGAAGAGCTGCTTGTAAAATTCGCTCATTCAACAACGCGATCTCTTCACCAATCTCGGCCGGCCCGACAGAACTGCACACCAGTCGGACCGGCCAGACCCATAAAACGCTGCGTCCCGTCCACACCACACCTCACGAAACTCGCACTGCCACCACATGGGCGATTCGCGCCTCGATGTTGCGGCGCGATACTATCACGAATAGTCCCCGTCCAACAAGGCTATCCCTTCCACAGGCATTTCAACTGTCAGTGGTAGCATTAAACTGAACGGTGAAAAATACACTAACACTAACAGCGGAGATGACGACGTCGATGCCCTTCATGCAGCTGAGCACGTCCATCGTCGGCTTCCATCGGGGCTGTTCCGACTGGGACTCCACCTTGGATTCCAGGTCCTTCTTCTCGTCTACCGCCCGCTTGACGCGCTCCTTATAGCAGTCGAGGGTCTGCTGGGCCGTGGGGTCGGCCATCTCCGCGGCTTCGATCCAGGCCCAGTGCGCCCTGGTCCACGTCCCGAGCCTCCTTCTCTGGTCGTCTCCGCCGGGGTGGCACTGCCCATTCCTGGGCAGGTACTTGGAGAGGCGCTGCTTGACGGTAACACGGTAACCTCTCCCGGGCATCGGCGGGGGCCTGGGAGAGGTCCCTGGCGCCCTCGCACTCGCAGTCGGGGACGTGGACCTCGACGATTTCGTGCAGTGCGAGCTGCTTGGCCGAAAACTCGGCGTCGCGCTTGTCGGTCTTGCGTCGCTTGTCGGCCGCGGGCCTCTGCATCTTGGAGACCGCGCCGATGACGCAGTCCACGCCGAGGCAGCGCGGCTCCCTGCAGAAGGGAAAGCCGGTGACGCCGGACTCGTAGACTGCCCCGGGCGACTCGATAGAAAGGATCGAGTCGGCGACGGAGGCGGGGTCGTAGGAGAAGGGGCTTCCCGCCGATCTCGCCCGTGAACGGATTGAAGGCGCATCCTTTGATGCTGCGGGCGTGCACCTCAAGGCCAATAGAGGCAACATGTGGCATTGTGAGCCAGTCTCGCATTGTGGCAACCTGGCTGGCTGCCGGATTTTAATGACGACGACCATTGTCAGCCTTGGCCCACGAATCAAAAGACGATACGAAGCAGGGGCTCACATTGTTCTGCTCATATCGTCTTTATGGCGCACTACCATTCACCGAAATTCGGCAACTTTTTCATTCTCTATATACATGTTTAAACAACATGTTCTACAATAGGGACAATAGAAATGGAAACTCGGGACGAGCCGTCTATCCATCTACGGCGCAGCCCCTTATTCAAAAGGACGGTGAGTGCATCCATGGAGCGTGCAAGCGGTGTTCTGATGCCCGTTTCGTCATTGCCCGGGCCTTACGGCATCGGCGGCTTTGGCCGGAACGCCTACGACTTTGTCGATTTCCTCGTATCGTGCAAACAACATTACTGGCAGATTCTGCCCCTCACGACGACGAGCTATGGCGATTCGCCCTATCAGTCGTTCTCGGCCCGCGCAGGCAACCCCAACTTTATCGACTTTGCCGAGCTTATCGAAGCTGGCTATCTAGAGCAGCGCGATATCGACGGCGTGTATCTGGGGTCTGACCCCACCAACGTCGACTACGGCGCTATCTTTGGCGGTCGCCGTCAGATTCTCGACCGTGCCGCCCAGCGCTTTGCGACTAACAAGCCTGCAGACTTTGATGACTTTATCCAGGCCAACGAGGACTGGCTCATCCCCTACTGCGAGTTTATGACCGTTAAGGAGGAGTGCGGCCTTAGGGCGTTTTGGGAGTGGCACGAGGAGCTTCGCTGCCGCGGCGGCGCCAGCAGCAAGGTTTGCGCCGACCATCCCGAGCGCATGCTGTATCACCAGATGACGCAGTACTTCTTCGATCGCCAGTGGAGCCGCCTCAAGGCCTATGCCAACGAGCGCGACATCCTTATCATCGGCGACCTGCCCATCTATGTCTCGCGCGACTCCGTCGAGATGTGGGCTACGCCCGAGCTCTTTAAGATCGACGCCGCCGGTAATCCTGTGAGTGTCGCTGGCACGCCGCCCGATCAGTTCTCTGCCACCGGCCAGTACTGGGGCAATCCCATCTATGACTGGGACGCCATGGAGGCCGACGGTTTCTCCTGGTGGGAGGGCCGCATCCGCGCCGCCCTCGACATGTACGATGTCATCCGCCTGGATCACTTCCGCGGCTTCGAGGCCTATTGGGAAGTGCCGTTCTCCTCACCCGATTCGTCCTACGGTTCGTGGACGCAGGGCCCCGGCCTCAAGTTCTTCAAGACGCTCGAGGAAAAGCTCGGCACGCTGCCCATCATCGCCGAAGACCTGGGCTTCCTAACCCCCGGCGTCATCGACATGCGCGACAACTCGGGCTTCCCCGGCATGAAGATCTTGCAGTTCGCCTTTGAGGGCACCAACTCGTACTACCTGCCGCATAATTACATCGCCAACACCGTCGCCTATGTGGGCACCCACGACAACGAGACGGCGCGCGGTTGGTTTGAGGGAACGGCCACCCCGCGTCAGCGCGAGCAGGCGGCCCTGTACACCCACCAGCAGGCCGGCGAACCCATGGCCGATGCACTCAACCGCACCATCGCCGCCAGCGTGAGCGATACCTGCATCTACACCATGCAAGACCTGCTCAATCTGGGCAACGAGGCACGCATCAACACCCCCGCCACCCTGGGCGGCAACTGGACTTGGCGCATGCTCGATGGCGCCATCACCCGCGAGCTCGAGCACAAGCTCACCGGCTGGACCGAAACCTACTTCCGCATCCCGTCGGAAGCCGAAATTGAGCTTCCCCAATAGGAGCCACCGCGCCCGACTCTACCCCACCGTGCGGACGCGTCCGTTTTCCCCGCGCGAGGCCACTTCCAATCCCTCGCGCGGGCTTCTTATGAATTGCAGACATGAAACAACCCATCACAGGAGAAAACATGCCCCAAATTAACCTCATGGAACTCGCCGAGCAGTCCTTTGGAACTTCGCTCGAGCAACTCGATGACCGTCGTATTTATAAGCTGCTGGTCAAGCTCGTGCAGGAGCGCTCTGCCGCCTGTCCGCTCAACAACGGCAAGAAAAAGCTCTACTACATCTCTGCCGAATTTTTGATCGGCAAGCTGCTCATCAACAATATGATCGACCTCGGCATCTATGACGAGGTTAAGGACCAGCTCGTCGCCGCAGGCCACGACCTCAACAAGATCGAGGAGTTTGAGGTCGAGCCTTCGCTCGGCAACGGCGGCCTGGGCCGTCTGGCCGCATGCTTCTTGGATTCCATCGCCACGCTGGGCCTTACCGGCGACGGCGTGGGCCTCAACTACCATTACGGCCTGTTCCGCCAGCGCTTTGTCGGCAACCAGCAGAAGGCCGTCCCCGACGAGTGGCTCGGCGAGCAGGACATCCTGATCGATGACGACCGCTCCTACACTGTTGAGTTCGGCGACTTTGCCGTTACCTCCAAGCTCGTCAACATCGATGTGCCCGGTTACGGCCAGCCCACCAAAAACCGCCTGCGCCTGTTCGACCTGGCAAGTGTCGACGACGGCCTGGTCCCCGGCAGCTCCATCGACTTCGACAAGACCGAAATCGCCAAGAACCTCACCTTGTTCCTCTATCCGGATGATTCCGACGAGCAGGGCCGCCTGCTTCGCATCTACCAGGAATACTTCATGGTGAGCAATGCCGCCCAGCTCCTCATCGACGAGGCCGTCGAGCGCGGCAGCAACCTGCACGATCTGGCCGACTACGCCGTGGTCCAGATCAACGACACGCACCCCACCATGGTCATTCCCGAGCTCATCCGCCTGCTCACCACCGAGCACGACATTGAGTTTGACGAGGCCGTGACCATCGTACGCTCCATGGTCGCCTACACCAACCACACGATCCTTGCCGAGGCGCTCGAGAAGTGGCCGCTCACCAGCCTGCAGAAGGTCTCCCCTGCCATCGCCGATATTATCGTCAAGCTCGATGAGATCGCCAAGGCCGAGCACGACGACCCACGCGTCGCCATCATCGACGAATACGACACCGTACACATGGCCCACATGGACATCCACTTTGGCTTCTCCATCAACGGCGTCGCTGCGCTGCACACCAAGATCCTGGAGGACACCGAGCTTCACCCGTTCTACGAGATCTATCCCGAGAAGTTCTCCAACAAGACCAACGGCATCACCTTCCGCCGCTGGATCCAGGGAGCCAACCCCGCGCTTGCCAGCCTGCTCGACGATGTGATCGGCACCGATTGGCGCAGCACCGGCGATCTGAGCAAACTCGCCAAGTTCGTTGACGACAAAGATGTTCTTGAGCGCCTGGCCGCCACCAAGGCCGAGGCCAAGGCCATCATGCGCGAGTTTATGGCGCTCGAGCAGGGCGTGACCATTCCCTCCAACGCCATCATCGACGTTCAGGTCAAGCGTATCCACGAGTACAAGCGCCAGCAGATGCTCGCGCTCTACATCATCTGGAAGTATCTCGACATCAAGAACGGCAATAAGCCTAAGCACCCCGTCACCATCATCTTTGGCGGCAAGGCGGCCCCTGCCTACACCATCGCCCAAGACATCATTCACCTGATCCTGACGCTGTCCCAGTGGATTGCAAACGACCCCGACGTGGCTCCCTACCTGCAGGTTGTCATGATCGAGAACTACAACGTCACCGCTGCCGAGCGCGTGATCCCCGCTGCTGACATCTCCGAGCAGATCAGCCTGGCCTCCAAGGAGGCGAGCGGCACCTCCAACATGAAATTCATGCTCAACGGCGCTTTAACCCTGTGCACGCTCGACGGCGCCAATGTCGAGATCGCCGAGCTCGTCGGCGACGAGAACATCTACACCTTTGGTGCCTCGTCCAAGCAGGTCGAGCAGCTCTATGCCGACGGCACCTATGACGCCGGCGCGCTCTACCGCAAGCCCGGCATCAAGCTGCTGGTGGACTCCATCACCAACCCGGCCTTTATGGCGACCGGCAACGCCGAGCGCCTGCAGCGCCTGCACGACGACATTAAGGGCAAGGACTGGTTTATGGCCCTGCTCGACATTGAAGAGTACATCCAGACCAAGGAGCGCGTGCTGGCCGACTACGAGGACCAGGATGCCTGGATGCGCAAGGCGCTGATCAACATCGCCAACGCAGGCACCTTCTCGTCCGACCGCACGATCTCCCAGTACAACGACGAGATCTGGCACCTGGACTAACCCATTCCCCTTACCCATCCTCTTGAGGAACGGAGTCGTGGCAACACGGCTCCTTTTTTGTGCCCGTGCGTTGCCCCTGTGAGCCGCCTCGGCCAAACAATCTCGATCTGTAACAGATAACCGCTGGAATTGGGTCCACCTGTTACAGAATGAGACAGACGGGCAAGGCGGCTAAAAAGATCTCGATCTGTAACAGGTAACTGCCGAAATCAGTCCTTCGTGTTACAGATCGAGATAAAAGGAAAGGCAGCTCGGCGCTGTCTCGATCTGTAACATCTAGACCGACTTTGGCCCTCCTCCTGTTACAGATCAAGACAAACTGGTAGATGGACAACCCCAACACAAAGAAAGGCTCCCCTCTCGCCCAGTGGACGGGAGGGGAGCCTTATATGTGACCACGGCAAAAGGATGGCAATACCGCAGTCGCCCAAAGGGAGGGCCTGGATACACCGGGCCTAGATAAGATTCTTGCCAGACACCTTATCGAAGAGATGGGTCGCGTTCTTCTCGAACTTGAACCAGATGGGGTCGCCCGCCTTGAGCGCGCCCTTGGCCTCGAGGTCGACAACGGGGATGATCAGGACGAACTGGCCATCGGGAGCGGTCACGTGGACATGCTCGGTCGAACCCATGAGCTCGGTCACCTCGACGGTGCCCTGGAGCGCACCCTCCTCGCCCTTGTCGGCAAGCAGAATCTGCTCGGGACGTACACCAGCCGTGATCTCCTTCACGTCGCCGCCGTCCCAGTTAAGAGCAAGCTGAGCGCAGGTCTCGGGGGCCAACGCGACATTCATGTCGTCGGTCTTGACGGTAAAGCCGTTGCCCGAGCGCACCAGCTGAGCATCGAAGAAGTTCATCTGCGGCACGCCAATGAAGCCGGCGACGAAGATGTTCGCGGGATGGTTGAAGACCTCCTGCGGCGTGGCGATCTGCTGGACGACGCCGTCCTTCATAACCACGATGCGGTCACCAAGGGTCATAGCCTCGGTCTGGTCGTGGGTAACATAAATGAAAGTGCCCTTAATCTCGTGACGCAGCTTGATAAGCTCGGCACGCATCTGGTTACGCAGCTTAGCGTCCAGGTTGGACAGTGGCTCGTCCATCAGGAAGACCTTGGGATCACGCACGATGGCGCGGCCGATAGCGACACGCTGACGCTGGCCGCCCGAAAGCGCCTTGGGCTTACGGTCGAGATACTCGGTAATACCCAGAATCTCGGCAGCGGAGCGAACCTTGCGGTCAATCTCGTCCTTGGGGACCTTCTTGAGCTCAAGCGTAAACGCCATGTTCTCGTACACCGTCATGTTGGGGTACAGAGCATAGCTCTGGAACACCATGGCGATGTCGCGGTCCTTGGGAGCGACGTCGTTGACGCGCTTGCCGTCGATGAGCACGTCACCCGAGGTGATGTCCTCCAGGCCGGCGACCATACGCATCGTCGTGGACTTACCGCAGCCAGAGGGGCCAACGAGGACGATGAACTCCTGGTCGTGAACGGTGAGGTTAAAGTCCTCTACAGCGAGCACGCCGTCCTCGGTAACCTTGAGGTTGTGCTTCTTCTCCTCGGTCTTCTTCTTTTTGCCAAAGAAGCCCTTCTTTTTGGACTCGTTGTTGGGATACACCTTCTGAACATGTTTGAGAACGATCTCGGCCATGTCTTTACCTTTCGATATGCGGCGCCGCGCTGAGGGGCGCCGCAGAAACTTGCAAAACAGTTACGGCATCAGCCCTTGACGGCACCTGCCACCACGCCGTCGATGATGTACTTCTGGCAGAGGATGTACATGACGACGATGGGGACAACGACCATCATAATGCAGGCCATCATGGGGCCGAGCTCGACGTGGCCATAGCCGCCGCGGAAGTACTGGATCAAAATAGGAATGGTCTTGTACTTGGTGGAGTCGAGCGTAAGGTAGGGCAGCAGATAGTCGTTCCAGACCCACATGGTCTCGAGGATGCCAACCGAAAGATAGGTGGGCTTCATGATGGGAAGGACGATCTTAAAGAACACCTGGACCGGGTTGCAGCCGTCGATCATGGCAGCCTCCTCGATCTCGAGCGGGATGTTCTTTACAAAGCCGGCGAACATAAAGACCGCCAGGCCAGCGCCAAAGCCCAGATAGATAAAGCAGATGTTGAACGGCGTGTTAAAGCCAATGCGGTCCGCCAAATTGGACAGCGTGAACATGAGCATCTGGAAGGGCACGACCATCGAGAACACGAACAGGTAATAGAAGAAGTTCGAGATCTTGTTGTTGACACGAACCACGTACCAAGCGCACATGGAGCAGCACAGCAAGATCAGCACGACCGACGTGACCGTAATGATGAGCGAGTACATAAATGCCGAGGCAAATCCCTGCTCGTTAAGGGCGTGCACGTAGTTTGCAAGGCCGTTGAACGTCTCGGGCGTGAGCAGATCGAACGCCGTGGTGGTGCTGATTGCGGTCGCTTTCTTAAAGGAATTGAGCGCAATCATGAACACGGGGTAGATCCACGCGAGCGACAGGATCGTAAAGAAAATCGAGAGCGCGCGGTTGATAGCCTTATCGCGTTTCATTACTGCTGCACCTCCTTGGACCTCGTGGCCTTAAGCTGGATCATAGAGATAGCAACGACCAGGATGCAGAAGATAACTGCCTTGGCCTGACCGATGCCCTGCCATGCGATGCCAGCACGCGAATAGAACGTGTTGTAGATATTCAGGGCGAGCATCTCGGTGGAGTGCGCGGGGGCGCCGCCGGTAAGGGCGAGGTTCTGGTCGAACAGCTTAAAGCCGTTGGTGATGGACAGGAACAGGCAGATGGTGATGGTCGGCATCAGGTTAGGGATCTTAACCTTCCAAAATGTCTGCCATGCCGTAGCACCGTCGACCTTGGCGGCCTCGATGTAGTCGGACGGAATGGACTGCAGACCAGCGATGTAGATGATCATCATGTAGCCGACCTGCTGCCACAGGGTCAGGATGATAAGACCCCAGAAGCCAGCAGCGGAGTTAAGGGCGATAAGCTGGGCACCCACGTTGGAGAGCAGGCAGTTGATCAAAATCTGCCAAATGTAGCCCAGCACGATACCGCCGATCAGGTTAGGCATAAAGAAGATCGTACGGAAGATGTTGGTGCCCTTGAGCGCCTTGCGGGTAAGCGCCTGCGCAATGGCGAGGGCGATCACGTTGATGAGCACCGTCGACAGGAAGGCAAACGCCACCGTAAAGAAGAACGACGTGGCAAACTGCGGATCGGACAGTGCGCGCACATAGTTCTCGATACCGACAAAATGCGCGTTGTTGATGGTAATAAACTGGCAGAACGAGAGATAGAAGCCCTGGATAAAGGGGATCACGAACCCGATCATAAACGCCAGGCA
Organism: uncultured Collinsella sp.; assembly: GCA_905200715.1. Taxonomy (GTDB): domain Bacteria; phylum Actinomycetota; class Coriobacteriia; order Coriobacteriales; family Coriobacteriaceae; genus Collinsella. Next base: position 9,806 of record CAJKLK010000022.1, on the reverse strand, counting down.
CGTGGGCAGCATAAAGAGCGGCCACCAGCGCTTGAGTGCTTTGCCCATAAAAGGGTCCTTTCAATATGCAGGGGGCGGGCAAACCAACGTCTGCCCGCCCCCTGTCGCTAATCAGATAGCTTGGGCAGCAACTGCTTACTCGGAAGCAGCCTTCTCAGTCTTCCAGCCATCGACGAAGGCGTTCTTGACGCCGTCCCACTTGCTGTTGTCGGCAGCATAGGCGATCAGAGCCTGCTTGAGGTTCTTCTTCCACTCCTCAGAGGGAATGTAGACGAAGTCCCAGGCAACGGTCTTCTTGCCGTCTTTGGCCATAGCAACGGCCTGCTGCGAGAAGACGTTGGTGGTCTCCTTAGCGCTCTTGAACGGGGCGGTCAGACCCATCTTGTCAGCGATGATGCTGGTGGCGGTGTCAGAAGTGACGCACCAATACATGAAGTCCTCGGTGGCCTTCTGGGCATCCTCGGAAGCCTGGGAGCTGACGCACCAGTAGTTCTCGCCGCCGGAGCACAGGCCCTGGTTCTCCTCGCCGTCAACACCGATGTAGATCGGCAGCATGCCGAGCTGGTCGTCGGTCATACCAGCCTTGGTGAGATCAGCATAGGCCCAAGAGCCGTTCTGATAGAAGACGGCCTTGCCGGTTGCGAACTCGTTGGTGGCGTCGTCGCCGGTCTTGGAGGCAAGCTGCGAAGGATCGCAGGTGGAGTCGGTGATATACAGGTCGAAGATCTGCTTAAAGTTGTCGAGATACTCGCCCTTGATCTCGTCGTCCTCCTGGTTGTGCTCCTTCTCGAACTCGTAGTAGAGCGGGAGGTTGGCGAGGTGGGTGGTGTAGCGCCAGCTGGAAGAGTCATCCATACCGGCGGAAGTGAAGGCACCGTCAACGCCGAGCTCGTCCTTGCGGGCCTGGATGTCATCGGCGCAAGCCTTCAGCTTGTCGAAGGAGTTGATGTCCTCGGCCTTGTAGCCGGCCTTCTCGAGGAGCTCCTTGTTGTAGATGATGCCGTAGCTCTCCTGAACCCAGTCGATACCCAGATCCTTACCGTCGGACTGCAGCGCCAGGGAGTCATCGATGAGCTCACCGCGGAGCTTGGTATCGGACAGGTCGGCGCAGTAGTCCTTCCAGTTCTTAAGGCCGGTGGGGCCGTTGACCTAGAACAGCGTCGGAGCGGAGCTCTTGGACATCTCGGACTTGAGCTTCTCCTCGTAGGTGTTGGAGGCGGCGGTCACGATCTTGACCTCGACGCCCTTCTCCTTCTTGTACGCCTTGGCGATCTCCTTCCACTCCTTATCGACCTCGGGCTTGAACTGGAGGAAGTAGACCTCGGCGGCGTCACCAGAGGCAGCAGAGCCGGAGCCGGCGGAGCCACCGCAGCCCACGAGGCCCAGACCAAGAACCGCAGCCGCGGAGCCAGCGAAGCCCAGGAACTGCCTTCTGCTCATTTCGTTCTTCATTACAATCCACCCTTTCACACCGTGGCGGCACCCTTTGCCGCCGCCTTCGGAGATTGGCTCGGGGACTTGGCCCCTTTTGCTGATTTGTACAATACGCTATTTGGCTAGTTGTTTGAACAAGTATTACTAGAGCGGTAGAAAAACTTCGGTGAACGGTAATTTCAACTTGATGCTTGACAAGTTTTGTATAAACAATTATTTGTTATTGAATGCAGAGAAAACGCCCGGTCAAACCGATGCATCGTCGGTTTGACCGGGCGTTTTCGCTTTGAGGGCATAAGTCTCGTCAGGCTGCGAGCTAGCCGGCTATCGCTTGGAGTTGACGCGGTAGTGGAAGATCTCGGGATGCGTGCGGGCATGCGTGACCTCGAACAAGATGCCGTCCGAGGTGTACGACTGGCTTTCCATAACGGCGACACAGTTGTATTTGCCAAGGTCCAAGTAGCTGCAGTCCTCATCGTTGGCGAGCTCGACACTCACCGTACGGCGACTCGCCATCACCTTGACGCCGCGTTTGTGCTCCAGATAGTCGTAAATTGACTTTGCGGCGATCTCGGGCGTCAGGCCTTTGGCGATCGACTCCAGAAAATAGCCGTGGTCCACCTGGCGAGCACTACCGTTAAGGCTACGGACGCGCACTACGCGAATCAGCTCCTCGCCCACCTTAAAGCCCAGGCGACGAGAGAGTTGCTCAGTGCAAATCAAATGTTCAAAGGACTTAACGTCCGTCGATGCAACGGCATTGTTGCGCTTTGCAAATTCGCCAAACGACTCGACTTCCTCGAGTGCGCCCAGCATGTCGGTTTCGCCCTTGAGCCAAATAACGCGCACGCCCTTGCCGTGTATAGGCTGCACAAACATCTGGTCGGCCAGCATGCTCAAGGCGCGTCGAACGGTATTGCGCGTGCAGCCAAACTCCGCGGTCAGCTCGGCTTCGGTTGGCAGCATCTCCTGAAACGCATAGGTCCCGTTAATGATGCGCGAACGGATCTCGCGGTAGATTCCTTCGTAAATCGCTTTTGGCATGACTTCACCTCTAATGAATATGTATGGCTAGGCACGATAGCATTTCTTGGAGTTGTTCAAACCGATTATCGGTAAAGCACGGATTATTTACCGTCGACGGTTCCCCCGAAACCCAAATCGGACCGAATCAAAACCGTCAATGCGGCAAGCAGCCAGTCCTCTACAATGAGTTCATTGTTTAAACGTTCTTGCTCGCACAGCATGTTGCACCCGGAAGGCATATTATGCTGCAGAAAATCCAACGTTTTGGCGGAGCCATGTTCGCGCCCGCCATGCTGTTTTCTATATCAGGCCTCATGGTCGGCATCTCCGCCCTCGCCACGACCGTAGACATCGTCGGTGACCTCGCCGTATACGGAACGCCCTGGTACTTTTTTTGGACCATCGTCCAACGCGGATCATGGACGGTCTTCAAGCGTCTGCCGCTCCTGTTTGCCATCGCGCTGCCCATCGGCCTTGCTCAAAAGCAACCGGCGCGCTGCTGCCTCGAGGCGCTCGCGGCCTATTTTGCCTACTGCTTCTTTTTGAGTGAAATGATCGGGATCAGCGGCAATAACCTGGGCCTCATGTATCCCTCGCCCCTGGCCCCTGCCACCGGCATCACCGTCATTGACGGCATCAAGACGCTCGACACCGGCATTATCGGACCGCTGACAGTCTCGACCATCGTCGTTGCGATCCACGACCGCTTCTACGACGCCAAGGTTCCCGATTGGCTCGGTACCTTCTCGGGCTCCTCGCTGGTCTACCTCATCAGCTTTTTTGCCGTGCTCGCCCTTGCCGCCATCTCGGCCGCCATCGTGCCCTCCGTATACGCAATGACCGAAACGCTGCGCCATGCACTTACGAGCGTCGGCCCCTTCGGCGTGGGCATCTTTGTGTTTTTGGAGCGAGCGCTCGAGCCCATGGGGCTGCACCACCTGCTCTACATGCCGATCTACTACGACAACCTGGTCATTAACGACGGCATCTACGCCACGTGGAGCAGCTTGCTCCCCATCCTCTCCCATAGCACGCGCCCCCTTAATGAGCTTGCGCCGTGGGCCGGTTTTACCGCCACCGGCTGGGTCAAGCTCTTTGGCCTTCCTGCCATCGCAGCCGCGTTCTACTCCACCGCAAAACCCGAGCGCCGCGCCGGCCTCAGGGTCATCCTTGTTCCCGCCATCATCGCCTCGGTGGTTTGCGGCGTTACCGAGCCACTCGAGTTTCTCTTTATGTTCACCCACCCCGGGCTCTTTTTGCTCTACGCCGTCTTATCGTCTTGCCTTGCCACAACCATGAATCTCTTTGGCATCGTCGGCATCTTCTCGGGCGGCCTCATGGAGATGGCAGCCTTCAACTTTATTCCGCTCATGCGCACGCATGCCGGTGCCTATCTTTTGGCGCTCGGTATCGGCCTTGCCTTTAGCCTCATCTTTTTTGTTAGTTTTCGAGCACTCATCTTGATCCATGACCTTAAGACGCCGGGCCGCGAGGATCATGTCGCCAATCGCGCGGCAATCGATCGTTTAACGAAAAGCGGCTTTGCTAAAGAGCAATCTCCCAATGACGAGGTCAATAGTCGATCCGATCAAGATCACGTCCTCGCTGAGCGGGTAATTCAGCTTTTAGGTGGCGTTGGCAATATTGTGGGCGCAACCAACTGCGCCACGCGCCTGCGCGTCGAGGTCGCAGACCCTTCCATCGTTGCAGATAACGTGTCGTTTGTCGCGGTGGGCGCCAAGGGCCTCATCATTACGGGCAAGACCGCCCAGGTGATCATCGGCATCTCCGTTCCCCGCGTTAAAGAGCATTTTGACCAGATCATGGGCCTCGAGCCGGGATTTGTGCCCACCACCTCGGCCTCCCCTGCCACCAGCCCAACCCACAAGCACGGCGATATCTGTTTCTTCGACATTGACGGCACGCTCGCGTGGCAAGACCCCAGGCTCGCCCAAGACCTTCCCGAAGACGAGCGGGACCTCTCCCCCTATCCCAACGAGGCGGTTTCGCAGGCAATCCGCGAGTTCGTCGCCAACGGCAACATGGCCTTTATCTGCACAGGGCGCACCCTCAGCTGCATCCACCCCAAACTTCTTGAGCTGCCCTGGACCGGCATCGTCTGTCTTGCGGGCGGTTACGCCGAGATCAACGGACACGCAATTCGCGATCTGTCGATGACGCCCAGTATGCTGCAGCGTCTTGCCCCCTACCTTGAGCAGTCGGGCGAGGTCATCCGCTTTGAGGGCCTCAACGGCGTCGTGCGTATGAGTGCCGATGCCCCCGATGCCCCCGGATACGCGCGCACCCTGGGCGACGCAGTCACGCAGCTGCAACATTACAGTGCCTACAAGATCTTGATGTCTACATCGCTCGCCAACCACATCGCTCAAGATAAGGCACTTGAGCCGCTGCTGTGCTTTAACGAGCTCGAACTCGAGGTAACCGAAATCTCGCCCCGCGAATGCACGAAGCGCGGGGGCATCCAGTCTGTACTCGACACCCTCGACCCCCACCACGGAACCGTATACGGCATCGGCGACGCCAGCAATGACGTCTCGCTGATGAACGCCGTCGATGTCGGTATCGCCATGGGCAATGCGCCGGACTATCTCAAAAAGCGCGCCGACTACATCACCGACTCGGTCGACAAAGATGGCGTCGTCAAGGCGCTCGAGCACTTTAGGCTTATATAAGCAGCCGGCACGCGAACGCGTCCCGTTTCCCCAAATCGCCAAAACAGACGCGCCGGCAACTCCAATGTGGCAATATGGTATCTGCACACCGCAACGATGCAACCTAAGAAAGAATGCGAGAACCCGTGTCCAGTCCGTTTACTAGCTTTTTAGCCCAGCACTTTGACCAGATCAACGACTATCTGGCCACGTTCTTTGACGGACAGGCGACCTCTGCCGATATCGAGCGCTACCTGTACGCGCCGCTCTCGGCTTTTACGGCCAACGCCGGCAAGCGCCACCGCCCGCTTATCTGCATGCTCGCCGCAACCGCAGTGGGCGGCAGCTTTGAGGGCGCCCGCAGCGCCGCGGCGGCCATCGAGCATTTCCAGTCGGGTGCGCTCATCCACGACGACATCGCCGATAACGGTCAGCTGCGCCGCGGCAAGCCCTGCATGCACCTTACCGAGGGCACGGGGCTTGCCATCAACTGCGGCGACCTGGCGCTCACCATGGTCACCAAGACGGTTCTCGACGATTCAACGCTCGAGGCAGGCGTAAAGCTGCGCGTACTTCACGAGCTCACCGAGATGATCGTCCGCACCATCGAGGGTCAGGCGCTCGACTTGGGCTGGGTCCGTGACGCACGCTTCGACATCTCGGTCGACGATTACCTGGACATGGCGACGCACAAGACCGCGTTTTACAGCGGAGCCACGCCGCTTGCCACCGGAGCCATCATTGGCGGAGGCAGCGAGGAGCAAATTGAGGCGCTACGCGCCTTTGGCCTGCACACGGGCCTTGCCTTCCAGATTCAAGATGATCTGCTCAACTTGATCGGTACCAAGGAGGCCGCCAACAAGGACTTCCGCACCGACATCACCGAGGGTAAGCGCACGCTCGTCGCCGTGCACGCCCTGTCTGATAAGCGCCATCACGACGAGATTGAAGCAATCCTCTCCTCGGGCACCGAGGACCCCGCGCAGCTCGCGCGCGCCGTGGAGATCTTCCAGGAGACCGGCTCTATCGATTACGCCCACACTTATGCGCTCGACCTGACCGCCAAGGCCAAAGCGGCCATCGAGGACGTTTCGCTCGACCCGCATGCACGTGAACTGTTCCTCTCCATGGCAGATTTCTTTGTGGAGCGCCTTAACTAGCGGGGGTTATAAAACCTGTCAGCAGCGTATTTGGGTACAACTTGCTACACTGTTGAGTGCATGTTTATGCATCCCTTTGCGTTGTCTATCCGACACGCGCTCAAATAGTACGAATGGTACGCCGAAAGGGGTTCGTTCATGGAACCTATTACAACGGGCATGCAGGGAGCAGCCGTCGAGGACGTCCAGTCCCGCCTTCTGCAGCTCGGCTATACAATCGATGACACCGAGGTCGCCGACAAGCGCTTTGGCACCACCACCGAGCAGGCCGTTAGCACCTTTAGGCTCGATAGCGGCCTTGCCGCTGGCTGTGCTGTCGATATCCCCTGCTGGAGCGCCCTAGTCGACGCCTCGTATAAGCTGGGCGACCGCACGCTCTATCTGCGCATGCCCAATTTCCATGGTGCCGACGTGCAGGCCCTGCAGAAAGCGCTCAACGTTTTGGGCTTTGCCTGCGGCGAGGACGACGGCTACTTTGGCCCTCACACCGAGGCGGCCCTTCAGCAGTTCCAGGAAAACGTCGGTCTGTTTGCCGACGGTATGGCTTTCCAGGATACCTACGCCTACATCAACCGCCTGCACCACGTGTGGGAGGGTAAACCTTCGGTGACCGAGGCCGAATCGCGCATCGGCTTTGCCCGCGCGGCCAACGTGCTCGAACGCTTCCAGATTGCCGTCATCGGTGAGGACCCCATCGCGCGTAGCGTTGCATCGCGCATGTGGAACATCGCCACGGCGACGACCGACAACAGCGGTATGATGCTTTGCGACTCCGAGGTTCCGACCGACGTTGACCTGGTGCTCGAGATCGCAAGCGACGAGCTGCCCGCAAATGCAGCGCCGCGCGCCACGATTGCCCTCGCCGAGTGCCACAACCTGGCGCAGCGCATCCGCACTGCCAATGTCGCCGCGCAACAAAAGCCTGCGCGTATCCGCATTGAGCTCACGGGTATGACGCGCTACAACGGAACCTTCACCGCAAGCGACGCCCAGACACTCGCGGTACGCCTGCTCGATGGCGTTTGCGATGCCCTCGCAGATTAGGTAAACTAAACGAGTTGCTTTTGGGCAACACCCATACTGGGACGTAGTTCAACGGTAGAACTCCGGTTTTTGGTGCCGGCTGTTGGGGGTTCGAATCCCTCCGTCCCAGCCATTAAAACTGAGCGCCCTGAGCCCATAACGGCCCAGGGTGCTTTCTTGTGGGCATGCGGAGGGATTCGAACCCGCAAGGCAACACAACTTCTCGTCCAGCACGGGAAAATCCACCTTCAAAAGACAGGCGCCCCAAGCCCATTAGGACCAAGAGCGCCTTACATCTAGAAAATATCAGCCCAGTTCCGAAAAGCGAGCCGCATGCAACAACCAAGTGACCACAGGTCCCGGGAGAGCGGGGACACCGGCTTAGGTTTATCGCGAGTTCCGCACGAACAGGAGGCCACTTAATGTGGCCTCCGTCGTGAGCAGGACTGTAGAGCAGGAAACCTAAGCCGGTGTCCCCGCTCTCCCGGGACCGGCGGAATTTAATTGTTCAGCATGCGGTCGAAGCTTCCCGAGTCGCCATCCCGATAGTCGGCGGTCATCAGAATCTCCTGCGGAATTCGTCCACCCTCACGCAGCACGTTGCGGAATTGCACGCGCGTAACCATGGGCAGATCCTTAATCGTCGCCGCCAAGTTCTGCGGCACGCCCTGGTTGGCAGCCGCGGGCTCGCACTCGCCGCCGGCCTTCACGCGGCGCTTGTGCTCGGCAAGCATGGCGCGGTACATGCCGGCATGCAGGCGAATCTCAACGACGTTGGCGTTGCGGGCCTGCTCGACGATACGCGCACCCTCGCGATCGATGTCGCCCACGTAGTAGACATAGCTAAAGCGGTAGCCGATCTCAGCCAGATAATCATCCAGCGCATGAGAGACGCTCGCCTTGCACCCGCCGCCGAAGATCACGCCGCCCACCTTAGTGCCAAAAAGCTTGGCATGTTTGCGGCCACGCAGAAGCTTGACGATTTCGTCGTAGGTATCCAGGTTCTCGACCATAATGAACGGCTTGTCGGCGCCCAGCGTAAAGAAGCCCGTAAAGTGCACCGGACGGTTGGGGGCAACCTTGATTGCCTGCATGCTGATGCCCTTTTCGGTCATGCGCCTGATCAGACGCTCACCATGCTTGCCGTCGAAGGCTTTTTCGTCGTTGAAGATCTGGTAGGCACGCTGGCGACGCGAGGCAACCGGCGTATCGGCACCGCGGTTCTGTTCAATCCATGCCTGGATAATCGCAATCTCCTCGGCAATTTTGCGATTGGACATTTCGTTGTGCTGAGCGCGCTGCGGCGTCTTTTTACCGTCCTTGCCTTCAACCCTTACAATCTGGGTCTGCTGCTCCTTGATCTTGGAGAGCGCCGTAGGCGTGGGGACAACCTTGAGCAGCTGCCTGCCCAGAACGCGGGCCAGGGCAAACGCCGAAACCTCGCCATGGGTAATCGACTCAGCCTGCTGGGCGGCCGTATCTGCTGCGGCAGACTCGGGCCTCTTCTGAGACTTGCGCTTAGAATCGCCTTGGACATTGCGCTCACGTTTCGAAGTAGACGCCTGCTTCTGCGAACGCTCGGGCTTGCCCTCCTTCGCCGGCTGACGCTTGGGCTGTTCCATCGGAGCATCCACCTTCGCATCTTCGTCGCGCGGCGCTACATTCTCGGCGGCATCCTGAGCGTTAGAGCCGCGACCGCCACGATGACGACGACGGCGAGGCTTGCTCGAAGTACCCTCCCCCGTCTGTTCAACCGCAGGTTGCTGACCCTGAGTCTCCGTATCGGACACAGTCCGCCCATCAACAGGCTTCTGTTCACGAACTTCCGACTCGGCAGGCTTCACGGCCTTCTCGGCCTGCACCTCCGGAACCTGATTGACCTTCTCCTGACGCTTTACGGGGTACGCGCGGCCTGCAAAGCCGCAACCGGGACGACACGAGTCTGAGGCCTTCTTGGCCGGCTTCTCGGAATCGTCCGCAGCCTCGGCAGCCTCTTCGGCCTCGCGCACAACGTCCTGCTGCTCGGCCTTAAAATGCGCACCGCGACGACGCTTGGACTCCTGAGGCTCAGCGGACTTTTGCTCTTTCACAGGCTCCTGTGGCTCGGCGACAGGCTCGTTCTCAACAACCTCGGTAACGGCCCCATCCTTTTGAGCCACGGCAAGACGGAAACGTTCCTGTTGGGCGCGGCGCTGCGCATCACGCTTTCCGCCTCCGCCAAAGCCGCCTCGGCCCGCCTTGGCGGTAAAGGCGCGCACGACATGCTCATCGAGCAGCTCGTCAGTATCGATATGCTCACGCGAGGCAACTTCTTCCGCAGCAGACACCTCAACGGAATCCTCGACAGGCTGCTCCTGGGCATCATGAATCTCGGCATTGATGGTGTAGAAGGCAGGACGGCCGTTAATGCCGCTGCCCTCGATCTTGGTCACAATCTTTGCCGCGATAAGCTCATCGCGCATCGCCTTGGTGTCGCATTCCTTATCGACGG
>CAJKLK010000021.1:0-30523 GCA_905200715.1 uncultured Collinsella sp. | reverse complement strand
AACCCTGGACCTTGGGATTAAGAGTCCCCTGCTCTACCAACTGAGCTAACGACCCGATATCAACACGAAGCAAGAACTGGGGTGGGTAAAGGGACTCGAACCCTCGACCTACGGGACCACAACCCGTCGCTCTAGCCAACTGAGCTACACCCACCGTGTCCTGTGCGCTTCGCGCTCGACTATTATTGCAAGGAACGCCACGCGATGCAAGCCCCAATTTTCAAGAATTTTGAAAAGAGTTTTTCGAGCGCGTTTCGAGCAATTCCCACCGGTTTCATAGGAGTAAACTTGCCCCACTGCAAATGCTCGAAAGGACAAGCATGAAAGAACTCTCCAATCGCACGGCAACGTTTACCGATTCGGTCATCCGCCGCATGACGCGCATCTCTAATAAGTACGGCGCCGTAAACCTCTCGCAGGGCTTCCCTGACTTCGATCCTCCAGCGCAGCTGCTCGAGAGCCTGCGTGCCATCGCCGCCAACCCCAAGCCGCTCTATCACCAGTACTCCATCACTTGGGGCTCCCAGGCCATGCGCGAGGCGCTCGCGGCCAAGCAGGAGCACTTTATGGGCATGCCGATCAACCCCAACGAGAACATCGTGGTCACATGCGGCTCCACCGAGGCCATGATGGCCGCCATGATGACGGTCACGAACCCCGGAGACAAGGTCGTCATCTTCTCGCCGTTCTACGAGAACTACGGCGCCGACACGATTCTCTCGGGCGCTGAGCCCATCTATGTGCCGCTCAACCCGCCCACGTTCGACTTCGATCGCGAGGTCCTCGAGGCGGCCTTCCGCGACAACGACCCCAAGGCCATCGTCCTGTGCAACCCGTCCAACCCCTGCGGCAAGGTCTTTACGCGCGAGGAGCTCACTTTTATTGCCGACCTGTGCAAAAAGTACGACGCCTACTGCATCACCGACGAGGTCTACGAGCACATCGTCTACGCGCCCCACGAGCACGTCTATATGGCCACGTTGCCCGGCATGTTCGAACGCACCATCAGCTGCAGCTCGCTGTCCAAGACCTACTCCATCACCGGTTGGCGCCTGGGCTACACCATCGCCCCGGCCCAGATCACCGAGCGCATCAAAAAGGTCCACGACTTCCTCACGGTGGGCGCCGCCGCTCCCCTGCAGGAGGCCGTCGTCACCGCCCTCAACTTCGACGACAGCTATTACGATGAGGTCCTCGACCTCTATACCGCCAAGCGCGACCTGTTCTGCCAAGGGCTCGATAGCATCGGTCTTGAGCACAACGTACCGCAGGGCGCCTACTATGTGATGATGGACATCTCGGAGTTTGGCTACGACAGCGACCTCGACTTCTGCGAGGATCTCGCCTCCAAGGTTGGCGTGGGCGCCGTGCCCGGCTCGAGCTTCTTCCGCGAGCCCGTCAACCACCTGATTCGTTTCCACTTCGCCAAGCGAGACGAAACGCTCAACGCCGCGATCGAAAACCTCAAGTCCCTGCGTGATAAAATCAAGCCGCGCGGGTAAGGACGGCCCGGCAACTAAAGCAACCAAAGATGCCCCGCACCGCCCGCCGCGTTGCAGGGCATCTTTTTATAGCGCTTTCTTAAATGGTTTAGAGCTCTATACTCTAGTCACGGAGCAACTCGTCCCAGAGAGAGGAATACTATGGCAGAACAGCAGCTTATCGGAGCGCTCGAAGCCGGCGGCACCAAGATGGTGTGCGCCACGGGCTATGCGGACGGCACGGTCCTGGAACGCGAGCAGATCGCGACCACGACCCCACAGGAGACCGTCGAGGCCGTCAACGCATGGTTTGCAGACAAAGGCATTGCCGCCCTGGGCATCGGCGCCTTTGGCCCCACCGCGGTCAACCCCGCCTCGCCTCAGTACGGCAAGATCTTGGAGACGCCCAAGACCGCATGGCGCTACTTTGACCTGCTGGGCACCATCCAAAACGAGCTCAATATTCCCTGAGGCTACGACACCGACGTCAACGTCGCCTGCTTGGGCGAGGTCACCTTTGGCTGCGCGCAGGGCCTCACCGACGTGGTCTACCTGACCATCGGCACCGGCGTGGGCGCCGGCGTCCTCTCTGGTGGCCAGCTCGTTCATGGCATGATGCACCCCGAGGCCGGGCACATCCTGGTCACACGCGACCCGCGTGACACCATCGGCGAGCACAGCGGCTGCCCCTTCCACGACAACTGCCTCGAGGGCCTCATCGCCGGCCCCGGCGTCAAAAAGCGCTGGGGTGGCAAGAGCGCCGGAGAGATGGCCGACGACCCAGAGGCCATGGACCTGCTTGCCGGCTATCTGGCGCAGGCGCTCATGACCTACACGCTGTGCTATGCCCCGCAGAAGATCATCATCGGCGGTGGCGTTGCCGATCACACCCCTATTGTGCCGCTTGCCCGCAAAAAGTGCGCCGAGATGCTCAACGGCTACATCGTCACGCCCGAGGTCAACGATATCGACACCTACATTGTCAACAATAGCCTCGAGGGCAAGCAGGGCATCATGGGCTGCCTGGCCCTGGGTGCCGCCGCGCTTCAGCAGTAGGCGCGCCACAAGGGCATCACAACGTCCAGCAATCCCATCCTACGGGATAACGCCGCCACGCCCCGTATAAGCCCCCAAACAGAGAAAGGCCGCCTAGGACCAAGCAATGTGTCCTAGGCGGCCTTTTTGGCACATATGAGCGATCGTAGAAGATATCGAAGCACAACGCCTGTCATCGCTCCGCAGCAGTCGATCATCACGTCGGTGATCATACCGGCGCGACCGGGCACAAAGAGCTGAATCGTCTCGTCGATCGAGGGAATCAGCAGCAAGAACACCGCCGTGGGAAGCAGCACGTCAAAGGTGCGACGGCCCTCGATATCGAAAGCGTGCGTCGCAAGAATACCGAGCACCATGTACTCGGCAAAATGCGCGCACTTGCGAATGATGAAGTTGGTCACCCACTCATACGGAAGCCCCATGCCGTGCAGAAAGCCGCGAACGGCCTCCATAATCGACAGGCTCAATGAACCGGACCCCGTGCCGGGAACCATCGAATTGCCCCAGATGAGCAGCACCATCAGGCAGGTCGCGACCGCCCATTTTCGATCGAGCTTAAGCATGAAGAAGTTATGCCTCCGCACAGAGCGGCTCAAAGCTGGCGGTGCCACCCTCGATAACGCTCAGATAGGCACGGCCCGTGCGCCTCACCGCTGCAGACTGCAGGCGGTCGATCTCCTCCTCGAGAATCTGATTGACGCGCTCGTGACGACGGTTCTCCATAATGCCAGCGGCGATGGCCTCGGCACGCTCGATACCTTCGCGCGAAATGCGGGCGGTATCCTCGGGGAACACGGCGCTGTGGCGGCCAACGTAAGCGGGGGCAGCGGGCTGAGGAGTAGGCGTAAACACCGGAGCGGCAACGGGAGCAGGCTCGACGACCTCGTCCAAAATTGCGGCAGCGGCTGCCCACATGCCCTCGTGGCCCGAATAATCGGCCATGGGGACATCTTCCTCGGGAGTCGCATCGACAGGCTCGTCGACTGCGACGGACTGGGACGCGGAGGCCGGGACATCGACCGGGGCAGCGACCACATACGGCATGTCGTTCGAGATGACCGGCTCGTCAAGGTCATCGAGATCGATAGCCGCAGCAGAGGCGTCGCTGATGATCGGCATGTTGGCAAGGTTCGCGTTGTACGGCACCGCCTCCGCCGCCCGCTGCTGTGCAGGGGCGCCCCACAGCGAGCTTTCGGCAGCACGGCGGGCGGCAATAGTCTCCTCGTCGACGGCCAGCGGCTCGTCCGCGTAGGGGTCGGCGGCGGTGGCGGCAGCCGGAGTCACGGGCACGGCAGTGTCATACGTAACGGATTGAGCCGTGGCGGCGTTGTTGGCGGCGTTAGCCACGAGCGCCACAAAGGCGGCCGTGCTGCCCGCAGGGGCGGCATGAGAGCCCGAAACGGCGCGCGCAGCAGCAGCGATGTCATCGCGGTTATAGGAGCCGGTCTTACCGCCGTAGGTGAGTTCGTCGATAGCGACCTGGTAGACGTCGCGTGAGCGCGCAGGATCGCAGCTGACCGGCGAGTCGTCGTCGAGCATGCTGTCGATCATGGACCAGGCGTCGGCCTCGCTCATGGCGTCTGCGGCGCGGGCGATGGTGGGGACGCCATCGTCGGCACGACGGCGCTGAAAGGCACCGGTCAGGCCGGAGAAAACCGAAGAGGACTGCGCGGCGTTTGCCTGAACGGCAGGAGCCGCAGTAGCAACGCCCTGAGGGGCAGCCCACTGCTGTTGGGCGGGCATCGAAGCGGTCTGGAACTCATCTTGATACTGGTTGACGTTCGCAGCGCCACCCATAGCGTCGGGCTGGAACAGGCGCTCGGCATGCTGCGCGCGATATTCAGAAATGCCGAGCGAGGCGGCATAGATACCCACGCCCGCCACCGCACCCACGGCAAAGGGAACAGCGCCCGCGACGACCGTCTCGTTCACCGACGAAAACGGCAGCGTGGCAGCATACATCACCACGGGAGCGGCAAGGCCGATTCCGCAGGAAAGTCCAGCAAGGACTGCTCGTTGTGTTGCATCAGAAGAAGCCATGAGCTCTCCCCATCTTCCAGCACCCAAATCGCATCATTCAGTTGGCTGCGCGAGAGAAGATGAAGCGGGGCTATGCCCCAAAGCAACGGTATGTGGTTCGTTTCATCTGCGTTTTCCGTCGCGAAGCTTAACAGCTATTATGCGAAACCCCCTTGGGGAATGCAAGCGACGAAGCGGGATTGAAACGGGAAAATCGCTGCTTGCCGGTCGTGAGGTCAATAATCGTTGGCGAGCGGCTATACGAAAAGGGCCAGGATCTAAACCCCGGCCCTTCTGGCATGTCTATGGTTGTTGTCGCGTGCGGCGGACGGCCTAGAACGTCTGCTCGTAATCGCTGTGCTTTTTTGCCGAACGCACCAGGAACTCCTGGTTGGTATTGGTGCCCTTGAGGCCCTTGATAAACGACGCGGCCGCGCGCTCGGTATTGTTCATGCCGGCGAGGATGCGGCGCAGGCCAAAGACAAACGGGCGCATCTGCTCGTCGACCAGCAGGTCCTCGTTGCGCGTGCCCGAGGCAACGGGATCGATGGCCGGGAAGATACGGCGATCGGCCAGGTCGCGGTCGAGCTTGAGCTCCATGTTACCGGTGCCCTTGAACTCCTCAAAGATGACCTCGTCCATCTTGGAGCCGGTATCGATAAGGGCGGAAGCCAGGATAGTGAGCGAGCCACCGTTCTCGATATTACGGGCTGCGCCCAGGAAGCGCTTGGGCGGATACAGAGCCGCCGAATCGACGCCGCCCGAAAGGATGCGGCCCGAGGCGGGCGCGGCCAAGTTGTAAGCACGGGCAAGGCGCGTGATGGAATCGAGCACCACCACGACGTCGCCGCCCAGCTCCACGATGCGCTTGGCGCGCTCGATGACGAGCTCGGCCACGCGAGTGTGGTTGTCGGCGGGCATATCGAAGGTCGAAGCCACGACCTCGCCCTTGATGGAGCGCTGCATGTCAGTGACCTCTTCGGGGCGCTCGTCGACGAGCAGGCAGATGAGGTGCACCTCGGGGTTATTGATAGAGATGGACTGGCAGATCTTCTTGAGGATCGTGGTCTTGCCGGCTTTGGGCGGCGACACGATCAGGCCACGCTGGCCCTTGCCGATCGGCGACACGATATCGATAGCGCGACCGGTGATGGAATCCTTGCCGTGCTCCATACGCAGAGGCTCATTGGGATAGACCGGGGTAAGGTCGCCGAACTTGGGGCGATTGCGAATCTGCTCGGGATCCATGCCGTTAACGGTCGCGATCTTGGCGAGGCCGGCGCGTTTGTCGCCGCCACGCGAGGGACGAAGCGAGCCCTCAATCACGTCGCCCGTGCGCAGGCGTGCGGAGCGGATGAGATATGCGGGAACAAAGGCGTCGTCGCTGGACTTCATATAGCCGTGGGCATGGATGATGCCGGAGCTGTCCGGGCGAATCTGCAAAATGCCCTTGATGTCGCGGAAGCCCTCGGCCTTCGCAGCGGTGGTGTAGATTTCCTCGACGAGCTCGGCCTTCTTCTTGCCGGTCGTCTCGATCTCGAACTCCTTGGCCTTCTCGCGCAGCTCGGCGACCTTCATGGCCGCGAGTTCCTCGCGCGAAAGCGTAGGCTCAGTCGGGGCGGCATTGCGCTCCTTATTGCGCTGCTTGCGGTCGCGCTGACGGTTGCGGCGGTCGTTGTTGCGCTCGTCTTTGCGCTCGTTGCGCTCGTCGTTGCGCTTGTGCTGGCGACGGTTGTGACGGTTGCCCTCGTCGGACTCGGCAGGCGCAGCGCCGTCAGAGGCAGCGCCATCGGCGTTGTTCGAGGCCTCGCCGTCAGACTTGCCATCGATGGCGGAAGCAGCATCGGCATCGGCCTGATGCTCGGCAGCCTTGGCCTTTGCGGACTTTTTGCGCGTGCGCTTGGGTTTCTCGCTTGCCGGCTGATCGGCGCTCTCGGTCTCGGGAGCGACGTCAGAGGTTGCCCCAGCGACCTCATTGGCGGCATCCTCGGACACGTCCTTTTTTGCGCCCTTGGCCTTGGTCGAGCGCTTGGAAGCGGTACGACGGCTGCGACCAGGTCGGGCATCGGCCTGCTCGCCCTCGGCAGCGGAATCGGTGACTGCGGCGTCCTGGACAGGAGCATCGGCAACGAGCGTGGGCTCGGTGGCCACCGCAGCACCCTGAGTTGCGGCTGCGGCCGCAGCGGCGGCAGCCTTCTCGGCCTCGACGAAGGCTTTGGGCTTGCGGCCGCGACGGTGCGGGCGAAGAGCGGGATCGACAACGGGAACCTCGTTGGCCTCGGCAGGTGTTGCAGACTCAGAAGGCTGCGCACCCTCCCCTACTGCAGAACGAGCCGGAGCTTCACCGGACTCTTGAGCCGCCTGCTCAGCATCCTGCTGAGACTTGGCCACACGACGACGCGTGCGCGGAGCCGGCTTCTCGGTCAGCTGTCCCGCGACAGGGGCCTCGGTGGCCGCAGACGCCTCGGAGACGACCGGCGCTGCAAGCTCGGTCAGTGCCGCGGCCTCGCGCTCGGCAGCACGGCGACGGGCGCGCACAACCTGGGCCTCGCTAATCTGCGCCAGCGCACGGGCCTGTGCAACCTCATCGGAAATCGGCGCGGCGGGGTCGGCCGCAACGGTGCGCTTAGCTCGCGTCGTGCGCGTGGTGCGGCGTTTGGGCTTGACAGCTTCCACACCCTCGGCTGCGGGCTTGGATGCACGGCGCGTACGCTTAGGCTTTGCAGGCGCGACCTCATCGCCAGCGGCGGAAAGTGCGGGCGCGGCGCTCTCGACTGCAGCGGGCGCGGCTGTCGGGGCAGCCTTGGAGGCCTCAGGAGCCGATGCCTGCACCGGCGCAGGCATCACGACCTGGTCCGACGCAGCCGGTGCAGCGGGAGCGGCCGTCGTCGTTATTTCGTTTTCTTGCTGTTGATCAGACACAGTGTTTGCTCAACTTTCTTTTCAAGCCCTGTGATCACATGCTCCCTGCATAAACCTTCAGGGCGGCTAAACAGTCTAGCTCCGTCAAATACCGACGGACATCATTGATCTGTATCGAGATGATTGCGTCATATACGCAGCGTTAGTGTAACACAACCGCAACCACCTGCAACTTAGTCATTGGACGTTCTTAAACGCCCAGTCATCAGGAACACTCTCCCTCAAAAGCACCTTGAAATGTCGCGCCAGAGGAGCGAAGCCGTGGCATCCGGAATAGCCGCGCCACGTAACGCGCCTATCTACTACGTTTGACCCGCGACCCCTGACCATTCCCTCGATCTTCCTAAAATTGCAAGCCCGCTACCTGCGGTTTTAATATCGCACTTTTCGTCATGGTTCGGGATATGCGTCCAAACGTAGGAGATGAGCCCAAATCGTAGCGGACAGTATCGCTTCACCCCTCCTCGAGACAAATCAATCCGTTTTCCTCCGCCCCCAAGGGACAATTTTCAAAACTATGCCGGATTACAGAGCCAGAATGATGCGAGCCAACCATATCCAGTATTTTCAAGAAACAATAAACCGTCTACCTGCGGTTTTAATTTCACAATTGGCGCCATGGTCGCCAGGCAGCGATTCAGCCCCGTAAACCGCTATAGTTGCGATTTGGTAGCATTTTCCAGCAAACCAAAAAGCCCCGCCAAACGCAAAAGGCCCGACCTCCACGATGGAGATCGGGCTTTTAAGGCTCAGCTAAACCAAACCTACACGGTCAAACGACCCGCAGCTTACATCTGCTCGGGTGCGGAAACGCCAACGAGAGTAAGCACCAGAGCGAGCGTCACGCGGACAGCGTCGCAAGCGGCCAGACGGGCGCGCGAAAGCTCGGGATCGACGGGACGGCCCTCGCTCGGCAGCACCTGGCAGGCAGCATAGAAGCTGTGGAAGTCGCCGGCGAGCTCCTCGGCAAAGTGCGTCAGACGGAACGGGGCGCGGTCGCGAGCGCAGCTGGCAATCAGGTCGGTGAGCTCGTTGAGCTTACGCGAAAGGGCGAGCTCGGTCGGGTCGGTCAGCAGCGAGTAATCGACGTTCTCACCGATGGCCTTGGCGGCGACGGCCTTCATGCCCATCTCGTCAGCCTGCTCGGGCGTAACGTCAGCGGCACGGCGCAGGATGGAGCACACGCGGGCGTGAGCGTACTGCACGTAGTACACCGGGTTGGAGTTGTCGCGCTTCTTAACGGCCTCGATGTCGAAGTCGACCATCTGGTTGGAGCTCTTGGAGATGAGCGTGTAGCGGGCGGCGTCAGAGCCGACCTCGTCGACGAGCTCCTGCAGGGTCACCATGGTACCCTTGCGCTTGGACATACGGACGGGCTTGCCGTTGCGCAGCAGGTTGACGAGCTGGCCCAGCAGAACCTCGAACTTGCCGGGGTAACCGAGAGCGTCGCAGACGCAGCGGACGCGCTCGATGTAGCCGTGGTGGTCGGCGCCCCAGATGTCGATGACGTGGTCGACGCGCTGGAACTTGTCCCAGTGATAGGCAACGTCGGAGGCGAAGTAGGTGTACTCGCCGTCGGACTTGATCAGGACGCGGTCCTTGTCGTCGCCCAGATCGGTGGAGCGGAACCACAGGGCGCCGTCCTTGGTGTAGAGGTAGCCCATCTTGTCGAGCTTCTCAAAAGCGCGGTCGACGGCAGAGGTGCCGGCGGTCTCGCCCTCGGTGTCCTTCACGTACAGGGAGCGCTCGGAGAACCAGCGGTCAAAGTCGCAGTTGACGGCGTGGCAAAGGTCGCGCATGTTGTCGACCATCTTTACGTAGCCGCGCTCGCGGAAGCTCTCCATGCGCTCCTGCGGATCGGCCTCGACCCACTTGTCGCCGTCGGTGCGCCAGAACTCGGCAGCCTCGTCGATGATGTAGTCGCCGCCGTAGGAGTCCTTGCCCAGAGTCTCGGCAAAGTTGTCCTGGTACGGATGGGTCTCGGGGTGCTCGTCGTTCTCGTCGGCAACGAAGGCATCGCGGTCGGCGATCAGAATCTTGTGAGCCTCATCGATATCCACGCCCTGCTTGGCGATGATGTCGGCAAGCTGCATGTAGCGCGTGCTGATGGAGTTGCCGAAGGTGTTCATCTGCGAGCCGTGATCGTTGATGTAGAACTCACGCTGGATGTCGTAACCGGCGTGGTCCATAACACGGCAGAGGGAGTCGCCCAGCGCGGCCCAGCGGCCATGGCCGATATGCATGGGGCCGACGGGGTTGGCGGAGACGAACTCGACCTGGGTCTTCAGGCCGCCGCCGACGTTGGACTTAGCGAAGTCCATGCCCTTCTCGCGGGCCTCGACAAAGATGGCGTTCTTGACGGCGACGGAGAGGTAGAAGTTGATGAAACCAGGGCCGGCGATCTCGACCTTCTCGATCGCGGGGTCCTCGGGCATATGGGCAACGACGGCCTCGGCGATCTTGCGCGGGGCGCAGTGAGCCAGCTTGGCGGACTTCAGGGCCATGGTGGAGGTCCACTCGCCATGAGAAGTGTCAGCCGGTCGCTCGATAGCGCAATCGTCAAGTTCAAATGCAGAAAGGTCGCCGGCCTCCTGGGCCGCAGCAAGCGCAGCGCGTACCAGCTCTTCAATCTTCTCGGGCATAGATCCTCCTTGTGTTAAAGCCCCCGAGCTCTTGGTCACTCGTAGGGCAAAAGCCAGAGTTTGTAGCACTCTATCACAAGCGGTAGCTACTGTCGCAGGGTAAAGCTAATAGATATTGCATATGCACAAAAATGACTACCGCTCTTGTGCGGTTGTACAAAGTTGGCGGTTTGCCTGCAGTTTATACACGTTCTAAAAATGCATAAACGTATGGATAAGCCGTTCTATTTATCGAATACTCTAACCTATCGGAGTTGTGTGCTTTTCCTGCATAAAGTAAGGGTTTCCGCACGTCAGCGTGGTATTCTAGACATACGTAAATTCGTATAAGTTGGAGGTAGCATGTTCTCAATCGGTCAACACGTCATTCATCCGGGTCAGGGAGTCTGCACCGTCGTCGGTTTTAGGGACGACACGCCGCAGCCCATGTTGTTGCTCGAGACCAAGCAGGGACATGCGCAGACGATCCTTATGTACCCCGTGGCGCAGGCCGATCGTTTGCATGCCGCCATCTCCCAGCAAGATGCCGAGCACCTGCTGAGCCACTACGACGAGCTGGAGTGTGACACCTTTACCGAGCGCAACAGCTCGCTCGAGGAGACGCACTTTAAGCAGCAGCTCAAGCTGGGTGCGCCCGAGACGGTCCGCGTGGCAAAAACCATGATGCACCGTATTCGCCAGGCCGAGGAAGCAGATAAAAAGCCCAGCTCCTACTACATGCGCGTACTCAAGGAAGCCAAGCGCCGCTCCATCGAGGAGTTCGCTGTGGCCTTGGGCGTCACCGAGGAGGATGCCGAAGCCCGCCTAGCCCAAGCCGCCCTCAACTAACCTGCCAAATACCGCCACAAAGGGGACAGGCACCTTTGTGGCGGTATTCTTGTTCTAGTAGTATTCATTCTTAGCGATACCCACGAGCACAAGGAGTCACTTATGGCAGAGCCGCTTACCGCCGGAATCACCCGCGACCGCGCGTTCGAACTGCTCAATGAGCACAACAAGGACCCGTTCCACATCACCCACGGCGAGACGGTCGAGGGTACCATGCGCTACTTTGCACGTGAATTCGACCCCGAGAACGAGGAGTTTTGGGGCATCGTCGGTCTGTTGCACGACCTGGATTGGGAGGAGCATGAGGACGACCCCATGAACCACACCATCTATGCCGCCAAGATTCTCGAGGGCGAGGGCGCATCGCCCGAGCTTATCCGCGCCATCCAGACGCACACGTCAGACTTCAACTCTTCGCTGCCCAAGCCCGAGCTGCAGATGGAAAAGATCCTGTTTGCCTGCGATGAGCTCACCGGCCTGATCGGCGCCGCCGTCATTATGCGCCCGAGCAAGAGCGTTATGGACTTTACGACCAAGTCGCTCAAAAAGAAATTCAAGGACAAGCGCTTTGCCGCCGGCTGCTCGCGCGATGTAATTTCGCAGGGCGCCGAGATGCTGGGCTGGGAGCTTCCCGAGCTCTTCGATCGCACCATCGCGGCCATGCAGTCCTTCGCGCCCGATCGCGACACCTTCCAGGCCTAATTCCAAAACCACCACAAAGGGGGCAGGCACCTTTGTGGTGGTTTTTCGTTTGCAACAGGTTTAGGGACGGACCTGGCCGGTGCCGCGGAGCTTGTATTTGTAGGTGGTGAGAGCCTCGGCGGCAAAGGGGCCGCGGGCGTGGAGCTTTTGGGTCGAAATGCCGATCTCGGCACCCAGCCCAAACTCGCCGCCGTCAGTGAAGCGCGTACTGGCGTTGGCGTACACGGCCGAGGCATCGACCGCATCCAAGAAGCGCTCGCAGGCATCCTCGTCCTCAGCAACGATGGCCTCGGAGTGCATGGTGCCGTAGCGGTTGACGTGCGCGATGGCCTCGTCCTCGTTCGCCACGACCTTCACGCTCATCTCGAGCGCCAGATACTCGCGACCCCAGTCTTCCTCAGTCGCGGCAACATAGTCGTCGCCCTCGGCAAGCCCGGCGGCGGCGCATGCGTCGCACGTAGCCTCGTCGCCGTGAATCAGCACGCCGTGGTCGTGCAGCACGGCAACGACCGCCGGCAAAAACGAGTCCGCCACGGCACGGTCGACCAGCAGCGACTCGGCGGCATTGCACACGCCCACGCGCTGGGTCTTGGCATTGACGATAATGTTGAGCGCCTTGTCAAAGTCGGCGGATTCATGCACGTAGATATGGCAGTTGCCCGTGCCCGTCTCGATCACCGGCACAAGCGACTCGCGAACGCAGCGCTGGATCAAGCCCGCACCGCCACGCGGAATGAGCACGTCGACGATGCCGCGGAGCTTCATGAGCTCGCCGGTGGCCTCACGGTCGGTGGACTCAATCATCGAGACGGCCTCGCGCGGGAAACCCTTGGCCTCGAGCGCATCGGCCAGCAACTCGGAAATCATGGCGCACGAGTGATAGGCCAGCGAACCGCCGCGCAGAATGCAGGCGTTGCCGGTGCGGATGCAGATGCCCGCGGCATCGGCCGTCACGTTGGGGCGCGCCTCGTAGACCATGGCAACCAGACCCAGCGGCACAGTCACACGCGTAAGGTCCACACCGCTTGCAAGCACGCGATGGTCGAGCACGCGGCCCACGGGATCGGGCAGCTCAGCGAGCTTCTCCAAGCCAGCGGCCATGCCCTCAACGCGCTCGGGCGTCAGCAACAGGCGATCAAGGAGCCCTGCCGAGGTGCCCGCATCGCGCGCGGCAGACATATCGAGCTCGTTGGCGGCAACGATGGAGTCGACACCATCGCGCAGCGCCGCGGCCATGGCGCGCACGGCCTCCTGGCGCTGGGCATCACTCGCCGCGGCAAGCGCGCCCGAAGCGGCCTTGGCCTCAACGGCGAGATCGTGGACATACGTGGCTATATCGACCGACATGGACGGCCCTTTCTCCTAGAAGTTTGCCCACCATGGTAGCCGATTCGCGCATGCCCTCGCGCGCGGCGGTAGAATTGGTCAATCCGAAACACCGCAACGAACGGAAGTATCACATGGCGCTCATTACTTCGTACCACGTCCCCGGTCTCTATGTCGAAGACCACAGTATCGACGTCCCCTTGGATTGGCGCGGCCTGGAGCCGATGCTCCTGGCCGTAGGCAGCACCATGCGCCGCGGCGCCATGCCGGCGCCCATCGCCGGTGCGCCCGAGAGCATCAAGCTTTTCTACCGCGTGGTTTGCGCACCCGACCGCATCAACGACGACCTGCCGCTGCTCCTGTTTTTGCAGGGCGGCCCCGGTGGCGAGAGCCCGCGTCCGCTCTCGCCTACGAGCGACGGTTGGATTGAGGAAACCGTCAAGCACTTCCGTGTCGTCCTGCCCGATCAGCGCGGTACCGGGCGCAGCAACTGCGTAGACGGGCGTACGATCGCGGCTCTGGGCGAGTGCGCGACGGCGGCCGGCTCCGATGCCGCACGCGCGCAGGCGGACTTCCTCAAGCGCCACCTCGCCAGCTCCATCGTGCGCGATTTTGAGTACCTGCGCCTGGTGGGCTTTGGCGGCAAGCCGTGGGTCACGCTCGGCCAAAGCTACGGCGGCTTTTTGACGCTGAGCTACCTGTCGCTCTTCCCCGAGGGCGTGGCGGCGAGCTTTACCTGCGGTGGCATCCCCCACGTCCCGGCGAGCGCCAGCGAGGTCTACGCGCACACCTTCCCGCGCATGGCCGCCAAGACGCAGCAGTATTACGACCGCTACCCCGCCGACGCCGAGCGCGTGGCGGCCCTGGCAGATGTCCTCGAGGAGCAAAAGCCCGTGCTGCCCGACGGCTCGCCAATGACGGTGGAGCGCCTGCAGCTTATGGGCAGCGACTTTGGCATGAAGCCGAGCTTTGAGCGCATGCACTGGATTATCGACCACGCGTTTGTTGACGGCGACGGCACGCTGAGCTGCGGTGCCTCAGTATCCGATAGCTTTTTGATGCGCGCCTTCGAGCGCACCAACACGCGCACGAATCCGCTGTACTGGACGCTTCAGGAGTTCATCTACGCCGACGGCGACACCACGCCCATTCACTGGGCCGCGGCAGAAGAGAAAGCTCATCGTGCCGAGTTCGACACACTCGCGCGCCCGCTCATGTTTACCGGCGAGGCCATGTTCCCGTGGATGTTTGAGCAGATGCCCGAACTCAAACCCTTCAAGCCGGCGATGGACCTGCTGATGGAGGACACCAGCTGGGACAAGATCTACGACCCGCAGCGCCTGGCATGCAACGAGGTGCCGCTCCAGGCCGCGGTGTACTTCGATGACATGTACGTGGACTCGGGCATGCAGCTCGACACGCTCAGCCGCGTGGGCAACTCGCACGCCTGGGTGACCAACGAGTTCGAGCACGACGGCCTACACGGCAGCGTGGTATTCAAGCATCTCTTCGACGAAGCCCTCAACCGCGGAGACCTGCGCCGAATCTTCTAGCAAAGGAGTGTCCCCACCTGCCGGCACAAAAGGAACGTCCCCAAGTGCCGGATGATGCCCTTCGCCACGAAACCGGCCCATCTACTACGTTTCACCCGTATAGCCCAACCAGATGCCATAAATAAAGAAAACCGCAGGCGTTCTACCTGCGGTTTTCTTTTTGCAATTCTTGGCATGGCCACCGATAGCCTATTAAACGTAGTAGATGGGCCAATTTCGTGGCAACCAGGTCGGACATGAGCGCGGCAGGGCAAAGTTGCCCTGGTAATTGCGCCCTGCGTGCATTGCAGATCGAAGGCGCCCGGCGTCGAGGCCTAAGCAAATACAATCAAGTTATCTCGATGGATCGCGGGCTTTTCGGCCAGGTCTGCCAGCAGGCGGTTGCTGGCAATCTGGTCCTGACGGCGTCCGGCTGCAAGCTCTAGCACGTCCGAATCGGCCTCGGCGATACCGCGGGCGACAACCATGCCGCTCGGGTCGCACACGTCAAGCACATCGCCCTCGGCAAACGCGCCATCGACCTCGCGAATACCAACCGCAAGCAAGGAAGAACCACGGCTAACCAGCGCCTTCGCAGCGCCGTCATCGACCGTCACCGAGCCATGCGCCTTGTCACCCAGTGCGATCCACAGCTTGCGGGGCGCGATGTCCAGGCGCTCAGCCGGCGGATCGAACAACGTACCCACGCTCTCGCCGCGAGCCAGGCGCACGAGTGCATCGGGCTCCTCGCCCGAGCAAATCACGCTCTGAATGCCCGCCGTCATCAGAATGCGGCTCGCGCGAATCTTGGTAATCATGCCGCCCGTGCCAACCGATGTGGAAGAATCGCCCGCCGAGGCAATGATCTTGGCATCGATTTTGCGCACGACCGGGATAAACTCGGCCGTCGGATCCTCATGCGGATTGGCGGTGTAGAGGCCATCGATGTCCGAAAGCGTCACGCACAAGTCCGCCGAAACCAAGCAGCTCACGAGGGCCGCGAGCGTATCGTTGTCGCCGAACTTGATCTCGTCGACGGTAACGGTGTCGTTCTCGTTGACGACCGGCACCACGCCCAGCTCCACCAAGCGCAGCAGGGCGTCGCGCGCGTGCAGGTAGGACGTACGGCGCGCCGTGTCGTGGCGCGTGAGCAGCACGAGCGAGGTGAGCAGGTCACGCGCATGGAACTCCTCGTCGTAGGCCGACGAGATAATGCACTGGCCGGCCGAAGCGCATGCCTGCAGGCTCGGCAGATCGCCGACCGGTTTGCGGTCGAAGCCCAGCACGGGATAACCGCAGGCAATGGCGCCGGAGCTCACCACGACCAAGCGCCAGCCGAGCTTGCGCAGGGCCGCGGCCTGATCGGCCAGGCCACCGATAAACGCGCGGTTGACCTTGCCGTCGGCGCCCACCACCGTGGACGAACCGATCTTTACCACCATCGTTTTATAAGAAGTCGTCATACGTCAAACCAATCGAATGTCGAGCGTTCGGGCGAACGGGCGAGCAGGAAGATGATCCGTTTTCCTCCGTCGCATGCGGATCATTTTGCCCAGGGGAAGGCCGAAGCCGCGGCCATGTTCTTGCGCACGAGCTCGTCGCGTACCCGAGCCAGGCCCTGCTCCATGCCCACCACGTAGGTCTGCGGGTACAGGAAGCGCTTGAAAGCCGCGTCCAGATGATCGATTGCCCAAGCACAGCGCTCGCGCGCGTCCTCGATGTTCTCACGCGGAGCCACCGCGCTGCCGTCGCGCACGATCGGCACCAGCAGCTCACGATACTCAAGCTCCGACACATCGGTTACCAGGGCGGCATCGTTCACGGCCACGAGGGTATTGCCGCGCGCGGCGCCCTCCCCCGCCAGATGGTCCTCGTCATAGATCATGTCGCAGACCGGGCCGCCAAAGCCATCGTAATAGCGTCGCACGCGCTGCACGCCGGGGATCGTGCGCTTGTAGGGCTGCTCGGAAAGCTTCACCACCGGCGTCCACGGCTCCGCGTCGCTCGCGCGGCGGGCCGAAAGCTTGTACACGCCGCCCAGCGCCGGCTGATCGTAGCAGGTCGCGAGCTTGGTGCCCACGCCAAAGCTATCGATGGGCGCGCCCTGGTCGAGCAGCGACTGAATCGTGTACTCGTCCAGATCGTTGGAGACCGAAATCCCCACATAGGGCAGGCCCTCGGCGTCAAAACGGCCGCGAACATACTTGGAGAGCTTGGCGAGGTCGCCCGAGTCGATGCGGATGGCCGACAGGCGCTCACCCGCCGCCTCCATCTCCTTGGCAACCGTAATGGCATGTTCGCAGCCCTCGCGCACGTCGTACGTGTCGATAAGCAGCGTGCAGTTCTTGGGGCTCGACTTGGCAAACGCACGGAATGCCTCGAGCTCGGAATCGAAGCTCATCACCCAGCTGTGCGCATGAGTGCCAAAGACGGGAATGCCGTAGCGGCGCCCGGCAAGCACGTTGGACGTGGACGAGCAGCCCGCCACGTAGCTCGCGCGCGCAACAGCCAGGCCGCCATCGGGACCCTGAGCGCGACGCAGGCCAAACTCGGCGACGGGGCGACCATCGGCCGCCAGTACCACGCGCGCCGTCTTGGTGGCAACAAGCGTCTGGAAGCCGACGATGTTGAGCAGCGCGGTCTCGAGAAGCTGACACTCCAGCGACGGGCCGGTGACGCGCACCATGGGCTCGCGCGGAAACACGAGCTCGCCCTCGGGCACGGCGTCGATGTTCACGTGCGCACGGAAGTTGCGCAGGTAGTCGAGAAATGCAGGCTTAAACATCGCGCCGCCGGCCGGAGCCTGGAGCGAAGCTAAATAGTCGATGTCCTCGGGCGTAAAGCGCAGGTTCTCGACAAGCTCGGGCAGCTCGGCGGTGCCGCACATGACGGCATACGCGCTGCCAAAGGGATGGTCGCGGTAAAACGCCGTAAAACAACCCTGCTCATTGGCCTTGCCGCTCTCCCACAGGCCCTGGGCCATAGTGAGTTCGTACAGATCGGTGAGCATTGCGATGTCGGTGGGATGCGAGATGTCGGTCAAAGCCATGGGGCGACCTTTCGGATGTGTTGTGCAGAGGTTGAGGGTTGGGCGAGGCGGACGTGCGGGCATGGAGCCCGGAGCGAACAGGTTAGTGCAGGCCCATGCTGCCCGTAATCGTGTAGACCATAAAGACGATAAACGCGATGAGGGCGAGCACGATGATGATTTTTTGAGCCGGAGCCATGCCGGGGATCTCATTCTCGCCCGTAGGCTCCTTGGAGGTGACCATGCGCTGGGCAAAGGTCATCTCGTCACGGCTCGGTTTGGGCTCGACGGGCTTGGGGCGGGCGGCTTTCTTAGGCTGAGGCTTAGGCTGAGGCTTGGGCGCGGCAGGCGCAGGCTTCGCGGCGGCGGGCTTGGGCGCGGGGGCGGGCTTGGGCGCGGATGCGACGCTCGCGGCGGCCTCCTCGGCCTTCGCACGCTCGGCACGCAGGGCAGCCAGCTCCTCACGCTCGCGACGGGCCTTTTCCTGCTCCTCGCGGCGGGCCTTCTCGGCGCGGAGCTCTTCCAACTCGGTGCGCTCCTCGTCAGACAGTGGTTGGGACTCAAGCTCGGCCATAGTTCAGCCCTTTCTTTTTAAAAAAAGCCGCCGACACAATGTCAGCGGCTTATCAAATCCAAGGGTGGAGACGAAGGGAGTCGAACCCTCGGCCTCTGCCATGCGACGGCAGCGCTCTCCCAACTGAGCTACGTCCCCAGGACAAGTCGATATTTTACCTACGGCTCGCCAACTGTCAACGCCCAATACCCAGTCTTTTTGGGACGGGGCCATTTTGACAACTTTTCGAGCAAGCAATCCTCTCGATGATTTTTTAATCCCCGTCCCAGGAAATCATCGACGAACGCGCTACTTTGCGCTGGTGAGGACGCCGGTGGTGTCAAACGCCGGGGTAAAGCTCTCGTCTACTGCGCCGCCTTCTTGCCAGAACATCGTCGTAAAGCCCAGGTCGTCGGCATGATCGAGCACCTGCTCGTACTCCTCGCGCGTCACGGCGCGTGCCAACTCGCCGCCCTGCTCGCGCATGAGCGCATTGGGCGTGTACTGGTTCATGACCGAAATCGGCACGTCGCCCACCGTCTGCCACACCAGGTCCAGCACACGGCACGAATCGTCCGCATGACCCGGCAGCACCAGGTGACGCACGATGATGCCGCGCTTCATGAGCCCCTCGTCGTCCACCAGCTCTCCCCCGCGGCGCTCGATCTCGCGCGCCATCTGAGCCAGGCCAGACACGGCCACGCGCGGGTAATCCTTAATATGAGAAAGCGACTGCGCAAGCCCGACATCGGCATATTTAAAGTCTGTGAGCCACACATCAACCAGATCACCCAGGGCAGCCACGGCACTCGCCCGCTCATAGCCGCTCGTGTTGTAGACGATCGGGATGTCCAGCCCGCGCTCCCGCGCTGCGGCAATCGCGGCCGGCAGCAGGTGAGCATAATGCGTCGCAGTCACCAGGTTGATGTTGTTGGCGCCCTGGTCCTGCAGCTCCAGCATAATCTCGACCAAACGCTCGGGCGAAATCTCAAGCCCAAAATTGCCCGTCGAGATCTCGTGGTTTTGGCAGTAGACGCATTTGAGCGAACAGCCGCTAAAGAAAATCGTGCCCGAGCCGGCCTCACCCGAGATGGGCGGCTCCTCCCACATATGGAGCGCCGCGCGGGCGACCTTAAGCGTGTCGTCGGCGCCGCACACGCCACGCGCGCCCTCGTCGCGTGCCGCGCCGCAACGGCGTGGACACAAATGGCAGGCGGGCGAAAAAAGTTCGGTCAACGACGTCGGCATAAAAACATGCTCCAAAACAACGATTCAGCAGCTCAAACGCAAAGGGACCAACCGCACAGACGGCTCGAGCCCAAGGCGCCGTAATCGTCCGACACGATTTTTGTAATGTCAAGACTGGAATCGACAAAGTGCCGCTTTATGATGTAGGTATTCCGCCCCCCGCGGAGCAACTGGGTGAACCGTCGCGTTTATTTAGGGAGCCCACACAGTCGTACTTAGTACAGGTATCCTTCGTTGTTAAGGACGCTGGAACAGTCGATGAGGGCACCCACCTGTTTTAGGTGGGTTCATTTTCGTAACGTGGGGGGTGGTTTTCTTTTGCCGAAAATCGCCATTGCAAATCGCGCCAAGATTCCCAAAAGGCACTCGGCAGAACCCCACCATCACTCGAATATCTGGTAAGCGCGTGATAATCGCACGGCGCAAACCCCCGCACCCCCTCGGTCGAGTATCATGGGTCAGCTATGCCCTTTTGCGCGTAGCGCCCTTTGACCTTTTCCTTCGACGCTTGGCGGTTTTCGATCCATGGCTTCATCCACGAGCTTCATACCGTACTTATGCGTGGCGGCCGCTGCCTTTATCACGACCTTTCTCACGGTGCCCCTGGTCAAGCGTCTGGCAATTAAGCTCGACGCCGTCGACTATCCCTCAAAGCGCCGCATTAACACCAAACCCATCCCGCGCATGGGCGGCACGGCAGTCTTTTTGGGCCTCGTCGTTGCCTGCATTGTTCACATCCTAGGCACCTGGTACCTGGGCTGGCCGCCCGTTTTGGTGCCTCATCCCCTCTTGCACATCAGCTACCCCATACTTGCGCTTTCTTTTACCGTCATCTTTGCGACCGGCGCGATTGACGACGTCTTCCAGCTCAAGCCCAAGCAAAAGCTGGCCGGCCAGGTCCTCGCCGCGCTCATCGCCTGCGTGGGCGGTCTGCGCATCGGCGTCATCGTCAACCCGTTTGCCCCTGGCGAGATTATGCTCGGCTGGCTCGCCTACCCCATCACCGTGATCTACCTAGTGGCGTTCACCAACATCATCAACCTCATCGACGGCCTCGACGGCCTGGCCACGGGCATTTGCGGCATCGCATCGTTCACCATGTTCACGATGGCCATGCTTTCGGGCCGTATCGACGCCGCCGCGCTCTCCATCGCGCTCTTTGGCTCGTGCGTGGCTTTTCTGCATTACAACTTCAACCCCGCGAGCATCTTCTTGGGCGACTCGGGGTCGCTGCTGCTGGGCTTCGCTTTGGGCTCCATCTCGCTGCTCAACGTGAGCCGCACCGCCGCACTCACCTCACTCATCATCCCGCTCATCGTAGCCGGCGTGCCCATCATCGACACGTTCAGCGCCATCGTGCGCCGAAAGCGCGCCCACATTAGCATCGGACAGGCCGACAAGGGCCACATTCACCACCGCCTGATCCAAGAGGGTTACAACCAGAAGCAGGCCGTGCTGCTCATCTACGCCTGGTGCATCATGCTTTCGGCCGGCGCCGCCGCGATCAATCAGGTCGAGGTGCCCACGCGCGTGCTCATCTTTGTCGTGCTCGCCATTGGCTCGGCTGCCTTCGCCAAGCACCTGCACCTGTTTGAGCCCGTCCTGCGCCACCATTACAACAAGCGCACACACGAGGACGAGCTGGTAACCCCCGACGACCCCGCCTTTAAACAGGAGGAGCAGGCAGCCGAGGAGCGCAAGGAGGAGCGCCACCACAGGCGCTAGGTTTTATTGCCGAGGAAGTGACTCATTGCTGCTGGCCGCTCGCGACCGTGCCGCGACCGCCGCATAGCCCTCGCCCTACCGGCACCTCACCCACTTACGCCTCACCCCTTTCAATAAACGCGTTATCATCTTCACCAATACGCATATGTTAGGAGCAATCATGCCAAACGAGAACAGCTACGAAGTCGCGCTGCAAAAGAGCAACGCCATTCGCGAGGGTCTGGCAAAGACGCCCGAGAAGTTCACCATGCTCACCGGCGACCGCCCGACCGGACGTTTGCACCTGGGCCACTACTTTGGCACTCTCAAGGGCCGTGTTGAACTGCAGAACATGGGCGCCAAGACCAACGTGCTCATCGCCGACTACCAGGTCATCACCGACCGCGACACCACCGAGCACATCCAGGACAACGTGTACAACATGGTCATGGACTACCTTGCCTGTGGCATCGACCCCGACAAGACCATGATCTACGCGCACTCCGCCGTACCCGCCGCCAACCAGCTCATGCTGCCGTTCCTGTCGCTGGTCTCCGAGGCCGAGCTGGCGCGCAACCCCACGGTTAAGGCCGAGATGGAGGCCTCGGGCCACGAGCTCACCGGCCTTCTGCTCACCTATCCGGTGCACCAGGCCTGCGACATCCTGTTCTGCAAGGGCAACGTGGTTCCCGTCGGCCGCGACCAGCTGCCGCACATCGAGCTCACCCGTACCATCGCACGCCGCTTTAACAACCGCTACGGCAAGGTATTTCCCGAGGTCGAAGCGCTGCTGTCCGAGACCCCGCTGCTGCCCGGCCTTGACGGTCGCAAGATGAGCAAGAGCTACGGCAACGCCATCAACATCTCGATGACCGCCGAGGAGACGGCCAAGCGCATCAAGAAGAGCCAGACCGACTCCGAGCGCATGATCACGTTTGATCCCGAGAACCGCCCCGGCGTGTCCGGCCTGCTTTCGACGGCCGCCATCTGCACCGGTCGTTCCGAGGTCGAGATTGCCGAGGAAATCGGCATGGGCGGCTCCGGCCAGCTCAAGAAGTACGTGACCGAGGCCGTCAACGAGTACTTCGCCCCGATCCGCGAGCGTCGCCAGCGCTACGAGAACGACCTGGATTACGTGAAGGACGTGCTGCATGAGGGCAATCGCCGCGCCAACGAGATCGCCGAGCAGACCCTGGCCGAGGTTCAGGACGCCATGGGCATGGTGTACTAAACCGATCTGCTGGCTTGAGCTTTCGATTGCTTTAGAGCGGGCGCTACGGCGTCCGCTTTTTTGTTACCCGACCGGTTCGGCTCCGTCCATCGCACTCCCCCGACAAACAGGAACAGGCCCGCTGGCAGTTAGTTGCCAGCGGGCCTGTTCCCGAAGTACACCGTTGAATCGCACAGAGGGGAGGAATGCGAATCAAACTCAACAGGGCAGGCTTTTTCATCGCCTATTGCCTGCTCCGTTGCTGAAAACAATATAGTTCACCGTGGTTTACTTTCTAACGGCAAAATACGCCGTCACACCTTCTCCATAAGTTAACCCCGGTAAACTAAAACCACCACAAAGGGGACAGGCACCTTTGTGGTGGTTTTGGCCACGGCGGAGCCGCTAGAGCCCTGCTGGCCAGCGACAGACGGCCAAGTCGACGTGCATGTCGTCCTTAAACGTCACGCCCTCCCCCAGCAAAAGTTCGCGCTGAGCATCGGGACCGCCAAAAGCAAAGCCCTCGCAAATGCGGCCATCGGCAAACACCACACGATGGCAGGGAATCTGACCAGGGCGCGGATTGCTATGCAGGGCATACCCCACGTACCGCGCACTTCGTGGACGACCGGCGAGCAGCGCCACCTGGCCGTACGTGGCGACCATCCCTTCGGGGATCTGCTCGACCACCTCGTACACCCGCTCAAAAAAGCCCTCAGACGCCATTGCTCGCTCCCTTCCACCCGGAATAGCATAAACCACCACAAAGGTGCCTGGCCCCTTTGTGGTGGTTTATGGCAAGTCGGTTAGTTGGCGGGCTGGAAGAAGGCTACGGCCACGGCACCGGGGCCTACGTGGGTGCCGATGGTGGCGCCAATGGTGTGGACGGGCAGCTCGCCCTCGGCATGGCCAGCCCACAGCGCCGCACTGTCCTCGATATACTTCTTGAGCACCGCATCCGAAAGGCCCGTATAACCGAGCGCCAGCGGCATGGAAAAGTCGATGCCGCCCGCCTTTTCGACCTTCTGGTTGAGCAGGTTACGACCGTTCTTGGAACCGCGCGCCTTACCCAGTTGCACGATCAGGCCATCCTCGGCAGCCACAACGGGCTTTACGTTGAGCAGCGTGCCCACGGCGCCGGCAGCAGCAGACAGACGACCGCCGCGCACCAGGTACTCCAGCGTCTCAAGCAAACCGATAACCACCACGCGGTCACGAACGGCCTCGACAGCCGCCGCAACCTGAGCCGCGCCCTGGCCCTCGTCCACCAGACGCAGGGCATACTCGACCAGCACGCGCTCACCCAGGGTCACGTTATTACTGTCCACGACGAACACGTCGCCGCCCGGCGCCTCGGCAAGTGCGGTGCGAGCACTCTGGTTGGTGCCCGAAAGCTTGGCACCCACGGTAATAATCACCGCCTCGTCGCCGGCCTCACGCGCCTCGGCAATCGCCTGCGAAAAGGCGTACGGGTTGACCTGACCGGTCTTGGGCAGCTCATCGCGCTCCACGAGCATCTCGTAAAAGCGCTGGTGATCGATGTCGACGCCATCCATGTACACATCGGTGCCAAAGGTGACGGACAGCGGCAGAACACGCAGAGCGGGGTGCTCCGCCGGAGACATATCGCTGGCGGAATCGGTAATAATGCGGATGGACATAGCGAATCCTTTCTTGCGCAGGTCTCGCGCAGGGAATTTTGACAACAATGTCCCGGCACGGCGTGCGCGCTCAAACGGGACGATGCAGTTGTTGGCTAAAAGCTAGCGCCAGCGCGGCTCTAGATCTCGCGCAGGGTGTTGAGAATCGTACGCAGCGACGCATACATCTGCTCGCGCTGCTCCACACCCATGGCCTTGCCGGTGGTGTCGAGCACATCGCGAATGATGCGATCGGCCTCGCTCATGCTCTCGCCGCCCAGGGCGGTCAGGCGCACCGGGGCACGGTACTTGACGGCCGCATCACCCGAGTCGTCAACCTCGACGTAGCCGCCCTCCTCCAGATGTGCCAGCGTGCGCGAAACGGCGGCACGGGTAACGCCGGCCATGCGGGCGAGGTCGGCGCCAGTCAGGCCGTCCTTGCTGCGCTCAAGATAGTACAGGCACATAACATCGGAGCCTTTGAGGCCCAGCCTTGCACCTTCGGACGTCTTGATGCGCTGAATCTCCTTGTAGAGGCCGCTGATCAGTCCGACAAAGTCCTCAAAACGTGTCTCGTCGTTCCACTGCATGGTGACGACCGCCTTTCGCTTACATGATGCTAACGGGTAAACATCTTAGCCGCACGTCCGAACCCCCGTACCCAAATATCCCAATTGTTAACCCATCAACATAAAAACCACCACAAAGGGGACAGGCACCTTTGTGGTGGTTTGGGGCATCAATAGGTTCTAGGCGCCGCTACAGCTCCACGCAGGGATTGTCGCGGGTTACAAGCGTCTTAACGACAATCGTCGCTCCCAGATAGCGCTCAAGCAGCTCGGCCAAGCGATCGATCGCAGCCTGGCAATCCCCCATGCGCTCGGGCTCTACGCACTCAATCGCCAGGAACGCATCGGCCGAATCGTCGGACAGGGCCGTTCTCACGCCGTCGCGCCAGTTCCAGCAGCGGCACACGGCGCCCGCATCATCGATATAGGCAAGCTCACCGGGCAGCGTCGGATCATCCGCCTCCTCGCCAAGTGGCAAGAACGCGTCGCCGCCGTCGGTCACCGCCAGGCGCAAATTGCCCTCGATAGAGTGCAGGTCCTCGCCTCCCACGGGCAGCGCATAAGTCAACGAAATCGTGTTGTAGATATCCACCGCCGGCGTGATGTGGCCGACCGGCTTGCCTTTGAGCACGCGCTTGAGCAGGTTCTCAACTGAGCAACGCGCGCCCTTCTTGGTCTTGAACAGGCGATACGCCTCGCGCCATGCCTTAACCGGCGCATTCT
Source organism: uncultured Collinsella sp. (assembly GCA_905200715.1). Lineage (GTDB taxonomy): Bacteria > Actinomycetota > Coriobacteriia > Coriobacteriales > Coriobacteriaceae > Collinsella. The sequence continues at coordinate 5,340 of CAJKLK010000021.1, read as the reverse complement.
CGCTGATGGTATCACTCGTCAGGTGACGCTCCGCATCGATATTGGCGCGGTCGAGCAACGCGGCAATCGCATCCACGTCCTCCCGGGAAATCTGCGCCGCGGGCTTCATGCCCTTTACGACCACAACGCCGATAGCCGCCTGCGGAAACAGCTCCCAAAACGAATCCTCGGCAACGAAACTCTTCATACATGCTCCCTTCACGATTTGCCCCAAGGCGAATGCCTAAACAAAAAGCGCCCTTACGACGGCCACCTTCAAAGTCCTACGGTGCCGCCACAAGAGCGCTTACGCTGCCCCCATCCGGAGAAGGGGACGATATGTCAGGCGTATTGTAACCCGAGTCATCCGCCCAACCAAAACCACCACAAAGGTGCCTGTCCCCTTTATGGTGGTTTTGGTCTGAGGCGACGCTAGTGGCGGAGTCCCAGCAGGCCGCGGCCGCGATGACGGGCGTCGGCGTGCACCTGAGCGTGCGGACCGGCGGCCTTGACGGACTCGGGCAGGTGCGAGTACTTCTTCTCGAAGTTCTCCTCGAACATGACGGCCAGGTTGTGCGCGGCCTCGTCGTAGCGAGCGGTGCTCTGCCAGTACTGGCGCGGCACCAGGATGCCGTCGGGTACGCCGTGGCACGTGGTGGGAATGTCGACGTTAAAGATATCGTCGTGGACGAACTCGCTGTCCTCGATGGTGCCGTCGAGGGCGCGCGCGACCAGAGCACGCGTGTAGGCCAGCTCAATGCGATGGCCCACGCCGTAGCCGCCGCCAATCCAGCCGGTGTTGACCAGGTACACGCGCGTGCGGCCGTCGGCGATGCGCTCGCCGAGCATCTTGGCGTAGACCATGGGATCGAGCGGCATAAACGGCTCGCCAAACAGCGAGGAGAATGTGGGCGTGGGCTCGGTGACGCCGACCTCGGTGCCGGGGATCTTGGCCGTAAAGCCCGTCACAAAGTGGTACATGGCGGCGTCGGCCGTCAGGCGCGAGATGGGCGGCAGCACGCCAAAGGCGTCGCAGGTCAAAAACAGCACGACGCTCGGAGTGGTGCCCATGCCCTTGGTCCACGCGTTGGGAATGTGCTCGACGGGATATGCCACGCGCGTGTTGTGCGTGATCGAGACGTCATCGTAGTTGGGCTTGCGATTTTCATCGAGCACAACGTTTTCGCAGATGGCGCCAAAGCGGACGGCATTGAAGATCTCGGGCTCGTGGAACGCGTCCAGGCCCTCGCACTTGGCGTAGCAGCCGCCCTCGATGTTAAAGATCCCCATGTCGGACCAACCATGCTCGTCATCGCCGATCAGCAGGCGCGTGGGGTTGGCCGAAAGCGTGGTCTTGCCGGTGCCGGACAGGCCAAAGAACACGGCGGTCTCGTGCGTGACGGGATCCATGCTGGCCGAGCAATGCATGGGCAGCACATCGTCCTCGACGGGCAGCAGGTAATTCATGACGCTGAAAATGGACTTTTTGATCTCGCCGGAGTAGCCGGTGCCGGCGACCAGAATCACGCGCTCCTGGAAGTTGATGACCACGGCGGCGCTGGAGTTGAGGCCTTTGATGGCGGGATCGCACTGGTAGCCCGGCGCGGCGAGCACGCAGAAGTCCGGCTCGCCGGTGCGTGCGATTTCACGGGCAAGCGGGCGGGCGAGCATCTGCTTAATAAAGAGCGCCTGGCTGGCACGCTCGCAGGCGACAAGCAGGCGACGTGTATGGTTGCGGTCGGCACCGGCCATACCGCGCGTGACGAACACGTCGCGCTCGTTGAGATAGTCGACGATGCCGGCCTTGATGGCCTCGTAGCTCTCGACAGACAGCGGGCGGTTGACGGCGCCCCAGGCGATCTTGTCGTGCACGTCGGGCGTATCGGCGATAAAGCGGTCGTTGGGCGAACGTCCGGTACGCTCCCCCGTCTCGATCACCAGTGCGCCGTTGGAGGCCATGCGGCCTTCGTTGCGGCGGATGGCATGCTCGACGAGCTCGGCTGCCGGCAGGTCAACCAGCAGGCGGGGCTGGTTCTCGGCGGGGTCTTCGACCAGCGTAATGCCAAAGTTGGACAGAACTTCTGCAGGGGTAACACCAGGCATGGGGCCTCCTTTAAAAACGCGGCACGTGGACGCGGCGCGCACTTTACTCACGTAAAGCCCGTTGTACCCGATATGCAAAAACGTTTTTGCGGCAACGGCAAAGCGCCCGCCCAACGGTCAAAAATCGCACGCAAGCGGCCTAGTCATTGGGGACGTTCTTAAACGACTAGTCATTGGGGACGCTCTTGAACAGGCAACAGCCAAGGAGTGTTCCATGATGCCTGTACTTAGGGGCGTTCCTAAAGTGCCGACCACTGAATGGCGCCGCCGAAATTATTGAACAACCTGTTCAAAAACACGAGCAAACGCCGTCGAGTCTATACTAGAGCACAGTAATAGAAAGGAATCGTCTTGAGCATCACGCCCCTCGATAGCATCCGCCGCACCATCGCCCGCCGCAACGGCGTCACCGACCCCACCGTATCGGGCGGGGCGCACGGGCAAGGTGGACGCATCGAGAACGGTCTGTTCCCTGCATCGCACACCGCCGAGGAGCTCGCACGAATCCAAGAGCTAAGCCAGCGTAACGCTGGCGGTCCCGACAGCAGCCAGGCCACACGCCGTCGCCGCGAGCGCGATCGCCAGCCCGGCCCCATCCACCGCATGGTCAATGCCTGGTGGAACCGCCTGCTCGGAGCCGTCTACGGCGGCGGCTTCTCCATGCAAGAAGCCGAGTACGAAGATCACGCCACCCGTCGCGACTACCTTTGGAATACTCTGGGCACCGCTGTATGGGGCATGGCGTTTCCGCTGCTCACCATTGTGTCGACACAGCTCGTGGGCGCCGAGGAAGCCGGCAAGTTTTCCATCGCCTTTGTCACCGGCACGCTCATCATGATCGCGTGCAACTACGGCGTGCGCAACTTTCAGGTCTCGGACATCGACGAAAAAACCTCCTTCGCCTCCTACCAGCTCAACCGCTGGCTTTGCGGAGCGCTCGCGCTAGCATGCGGACTGGTATACAGCAGCGCCCGCGGCTATGACGCGCAGATGGCCACGATCGGCCTGGGCGTCTACCTGTATAAGGTGATCGACGGCATCGCCGACGTATACGAGGGCCGCCTGCAGCAGGCCGACAAGCTCTACCTGGCCGGCATGAGCCAAACGCTGCGCTCCGCCGGCGTCATCGCGGTCTTTAGCGTGGCACTGTTCCTCACGCGCAGCATGCCTATCGCGGCCATGGCCATGGGTGTCACCGCCATCGCCTCGCTCGTGCTGGTCACCGCGCCGCTCGCCCTGCTCGAAACCGAAAAATCACGCCGCGTGAGTCTGCGCGAGGCTGGCCACCTGTTTGTCCAGTGCGCCCCGCTCTTTGGTGCGCTGTTCCTGTTCAACCTTATCGAGAGCATGCCCAAGTTCGTGATGGAGGGCACGCTGGCCTACAAGTATCAGCTGTACTTTAATGCCCTGTTCTTTCCGGCGCAGGCCATTTTGTTGAGCATCGGATTTATCTACAAACCGCAGCTCCTGCGTCTGTCGAGCATTTGGGCGAATCCGCGCAAGCGTCGCCGCTTTGACCTAATTATTGTTGCCGTTATGGCACTGATCGTGGTCATTACCGGAGCATGCGCCGCATTTATGGCAGGCCCCGGCATCCCCATCATGAGCTTTATGTACGGCCTTAACTTTGAGCGCTACCGCACGCTGGCGCTGCTAATGGTTGTCGCCGGCGGCGTCACCGCGGCAATCGACTTTATCTACGCCATCATCACGGTGTTGCGCCACGCCGGCGACGTCACCAGGATCTACCTAATCTGCTTCGCCGTAAGCGTGGTGCTGCCGGTGATTCTGATTAAGCTGCTGGGTCTGATGGGCGCTGTGGTGAGCTACCTAGCCATCATGGCCCTACTCCTGGTGCTACTGATTATCGAGTACGCCCACATCCGCCAACGCATCGAACGCGACCGCAACCCATACGGCGCCTAATTCGAATCAATTTGAAGAAAAGAAACGTCGATGTTTTGGCACCGACAGCGAGCAGTCTCGAAGTGCCCCAGGTTGGCGCGAAAGAGGAGCGACGCGTACTTCTGTACGCGAGCGACGGTTTGAGCGACAAGATGGGGTGCTTCGGGGCTGCGCAGCGTCAACGTGACCGCCGTTCGGTAGAACGGCGGAACAAGGTTATTCGCCCGGGTTGATGTTCGCATAGAACTCCGCACCGTCATCCAGACGCAGGATCCCAACGCGGCCGAACTCGGAGCCGGTGGCGGCGGCGCAGTCGATGTCGATGCGATCGGGCACGCCGGCGGTATCCTCGCCGCCCAGGCGCACAATCTGCCCACGGCCGGACTCCTCATCGAGCCCCGCCAGGCCGCCGACCTCGCAATAACGCCCAAGCGACACCGTGGGCGTGTGGCCGCTCACCACGACCGGGCCCTTGCCCTCGGCAGAAAGCAGCCCCGTCGGCGCATCCCAATAACCATGGCGAATCCACAGCAGGTCATCGGACGACTGCACCGCAAGCATCTGCTGCAGTAGCTCGCGATCGGCATCCACCGCTCCCGCACCATCGGCACAATCAACCCCGTGTTCAAGCAAAAACGCCCGCGCCGCCTCGGTTTGGATGCCGGCATGTACCAACAGGTACGGACGCTCGTCAGTCTCGGCCACCGCGTAGAGCGGCAGCGTCGCCATCCAACGCACAAGCTCCTCGTACGCCTCGAATTCCATATCGTTGAGCTGCTGACGGGTGGTCCAACCGCCGTTGATATCCCAGGTCTCGGCATCGAGCGGATCCTGGCCAATGATGGCGTCGAGCATGATCTGCTCGTGATTGCCCTTGAGCACGCGAGCGTTGGGTAGCGAGCGCACGAGCTTAATAACGCCGACCGGATCGGGCCCGCGATCGATCATGTCGCCCAGCACATACAGCGTATCGTCGGACGCCAGCGAAATCTTGGACAGGGCCTCGTCAAGCGCACGCACGTGCCCGTGAGCATCGGATGTCACATAGATCGCCATGAAACGCCTCTCTTTACATTGTTGCCGAAGCCCGGAGCCGCAACTAAAACTTCAAGTTGAACTTAAACGTTACCCATTGTACTCCGTAGCAATAAAGCTGGAAAGGGTTGCATACCGTCAACGGTCGCCGGCGCACGCCTGCCAACCCGCACCGCTCACGCCACGCCGTCTGACACAGCGCCCCGACCAGCGTCGCACACACCGCAGCCTCGTGTCGAAAATGCGCATGCCAGCAATCTAAGCCCATAAACCCACCATCTTTGGGTACAAATAACCGCAGACAACTGACCGTGCCAC
>CAJKLK010000020.1:0-35180 GCA_905200715.1 uncultured Collinsella sp. | reverse complement strand
CGACAAGTTTTCAACAGGTGTCTCTATTTCCCTACGAGCGCAGTGTAATTTTATCTCGCAGCGATTTGAGATCCTCGGTTACGGTGCGGTCTTCCTGAATCATCTTCTGAACTTTTTTATAGCTCGTGCTGACGGTTGAGTGGTTGCGGTTGCCAAACTCCGCGCCCACCGCCGTAGTCGTCATCTCGCACATCTCGATGGCCAGATAGATGGCGATATGGCGGGCTTTGGCTATGTTGGCATTGCGGCGCGGGCCGATGAGCTCCTCGTGCGTCACGCCGTACTGCTCTTCGATGACAGACTGGACCGTCTGCACGTTGATCTTTTTGGCCGACGTATCGAAGTACTGACTTGCGATGGCGTCGATGTCGTCGAAGCTGAGCTCGCCGCCCTCGCGCTCGCGGTCTCCCGCCTCGCCGGCGCAGCGTTCGCAAAAGCTCTCGAGCTCGCGAATGTTGGTTCCCGACACCTCTGCCATGTGCTTAAAGTGCTCGTCGGTCAGATGCCCGCCGTCACCACCGTAGGCCGCCAACAGCGAGTCGTCACCCGCCTCGGGCGCGGCGGCTATCGTGTTCTCGTAGTAGCGCTGCAAGATCTTGTATTTCATCTCGTAGCTGGGCTCTGCCACCAAACAGAGCATGCCGGCGTTAAAGCGGCTAGTCAGGCGCTCGTCCATGCTCAAGTCTTTGGGAGCGCGGTCGGCTGCGATGACGACTTTTTTGTTGTTGCGGATAAACTCGTCCATGAGCTGGAAGAAGTAGTCCACGCTCGCGCGCTTGCCGATGATGTTTTGAATGTCGTCGATAATGAGCACGTCCACGCCGTGGTATGCCTGCATGATGGGGGCGTTGCTCTTCTTTTGGCGGTCGAACTCCGTCATCAGGTCATCGAGGTATGCCTGCGAGTTGGCGTACTTCACCTTGATCTCGGGCGACTTTTCGGCGAGCTCGTTTTTGATGGCGAGCAGCAGATGGGTCTTGCCCAGCCCCGATTTGCCATAGATGAACAGGGATGTGCATGTGCCGCGTTCGTCCGCGAGTGCGGCAAACTTGAGGGCCGAGCGATAGGCATGGCTGTTTTCGGGGCCGTAGACAAAGTTTTCGAAGGTGAATTTTGAGTTGGCCGCGAGAGGCGCGCCGTCGGTGTTCTGCTCGACCGGTGCCGCAGCTGTGGGGACACTCATGGGCGATGCGGAGGCTGGTTTTGCATTCTTTGCAGGCGCCCCGCCTTTCATCTGGTTCATCATGCGGCGGAAATCGTCGGCCGAAAGCGTGTTTTTGATTGCGATGCCCGAATCCTCGCCCGGTGTTGCGTCGTGCGCGATGGGCATGTGTGTGGCAGCGGGCATGGGGGCTGCCGATGTCGAGACGGCGGGCATGGTTTCACGGGAAACATCGCCGATTTGATGCTCGGGAGCCGGCACTGCGACGGCAGCTGGCGCCGCCGGGGGGACGACGGGTGCCGTAGACGCGGCGTTATCTGCTGCGGCGCCCTGCGGTGCCACGATGTTGAGCGCAATTGGTGCAAAGGCGATCTCTTCCAGGTACGCCTCGATGGTCGGCTGATGCTTTTTGAGCTGAGCGATAGCAAATCGTGAGGGGGCCTCAATCGTTAAAGTGTCCTCGGTCAGGCTCACGGCGCGCGATTGCCCCAACATGTTGATGAGGCGCGCATCTTGGCCGTCGCGCTGGCAAAAGGCGATGGCATCCCCCAAGATGATGCTTGCTTCCTCGTCCACTGTCTCTCCCGTTCCTTAAGCTTGGGCCCGCACGCGAGCGCTTCCAATTTCGGTCAGATGGTATTTCTGTCCATGTTTGATTACCAAGCCCGCCTGCGCTAAATCGTTGAGCGTGCGCGACCAGGTGGGTGCGGAGTTTCCAAACGCCCGCGCCAAGTCCGTCGCGCCGCACTCTTGATGTTGGGCCAGATACCCTAATGCGGCGTTGCCGCGTTCGCTTACAAACACGTCCGACTGCGGTTGCGCGTATTGATTCGCCGCATTAGGATACATCATTTGAGCTGCTGGTTGTTGAGAACTCTGCACAGGCGGCATCTGCTGTTGAAAACTTTGCGGCCACTGTTGGTAAGGTTGCGGCGGCATCTGCTGGGCCCAAGGGTTAAATTGCCCCTGCGGTATCTGCTGATACGGCTGCTGGTACCCCTGAGGATACTGCTGCGGATACGGCTGGGCATATCCCTGCTGCGGCATATATTGGGGAGGATATCCTTGCGGGTATGGTTGGTAGCCCATTTGCGCGACGTTTGGCATGGCCACCGTCTGCTGCACGGCGCCTGTGTCCAGATCTGCCGAGCCTATGCCCTCCGGCATGTTTTGCACTGCGTTGCCCAGCGGTGCCTGGGGGTCTTGCGTGGGAAAACTTCCAGGCTGCTGCATCTGCTGCGCCACGGGCTGCTGTGCAAACGTGCTAGATAGGGGATATGCCAGCTGTTCCGTCTCGGGGCGCACGGCAGCGCCCCGTCCTCCGGCGCGCTCGATTTCCTGCACACGCTTGGGGTCCAGACTTACCGTGACCACGGTGCCATTGCCCATGTTGTCCTCGATGGATACGGCGCCGCCGGCGTTTTCCAAGTACTCCTGCACCATGGGAAACCCGGCTCCAGTTCCGCGGATGTATCGCTTCATGTTGCTGTTTGCGCTGGTTACGCCAAAGTCGAAGGCGCGTTCTTTGTCTTCGATTCCCGGCCCCTGGTCTGCGAATCGGATGGTGTCGCCGCCGTCCAGGATCGAGATGATAGGCTCTGCAAAGTGGGCGTGGATAAAGTTTTCGACAATCTCGCGGATAACCATGAGCGAGATGTGCCCGCCCTGTTCTTTCATGCACTGGTAGACAGTGTTGGTTGTCTCTTCCAGATAGGTGCGCACGTCCTTAGGTTCGATGACGATGACGCGTGGCGTCGACAGCATGTCGTCATAGACCGCGATGCGTGCGGCATACATGGCAGCCTGCGCTTTCGCAGCGGCTTGCTCTTCCTGGCCACGCTTTTCGCGCACGCCGGTGATGTGCTCGTTGTCGGGTGCCGGGTCTCCGGAATCGACCATAGTGTAAAAGTCGTCAGACATGCCGCTCGCAATCTTTCAAAAGGTTTCGAACAAATAGTAGCTCACCGTGCAATGTTTCTCATCTTTCGACAAACTTTCAAAACCTGTTGAAAACTTTGGAAAACGGGCGAAAAGTTCTCAACATTGCCAACATGACCTGTTGAAAACTCGATGAAATATCGTGAAAAGTTGTAATGCAGCGCAAATATCAGTTGAGCTTATGGGGGAACCGTGTGAACTACGCAACCTTTTACCTTTGATTTCTTGACATTTGAACATTGATTTCCCTACAATCTTCAAGCTCACGTGTCTATATCTGCGTCCGCGCTCCCGCGGACACTCGAAATGCAGCAGGAGGAACTTAAGATGAAGCGTACGTATCAGCCTAATAAGCGTAAGCGTGCCAAGACCCATGGCTTCCGTGCCCGTATGGCCACTAAGGGTGGTCGTGCCGTGCTCGCCCGTCGCCGCGCCAAGGGCCGCAAGCGTCTCACTGTCTAGCAGCGATACACACATCTCGCATGAAGACTATTAAGTCTCGGCAAGATTTCGAGCATGTGTTCAGTCAGGGGCGTCGTTTCAATCACCCTCTGATTCGAATGACCATATGTGAATCGGTTGGCGAAGGCGACTCCGGAAGGGTCGCCTTCGTTGGTGCTAAAAGGCTCGGTTGTGCAGTTGTGCGCAACCGTTCTAAGCGTGTGATGCGCGAGGCCGCCCGCAGCTGCGGATTTCCCGTTGCGGGTTATGACATCATCTTGTTCGCGACTCCCAAGACGAGGATCTCCTCGCCGCAGGAGATGGACAAGGCATTGCGTTCGCTTATGAAACGCGCCGGCGTTGCCGGGGAGGAGCGATGAGCAATCACGTTTTGCGACGTGTTGCCATCGCTCCTATTCGCATATATCAACAGGTTGTTTCGCCCTTATTGCCTGACGCCTGCATTTATTATCCAACGTGCTCGCAATATGCCGTTCAGGCGATTGAGAAGTACGGTGTTTTAAGAGGCTGCTGGCTTGCCGTGAGGCGCATCGCTCGCTGCAATCCCCTGCACGTCGGCGGTTATGACCCTGTGCCCTAGCGGGCACTCGCTATCGGAGGAAAACTTACATGTGGGATTGGATCGTTAACATCCTTTTCGAGCTGCTCAAGCTCATCCAGACCTTTGCGGTCGACTGGGGCCTGTCCATCATCATCCTGGTGGTCATCATCCGTCTGCTGCTGACGCCGCTTATGCTCAAGTCGACCAAGTCGACGGCTCGCATGCAGGTGCTGCAGCCTAAGATGCTCGAGATCCAGGAGCGCTATGCCGACGATCCCCAGCGTCAGGCCGAGGAGATGCAGAAGTTCTACAGCGAGAACAAGTTCAACCCCATGGCTGGTTGTCTGCCGCTGTTGATCCAGATGCCTGTCCTGTTCGCCCTGTTTACGCTGCTGCGTAACCTGCCGCAGTACTTTAGCGACGGCACGTTCTCGTTCTTCAACATCCTGCCTGACCTTACCACCACGCCGAGCGCTTCTTTTGCCGATGGCTTTATGGTTGCGCTGCCTGCACTGGTTTGCCTGATTCTGTTCGCTGTCTTGACCCTGATTCCGCAGCTGTATATGTCTCGCAATCAGACCGGTCAGCAGGCCCAGAGCATGCGCATGATGGCCGTCGTCATGACCGTCATGATGCTTTGGATGGGCTGGAGCCTGCCCGTCGGCGTTCTGCTGTACTACGATGTGTCTTCTGCCTGGCAGGTTATCCAGCAGATCTTCGTGACGCAGAAGGTTATCGACAAGGCTAAGGCCGATGAGGAGGAGCGCCTCAAGAACGCTCCGCTGCAGGTCGAGGTTACCCGTCGCGAGAAGAAGCCGCGTCCGCACAAGAAGAAGTAGTCGGGATATCAATCTTATTTAGGTACCTAACTTTTGGAGTACGTTATGTCTGAAGAGATCATCGAGGATACGCTTGAGGAGGTTGCCCCGCAGATTGCGGGCGATTATCCCGAGATTGCACAGCGCTACAAGGCTGGTGAAGAGCTGACCGATGAGGAGCTCGACACCATTGCCGATGTTGCGATTTCCATTCTGCGTTCCATCCTTTCGCACTTCGATGCCGCCAACTCTCCTATTGATGAGTACGAGGGCGACGAGGGTGAGTTGATTTTGGATGTAACCGCTCCGGATCTTGCTGTTCTCATTGGCCGTCATGGACGTACCCTCGATGCTCTTCAGGTTATGTTCTCCCTGTTGGTGAGCCGCAAGCTTGGCTTTAGGTATCCAGTGGTCGTCGACGTCGAGGGGTATAAGAGCCGTCGACAGGACAAGGTTGCTTCTATGGCCCAGTCCGCTGCCGAGCACGCTATTCGCACTCATAAGAGTGTTTCCCTGCCGCCCATGAATGCCTATGAGCGCCGACTGGTTCATATTGCCCTTCGTGGTAACGATGCCGTTGACACGCATTCTGAGGGCTCTGATCCCGATCGCCATGTTGTGATTGTTGCTCGATAATCTACTCGAGCTTATGCTAAGGGGACGTGGTTTCCACGTCCCCTTTTTTTGTCAAAAGTTTTCGATACACTGATTTTTGTCAGAAAGGAGCTTCTGTTGTTTGTACTTACTGATCAGCAGGCTGACGAGATGCTGAGTCGTCTAACTTCCTATTGCAAAGAGTATTCCTTGAGCGTAACTGACACCGAGCTAAGGAAATGTATTCAGCATTTGGATTTGGTTCTGGAAACAAATAAGAAAACCAATCTCACCCGTATTCTTAACGTAGAAGATGCTGCGGTACTTCATATCCTCGACTCACTTGTTTTGCTACCTTATATCAATAAGGCTCCTGAGGGTGCTTTGCTTGATATGGGAACAGGTGCTGGCTTCCCTGGTATTCCATTAACGATAACTACGCATCGTAAAGCTACTTATATTGACTCTGTTGGCAAGAAGGTTGATGCCGTCAATTTTTTTGTTCATGCTCTTGGTTTGAAATGTGGTCATGCGGTTCATGATCGCCTTGAAGAATATGCTCGAAGCCATAAGAAGCAGTTCTCTGTCGTAACCGCCCGAGCATTGGCCCCTCTACCAATTCTTGTTGAGTATGCGGCTCCGTATCTCAAGGATGGAGGGTTATTTGTTATCACGAAGGGCAATCCATCGGATGAGGAGCTTGCTTCCGGCATGTCAGCAGCTAAGATCTGCGGCTTCACTTTGCTTCTGAATGACACAATCGATTTGCCTGAGGGCTTGGGCCACAGGGAGTTCATTGTTCTTAAGAAGAGTCATCCAGCATCCGTTTCATTGCCTCGTGCAAATGGCATGGCAAAGAAGAATCCGCTTGCCTAGATGTTTCACGTGAAACATAATGGATACTAGCAACTTGCAGTGTTTCACGTGAAACATGGCGGTTGATATCGAATCGGAATGTTTCACGTGAAACATCCTCCGTTTGACAGCTTTAATAAACACCAGGAGGGACCGTGGGATTTCGCGACGTTAAGCGTTCGAAGAGCGCAAAAGGCACGCGTATCATTGCAATCATCAACCAAAAAGGCGGTGTCGGTAAGTCAACGACGGCTGTAAACCTTGCGGCAGCACTGGGTGAGCAGGGTCGCAAGACACTGATTGTCGATTTTGATCCGCAGGGAAACAGCACCAGCGGATTTGGAATTGAAAAGGAAGACCTTGAACAATGCATCTATGATGCATTGTTGAATGATGTGCCGGCAGAATCGCTTGTTCTTGATACAAATTGCAAAAAGGTATTCGTTATTCCGGCTACAATTCAGCTTGCAGGCGCCGAAATTGAGCTCGTAAGCGCAATTGCTCGTGAAACCCGCCTCAAAGATTTGCTTGAGCCGATTCAGGACGAGTTCGATTTTATATTCATTGACTGTCCTCCTTCGCTCGGTCTGCTTACAATCAACGCTTTGACTGCAGCGGACAGCGTTTTGATTCCGATCCAGTGCGAGTATTACGCACTCGAGGGAGTTACGAAGCTGCTTGAGTCAATGAAGATGGTCAAATCACGTCTGAACAAGGGCTTAGACACCTATGGTGTGCTTATGACCATGTATGACTCGCGTACTTCTCTGTCGAATCAGGTTGTTGAGGAGGTTCAATCGTACTTTGGTGATAAGGCGTTTAAGACGCTGATCCCTCGTACGGTTAAAATCTCCGAAGCTCCGTCTTTTGGAGAACCGGTAATTACCTATGCGCCTCAAAATAAGGGTGCAAAAGCGTATATGAACCTTGCAAAAGAGGTGATCAAGCGTGCCTAGTGCAAAGAAACGTGGTGGATTGGGACGTGGACTCAATGCTTTGGTCTCAGAGGCCGAGTATGAGACTGGTGGTTCTGCTGCATCGGCTTCAAATGTCGCATCTGAAACAAAACTGCCTATTGAGGATATCGTTCCCAACCCTAATCAGCCGCGAATTCACTTTAATGAAACTGAACTTCGCGAGTTGAGCGAGTCAATCCAAGAACATGGCGTTTTGCAGCCGCTTTTGGTTCGCAAGCATGGAAACGGCTATGAGATCATCGCGGGTGAGCGTCGTTACCAGGCGTCAAAGCTTGCTGGTCTTGAAGAACTGCCTGTCATCATTAAGGAAGTTAATGATGAGGAAATGCTCGCTCTCGCTCTTATCGAAAATCTTCAGCGTTCTGATTTGAATCCGGTGGAAGAGGCGAAGGGTTATCGTCAGCTCATTGATGCCAGCGGCATGACGCAGGAGGCGTTATCGAAGGCTGTCAGTAAGTCTCGTTCCGCAATTACAAATTCACTTCGTTTGCTAGATCTTCCCGAAGTCGTACAGCAGATGATTTTCGAGGGCAAGCTTACTGCGGGCCATGCGAGAGCGATTCTTGCAGTTCCATATGAAGATGCAAGGATTCGACTTGCTGAGAAGGTTGTCACAGAAGGTCTTTCCGTTAGAGCGACAGAAAATCTTGCTCCGTTGTTTTCTGCCGGAGAGACGCCAAGGACTCCGAGGCCAGCAACACCTCAGTCATTTAAAAAGGCCGCTCGAGTCCTTCGTCAGGTTTTCAACACGAATGTACGCGTGAAGAGCTCGCGTGGCAAGAACAAAATTGAAATCGAGTTCAAAGATGAAGAAGAGCTCTCACGTATTCTTGGCGAAATGATTCAATTTGGGCAGGAGGATCAGGATGAAGAATAAGATTCTCGCGGCCATTGCGTTGGCAACCACCGTCGCGGCTGGTGCTTTTGCTGGCTATAAGCTTGCAACAGATGATGAACTTCGCGGTCGACTGCTGCGCGGAGCTCAGGATATCGTCGATACATCTAAGAAGAAAATGGATGTGATGACCGAAGATGTCGCCATGCGCACTGCACAGGTGACTAAGAATCCCAAGATCAACCAAGACTGGGTTAATCACCAGTGGGAAAATGTTGGTTATTAGGTACCTAACAATTACTTGCCTTTTTTGAAGGGGCCCTTGTCTGATTCATGAGTCAAGGGCCCCTTATTTTGGCTATAAAACTAAGCTTACGTAAATCAAATCCAATAGTATGAATACAAATGAAACAGCCCCGGTTGCATTATCTGCAACCGGGGCTGTCGGATGTTTCACATGAAACGTTATGGGGCACAGACTCCCCTATGCGTTCTTCTGGACCTTGAAACGTTGCTTCAGCTGACCGCAGGCGGCATCAATATCATTGCCGCGAGAATTACGGATCGTGGTCTCGATGCCACGAGACTCAAGGCGGCGCTGAAGATCCTCGACCTTATGAATCGGAGACGGCTTGAGCGGGCTGCCCTCGATGTCGTTAAGCTGAATCAGGTTAACGTGGCACAGCGTTCTCTCGCAGAAGTCGCAGAGTGCCTGCATCTCGGGATTCGTATCGTTGACGCCTTCGATCATGGCATACTCATAGGTCGGGCGGCGGCCAGTCTTCTCGGTGTAGAGCTGCAGCGCCTCGTGAAGGCGGAGCAGCGTGTACTTCTTAACACCGGGCATAATCTTGTTGCGCGTTGACTGGATGGCGGAATGCAGCGACACGGCAAGCGTGAACTGCTCGGGGATGTCGGCAAATTTGCGAATGCCAGGAATAACGCCGCTGGTAGAGACAGTGAGGTGACGGGCGCCGATACCGATGCCATCGGGGTCGTTAAGGATTCGCAACGCCTTGAGAACCTCGTCGTAGTTGGCGAACGGCTCGCCCTGGCCCATGAAGACAACGCTCGTGGCACGCTCGCCAAAGTCGTTGGATACATGGAGCACCTGGTCAACGATCTCCTGGGCGGTCAACGAACGCTTGAGACCGTTCAGACCGGTAGCGCAAAAGGCGCAGCCCATGCCACAGCCTGCCTGGGTGGAAACGCAGACAGAAAGCTTATTACGACGGGGCATACCGACAGTCTCGACGGAAATGCCGTCGTGGTACTCGAGCAGATACTTGCGAGAGCCATCTTTGGAAACCTGCTTGGTGAGCTCGGTCGGCGTATCAAAGGCAAAAGCCTCTTTAAGCTGTTCGCGGAAAGCCTTGGGAAGGTTGGTCATATCGTCAAACGAACAAACGTTCTTCTCAAAGACCCATTCGATGAGCTGCTTCGCGCGGAAAGCGGGCTGGCCAAGTTCGGCCACAAGCTCGCGAATATCGTTTTGGCTCAAGTCGCGAATGTCCTGAGATTTAGTCCTGGGATTCATGGAAGCCTTTCGATTTTGGGGAAACGTAGAGGGTATCGCTACAATATGGTATCAGCTGCAGAAATTATAGAGGAGGAGTCTGCCCATGCCGGGTAAAAGCCTAGAGAACATGCACGTAGCGGTCTTGGCGGGCGGTCATTCCGCTGAGCGCGAGATCTCGCTCAATTCGGGAAAGAACGTCGTGGCGGCCCTGAGGGAGGCCGGCTACACTTCGGTAGAGCTGCTCGACACGGCTGCCGATGATTTTATGGTAACCATGGCGACCGGTGGGTTCGACGTGGCGTTTATCGCCATGCACGGCGCCGGCGGTGAGGATGGTGCCATGCAGGGTGCCATGGAGACCCTGGGTATCCCCTACACGGCCTCGGGCGTGCTCGCAAGCGCCTGCGGTGCCGACAAGGAGGTTTCGAAGCTCCTGTACGCCAAGGCGGGCATTCCCGTTGCCCCCGGCCTCGCGCTCGAGGTGGGCGATGAAGTCGATATCGATCGCATTGTCGAGGTCTGTGGCGAGCGCTGCTTTGTAAAGCCGGCCGTTAACGGCTCCAGCTATGGCATTTCCCTGGTCCATGAACCCTCCGAGCTGCCCGCGGCTATCGCCAAGGCGTTTGAGTTTGGCGACAAAGTGCTGGTCGAGAAGTGCATCGAGGGTACCGAGATCACCGTCGGCGTATACGGCGAAGATGACGTGCGCGCTCTGCCGATCGTCGAGATTCGTAAGCCCGAGGACTGCGAGTTCTACGATCTGGACGTGAAGTATGTCGACCCTACGGACATCCATCGCATTCCGGCACAGATCTCGCCCGAGAACTACGCTCGTGCCCAGGAGCTCGCCTGTGCTGCCCATAAGGCACTCGGCTGCCTGGGTATCTCGCGCAGCGACTTTATCGTGAGCGAGGATGGCCCCGTCATCCTCGAGACCAATACCATTCCCGGCATGACCGATACGTCGCTGTATCCGGATGAGATTCGCCACACCGACGACATGACGTTCCCGCAGGTCTGTGACAGCCTGATCCGCATGGGTCTTCGTCGAGCGGGCATTGCATGCTAATCGAGGACGCTGTTTCGTCGGGAACGCCGCAGTTTGTCATCGATTCCTATGCCACGCTTGCCGAGCGCGCCAAAACCCAATCGTTTGGCCTCATCGAGGAAGATGTTATCGTCCTCGATACCGAGACCACGGGTCTTTCGGTGCAGGACAACGAGCTTATCGAGATATCGGCGGCCCGCCTTTCGGGCCGCGAGGTCGTCGATCGGTTCGATACCTTCGTGCATCCCAAGCAGCTGATTCCCGCCGAGATTACCGAGCTCACGAGCATTACAAACGCCGATGTGGTGGATGCCCCATCGGCCGTCGAGGCCGTGGCTGCTCTCGCCGATTTTGTCGGCGGCTGCCCGGTGATTGCGCATAACGCAACCTTCGACCGTTCATTTATCGAGTCGGTCAAGGGCGGTGTCAACGTCAGCGACATCTGGATCGATTCGCTGGCACTGTCGCGCATCGCGCTTCCGCGCCTGGCCTCGCATAAACTGTCTTTCATGGCCGACCTGTTTGGCTGCGACTCGGTGTCGCATCGCGCCAACGCCGATGTCGACGCCCTGTGTGGTGTGTGGCGCGTGTTGCTCGTGGCGCTCACCGACTTGCCTCAGGGCTTAATGGCGCGCCTGGCTGACATGCACCCCGACGTACCCTGGTCCTATCGTCCCATCTTCTCGTTCTTGGCGGGACAGAACCCCGGTTCCATCTTCTCTCTCAGCGCCGCTCGCGCCGACGTACTCAAGGCCGATCGGGCCGATGATCGCGTTGATGCGGACGAGCTACCGGTCCTTAAGATGCCGAGCCGCGAGGAAATCGAGGCGGACTATGCTCCGGGCGGCCTGGTCAATCGCATGTATCCCACGTACGAGCCGCGCGATGAGCAGATTGCGATGGCGCTCGAGGTCCGTGACGCGCTCGTTACGGGAACGCATCGCGTGATTGAGGCGGGGACGGGCGTCGGCAAATCGATGGCTTACCTGGTGCCTTTTGCCGAGGCCGCGCGCCGCAACAACATCACGGTTGGTATCGCGACTAAATCGAATAATCTTGCCGACCAGCTCATGTATCATGAGCTGCCCAAACTTGCCGAGCAGCTGGACGGAGGCCTATCGTTTTGTGCCCTCAAGGGCTATGACCACTATCCATGCTTGCGCAAGCTTGAGCGCATGAGCCGTAGCCAAGTCGAAATTACGACTAAGCGTGATCCTGCCGACACACTTACGGCAGTCGCGGTCATCATGGCGTACGTGTGTCAGTCGGCCGATGGCGACCTCGATTCGCTCGGCATTCGCTGGCGCAGCGTCAACCGTCCCGACTTTACGACGGCGTCGCGCGAGTGCGCCCGTCGCCTATGCCCGTTTTTCCCTGATAAATGCCTGGTCCACGGCGCCCGCCGTCGCGCGGCGCATGCCGATGTGGTGGTCACTAACCATTCCCTGCTGTTCCGCAATGTTGCGGCCGAGGGCAGAATCTTGCCTCCGATTCGTCACTGGGTGATCGATGAGGCCCACTCCATCGAGCGCGAGGCGCGCCGTCAATGGGCGCGCGTGGTGTCGGCGGATGAATCGCGCGTTCTGTTTGAGCGCCTGGGCGGCTCGAGCACCGGTGCGCTGAGCCAGGTTTCCCGCGATTTGGCAACCTCGGAGGGCTCTACGCTTTACCTGGGTCTTACCGCCAAGGCGACGTCGACGGTTGTACGTGCGAGCATGGCGATTGCCGATGTGTTTGACGGCGTTCGCGAGCTTGCCCGCCGTGCCCGCGGGGGCTATGACAATGCGAATCTATGGATTGGCCCCGAACTGCGCGAGTCGGATGATTGGCATGATTTCTTACAGTCGGCCTACACTGCCATCGACGCGTTGGAACAAGCTGACAAGAGCGTCGACGCGCTGGTACAAGCCGTCGCCGCCGACAAGCCCGAGGTTGTTGTCGACCTGGGTGATATCTCGCGCCGCCTGCACGAGCTGGCCGAGAACCTCAAGCTCATCATTGATGGCACTGATGAACACTATGTGTATTCGCTGCAAGTCAATCGCAGGCTGCGCGCCGGCGGCGAGTCGATGACCGCGGAGCGTATCGATATTGGCGAGGCCTTGGCAACCGAGTGGCTGCCCGAGGTCCACACGGCTATCTTTGCATCGGCGACCATGACGGTTTCCAAGAGCTTTGAACACTTTAACCACGCCGTCGGCCTCGATCGCATCAGTGCCTCGACATCATCGTCGCTGCACTTGGATTCGAGCTACGACTTCGATTCGAATATGGCCGTGGTCGTGGCTGGGGATATTCCCGATCCGCGCGACCGCGAAGGCTATCTTTCGGCGCTCGAGCGCGTGCTGGTCGACGCTCATCTTGCCATGGGCGGCTCGGTGCTCACGCTGTTCACCAACAGGCGTGACATGGAGGAGCTGTACGATCGCGTCGAGCCCAAGATGGCTCGTGCGGGCCTGGAGCTCAACTGCCAGCAGCGCAACTCGTCCCCTCGCCGTCTGCGCGATCGCTTTATTAACGAACCGACCTCGTCGCTCTTTGCGCTTAAGGCTTTTTGGGAAGGGTTTGACGCGAGCGGCGAGACACTGCGCTGCGTCATCATCCCCAAGCTGCCGTTCTCGAGCCCCACAGACCCGCTCTCATGCGAGCGCAATCTGCGTGAAGACCGCGCTTGGGCGCGCTATTCGCTGCCCGAGGCCGTGCTCGAGGTCAAGCAGGCAGCCGGTCGCCTCATTCGCTCATCGACCGATTGTGGCGTACTCATCTTGGCCGACCCGCGCCTGGTGACGAAGGGTTACGGCAAGAAATTCTTAACGTCGCTGCCCACGAGTTCCTATCAGCGCATCGAATCGGCGCAAATCGGGCACTATCTACAGCTGTGGCGTGCACGCCACGAGCGGCGCCGCTAAAGCGGACAGACGAGGGATTTTGCCATATCGCACAGACGCTCTGACAGGGCGGGGTCATCCAAGATGCGGATGGCCCCGCCCGCTGCGATTACCTGGCTTAACAGCCAGCGCTCGGAGCCGTAGCGCATATTCACTGTCGAGCTGTTCGCCCCATTTGGTTCAATCGACATGATGCCGGGCCAGTCTAGGAGTTCTGCCAAGGCGCGCGGCATAAGAAGCTTCGCGCTCCGCTCCGCCTGGGCGAGGGAGTCATGGAGGGTCGCGGGCTCCGGTGCGTGGCGCACGACGGAGTCGTCGGTCAAGACCAGGTCCTCGATTTTATCCATACGATAGGTACGCTGTTCGTCGACCACGACATCCCAGGCAATCAGATACGTTTGGTCGCCGTTTGTTGCGATGCGCAAGGGGTCGACTAAACGCTCGCGCGCTTGTGTGTCATCCATCGAGCGATACGAGATGCGGCAGCGAACGCCGTCCCGAATGGCGCAGCTCAGCTGCTGCCAGTGCGATCCGTGGGCGACGGTGTCAAAGACGCGCTGGTTGTAGCCGAGCTCTTTGGGAAGAAGGGCGCGCCGTATTCGAGCCGCCGCTTGGGGTTCGATCCCCAATGATTCAAGTTCATGGTTGAGCACAGCGCCCTCGGCGGCACTCAGACGCAGCGGTAGCACGCGCCCCGCATCACCGGTGAGGACCACGCACTGGCCGCGGCGTTCGCAGATAATACGTGCGCCCGATTCTCGATCCGCAAGTGTTGAGACGATCTCGAGAATCTCGTCGAGCGATGCCCCCGTGATATCAAAGCGGCTGCAAAGCTCGTCTCGTGTCATGCCATTCTCGCCGGCGGCGTAGAGGGCCTCCATGATGTCGATGGCGCGCGAGAGTCTTTGCTCGCTGGTGAGTTTACGCACGGGCATGCTCGTGCACCGTCCTTTCGATGAGGTGATTCCACGCCTGCTTGAGAGAATCGGGGGCGACGGGCCTCATGCCATCCATGGCATGGGCCATGCAAAACGAGGCCGCGGCTTCAAAGTCGCGCACGTCAACGGTCCAGGTCCAACCTGCTTCGGTGCGCATGAGTTCGCCTCGTCCGCGTGTGAGACCGCTGATCATATCGGCCTGCGCTTCACGCGCGAACGAGAACGTAGCCGCAACAGGTGGGCGGTCGGCAAAATCGAACTCAAAGAATAAGTAATCGTTGAGGTTGAAATCCGCAGGAATGGCGTAGGCTTTCGAAGGTCTCCAGGCGCGAATGATGCGGTCGCAGCGGAATGTTCTGATATTGCCGGTGGCATTGTCGAGGCCGCAGAAGTATGCCGTACCCTCGCGCTCGAACATGCCGTAGACGCAAACGGTCCGCTCGCGTTGTTCACCGCGTCCGTTTTGGTACAAAAAGCGCAGCGCGCAACGCTCGGCAAAGGCGCTCCATACCGCATCGACGGCGGGAGAGCGGTGGATCGGTGCCTCTCCTGTCGTTGACATGCCGGTGAGGTAGGCAATCTTGGAGCGAATATCGGCAAGCGGCGCGGCAAAGGCGGATGAGCCTGCCGCGAGTGTCTGGTCGATGGCATTGAGCAGGATGTCGGCATCGTCTGCGGTGATGAGACCGCCAGCGGCAAACGTGTGCTCGCGGTCGATCGTCCACGCGCTCTCTTCGGTTTCCTGCGCTCCGGCAGCGCGAACCTCCCTGATAACGATGCCGCGTTCGAGCAGCTTGTCGCGATCGCGGCGGAACTTGCGCTTGTCTGAGTCGATATTGCCCGAGCCGTATCCCAAATCGGAATCCAGGACGATTTGCTCGGTCGTCAGCGGTTCGGGAGAACTGTTGAGTACAAAGAAAAGGTTGAGGATGCGCTGAGCCGTTTTATCGAAACCGGGCTCGGGTGCCCCCTTTTTAATTGTCGCGGTCGCGTCGCTTGCCGTCATAGAATCCTCGCATGAGAAGGTCGTTTGATGCCATGATTTTAGTCCGATATGGAGATTAGGCTATATCCTTGTCCGCTCGCGGCGTTAAGATGGCCCGAATTCGGTCGTTTGCGCTCGCTCGGGGTATACTTTCGACTATATACGGTTCTAATGTGCATGCATTGGGCCTATTTGTCGGATTATGGATGTGGAGCGCATATGGCGAACACCCAGAACTATATTAACCACCTGCTGCAGAACACCGGCATTACGCCGGCGTGCAGCGAAGAAGAGCGCCTGGCTGCCGAGGATATCGCTCAGATTTTCCGCAACCACGGCTTTGACCCCGAGGTGCAGGAATTTAATGCTCCCGCGCCCAGCAGGCTGGCGTTTGCCGTTACCGGTATTCTGGCGTTTGCCGGTGCCCTGCTGATGGGCATCGGCGGCGGTATCGGCTTGGTCGGCACCTTGCTGGCCATTGTCGGTGCCGTGCTCTACGTGCTCGAGCGCACGGGGCATCCCGTGGTTTCGCGCCTGGGAAAGACCGGTGTGAGCCAAAATGTCATCGCCTATCACAAGGCCTCGGGCCCGCTTGCGTCTCCGCGCAACCGCCCGGTCGTCGTGGTGGCGCACTATGATTCCCCCCGTGCCGAGCTCCTTGCTCGCGAGCCCTACGCTCCGTATCGCGCGCTTATCGCCAAGCTCCTGCCTGTCGCCACGATCGCACCCGCGGCTGTCGCCATTCTGCGTATCCTGCCGCTTCCCGGCGTGCTCAAGGTGCTGCTGTGGGTTGTCGCGATTCTGGCCTCCCTTGTGGCACTGGCCAACGCCGCCAATATCATCTCCAACCGTTTTGTGCTTCCCTACACGTCTGGCGCGGTGTGCAACAAGTCCTCTGTTGCCGCCATGCTCGGTGTCATGGACAACGTTGCCCCTTATCAAGGCGAAAACGAGTTCCCCGACGACATTCCATTCGATACCTATTTTGGCGAGCAGAAGCGTCGCGCCGAGGAGATGGCGCGCGCGGCGGCCGAGTATGCCGCGGCCCAGCAGCAAAACGACTACGGCAACACCATTGAATATGAGGAACCTTCCTACGACGAGGACGAGTTTGGCCAGCCGGTGGCGCCTGACGATGTACCCGAGCAGGAAGAGGCTTTTGATGGACAGATCGATGGTTTTGAGGGTGCCTCTGCCGACGAGACGCTGATTGGCGTTATCGCGCCCGAGGCTCAAGACCAGACTGCCCAGGCCGAAGTGTCCACCGAGGAAAAGTCCACCGCCGAGCCGGCGGAGGAGCCCACGGTGGTCGAAGTCGCCGAGCCCAAGCCCGAGCTCTATCGCAATGCCGCCGGCAATATCCGCTTTGGTTCGGATGTCATCCGTGCGCTCGGCATGCTGCCCGAGTCCTGCACGCTCGATTACGAAGAGGGCGAGGAGCCGACGTTTGAGCCGGAGCCTGCTCCCGTTGCACAGGAGCCTGAGTCCGCGGCCAATACGGCTGCTGCTCCCGCCGAGCCGGTCGCTGCCCCTGTTGCTGCCGCGGAGTCTGACGCAAAGCCCGCATTCGATCCTGCAGCCGGTCTGGATATTCTGGCGCCTGCCGCTCCGGCACAGGTTGAAGACGAGACCGCCGACGAAGACTATGACGAGTATCCGCAGCGCGTGTCCTATGAGAGTGACACCGATTTCTCGGCCGAGATTCCCTCGACAACGCCTCATGCCGATATCGCTTCCGCGTTCTCCTCGATTGGTGCCAGCGCTTCTAGCTTCTTTAAGGGTGCCTTTGCGAAGGGCAAGAAGTTCGTCGACGACTTTGAGGAAAAGCGCGCCGCTGCCCGCGAGGCCGCCGAGCGGGAGGCCATCGCCCAGCAACAGGCCGCCGAGGCCGAGCGTGAGCGTGCGGCACAGGAGTTCGAGCAGAGCGAGGCCGAGCAGCCGGAGCCTGTCGATGCCGCCGACGCCACGACGTCCTTTGAGGCTCCGCAGCCGACATCCGCTGACGCTGCCGAGGCTACGACGTCCTTTGATGCGCAGCAGCCGGTCGATAGCACCATGTCATTTGATGCCACGATGACGTTTGAGAAGCAGGGCACCGCAATTGCCGAGCCCCTTTCCATCTCCGATGATGCCCAGGACGCCGCCGATGATTCGGTTATCGACGAGGCCAATTCCGTTGAGGCCAGCGCACCCGAGCAGGTCGAGGCTCCTGCTATGGAGCAGGAGCCCCCTGCGGTTGACGAGGCTCCCAAGACGGATGTGTCCAGGCCTTATTCTACGCAGATCTTTACCATGCCCGCGCCGAGCGACCCCGGCGCCACGGTGGCCAATGTCGCTCCCACGCAGGACGAGACGGTTGACTCCCTCATGGCGCAGATTTCGTCTCAGGTGCCCCCGCGCCAGCAAATGAATATTCCCGATCCGGCCTCCGCGCCTGCGCCCTCTTCGTCGCCGCTGGCCTCGGTCCCCGATCCGTCGCTGCCTTCGATGCAACAGGCCAACGTCGCGTCCCGCACGTCGCTATTCGATCTTCCCGATCCTTCGGCACAGACAAATGATCCCTTTGCGACGGCGCAGGGTCCCGAGCCCACATCGGCACCGGTCGCGACCCCCATGCCCATCTCCTCGGGCGCACAGCCGCTCGAGACCATCTCGGCTCCTGCTTCGACGGGTGCCAAGCCGCAGAAGCGTGGCCTGGGTGGCTTGTTCGGTCGTAAAAAGAAGAACGAGCAGGACAGCATGAGCGACTGGCTGGGCGTCGAGGACGATTACGATGCCAAGAAGTCTGGCCGCGGCATTGGCTCGTGGGATAACTTCGAGGATGACGACGACGGTTGGAAGGGCGGCGCCACTTCATCCGATGGTGCTTCTGCCGAGGATATGCTCTCGGCCGTTGCCTCCATGGGTGACGATGAGCTGCTCGGCCACGATATCTGGTTCGTCGCAACGGGCGCGTCCGATTGCGACGGCGCCGGCATGAGGGCGTTTTTGGCCTCGCATCGTGACAAGCTCCGCGGTGTGTTCTTCATCAACCTCGAGTCTATCGGCGCCGGCAGGCTTTCGGTGGTAACGGTCGAGGGCGAGCAACAGCTGTTTAAGGGCGATCGCCGCATCATGAATCTTGTCAGCAAGGTGTGCAAGTCGTTCCACGTCGATTGCGGTGCGTTCGAGATGCCCTATGCAAAAACCGATGCATCCGCAGCGCTCGAGGCGAGCCGTCGTGCCCTTACGATTGCCGGCGTGGACGGCCCGCGCCTTGCCTGCGCTCGCACCGAGGATGACCTGCCGTACAACGTCAATCCGACCAATATCGCTACGGTGTCCGAGGTCGTGACCGAGGTCATTCGTCGTTCGTAGACAGATCCGCTAAGGAGTCAGCGTGTTTTCGTACATCAAGCGCCATTGGCCCATCTATCTGATTTTGACCCTGATCGCAATCGCATTGGGCTTTGGGGCCGCGTATGTCGTTGGCGTTAAGGGCTCGACGCCCGAGACAACAATGAACGAAGAGGTGGAGCAAGAGCAAAGTTTGGGTGCCGACGGTATTTCCGAGTCCGATCAGGCAGCCATCGATGGCGGTTCGTCATCTGCTGAATAGCCGATTCATCGTTTATGCCCAAGGCGGGCAGCCGGGAGACTGGCTCGCCCGCCTTTTTTATTGTGCTAGCGCTTCCTTGTGGCTGACCTAAGGCGAGCGAACCATATGGCTGCAGTACCCGAGGTCAGGAGTGCGGTGATGCATGCGGCGATGGGAACAGATCCCGTTGCCGGCAGGTTCTGAGGCAGGGCGCATCGTTGGATGACGCGGTCCTCATCATGCGCCTCGAGTTTATCGCCACCGCCGTTGCGGCAAAGATCGACGCGCACGTTGTTGGCAAGTGCGGTTTGGGGCGTATAGGACGACGTTGCCTGCATATGCACGACTGCGCCTCGGGCATCCGAGTTAAGGACCGCCTTGGCATCGTCAAGATCGTCGTGCTCGTCTTTAAGGTCATCCCGGGTCCAAGAGCCCGCCTCGCTTCTGGTTGTAAAGTCGGCGGCTACCGCACCGTATTCAAAACGGATGCCCGTGATGACGGCGTCGTCTGTAAGATCAATCTCTTTCGTATCGAGCGTGACGGACTTGTCCGTCGGGATATCTGCTTTCCATAGGTGCCACCCGCTGTAATCGACGAGACGCACGTCGTCGCCCAGCAGCTTTGTGACCTCTTCCGTTTCGAGCCAAGGATTGCGATGCCCGTCGTCAAGCGTTGCATTGACCTGCTTGCCCGTATCGCTTGTTCCTGCCGGAGACGTTCGATACCACACGTTGCACAGCCCGTTTAGATCACCGATCGCAATAGGGGTTTCAACGGCAACAAGTTTCGCTGCGCCATCTTTGGCGCACTCAAGGTCGTCGGTGATGGTCAACTCGTCGACCCAGGTGCTCGACTCATTTTTGGCGTCGATGGTATAGGAGAAGGCCCCTTGCGTATTGGCCTGTGCTTTGACTCGGTTTTTTCCGTCGCCGTTGGCAACGAGTTTGCTTGTGACTGGCTGTGCAATCTCTTGGCGTTTATCGACGCTTCCCCTGATCTCGATGGTGGTATCCTTCATGGCCATGGTTTGAACTTCTCCCGTGGCCTTTACTTCAAACGTTATCTCTTCGGCGAGGTCGTAGGTACGCGGAGACATCGTTTCGCGCAGGGTGTAGGTGCCGGGTGAAAGGTGCTCAATGTGGTGCGGTTCGCCGGATGAAGTCCAAGAATCGATTTCGTTGCCATTGGAGTCGTAGAGGACAAGCTCAGCGCCTGTCACTTCCTGACCTCCGCACGCGTCGACTTTGGAGATATCGATCTTGGTGTAGTCGTTGGAAACGTCAAGGTGCACTTCGATCACGGGCGTTTGCTGGTCAGCGTACGACAACTTCACAGTGTGTGGGGTCGGGTTGAGCAGATAACCTTCGGGCGCTTGTGTTTCGACGACCTCGTAGGTGGCGGTACCGCATCCCAACGAAAGATGGTCGACTCGCGCATGCCCCCGTTCGTCGGTTGTAACGGTGGCGACGGTTTCGCCATCCAGGGCGACGATGCTGCCGTCGGTTCGCACGATGTCGCCGTCAGCGCGGATGTCAAACGTGGCTCCAGCGAGGGCGCGCCCATCTACAGCATCCGTCTTAATGATTTCGATGCTTCCGGTTGCGGCGTTGTCATAGAACGAGGCAACGGCGACCGGCGTCAGATTTCTGTCGGCGGGAATCGTTATTTCCAGGTCTTCTCCGCGCAGATACGGTTCCTTGGCCGATGCCTCGTGCACGTAGTATGTTCCGGGATTAAGTGATTCGGGCAGCGTGACGGCTCCGGCTGTATCGGTTGTGAAGGTATTCATTACATTGTGGGCCGGATACCAACATGTTTGCGAGACGGGCTCGTGGTGGCTATCGAGCAGCTGGAACGTAAAACCGGCAAGTGGTACAGTGCCGCCGGTTTGAGCATCGCGCTTTACGATTTGAAGGTGTGTCGATAGGGCATGGTTGTCAATGATGTACTGAAGCTCGGCGCCGTCTGTGGACTGCTCTGCTGTGATGGTCCATTCCCCTGCTTGCTTAAATCCTTCAGGGACCGTTTCTGCAACCTCGCGAACGGTGTAGCCCGCGCGGTCGTAGGGAATGGCACCGTGGGCGCCGGCGGGTCGCTTGCCTATGCCAAACCATGCTTCGGGCTGGTCTTTGGTGGAGGCAAAGCCGTAAACGTTTGTGGTCAACGTGCCGACGACTTGTTGGGAGCTATTGCTGACAACTTCAAAGACGACGCCTCCCGCCGGCTGCTCGAGGCCGGACTCATCGTTATCGCCATGGTCCTTAAACTTCGAGATTTCAAGGTCAAAGGCGATGGGGATGTTGGGAATACGGCTTTCGAGCTCAACGATGCCCGTATCTCCGAGCTGCTCGGCACCGACGGTGTAGCTCCAACAGTCGTTTGAAATCAGGTAGCCCTCGGGCGCTTTCGATTCGTAGATGGTAAAGGTACCCAGAGGAACGTCATTGAGGATCGCCCGTCCGTTTTCGTCGGTCGTAAGGGTGCGAGTCCAGCCGGGGGTTGATTGCGAGACGCAGGTGAATTCAGCGCCCGCAAGCGACGCCCCAACCTGGGTGCCGGCATCCGTGGCGGCATCGACTTTTGCAATACGCAAGGTGATGGTGCCGGGCTGCTCGTTGACAGTGACATGCTCGCCACTGTTTTGTGTGGTGAAGGCTATTCGGTCGCTTCGAGGGATATAGCCTGCCGGGGCTTTGGTTTCGACCAGGTAATATGCCGTATTGGGCAAAAGCGTTGCTTGTGCACGCCCGTTTTCGTCCATCTGGATAGTGCCGACACGTGTATCGCCCACACTTTCAAAGATATCGAAGGTTGCGCCACCGAGTCTGTAGGTGTCGTTGCCGGCGGTGATGTCAGCCTGGGACGATTGTTTTTGAAAAGATACGGAGACGGCGGGCAGAACATAGAGCATGTCCTGGTGTCGACCCTCACCCGAGACCGGGCCGTGATAACGCCTGGCTCGATGTGGGGCTGCCTTAATGGATCCGGACTTAGCGCTGTCGTAGAGCCAACGTGCAGCCGCTACGGCCTCGGCGTTTTCGTAAAACCTACCACTCCTGGCAACTCCCTTGCTATTTGTATACGAATAGGTGCCGTCGGGGTGCGTGGTTCCCTTGAGCATCCACACGGCAATCTGGGTGGCGGCACGGGCGAGATCGGGCGACAGGTTGTGGCCGCCAAAGGATGTATTGGAGGGGTATCCGTGACAGACGATGGCGGCAAATTCGTCATCGAGCCATGTCCAGCCCTGGTTATATGTGCGCCATGGCCCTCCCGGCTTGCTGGGGCCGGGACAGTCTTGATTCATACAGTACGAAATCGAAGTGTCCTGTGCCTCGTATTTACCGACACCGAAGGGACCGCAGCCGTTGCTTATGGTGCGGAAATTAAGGGCGTCACTCCCGTCGACGGCGAGTGCGGTCCCTGGGGCTAGGCAGCCGATCAGAAAAAAGAGGAGCAGGAGCAGCGGACCTGTTGCGATTGCGCTGTGGACAGAGTGCGTGGGTGCGTTGGACATGGCTGCTCCTTATCCCTCGTACGCCGCACGGGGAGGCCGCGGCGCTTGGGATGAGGCTACCGCCATGGTTCATGCGGGTAAGTACCAGAAGCTGACCAAAAGCTTGCCCGATTTGTGACAAATCGAGCTTAAATACAACAATCAGATAAAAGCGCAGGTAGAAGATGGTAAGAAAAGAAAGACAAAGGTCCTCATCTCCACAATTGGCGCGGTTTTCAAACGATTCTCCACAGCTAAAACAAGCATCGACACCCTTGTATCGAACAAGACAACCGCGTTATACTAGCCAACACACAAGCGGGCATCGCCAAGTGGTAAGGCATCAGCTTCCCAAGCTGACACTCGCGGGTTCGAGTCCCGTTGCCCGCTCCAGAAAAAGCAAAAGCACGACGCCGTTCCGGTGCCGTGCTTTTTTCAATAAAGTGCCGGGACTCGAACCCGACAGGGTGCGAGCGTAAAGCAAACGCGAAGCGTTTGTAGCGAGCAGGCGAAGGCGCCGGCAGGCGCCTGAAGCCGGTGCGGATTTGCGAAGCAAATACGCGGACGTCCCGTTGCCCGCTCCGCCGAGCGCGGGAGACGCGGGGACGGCCAATTCAACAAAGTCTTCCCCACCGTCTCCGTGAATCCGAGGGGCTCGCCCGCAGCCGGTGCGTATTTGCGAAGCAAATACGCGGACGTCCTCATGGCCGCTCTATGCTACAAAATGTTAGGTTAATGCCCGTTATCGCTACTCGCACCCGCGCACGGTACAATGGTTGGGTTACGACCAACGTGCCAATAACCAAAAAGGAGCCGCTATGATCGATCGCTATACCCGCCCGGAGATGGGACACATCTTCTCCCTCGAGAACAAGTACGCCATTTGGCAGGAGATTGAGGTCCTGGCCTGCGAGGCTCAGGCGGAGCTCGGCAAGATCGGTATTTCCAAAGAAGAGGCCCAGTGGATCCGCGACCACGCCGACTTTGAGAAGGCGAAGGTTGACGAGATCGAGGAGGTCACGCGCCACGATGTCATCGCCTTCCTGACCAACATGAAGGAATATATCGACGCCGATGTTCCCGAGGGCGAGCCCAAGCCTAGCCGCTGGGTTCACTATGGTATGACCAGCTCTGACCTGGGTGATACGGCTCTGTGCTATCAGCTTACTCAGGCGTGTGACCTGATTATCGAGGATGTTAAGAAGCTCGGCGCGATCTGCAAGCGTCGCGCCTTCGAGGAGCGCAATACGCTCTGCGCCGGCCGCACCCATGGCATCCATGCCGAGCCGATGACCTTCGGTATGAAGTTTGGCTCTTGGGCATGGGAGCTCAAGCGCGATCTCGATCGTCTTGAGGATGCTCGCAAGAACGTTGCCTTCGGTGCCATCTCCGGTGCCGTCGGCACCTACAGCTCCATCGAGCCGTTCGTCGAGGAGTACGTCTGCGAGCACCTGGGCCTGGTCCACGATCCGCTGTCCACGCAGGTCATCAGCCGCGATCACCACGCCTACCTTGCCGGCGTGCTTGCCACTACAGCGGCCACCTGCGAGCGCATCGCGACCGAGGTCCGCAACCTGCAGAAGACCGATACGCTCGAGGCCGAGGAGCCTTTCCGCAAGGGCCAAAAGGGCAGCTCCGCCATGCCGCACAAGCGCAACCCCATCACCATGGAGAAGGTCTGCGGACTGTCGCGCGTCGTGAAGGCCAACGCTCAGGTCGCCTTTGACAACGTTGCCCTGTGGCACGAGCGCGACATTTCGCACTCTTCCGCCGAGCGTGTCGCCCAGGCCGATAGCTTCATCGCGCTTGACCATATGTTCCAGTGCCTCATTCGCGTTATCGACGGCCTGCAGCTGTATCCGGCCCGCATGATGGCCAATCTCAACAAGACCCGCGGCCTCATCTTCTCCTCCAAGGTCCTGCTGGCCCTCGTCGATACGGGCATCACCCGCGAGGACGCCTACGCTATCGTGCAGGAAAACGCCATGGCCACCTGGCACGAGGTGCAGGATTGTGTCTCCGGCCCCACCTTTAAGGAGCGTCTCGAGGCCGATCCGCGCTGCACCGTCAGCCAGGAGAAACTCGACGAGATCTTTGACCCGTGGGACTTCCTCACCCGCATCGATACGGTTTTCGATCGTCTGGAGCAGCTGAACTTCGAGTAGGGTTAACCTAATTCGACCGATTGCGGATGCATTTCAACCTTTGGCGCCTTGCCCATCTTGGGTGAGGCGCTTTTTTATTGCCGCATCAGCCCCGGGTATACAATGAAATCCGACTGCTGTTTCGATGAAGGGAGGCGCGTGCCCGGACGTATCAAGCGAGCCGCCATCGCCTCGTTTACGCTCATACTCCTTGTTGCCGTCTGTGCGGGCGCCCTGACGTATACCGTTCGAAGCAGTTCTTCCTCCTCGAATGAAGCCGACAAAGATCTCCCGGTACTCAAAATCGGCGTTACGGATAACGACCCCTATGTGTATGTTGATACCACGGGCGATTACGTCGGTATCGATATCGACATCGCCCGCGAGGCCTGCAAGCGTGCGGGGATTAAGCCACAGTTTGTCGATATTGACTGGAACGATCGCGACCGGCTGCTCAAAAACGGTGATATCGATTGCCTGTGGTGTGATTATTCTCCCTGTTATCGCGAGGATGCGTATTACTGGACCGAGCCGTATCTAACCGTGACGGTCTCGGTTGCCGCCAAGAAAACGAGTGGCATCAAGTCCTTGGCGCATCTCGATGGAAGCAAGACCATCGCGGTGATTGCGGGCTCGGTGAGCGAACGCCGATTGCTCGCAGGGGATCTGGAAATCTCGCCGGACGTGCAAATCAAATCGTATGGTTCCGCCGAGCTCTGCAAAGCCGCCCTCGCCAAAGGGTATGTCGACTGTTGGATGGCGGACGTTCAGCCGCTTGACCGACTTGTCGCCCAGTATCCCGGCCTTTACCGCGTGTTCGCCGACAACATTATGACGGTCGATCTGGGCGTCGCGTTTGATGACAGCTATGAAGGACCGATCGTAAAAGATCTCAATACTGCATTGTTTGCCATGGATCGAGATGGCACGATTGACCGTATTGTGGGCAATTACAAGACAGGAGCGACGACGGGCGGGCAAGGAGCAAATCCATGACAAATGATGTGCACCGCTTGCGACGAAAGACTCTGACCGTCATAGCTGTCGGCGTTATTGTCAGCGCTGTCTTGTTAGGCCTGTTGTATACGGTTGGAACCCATCGCTGCCTCGAAAAAACGCTTGGGTTTGGCCGAGAAACCATGGCGTTTTTGGAAAACGCTTGCGAAAAATATGACCGCTACGAACAGGGGAGAAAAACCGAGGAGACGCACGATTTGCTCGCTGCGGTCGAATCGTTTGCGACGTTCCTGTCCTCTGATCGCGTTGAGGTTAACGACGATCTTATTGAGCAATTTGTCCATGCCGAGAACCTTTCGGGGCTGATGGTCATGGACTCCGATGGCCATATGGCCGCCCACTACGACATCGATGGTCGCGATCCGCTCATGTTGTGGCGAGAGGAGCTGGCCTGTGCGCCGGTCGCATCGATGTATCAAGGTTCCAAAGTGACCTACTCAACTGTCGCCGAGCGCCGTGGTGTCGTTTTTGCCGTCTGTGCTGTCCCGTATGGTGACGGCGTTGCCCTGGCATACCGCTCTCTTGTTTCCGATACGGCGGACGACTATTCATATACCATAGCCGACGCGCTTTCGAACAGCACCTTCCACCAGGGCCCCACGGTGCTTGTTATGGAGGATGCGGAGATTGTCTCATCCAACAGTGCCGATGCTGACGTGTCGCTCGCCCGACTCCTCACCAGCGCAGGAGTTGAGTGGAAAGACGACGGCCTGACGCGCATCGAATATCGAGGAGACAAATGGTACGCCGTACGTGCGGCATACAAGGACTACCGCCTGTTTGCGCTATATCCCAAATCTGAGGTCATGTCTGGCAGGATCACATTTGTCGCCGCTGGCGTCTTGGTGTGCCTTGCGTTTTGGGTCGTGGTGCTGTTGGCTCGAAATGTCGTTGACCACCGCGATTTGGTCGAAAAGGATAAACAGCTCGGCATTATCAATGCCATAAGCGCCATCTACGATTCGACCTTCCTTTTGCATCTCGACACCCTCGAGATCGAGGGGATTAATATGTCGCCGGCGATAGCGAAGATATTTGCCGAGCACAGCGAGGCATATGACTTTATGGACACGGTCTGCCGGGATATCGTGAGCCCCGAAAGCCGCGAAGCGGTTGTGGGGCTCGTAGATATAAGTACGCTTCGTGAACGTATGGAGGGCGTGCCGTACTTGGCTGCCGAGGTGCGAGATTGCCGAGGCGCTTGGTACTCGCTACAGGTTGTCCCCCAGCATCGCGATGAGCAAGGCCGGCTGGAGTCGGTCGTCGTGGCGACGCACAACATATCGATGGTCAAGCATGCCGAGGAGCTGTCATACCAAGATAAACTGACGGGGCTTCGCAACCGCAACTATCTTGAATCGCGCGGAGATAGCCTGGTAAATGAGGGCTTGCCCGTGAGCGTGATTATGTTGGACTGCAATTATCTCAAGCGGACCAACGACATCTATGGTCACGAGATGGGGGATGAGCTGCTGCGACGGACGGCGTCCGTGCTGCGGCGGGTGGCTGGTGCGGATTATCTGCCGATGCGCCTTGGCGGCGACGAGTTTTTGCTGGTTTGCCCCCATACTGACAACGAGTCTGCGCTCGGGCTGGAACAGGATCTTCGTCTCGGTCTTGCCGCGGTAAGCGATGAGGCCCTGACGGTCAGCGCATCGATTGGCGTGGCGACCGTCGAGACGGCTGGAAATACGCTGGCCGATGTATATCGTGTCGCCGACCACAATATGTATCGGGAGAAGCGCACGGTCCACGCACGGGGTGCGGACTGCTAATCTTGCCCCCACCAGTCCATGCATCGTAGGATGTTGAATCGGTGCTTGCGATAATAAATCGGCCCAGGCGGGGATAATAGACGTCTGAAATTTCTTTCTGAGAGGGGATCTCAATGATTAGTTTTGACTACAAGCCGCAGGGCGTATGCTCTCGCAATATTCACCTTGACCTTTCCGATGACGGCAGCAAGGTGCTGGGCGTTGAGTTTACCGGCGGCTGCGACGGCAATCTCAAGGCAATCTCCAAGCTGGTCGAGGGTGCTCCTGCCGATCGCGTAATTGAGGTTCTCGCCGGTAATACCTGCGGTATGAAAAAGACCTCTTGCGCCGATCAGCTTACGCGCGCTATCGAGGCCGCTCGCGCCGAGATCGCCTAATGGGTATCGCCGACCACATCAAGAATGGAATATCGCGCCGTGGCTTTGTGCTCGGCGGTGCTGCCGCGGGCGCTGCCACGGTGCTTGCCGGCTGCTCGAAAAAAACGGGCACCAGCGACGATGCCGCCGGCGAGCCGCAGGTTATCAAGGACGATTCGAAGATTATCTCGATCATTGATGAGTATGAAGCTGTTGATATCGATCTTGAGCCTGCGGCCTCGTGGACGCTGCCGCTGGGCACGCTGCTGTACTACTGTGATGGCGACTACGCTGCCGCGATGATGGCGCCTGCTTCTGCCCTGCATGCCAATACGCTTGGTGTGCTCAGCCTGGGCGACGGCTCGCTTACCACACTTATCGAGGATCCCGTTGAGGGAACCGGTTATGCGTTTTACGACGTCCGCGCGGGTGATGGCGTGTTCGCGTGGGTCGAGATGAACTTTGCCAATGCGTCTTGGAAACTCTACGCGCAAAACCTTGCAGGCTCCTCCCTTACCGGTAACGCTGTCGAGCTCGACCGCGGTGGCGAAAACTACGATCCGCCGCTCTTCACAGCGTATGGGTCGTCGGTCATCTGGTATAAGATGCCCTCGTCCGGCGGCAGCAAGACGAGTAACGATTCGTACTG
The DNA here is from genome assembly GCA_905200715.1 of uncultured Collinsella sp. GTDB lineage: Bacteria > Actinomycetota > Coriobacteriia > Coriobacteriales > Coriobacteriaceae > Collinsella. The sequence goes on along the minus strand of CAJKLK010000020.1, from coordinate 6,605 downwards.
CTACCGTCAGTCGCCCAGCGAGTCCAAGCCTGAGACTATTTGGAAGTCGACGGGCCGCTTCGCATCCGCCCCGCGTGTGAGCGACGGCATCCTGACCATCTCGCCCCGCGTGCACAATGATGAGGGCGTCTATTACGGTATGACGGCAATCGACCTGACCGACGGCAACAATACGAAGCGGGCTCAGCTGGTGCTTCCTTCGTCGGTTTCGCCTTTCGAGGCCGTGTATATGGGCGACACCTTCGTGTTCTCCATTGAGGCGACGTATAACGGTGTGGGTAGCCTGGGCAATATGGGCACCTATATCGGTAACGAGGGCGGGCCGTACCTCTTCCTTTCGCGTGAGCCGCTCGCGTGCGCTGCGGGAAGGAAAAATAAATACCTGGTTAAAGTCCAGGCGTCGCATTTTTTGATTGACACTTCGGCTAAGACCTACGGCTCGCTTCTGTCGCCCGACCGAGCCCTGGAGTATGGCGATTATCCTGCTACGGCGGGTAAATCGAACTCGTTCTTAACGTACGCAACGGTGCGAAACAGTCAGGGAATTCCCGAGACGGTTACCGCTCGCTTGTTCTCTCTTTAGTCTCCGAGGGGTTAAAAAGGCGTCGACAGGGGAATAAGCGCGTTGTGACTATGAGTACCGCCCGCCGAGCTATCGCACCCATGCGATACCCGGTGGGCTCAGGTGCGTTAAAATGAGCTTGTTCTTAGCTAATTGAGACAGGGGGGCCGTGTTATGGCTTCAGATGCAAAAAAGATTCTGCTGGTCGAGGATGAGAAGGCAATCCGCGACGCTGTCGCTGCCTATCTCGAGCGCGAGGGCTATTGGGTTGTGGGCGTGGGCGACGGCCAGTCCGCTATCGAGGAGTTCGAGAAGCATCAGTTCGACCTGGTCGTGCTCGACCTCATGCTCCCTAAGATTCCCGGCGAGCGCGTTTGCCGCACCATTCGCGACACCTCGGATGTCCCCATCATTATGCTGACGGCCAAGGGCGAGATCGAGGACCGTATTATCGGCCTCGAGCTCGGTGCCGACGACTACCTGATCAAGCCGTTCTCGCCGCGCGAGCTTGTCGCACGCGTACGCGCCTTGTTCCGCCGTGCCCACCAGGCCGATGAGCCGGCCGTCGAGGTACTCGACTTTGGCGATCTGGTCATTGACATCTCGGGCCACAAGATTTTGGTCGAGGGCAAGGAAGTCGACCTGACGGCTTCCGAGTTCAAGCTGCTCACCACGCTTGCCCGTCATCCCGGCCGCGTCTACAACCGCATGGAGCTGGTCGAGAAGGTGCTCGGCTACGACTTTGAGGGTTACGAGCGCACCATCGACAGCCACGTGAAGAACCTTCGCGCCAAGCTGGGCGACGACCCCAAGAAGCCCAAGTGGCTCTACACCGTCCACGGTGTCGGCTACCGCTTCGAGGCTCCGACCAAGACCGATAAGTCGGACGAGAAATAAAGGAAATCACATATGACACCTGCGCGCTTTGAAATCGGGCAAAAGCATAAGCAGGAGAACGAGGCGGGTTCCAAGGCTAGTTGGAACACGCCTCGTTCCGATTCACGGCCAACGATGAGCTATCCCTCGCGCATGGCCCTGGCTTTTGCCCTGACATCGCTCATGACGGTATTGGTGCTGGTGGGCGTAGTCTCCGTTGTATGGGGCACGGTTTTTACGGATTACACGCGCTCCAATATTGTCGAAATCGCCAATTCCGCTGCCGAAAAGTTGGCAACGTCATATAAGGAAAACGGTTCTTGGACCGCGGGGGAGTTGCGTGCGGTCGCGACATCGAGCTTGGTGTCCGACGATCTCGGCATGCAGGTCGTCAATAAAAAGGGCGTCATCGTCTACGACGACTCGTGGCCCTCGGCAAGCGCTACTGCCGATGTACGCGAAAATCAGGCGACGACCGACGGTACGAGCGGAAAGAAGGCATCGCACAGCCCGGTCTCGTCTGCTCCCACCGATTCCAATAGTGTTGCCAACGTTGAGATCGTGACGTCCTCCGGCGAGCACGTGGGTCAGGTCAAATTGTGGGCGATTGGCTCCGATGCCCTGCTCACCAAGACAGACTCAGCATTCAGAGAGAAGACCTTTAACGCCATGGCCCTTGCCGCGGTTGTGGCCGTTTGCATCTCGGTTGTTATCGGAGCGCTCATGTCGCGCATGCTCACCAAGCCGATTCATCGTATTACCAGCACCGCCAAGCAGATTCGCGATGGAGACCTGTCCGCTCGTACGGGCTTGCGCGGCGATGATGAGATCGACCAGCTGGGAGAGACCTTCGACGAGATGGCCACCTCACTCGAAAAGGATATGAAGCACGAGAAGCGCCTGACCTCTGATGTTGCCCACGAGCTGCGCACGCCGCTCATGGCCATGCTTGCAACGGTCGAAGCCATGCAAGACGGCGTGTATCCCACCGACGACGAACACCTGGAGACAGTCGCATCCGAGACGCGTCGTCTGGCCCGTCTGGTGCAGCAGATGCTCGACCTGTCGCGCATGGAAAACAGTACCGCGCCGCTCAGCCTGGAGCCGGTGGATATGGTGCCGTTTGTGCGTTCGATTGTGAATGGCCAGGAGCGCCTGTTTGCCGACCGTGACCTGCGTTTGCGCTTTGCGGATGAGACGCAGGGCCACGATGACGTTGTCGAGGCAGATCCCGACATGATTACGCAATGCGTTATTAACCTCATGAGCAACGCCATGCGTTACACCCCCGAGGGGGGTTGGGTCGTGGTGTCGGTGCTCAGCGACCGCAAACACGTCGATATCGCGGTTTCGGATACGGGCATCGGTATCGCCAAGGATGATTTGTCGCGCATCTTCGGTCGTTTTTGGCGTGCCGACGCCAGTCGCGCCCGCGAGGCGGGTGGCCTGGGCGTGGGCCTCGCCGTGACCAAGCAGATTGTCGAGCGTCATCACGGCTACATATCCGTGGAGTCGGAGCTTGGAAAGGGTACGACTTTTACGATTCATCTGCCTCGCGAGCACACGGCGGACGCGGCATCTACTACAATGGAGCACTAGCTTTTCGCTATTCGGTGAAGGAGGGGTTTCGTCCCTGCCGCTCCGAGTTTGCGAAAACGTGTGGGAAAGAACCCGCATTACTGTCGTATTTTGGTAAGGAGTGACTCACGTGACAACGATGGAGCGTCGTCCGGATTCCCGTGGCAAGGTTCGTGATATCTATGATGCCGGTGAAAACCTGCTGATGGTCGCCACCGACCGCATTTCTGCGTTCGACTTCATTCTTCCCGACGAGATTCCGTTTAAGGGAGAGGTGCTCAACCGCATCTCGGCATTCTGGTTCGATAAGTTTGCCGACATCGTTCCCAACCATCTTGTCTCCATCGATCCGGCGGATTTCCCCGAGGAGTTTGCCGAGTATCGTGACTACCTCGCAGGCCGCGCCATGCTGGTCAAGAAGGCCCAGACGATTCCTATCGAGTGCATCGTCCGCGGTTATCTGACCGGTTCGGGCAAGAAGACCTATGACGAGAACGGCACCGTCTGCGGCATTCAGCTGCCCGAGGGCCTAACCGAGGCCTCCAAGCTTCCCGAGCCGCTGTTCACCCCGTCCACGAAGGCCGAGATCGGCGACCACGACGAGAACATTTCGTTCGAGCGTTGCTGCGAGATCGTGGGTGAGGACATCGCCACGCAGATTCGCGACCTGTCCCTCAAGATTTACAAGGCCGCTGCCGAGTATGCCGCGACTCGAGGCATCATCATCGCCGACACCAAGTTCGAGTTCGGTGTCATCGATGGCAAGGTTACGCTGATCGACGAGTGCCTCACGCCCGACTCCAGCCGTTTCTGGCCTGCTGCCAGCTACGAGGAGGGCAAGATCCAGCCCAGCTACGACAAACAATTCGTCCGCAATTGGCTCAAAGCCAACTGGGATATGACGGGGGAGACCCCGCATCTGCCCGCCGAGGTCATCGATGGCACATCCGAGCGCTATCGCGAGGCCTTCCAGATCATCACGGGCTCCCAGTTCACAAGCATGAAGGAGAACGCATAAGTGAGTACCCGTAGCGCCACGAACAAGCGCACGCAATCCCACGAAGTTACCGGGGTTGCGCGCAAGTCCGCCGCATCTGCTAAGCCCGCCCGCCAGGCAGCGAGCTCCGTTCGCGTCGTGCCGGCATCATCCAAGGCGCGCCGCAAGGAGCTCGAGAAGGGCGAAAACCTGGAAGGTCTTTCCAAGGAGGAAAAGCGCGCCCGCAAGGCCAAACAGCGCGCCCGCGAGGATCGCATCTACACGGTGTCGAATATCCTCCTCAAGCAGGATGAGGACTACACCAAGCGCCGTCGTATCTGGTGGGCCGTGCTCGCTATCGGCATGGTGCTCGTCGTGGCAATTTGGGCTTCGCTCTACTTCGCTCCCGGCGGCACGGTGTCCAGTCCCGTCCAGATGGTCGGCATCGTTTTGTCCTATGTCATCATCCTGGGTGACTTTATCTACGATTTCGCTCGTATCCGTCCCTTGCGCAACATGTACCGCGCGCAGGCCGAGGGCATGTCCGAGAACAAGCTCAACGCTCTTATCGAGCGCGCAGCTGCCGAGGAGGACAAGAAGGACTCCAAGAAGAAGTAGCGTTTGCATACATACTTATCGCTAAGATATAAGGCGCGTCGTTTTTGCGGCGCGCCTTTTTACTGTTCTATAGATAGATGGAGTGGCACATGATTCGAGCTGCCCTGACGGTCGAAGAGGCTCTGGAGGGCATGAAGGCCCTGGAGCCCAAGATTAAAAACTATGCACGTCTGGTTGTCCGCAAGGGCGTAAACGTCAAGCCCGGCCAGGAGGTTGTCGTTCAGTCTCCGGTCGAGTGCGCGCCGTTTGCGCGCGTGGTGGTCGCGGAGGCCTATGCCTCCGGTGCCGGTCACGTGACGGTTATTTGGGCCGACGACGCCGTGACGAGGCTCACGTACGAGCATGTCGAGAAAAGCTATTTTGAGCAGACGCCCGAGTGGAAGCGCCTGCAGCTTGATTCCCTGGCCCAGGATGGTGCCTGCTTTATCTTTATCGAGGGTGCGGACCCTGCCGCCCTTAAGGGCATCGATCCCGCTAAGCCTGCTGCAGCTTCCAAGGCAAGGAACACGCAGTGCAAGGTCTTCCGCCGTGGGCTGGACTACAACATCAACCCGTGGTGCATCGCCGGCGCGCCGGTCGTTGCCTGGGCGCGCGAGGTGTTCTCGGGCGATGCTGATGAGGTTGCGATCTATAAACTATGGAATGCGATTCTGCACACCGCTCGTGCCGATGGCCGGGATCCGGAGAGCGACTGGGAGCTTCATGACGCGGCGTTCGAAAAGAATCTGCGCTTCTTGAACGATAATCGTTTTGACTGCCTGCATTACACCGCGGCAAATGGAACCGATCTGACGATTGGCATGACGAAGGGTCACGAGTGGGCCGGCGGCAAGGGCAAGACGCCCGATGGACACCCCTTCTTCCCCAACATCCCCACCGAGGAGGTCTTCACCTCGCCTGACCGTATGCGTGCCGACGGTATCGTGTATTCGGCTATGCCGCTCATTCACCACGGTAACAAGGTTGACGATTTTTGGATTAAGTTCGAGGCCGGCCGCGTAGTGGACTACGATGCCCGCGTGGGCAAGGCGACGCTTGCGAGCATCATTGACACCGACGAAGGTGCCGCTCGTCTGGGCGAGGTCGCGCTCATCTCCAAGAACACGCCGATCCGCGAAAGTGGCGTTCTGTTCTACGATACGCTCTATGACGAGAACGCTAGCTGCCATCTCGCGCTGGGCGTCGGCTTCCCCGAATGCATCGAGGGTGGATATGATATGTCCAAAGAGGAGCTCTTGGAGCATGGCGTCAACGTTTCGAGCACGCACGTCGATTTTATGATCGGCACGGACGACATCGATATTACGGGCATTACGCCTGATGGACGTGAAGTTGTGATTTTCCAGAACGGCCAATGGAGTTGGGAATAGTCCCAGACCGTGGTACAATGCCACCCGCGGGCCGTTAGCTCAGCTGGCAGAGCAGGGGACTTTTAATCCCAAGGTCCAGGGTTCGAACCCCTGACGGCCCACCATAGAATAGAAAGCGATCGACTCCGGTTGGTCGCTTTTTTGTTGCCGCGACAAGGGTTCGAACCCGAAAGGGCGCGGAGCTGAGTAAACGCGTGAGCGTTTGCCAGCGCAGCGCGCAAGGCGCGAAAGCGCCGCAGCGGCCGCCTGCGAAGCAGGCTGAACCCCTGACGGCCCACCATAGAATAGAAAAGCGACTGGCGGATGCCGGCCGCTTTTTTGTTGCCGCGCCACGGTCTCGAACCCGAACTTCTCTATATATAAGAACGCTTGGCGAACAAAACCTGCCTTTTACCGACGGGAAACAAAGAGCTGATGCTTTTGGAGTAAAGTGGCGCTCCAGAGATGACCGATGCCTTAACACCTATAAACCAGCTGGTCATCGCCAATATCAGAAGCTGCTGCTTCGAATACGGCCTCAGTGAAGCAACTGAGGGTTCTATACATTTGTGAACAAAATATGGAGTGCGCGATTCCCGCCCACGGGGCCCCTCCGGTCTGGCAATATATCTCCTTGCCGCGCGGC
>CAJKLK010000019.1:0-38812 GCA_905200715.1 uncultured Collinsella sp. | reverse complement strand
GTTTAAACATTGCCTGTATGGTACCGCTCCCAAGGCAAAAACCTGCCAAAAAGGGACAGGTTTGTTTTGGCAGGTTTTATCTGTGAAAACGCAGGGCATGGAATTTGGTTCGTTGGGCGGTAAAACGGCTCAACCCCATCCTCGAGTCGATCAATTTGCTCAATACCACATTATTCGAATGCATATTCATTTAGAGCGCTCTAGTTTTTAAGGAGAAGCGTTTTTTAATTAACCCTTTCTCGAACTTTTCAAAAACGCAATAGGGATGCTTAGGTGTTGACTATACTTTCTTTTGTACTCAATCAAGCCGGAAGGGAGGATTGCATGATTCCCAAATACGAGGCGATAGCTGCAGATATCCGTCGAAGCATCGAGGACGGCGCCCTTAAGCCGGGCGATAAGTTGCCCACCGTCGTAGAGTTTTGCGAGCTCTATAGCGTTTCTAAGATCACCGTCAAACGTGCGATTGAGCAGATTACCGAGGAGGGCCTGATCACCAGTCGGCGCGGATCGGGCACCTACGTCAAGGACACAGCGGGACTTCCCGGCCAGATGTTTTTCCAAGGCAAGAACGACCGCGCCCAAGGCTTTTCGTACGAGCATCGCGGGGAAAAGGTGACCTCGGTGGTCTACGATTTCTCGATCGTCAATCCGCCGGCAGAGGTTGCAACCCAGCTGGGAATGGCCGAGGATGACTTCGCCTATCACATCGTGCGCGTGCGCCAGGTCGACGAGAAGCCCATCGTCATCGAGTACACCTATATGCCGCTCGAACTGATCCCGGGCCTTAAAAAGAAGGACCTGTACGGATCGGTCTACGGCTTTATCCGCGAGCAATGCGGGCTGAAAATTTCGAGCTTCCATCGCACCATTCGCGCTGTCGCGGCAACTGAGGAAGAGGCTGAGCGCCTGGATACCAAACCCGGCTCTCCCCTGCTCGAACTCAACCAGATTGGCTTCTTGGATAGCGGCACCGCGTTTGAATATTCTATCTCGCACAACGTAGGCGACCGCTTTGAGCTGCACAACGTAACGCTGGCCTAGTTTTGTAATCCGGTGGGTGCTCGTTTTGAGCCGTCTTACGCGGCACCCGCACAACCTTACGGGAGTATGCACATGTCCGATTTGATTAAACTCACGCCGATCTTCCACGAGAAGATCTGGGGCGGTCGCCAGCTCGAAACCGTATTTGGCTACGACATTCCCGAGGGTCCCATCGGTGAGTGCTGGGCCATCTCGGCACACCCCAACGGCGACTGCCAGATTGCGGAGGGCCCGTATGCAGGCCACACGCTTTCGTGGCTGTGGGCCGAGCACCGCGAGCTCTTTGGCAATTGCGAAGGCAAGGAGTTCCCGCTGCTCATTAAGATTCTGGACGCCAAGGACGACCTTTCGATCCAGATTCATCCCAACGACGAGTACGCCGCCGAGCACGAAAACGGCAGCCTGGGCAAAACCGAGTGCTGGTACGTGCTGGATTGCGAGCCCGGCGCCACGATCATCGTCGGCCAGCGCGCGCATGACCGCGCCGAGGCCGCACAGATGATCGAGGAGGGCCGTTGGGACGAGATGCTCAACGTGTTGCCGATTCACAAGGGTGACTTTTTCCAGATTGATTCCGGTACCGTGCACGCCATCAAGACCGGCACGCTCATTTTGGAGACGCAGCAGTCGAGCGACGTGACGTATCGTCTGTACGACTACGACCGTCCCGGCACCGACGGCAAGCTGCGCCCACTTCACATTGAGCAGAGCCTGGATTGCATCAACTTTAACGCGCAGGCACCGACCGACGGTACCGTAACCGCGCCCGAGGTTGATGGCGTAACCGAGCTCGAGTCCAACCCCTGCTACACCGTCGATCGCGTGCGTGTCGACGGCAGCAAGACCTTGGAGCAGCGCTGGCCCTTCATGTGCCTGTCAGTCATCGACGGCGAAGGTACCGTCTGCGGCGACCCCGTCCACAAGGGAAGCCACCTGCTGGCCCCGAGCACCGTCAGCTCCATCGACCTCGAAGGCAAGATGGAACTGATCGTCAGCCACCTGTAGGTCACCGGTCCCCAAGCGCTCGCCGGGACGGGGCGCGGGGTTTGGTCGCCTGCTCGGACAGTCCTGCTCGCACGGAGAGCACATTAAGTGCTCTCCGGCTCGTGCGGAACTCGCGATCGACCAAATCCCGCGCCCTGTCCCGGCGAGCCTCTGACTAGTTACGACAATCAAAAAGCAACAAGGGGCTCCCCCGCTCATCAAACGGGAGAGCCCCTCGCCATACATAACGAATCAAGGTGCCTATAGGTAGACCTTTTCGAGAAACGATAATGTGTCCTGAAGCCGCGCCCTTTCCTTACGGTTGGTCTGCCGATTTACATACAAAGCAAAGTCCGTAAGAAAATCCTCCGCATCAACCCCCATTTGCCCCATTAGCTCCAAACGCGCCGAAGGCGACAACAAGTCAGCAAGTCGAGCAACATCCGAACGGTGCTTCCGCCGATCAATGTTGTTGCAACGACGTCCCTCTTCATAGCTCCTGTTGATATCAATGTGCGCACGCATCTTGAGAGGGATGATATGGAGCGCATCGAGCAACGTGATGCCCCCGATATTCGTTGCGTTATCGCGAATAAACTCATAGTAACCATCATCGAGAATAATGGCGGAAAGACTCGATATCGCCCCGTCAAAGGAAAGAGGAGCTACCTCGCTCATTTCGTCTTCGAGCACAAACTCAGGATGTCGGGCAAACAACTCGATTTGACCGGGATAGTCTAGGGCTCGCCTTGATCCTTTGGGCAAACAGAACCGATAGTAAGTGCACTTTCCATCGCCGACCTTTCCAACCTCGTATCCAGCTGCTTTGATAAATGCCCACAACGCTGTGGCGAATTCAACGCCTTCCCCATCAACAATTACGACGACATCCAAATCTTCGGTTGCCCTGAATGAATCACCCTCGCTGTCAAATAGAACGCTGCAGGCCCCTCCACCAATAAGGACGTAGCCACCTTTGCAGCTGCTCATGGCGTCGGCAAATCGCTCTATTCCCCTCACTTTTGGCATATCGCCCTCCTGAGCTGTTCGACCGCATCGAGCAGACGGTCGTCTTTGTAATTCGTTTTTGCGCAGGCAACGTATAAGGAGAACGGGTCGACACATTGCAAACCCGTCGTGTCAAAACTAACATCGGACGGCTCGTCCACGGGATACGACCAGACCTCAATCTCGATAGCAGCCGGTTCATACCACTGGGCCTCCAGCCATTTGTCGCCCATATGCTCCTTTAATGCTTCTAGTTGATACTTTTCGAGAGCAATGGTTGGAGCAGAGTCTTCATGGGCAAGGTCGGACATATAGCTAAGGGCAGACACACCGGAAAGCAGCGCATCAACGGCCCGCAATTCTACCCTGTTGATTGTCCCCTTAAGCCGAATGCGTTCTATAACTGGCGTGCGAAGATAGTCCTCAAACCCATCCAGCAACGTCTCGGTCGACAACCCGGCGTCGTACAATATACGCTTTTTGCCGTCCCGTATAATCAACCCAGGAGCTATAGCGGCGATTTCCGAAAGATAGCCGCTGACGCTTGCCGCGCTTTTGCCACACAGACGCGCTAGGTCGCCGGCGGAGCAGTCAACCCATCGTCCCGCAATGAGATTTAGAACGATTCGTTGAGATTGGGGCGAAAGCGGAGCAGCAAGAGAAGCACCCAGCACCTCATCGGAAATAACGGCTCCGATAAACGGCAGAAACGCATTTCGCTCATCTCGGATATATGCAAGCCCCTCCGAAGAAAGCGCGCGCATAAAGCCTAAATCCATAGCATCCCAGCAAATTGCCACCGGGCGAGCATCTATCTTGCGCACTGCATCGACGAGATTTCGCGCCGAAATGACACTGGGCGGTTCTTTTGGTTCCGCAACAATAAAACGGCCTTGCTCAGACATGCCGAGTCGTGCCAAGCGAAGCGAAAACCACTCAAGATACATGCGAGGAATCTGCATCTCAACTGGCTCTGAGTCGATGGCGAGCTCTAAAGAGAAGAGTCTTTTAGGGAGACAATTTAGCAGCATGTCCACTCACCGTTTTCATTTCAGTTACATTTTAGTATCTATCTGAAATTATACTGAATCGTATAAAATCATCAATCATTAAAGCCCAGCGCACCATTCAAAACGCAACAAGGGGCTCCCCCGTTCTTCAACGGGGGAGCCCCTTGCCATGTCTAAGTATTCAGCCCACCCGGTTCTCCAGATCAAAAAGCGAGAGGCAAAGCAACGCTCGTTCAGCAACGTTACCCAAGGACCCGGGCGGGCGTATGGGGCAACATCGATCGCGAGTTCCGCACGCAAAGGAGGCCACTTAATGTGGCCTCCGTCTTGCGCAGGACTGCCCGAGCAGGCGATGTTGCCCCATACGCCCGCCCGGGTCCGCCGGGATCAAGACAGCTTGACGATCGGTGCAAAACCTTTCATAAGCTTTTTGGTCTGGCCGGTCTTTTCGAACTGAACCTCGATCATGTCTCCAGCGACCGAGATCACGGTACCCGTGCCAAAGGTCTTGTGGCTCACGGTATCGCCTGCGGCAAAGTCCTGCGATGCGCTGGCGCGATCGACCTTGCGCTCCACCGTCGGGGACACCTTGGACGACGGCTTTTTGGATCGCGGCGCGCCCGAGCCAAAGGTCGAGGCAACGCGGCCGGCATCGGGCGAAACCCCACGATGGCGCTCAGTGCCATAAGTGCTGCCACCAAAGAAATCGTCGAAGCTCGATCCGCCGCGCGAACCGGAACCGCCGGTCGAGCGCGTATGCGAACCGAACACCTTGCCGCCATACATATCCGAGCCCATGCCCGAGCCAAAGGTGCCGTGACGGTCGCCGCGCTTCTCCCAGCCCGTGCCCTCAAAACCGGCAGAACCGATACCGCTAAACTCGATATCCTCAAACGGAATCTCGTTGAGGAAGCGCGAGCGCGGGTTGGCAGAGGTCGAGCCGTAGGTGCGGCGCGTAGCGGCGTAAGTCAAGAACAGGCGCTTACGGGCGCGTGTGATGGCGACGTAGGCCAGGCGACGCTCCTCCTCGAGCTTGCCCGGATCATCGCTGCCGCCAAAGTCGTGCACGTGCGGGAAGATACCCTCCTCCATGCCGGCCACGAACACCGCCGGGAACTCCAGGCCCTTGGCGGAGTGGATGGTCATCATGGTAATGGCATGCGTCTCGCCGGCCAGGGAATCCAAGTCGGAGCGCAGGGCCAGCCACTCCATGAGCGCAGGCAGGGCCTTGCAGGTGAGCGGGCCGTAGGTGCGCTCGATCTCGTCGGCATGCACGGCACCGGCGGGCAGCTCTGTCGGCGCGGCATAGGCGTTGCCCGCGATGGCGGCGGCCAGGGCATCCTGCGGAGAAAGCGCCGGGGCCGCCAGGCTATCGAGCGGATTGGAACCCGCGGCATCGCGCGCGCCGACGAGCGCCTCAAACGAGGATGCCGGGGCAGACGGCCCCGGTTCAGGCGCAGGCGCGCTCACCACGACGGGCTCGGACTCGGCGCCGGCCGGTACATCGGCAACGCCAGCCGCGCGCAGCTCTTCCAAGCTCTCGAGCGTACCCTCGATATCCTCGTGCGTCTCTTCAAATTCGGCAGCAACGCCCAGGAATTCCTGAATGTTCTCGGCGCGGCTCTCGGACTCCATGGTGCCCTCGGCGCGGAAGGCCTGCAGCAGGCCCGTCTTGTCGACAATCATCTCGACGACGTCCTTGAGCTCGCCGTCCATGCGGCGGCCCTCGCGCACCAGCGACACAAAGCTCGACAGGCCATTGCGGACCTTGGCGCTAAACATGCCCGTCTCGGCGCACGCGATCTCGCAGGCTTGGAAGAACGAGCAACGGTTGTCGCGCGCCAGCTGCTCAATCTTTTGGATCGAGGTGGAGCCGATGCCGCGACGTGGCGTGTTGATGACGCGCTTGACGCTCATCTCGTCGGCCGGGTTCACGATCATCTTGAGGTAGGCCATGACGTCGCGGATCTCGGCACGGTCGAAGAATCGCGTGCCGCCCACGATTTTGTAGGGCACGCCCGCGCGCAGGAACATATCTTCGAGAATACGCGACTGGGCGTTGGTGCGATAGAACACAGCGATGTCGTCGTAGCTCGTACCCTTGGAGTGCAACTTTTCAATCTCACCGGCAATCCAGCGGCCCTCGTCGCGCTCATCGCTTGCCTGGAAGGCCTGGATCTTCTCGCCGTCGCCCTCGGCCGTAAACAGGCGCTTTTCTTTACGCTGCGAGTTGTGACGCACCACGGCGTTGGCGGCGCTCAGGATATGGCCCGTAGAGCGATAGTTCTGCTCCAGCTTGACGGTCTTGCAGCCTTTAAAGTCCTTCTCAAAGTCCAGGATATTGGTGATATCGGCGCCACGCCAGCTGTAAATGGACTGGTCATCGTCGCCCACGACCATGAGGTTTTGGTACTTAGCGGCCAGCAGGTTGGCGATCTCGTACTGGACGTGGTTGGTGTCCTGATACTCGTCGACGCTAATGTAGCGGAAGCGCTCCTGGTACTTGTCGAGCACCTCGGGGCGGGTGCGCAGCAGCTCGAGCGCGCGCACGAGCAGGTCGTCAAAGTCCATCGCGTTGGCGGCGCGCAGGCGGCGCTCCAGCTCCAGGTAGACCTGCGCAGCCTTTTTGTCATTGGGGCTGTCGGCGGATTTGAGCATGTCCTCGGGCCCGATCATGGCGTTTTTAGCCGAGCTGATCTTGCTGCGGATCATGTTGATGGGGAACTGCTTTTGCTCAATGCCGAGCGCCTGCATAATGTCGCGCACCATGCGCTTTGAGTCGTCATCATCGTAGATGGTGAACTGACCGGTGTAGCCCAGCAGGTCGGCGTCCTCGCGCAGCATGCGCACGCACATGGCGTGGAAGGTGCACACCCACATGCCGCGGGTGCCACTGGGGATGAGTGCTGCCAGACGCTCGCGCATCTCGGCCGCGGCCTTGTTGGTAAACGTGATGGCCAAGACCTGCCAGGGCTTAACGCCCAGGTCGCCGAGCATATGCGCGATGCGGAAGGTCAGGACGCGGGTCTTGCCCGAGCCAGCACCGGCAAGGACCAGCAGTGGGCCCTCGGTGGTCAGGACTGCCTCGCGCTGGGCGGGGTTCAGGCTATCGATATCGACGAGCGGCTTGGCGGGCTTGGGCGCCGGAGCCGGGGCGTCGTAGATGTCGAGCGAAACGAGCTCGGGTTCCGGCGCGGCGGGGGCGGTGTACGCATCGAGCGGCACGGGTTCCGGCGCGGGCGGCACGGGTACCGCGGTGTTCTTTTCCCAGGGCAGGGGCTGGGTCATGGGCGACTCCTCATCTGACAGACGGCGCGCCTGCGGGCAGCGCCATAGTTTGAGCCGTACCAGTATACCGAGCCGCGCGGACACCGACGCAAATCACACCACGACTCCGTGCGCCGCCATCAGGCACGCCCCAGCGGATTTGGCGCAATGGGGTCAAGTTAGTCTGTACCACGTTGGTGCAAAGAAACCTGACCCCCGATGCACCAATCACGGAGCCACCGATGTCATGGCAACGGTAGCGAGCGGCGGCCAGAGCGAACAAATTGGCATAAAAAGAGGGCGGCATAGACCTTTTGGCCATGCCACCCTCTTTGAATGACAAGTTGTCGCTCTGGCCGCCGCGCAGCGTCAACCAAGTTAGAGGCCGAGCATCGGCTCCAGAACAAAGAAGTATGCGAGCACTACGATGCCCAGGATGATGCGGTAAACACCGAAGCACTTAAAGTCGTGACGGCGGACGAAGCCCATGAGCCACTTGATGGCGATAAGCGAAACCACAAAGGCCACAACGCAGCCCACGCCCAAGATAGCGACCTCGTTGGCGCCGAACGTGCCGCCCTTGATGAAGTACTTGACCAGCTTGAGCGCACTCGCGCCAAACATGACAGGGATGGCCAGGAAGAACGTAAACTTGGATGCCACCGAGCGCGTGCAGCCCAAAAGCAGGCCACCGATAATGGTGGAGCCGGAGCGCGATGTGCCCGGAATCAGCGAAAGCACCTGGAAGCAACCGATACCCAGCGCGGTCTTCCAGCTCAGATCCTCGAGCGTAGTGATGGAGCCAAAGTCCAGGCTATCGTCATCGTCTTCATCCTCAGCGGTAGCCGCGGCGGGCGCCGCAAAGTGCGCACCGGCGGGACGTCCATCCGACACCACAGCACGCGAACCAAACGAACCGGCAAGAGCGGCCTGGTCGCGCTTGTTCGCGCGCCAGTTCTCGATCACGATAAACAGCACGCCGTACACAATGAGCGCCAGCGCCACGACGGGGGCATTGTAGAAATGCTCCTCCATCCAGTCGTTGAGCGGCAGACCGATTGCCGCGGCAGGAATGCAGCCGAGCACAATCTTGCCCCACAGCACCCAGGTGTCGCGACGGCCTTCCTTGCCTTTGCTGGGAGAAAACGGGTTAAGGTCGTAGAAGAACAGCACGCAAACAGCCAGAATGGCGCCGAGCTGAATCACGACCAGGAACATATTCCAGAACGTCTCGCTCACGTTCATCTTGACGAACTCGTCCACCAAGATCATGTGACCCGTCGACGAAACGGGCAGCCATTCGGTGATGCCCTCGACCAGGCCCATGAAGGCAGATTTTAGAAGCTCGATAATATCCAAAGGGACCCCCTCGTTAGACACCCGCCGGTAGATGTTCTGCGGACGATGCGGGCGAGGTCCCATTATCAACCGTTGGCGGTGCGACCGCGCCTGCCCTTACCAAAAAACTCGCCCGTTCACAGAATTGCGAGCGGTCAAACCGAAATCCTTGGGTATAACTGCAACAAGGTAAAGTGTCCGGCGGCCAACGCACCCGCGCCCGCCCGACGCACGAGCCCCACGCCCGTGCGATAGACCAAGGAGGAAACCATGAACGAGGGCTACACCAAGGTATTTGTTTCACTCGACGGTACTGAGCAGCAGGGTTTTGTGCTCGCACGCGCCATCAAGGTCGCCGCGAACAACGGCGCTAAGCTGATCATCGGCCACGTCATCGACTCCACCGCGCTCGAGAGCGCCGGTTCCTATCCGGTCGACCTGGTCAACGGCTTGGAGGAGGCCTTTAACAACTCCATCGCCAAGCAGCTCGAGGAGGCCAAGGCCAATCCCGACATTCCCGAGGTCGAGGTCATGATTCGTACCGGCCGCATTCGTGAGACGCTTAAGGATGAGATGCTCGACGTGGTCAAGCCCGATCTGGTGCTCTGCGGCGCCCGCGGCCTGTCCTCAATTAAGTACGCGCTACTGGGCTCGATTTCGACGTTCCTGCTGCGCAATACGGACTGCGACATTTTGGTCGTGAAGTAACGTTGCTCCCACCGGCCGCGGGGCCTGCGGGGTTTCCACGGGCACGTCCTCGCCGCGTTGCGGCTGCGGGATGTGCCCTTAGGAAACCCCTCCCGGCCCCGCGGCCTTCGCAGCCTTACTTCAGCGAATTGCTGATAGAAAAATAGCGTGCCGCCCCGGCTTGGGGCGGCACGTTTTTAATGGGCGGCACGTTTTTAATGGGCGGCACGTTTTGTTTGGACGAATGTCTGCCGCGTGCGTTACTCGAAATATTGGAACTTGTTCGTTGAAAAGGCGAATGTAACGACGAAGCCTTCTCTGGGCTCGGACGATGCGGTGACGTCGATGCCCATCTTGGAGCACAGACGTGCCACCAGGTAGAGGCCGATGCCCGTTGCGCGCTTGGTGGCGCGGCCGTTGTCGCCGGTAAAACCCTTCTCGAACACGCGCGGCAGATCTGCTGCACACACGCCGCAGCCGTTATCGGCAACGGTGAGCTCGATGCGCTCGCTTGCCAGGCCCTCGTCCAACAACGCACCCGAAAACACGATCTTCGCGCCGTCCTCGCGCGCGTATTTGATGCTGTTCTGGATGAGCTGGCCCAAGATAAACTCCAGCCACTTCTCGTCGGTAAAGACCTCGAAGTCGAGGTTTTCGCACACCGGAGCCACGTGCGCCGCGATGAGCTCGCGTGCGTTGGCCTTGATCGCGCCCGTCACCAGGGTCTTAAGATCCCAGCGGCGAATCAGGTAGTCACGCTCCACGACTTCCGAGCGCGCATAGTACAGCGCCTGGTCGATATAGCGCTCCACGCGAGCCAACTCACGGCCCAGGTCATCCACGCGCGACAGGTCGTCTTCGCTGCCGTCCAGGTTTTCCAAAATCAGGTGAGCCGCCGCCAGAGGCAGCTTGGCCTCGTGGACCCAACTCTCGATATAGTCGCGATAGTCATCGGTCTGACGCCGGCCTTCGGCAACCTCGTCGCAAGCGGCTCTGCCCACCCGGCGCAAGACCTCGTACTCGAGCTCGCCCTCGGCATAGGTCGGGCATTGCACCATCTCCTGCACCCATGCGGGACTCTCGAGCTCCTCTGCCGCACGCTCCAGCTGGCGCAGAAAACGACGACGACGCGCGTACTCGATCACGATGCCGAGCATACCAAAGATAAAGGACACGCCGACCGCCACGACCACGATAGAAACGGGTGCGCCGGCGACCGTCAGCACAAAGCAGCTCAGCAGCACGCCGCAGGTCCACACGGCGACGGGAAGCAGCGCATCTTTAAAGAACTTGCCAAACGACATAGCCGGCCCCTAGACCGAATAGCCTTGGCCGCGGTGCGTCGTCAAATACCCCTTGATCCCGATTTTTTCGAGCGTGGTGCGCAGGCGGTTGATGTTGACGGTAAGCGTGTTGTCGTCTACGAAGGCGTCGGAGTCCCACAAGTCCTGCATGATGGCCGAGCGCGAAACGATCTTGCCCGCACGGCTCAGAAGCAGCGAGAGGATACGCAGCTCGTTTTTGGTGAGCTCGGTACTAGTGCCGGTTTGCGTATTGGTGACCATGGAGCGGGCGAGGTCAAGCTCCAGTCCCTTGTGGACGACCGTGCTGCGCTCGCCGGCAGCCGCGGTGCGTCGCAGCAGCGCGTTAATGCGCGCCACAAGCACGCGGGCGCTGTAGGGCTTGGGGACAAAGTCGTCCGCGCCGAGCGTCATGGCCATGACCTCGTCAATCTCGGTCGTGCGCGACGTGAGGACGATGATGGGGACCTCGGATTCGCGGCGGACTTCGTGGCAGATATGCTGGCCGTCTTTGACGGGGAGCGTGAGGTCGAGCAGCACCAGGTCGGGAGCAGCAGCGAGAATATCGTGCGAGACGTGCTCGAACGATTCGCAGGCCTCGACCTCAAAACCGGCACGGGCAAGGATGTCGGTAAGCTCGCGACGGATAGGCTCGTCGTCCTCAACGACATAGATCAGCGCCATGTGTCCTCCCATTTCGTGCAACTTGCACCTTTCACACCATTATGCCCACGGCGTCGTAGCGATACGACCCCGTGGGCAACTAATGTGACAAAAGTGTTCGGTAGCCTTGAGAGAAAATAGGGACCCTCGGTCCTAAACCGATCGGCCCCATCACTTCGACCTCGAGCCTCTACTCGAGCGTACGCATGTACGCCGAAATGGCATCCAGGCCCTTCTGCAGGTCATCGGTGTTGTCGGAGTATGCATAGCCGATGCGCATACTCTTGGGCTCCTCGAAGCAATCGCCCGGGGTGACGAGCGCGCCGGACTTCTTAATCATGTCGATGCAGAACGTCCTGGAGTCGATGTCGTAGTCGTAATACACGAGCGCGGTGGTACCCGCCTCGGGCTTGACGAACGACAGGTGTGGCTCGCTCTCGACCCACTTCTCCAGAACAGCAAGGTTCTGACGGACGATGCGACGGCTGCGCTCAAGGATCACGGAAGCGTTGCCCAGAATCAGCTCCGCCACCGACTCGCTGAATATGCCGGCGGAAATCAGGTTGTAGTCGCGATGCGAGAGCAGCGCGCGACGGAGCTCTGGGCTCTTGGTGACTGCCCAGCCCAGACGCAGGCCGGCGAACGACCAGACCTTGGACATGGATGCGGTGACGATGGCCTTGTCGTACAGGTCGATCACGGACTCGGAGTACTCATCCGTCTGAGTAAGCAGACGGTAGACCTCGTCGCAGAGCACCCACGCGCCGTGTTTGCGCGCGACCTCGACAATCGCCTTGAGCGTATCGGTGTCGAGCAGGGCGCCCGTGGGGTTGTCCGGGTTATTGATGCAGATGAGCTTGGTATCGTCGGTCACCAGGGCATCGAGCGCGTCGACGTCGACGTGGTAGCCGTTCTTGCGATCGAGCTGAAGAATATCGACCTTCGCACCGCACATCTCGGGAATCGAGTAAAGCTGCTGGTAGGTGGGCTTGACGGAGACTACATGATCGCCCGGTTCGACGAGCGTGGAAATAACCAGGGAGTTGGCACCGGTCGCGCCGTGCGTGGGCACGATATGCCCGGGCTCAACCGTCTTATAGAGACGCGCGACCCCCTCGAGGAAGCCGGGCTGCCCCTCGATGTCTCCGTAGGTGAATCGGCGCGAGCACAGGCTATCGAGCCACGCCTTCTTGTCGGTGTTCGTAAGCTCGAACAGCTGGTCGAGCGTGAGGGAGTAAACGCACGTCTCCGCAACGTTGTGGGTGCACTTGGTCTCCCACTCGTTCATCCACTGCTCGACGGCGAAATCCTTGATCTGCATTGTCGTTTCCTTTCCTTGACTTTCTTACAGTTCCACCGCGGTGCCCAGCCCCGCCTCGACGGCGCGGTCGTAGGCGATTTTCGATGCCGAAAGGTCCTGAACGGCGATGCCCGACGTATCGAACACCGTCACCCGCTCGTCATCCGAGCGCCCCGTAGCCGTGCCGGCGATGACTTCGCCGAGCTCCGCTTTGATGTCCTCGGGCGTGATGGCACCCTCGGCAACCGGAATCTCCAGCTCACCGGACGTGACCGATTGCTCGCGGTCATCGACGTAAACAGCGGCGCGGGCGACAAGTGCCGAGGCGAGCTCCTGCTTGCCGGGCATGTCGGCACCGACGCAGGAGATATGCGTACCGGGGCGCACCCATGCATCGGGAATAATTGGCTTGGTCGCCGGCGTGATCGTCACGATGATGTCGGCCTCTGCCGCGGCACCTTGGCCGTCGGCCGTCGCCTCGATGGAATAGGTGGATGCCTCGCGAGTATGCTCGCAGGCGCCCAAGATATGGGCGACCTCGTCTCGCATGCGCTCGACGCGGGCCTCGGGCGCGGCATCGGAAACCGGCTCCCACACCTTGACCTCGCCCACCTTGGGACAGGCGGCGAGCACGCCCGCCACCATGTAGGTGCTCATATGGCCGGCACCCGCAACAAGCAGTTTGGACGCATCCGCCCGAGCCAGCCACTTGGCACCGAGCGCAGCAGCTGCACCGGTGCGAAGTCCCGTGACGGCGGAGGCATTGAGCAACGCCAACGGTTCGCCCGTCGCGTTGTCGCACAGCAGCGTGGTGCCAAAGATCTCGGGCAGCCCCTTTTTGGGATTCTGAGAGAACCAAGCAGTGAGCTTGAGACCGAAGAGGCCGCTTCCCGCCAACTCACCCGAGCGGATATCCATATCGGCCACGCCGGGCTCGAACTGCTCATATACCATCGGCCACGCAACGCCCTTGCCCGTTGCCTTCTGGCGATATGCCTCCTCCACGGCAGCGATTGCATCCTCAATCGTCAGCACCTTGGAAACTTCCTCGGCCGATAGCACCACCATCTGCCCCATCATCGCTCCTCTCAGCGAAAGCTTTACGTTGCTTCACTGTACGGTTTAGTAACGATGTCGCCAAGGATCATTTCTTGTTGGAATCTACAACGATTTTCAATCTGATTTTTCGTTCTATCAGCATGTATTTGAACAATTTCTCGCATCAACGGCATACTGGTGTGCGATTATCCTATTCATATCGGTACTAATTGTAGTAATTTACAAGGTGATGTTGATGCTATATACCATCTCGGACTTCTCACGGGAATATGAGGGGTCGGTCCGCCTAATCGCCGGCAGCGATGGCGTCTCGCATGCCGTCTCTGGCGTCGGGATCCTCGATTATGAACTCATGCCCGGCCTCAAGAACAAGTATCAGCGCGTCAACTTCAGCTCAGACGAGATCGTCCTCAGCACCTTCCTCTATGCGAAGGACGACCCGTACCTCATCACTGAAGCCGTGAAATACCTCGTCGCCAAGGGAACGAGCGGTCTCATCATCAAAAACGTCCTGCACATCCCGATTCCCGACCAAGCCATCCGCTACGCCAACGCACGACACTACCCGGTCTTTCTCACGACCGACGACTCGCTGTTCTTTGACAGCGTCATCTATGAGGTCAAACGGCATATCGAGCAGCTCGCGTCCATCGACTTCGCACAGCGCGAGATCGATGCCCTGAGGACAGACGTATCGCCCGAGTCCATCTGCCGACGCATTCGAAGCCTCAACCCGTCATTTCTGGACGAAGCGGTCGCCCTGTTCGCATCGTTTGCAGAGCCCCTCGACCCGCGTACGTTTTTGCAAATCGAACGTCTCTGTGCAAAATCGACCCTCGCCGGATGCCACAACATGTTGGCACCCTATGACGGAGGTTTGTTATTCGTAGCGACAAGCGACTCGGAGCAGACGCTCGATGTGGAGCGAATCGTGCAGGCGCTCACGGAGCTCATCGAGGCTAGCGGCATCGATGGCGGAACGGAAGGGCTCGGCATCAGCGATATTCTTTTTGGAGACGAGGCGGTGGCGCAGGCGATTTCGCAGGCGATTTACGCACAGCGCCTATCTTGTCAACGAGCCGAGAGGCCCGTCCGCTATGCGCAGCTCGGCATCCTGAGAACCGTGATGCCTTTTGCGGAAACCCCGGAGATGCGATCGTTCTCGGAGGCGATTCTCTCGCCGATACGCGAGCACGACAGCGAGCATGGCAGCGAACTGGAATCCACGCTCGCCGCATTCATCGAGAACGACCGACGTATCGAGCAAACCGCCAAGCAGACTAGCCAGCACCCGAACACGATTCGATATCGCCTCGACAAGGTAACAGCTCTCACCGGGCTGAGCTACAAATGCGCCCCGGAGATGGAGCAGCTGTCGCTCGCCTACGCCATCGAACGCGCTCGCTCGCTTCAGTAAGCCACCCCGCCTTGAGGTTAGGAGCGGCGGGCGCGGAGCTTTTCGTAGCCTTCGGCGAAGAAGGCGACCGTGGCGGCGTCGGCCTCGGCGGCGTCCGTCTCGGTTGCGGGGACCACGCCGTGCTCGTCGCTCACCAGGAACAAGGCGCCCTTGAGCTGAGCGGGGATGTCTACGCGCGTGACCGGGATGCCCTTGGTCTGGGCCAGCTGCTCAATGAGCGTCGCCGTGCCGCACAGGCACTCGTCCGCCGGCGCCACAAAGGCCAGCTCGCCGTTGTTGACGGCAGCGAGCAGCTCGGGCGCCACGCCGGTTTCGTCGGCCTCGGAGCGGGCCTCGGCGGAGCGGGCACGCAGCGCCTTGGCCGAAGTATCGGCCAGCGGCTCGTACTCACCCACCGTCATGGCGGCATTGCCGTTAACGTCGATCACCAGCATGAGCACGCCGTCGTGCGCGGTGTAATCGCCCTCGGCAAGCGACCACTCAACGTGCTGCTTGGCCCAGCTGAGCATGTTATGGGTAAGCGGCTCGCCCTGCACCAAGCGCTCGGACAGCGCGCGAATGTGGCGGTTGAGCATGGGCACCTTTTTGTTGGACATGCGCCAACGGCAGATAAGCGCGGGCTTGTCGAGCGTAAACTTCTCGACCGCCTCCTGATTGGCGCAAAAGTCCTCGTACGCACGCTGATCCTCGGCATTGCCAAACAGCTCGGCATCATCCACAACGGCCATATCCAACCTTTCTCAAAAACATACACCGCACCGTTATACCCAAAAAAGCCGCCCGCACCAACCGGCACGGACGGCAATAGATAGCTTTAGTTCGGGGCGAGCCAATACCGCTGGTGGAGCACAAGCCAGCGAGCCGGCACCAAGTGCCTCAGGTCGCCGCGAAAGAGGAGCGACGCGTACTTCTGTACGCGAGCGACGGTTTGAGCGGCGAGATGAGGTGCTTGGGGCCGGCGCAGCGTCGAGCAGTTACGCGGTTTGGTAAAACCGCGTAACGACATTAGTGCCTAAAGTGGCGAGCGCCGGTAAACACCATTGCGATGCCATGCTCGTTGCAGGCCTGGATGCTCTCGTCGTCGCGCTTGGAGCCGCCGGGCTGGATGATGCAGGTCACGCCGTGCGCGGCAAGCACGTCGACGTTGTCGCGGAACGGGAAGAACGCGTCGCTTGCGCAAGCAAAGCCGCCCTTCTCCACGCCCTCGCGCTCGCAGAAGTCCTCGGCACGCTCGCAGGCAAGCAGCGCAGAGTCAACGCGGTTGGGCTGACCCGGACCCATGCCAATGCCGGCCTTACCCTTGGAGACCAGGATGGCGTTGGACTTAACGCCCTTGCAGACCTTCCAGGCAAACTCGAGCTCGGCCATCTCGGCGTCGGTGGGCTTGCGGTCGGTGGGGAACGTAAAGGTCGCGGGATCCTCGGTCACGTGGTCGACTTCCTGCACCAGCATGCCGCCATCGATGGAGCGCAGCTCCACCTGGGCGCCGTGGTCCACGCCGCCGGTCGCCAGCACGCGCAGGTTGGGGCGCTTGGCCATGCGCTCGAGCGCCTCGGCGGTGTAGCTCGGAGCGATGATGACCTCGACGAACTGCTTGTTCTCGTCGGCAAAATGCTCAACGAGCTCGTAAGGGACCTCGCGGTTGCAGGCGATGATGCCGCCAAAGGCGCTCTTGGGATCGCAGGCGAAGGCGCGGTCGTAGGCAGCCGTGATGTCCTCGGCAACGGCGGAACCGCAGGGGTTCTGGTGCTTGAGGATCACGCAGGCCGGCTCGTCGAACTCGCGGACCAGGTTCCAGGCGGCATCGGCGTCCAGATAGTTGTTGTAGCTGAGCGGCTTGCCCTGGATCTGCTCGGAGCCCACAAGCGGGAACTGAGAGCTCGCGGTGTTCTCGCAGCCCTCGGCAAAGCGATAGACCGTGGCCTTCTGCTGCGGGTTCTCGCCATAGCGCAGGTCGTCGACCTTTTCCAGCGAGATCTCGAGCTTGGCAGAGGTGTCCGCCACGTCGCTTGCCTGGGCGGCAAGCCAACGGGAGATAGCCGTGTCGTAGGCGGCGGTGGTCTGGTAGACCTTCACCTGCAGGCGACGACGGGTGGCAAGCGTAGTGCAGCCACCGGTCTCGTGCATCTCGGCAAGGACGGCGTCGTAGTCGGCCGGGTCGGAGATGACGGTAACGCTCGCGGCGTTCTTAGCAGCGGAGCGCAGCATGGAGGGGCCACCGATGTCGATGTGCTCAATGGCATCCGCAAAGGTGACCTCGGGGTTGGCAACGGTCTTCTCGAACTCGTACAGGTTGACGACGACCAGGTCGATCAGCTTAATGCCGTGCTGAGCGGCTTCCTGCATGTGCTGCTCGGAATCGCGACGGGCAAGCAGCGCGCCGTGAACCTTGGGATGCAGCGTCTTGACGCGGCCGTCCATCATCTCGGGATAGCCCGTAAACTCCTCGATGGGGGTTACGGGAACGCCCGCGTCCTCGATGGCACGAGCCGTGCCGCCCGTAGAGATGATCTCGACGCCAAAGTCGTCAACCAGCGTCCGTGCGAAATCGACGACGCCCGTCTTATCGGTAACCGAGATCAACGCGCGTGCGATCTTCACATCAGATCCCATGCAGTCCTCCTGTCTGGTACGCCGCCGTGCTCTGTGAGTCGGTGATACGTCGATCTGCAGCGCTCGCGCAGCGGCATTGAAAATACTGATTCAATGTAGCGCATCGAGCGCGACGATGCACCCCGCAACGCACGGCTGTGCAGAAAAAGCTTCGAGCGGGGGTTGCAGGAGCGCCACTGGGCACGGTGAGTTGATGGAACACAGGGGCACCATAATTAGATGCCAATGGCGTGGTAGAACTGTGCTCGATATGTATCCGCAAAAGAAAGAGGCACCATGGTCTCGCGGGTTCTCTACCGACCGTTTGATACCGAAGACTTCGACGCCATCGCGCTGATCCTGCAGCAGCTTTGGCACAACAACTCGGATAACGATGAGTACAACCGCCTCGAAGCCGCGTGCGACCTTGCCTATTGCCTTTCTTCCTCGACGTTTTCGCAGGTTGCGGTGATTGACGGCGAGGCGCGCGGCATTGCGCTTGCACGCGCAGGACAAAGCTCCGGCGCCACCGTCAAGGAACATTGGATGGATACCGAGCGTGCACTGCTTTCGCAGATGCGCGAACTGGAACCCGAGTCGTGCGCCGAGTATCTCTCGTTTGTGCGCACAACCATCCGAACCAACAACCGCCTGCTCGAGAGCAGCCCGTTGCCACACGACAACGAGGTCACACTGCTTGCCGTGGATCGCGATGTCCACGGCCTGGGCGTTGGCACGGTGCTGCTCGACGCCGCCATCTCGCATCTGTCCTCGTGCGGGGCGACGAGGGCGCACCTGTACACCGATTCCAACTGCTCGTGGAAGTTCTACGAGCTGCACGGCTTTAAGCGCACGGCCACGCACCGAGCCAACCGCGAGGAACGCCGCCACGCCATGCCGCGCGAAAGCTTCCTCTACGAGCTCGACCTAACCGTCTAGGCCCAGCAGCCATACCTAGTCATTTAGGAACGTCCCCAATGGTTAGTCGCTGGGGACGGTCTTCGTAGGTAGCGCATAAAAAGGGGATGGGCTTTCCCCGACGGCTGTCGAGAAAAGCCCATCCCATAGCTTACGACCGTTAGAACGTTCCGCCGCCGCCTCCGCCGACGCCGCCGCCTCCGCCGCCCGAGAAGCCACCGCCTCCGCCGCCGCTCGAACTGTCGGAGCTCGACGCGAGCTCACGAATGCTCTCGTGATACACGCCGTCGAACGAATCCATCGGCGACTCATTGCCGTAATGATGGTAGTACCACCAGTAGCAGGGGTAATTATCGTAGAATCCGTCGGCCTCGCGCACCTCGGGCGGTACGGCCTCGGCAAGCTGACGCAGGACTTCCTTCGAAACGCCCAGCGCCGCACCCATCACCAGAAGCTTATTCCACAGGACCAGATCGCCGGGGACGGCTTCCTTGAGGCGCGTGAAGTCCTCGAGCCAATGCTTAAGCGCCTTGCAGCGAGCCGCCACCTCGGCGCCCTCCGGCGTAAAGCGGCGGAACGTAAGGCCCACGCCAATACCCACCAGCACAATCGGCACCGAGATAACCGCGGCGATAATGTTCGCCTGTGCGCCGTCGGTAAAGAAGATGGATCCCACGGGAACAAAGGCGATCAGAATACCGAGAACCAGGCAAAACACCATTGCGACAATGCCGTCCGAGGCAACGTACTCGCTATCGGCCAGCTTGCCCTTAACGGTGTTCTGATAGTCCTCGAGCTTGTCGCCCACGGGTGTAACATGCTGCTTAACGTAGTGCTGCAGCTCGTCAAACGTGCGCGAGCGATCACCGTTCTCGTCGGGCTTAGCACCGGCAAAGAAAACCTTGAGCACCATATGGTCAATGCCCTTGGCCGACTTCCAGCCCGCATCACTCACCGTCACGCGATACGTCTGCTCTTCTTTTTCACGCCCCAACAGACCCTTCTTGGCCTTGGTCACGGTCGCCTGCTCCAGCTTGATCACACGGTCGTCAGTGAGCTTCATGAGCGTGGCGATATATGCCTGATCGGGCACCTCGTTCCAGCTCATGAGGGCCGAAAGCACGGCGGGATGGTCGGCCGAAGGCACATCGCGGAAATATTCGTCCTGGAAAAGCGGCTTGGGCTTGCGGCGGCGCAGCTTGAGCACAACGATTGTACTGGTAAAGGCCACCGCCGCGACAACACTTAGCACGGCAAGTGCATTGGCAATCATGCGAGCGTGAGCGCGGCGGGCATTAGCTTCGTCGGCCCATGCCTTCTCCTCGCTCAGGATTGTCGGCATGCGTTCCTCGCTCGAAGCGGAAAGCCATGGCACCCAGTCGCTGGGGAAGGCGATGCGTGCCTCGGCGAATTCGCCCTCATGCACGCAGGGAATGGTATAGGTGACCATGGGCTCGTCCTCATCGAGTGACACGTCGCCCGTCAGCGGGCCGTGGCCCCATGCGCGGAAGTTATCGCCCTTGACGGCCGCCGTCCCGGCGGCAGCATTTGCGAAGTACACTTCCATCTCGACATCGTCGGAATCCGCAGACCAGCCGTCGCCCACGAACTTCCAGTAGAGCTCGGCGGTATCGGCCCAGTTCATAACCGCACCGGTCATGGTGTAGCTCACGTAATAGATCGCGCTATCGCCGCTCTCATGGGGGCTGAAAACCTTGATCTTTACGCCGCCGTCGGACTGCTCAACCGTATAGACGCCGCTGTCGCCTTTGTTTGCGCTGTCGACCTTGTTAAACGCGGTGTCGTCTTCCTCGACGCTCAACACATTGATGCCCGCCGCGCCGCCCTGCTGGTTGGTGCCCGCATTGATCTCCCAAAACACGCCGTTGATGTCGTCATCGAAATCGAACTGGCGTCCCTCGACAACGGTCAGCGAGCCATCGGCCTCGACCGTGGCACCGATGTAGGTTTGGCTCATGGAGTAGCCGTCGGCGTGCGCGGCGGTGGGCAGCAGCAACAATGCAAGCACGACGAGCGCACAGACGGAAGCGAACCGCGCGAATAGGCGGCGCTGCCGACAGGTCTTGGCAACGGGGGCGTTCATAGGCACATCCTTTGTCTGTAAACCAACAGCGCCATTGTCCCACGTTTGTGGACGCACATGACGAACATCTAGGCGACCGGAGCGCCAAACGGGATGAAAGTCACGCCCGCAGCGCCAGCAGCTAGTCATTGGGGACGTTCTTAAATGACTAGTCATTAGGGACACTCTTTGGCATGGCCTGTGCCAGCGATAGATACCACTTCACAGCTCCGTCACAGGTGTAGCGGCTTTGTGTTGCTGCGACGTGTGCTGATTGAGCCCACGAGCAAGGGGCATAAAGGAGTTGAGCGAAAACGGTTGCCCCTTTCCCGTTCGCTCGAGGATCATGTCCCCCTTTTCCGCGGAAACCCCGGCAGTTGCGAAGAGCTGCCGGGGTTTCTGTCGTTTGAGAGGTTGAGTTGGTGCGCGGCAATCGAGACGTTGAGCCGCAAGCCCGCCGTGCGCAATGCGCAGCGCCGCCAACTTGCGGTCCACAGCGACGCCTCCCCCACCTCACCCCGCGCTATACTCGTCCGCATGGATATCAAAGCACGCAACATACCAACGCCCGTCGCGGACGCGCCAACGACGCAGCCCGCCTCCGCTCCCACGCCCGTCGTGGGCCGCTTTGCCCCGTCGCCCTCGGGCCGCATGCACCTGGGCAACGTGTTCAGCTGCCTGTGTGCGTGGCTTTCGGCCCGCAGCCAAGGCGGCAGCATCGTGTTGCGCATCGAGGACTTGGACGATCGCTGCAAGCGCCCGGAACTTGCCGCCCAGCTCATCGACGACCTGGCCTGGCTGGGGCTCGAGTGGGACGAAGGCCCCTACTACCAGCACGACCGCCTCGACCTGTACGAGAACGCCCTGCATCGGCTGCAAGACGCCGGTCTCACCTATCCCTGCTTTTGCACGCGTGCCGAGCTCCACGCCGCGAGCGCGCCGCATGCCAGCGACGGCACGCCCATCTACCGCGGCGCCTGCCGAAACCTTTCTGCCAAAGAAATCGCCCGCCGCAGCGCTCTGCGCGCCCCAGCCACGCGTCTGCGCGTGCCCACCATCGATGACCTCGCAGACGACGTGATCGAATTCGTGGACCGCACGTACGGGGCCCAATGCGAGGCACTCGCTACCGAGTGCGGCGACTTTTTGGTGCGCCGTAGCGACGGCGTTTTTGCCTATCAGCTAGCCGTGGTAGTCGACGACGCCGCCATGGGCGTCACCGAGGTCGTGCGCGGATGCGACCTGCTAGGCTCCACGCCCCGCCAGATCTACCTGCAGCATCTGCTGGGACTTCCCACGCCGCACTACGCACACATTCCGCTGCTCATGTCACCGGACGGCCGCCGTCTTTCCAAGCGCGATCGCGATCTGGACCTGGGCGAACTCCGCGCCCGCTTTGGCACACCCGAGGCACTGCTGGGCTGGCTCGCCGGGCAAACAGGCATCGCGCCGGACACCACGCCGCACTCTGCCGAGCAGCTGGTCGAGCACTTTAGCTGGGATGTCATCCGCGCGCATCGGGAGAACATCGCTGTAACGGTCGAGTAGCCAGCCATCCCGCCTCTACGCAACATCCCAGGGCATAAGCTCGTCGCCCAGGCGAACGATGCAGTCGTAGAGCACGGTGTGGCGCTCGGCTGGGTTGGCATCCCGATGAAAATGCCCGTAGTACCAGCGCTTGTAGTCCAAGCGGTCCTCTAGCTCATCGAAAAATGCCGTAAGTCGATCAACCGCGGGGCAATTCCAGCCGGGTGCCGGATAAAGCGTGGGCGAAAGCGTGCGCGTGGAGCAGGTGTGGGTGATTGCGTAGTCGACCTTCCAACCCATGCTGTCGAGCTTTGCCCGTGCCTCCTCAAAATTGCGCTCGTCCGGCAGCTCCTGCGGCCACCAGCTGGAATAGGGAATGCGGTATTCCTTATCCACGCTCGTGGCGCCGCCCATGGTAAAAATCGTTGAGCCGTCGAGCTCAAAAACCTCGCCGCGCGTCAGGCGCCGTATGGGAGAGGTATCCGACAGGCGCTGCGTCAGCCCACCGTGCCACAACTCCATGGGACGCTCCGCCCAGTGATCGAAACGCTCGTGATTGCCGTCGACGAACAGCACGGTATAGGGGCGCGACTCCAGCCAAGCGATGTCGGCGCATTCCTCGGCAGAGAAACCCCACGGAAAGCCAAAGTCGCCCGCGACAATCAGATAGTCGTCGCTCGTCAGGCTATCCCCAAGTTCCCAATTGCGCAGCTTTTGCATATCGAGGCCGCCGTGAATATCGCCCGTCACATAGACCGTCATCGGATCACCACTTCCCCGTAAGTCGCTAGACCGCATTCTGCACGACCACTAGGCCAACCGTTCCAGCCCTTCCATCCCTTAGGGCTTACCCCTCGTTCTTCCATCCAAACGGGTCAAGCACCCAAAAAACCAGATCGAGCACGCCGCCGGTCATCATGGCGCCGGCAAGGGCCATGCAAACGTGCAGAGAACTGGCACTTCGGAGCACGTCAAACGGCCCCAGAACAGCCAGCAGCGCAACCGCTGCGCCGACAAGGCACAACGCGAAGCACGGCCCCGCGTCCTTGACGCACTTCTTTGCGAGATGCTTGGTGTTGTCACTCATCAATATCGAACTCCTTAGAGGGTCGTCGTTCAGATACATACCGCCGCGGCAGAACAGGGCGGTAGAGTAAGTGTCACATGCCGTGCGGACATCAATGGAGAAACCGCCTGCTCGGCCAACCCTTGACGCCGACTTGTCACCGGCACCCCATCCCCCGTTATCGAGGTCTAATACTTTTCCGCGAAGTGAACGTCTGTTTTTGGACCCCTGAAGCATCCACATTTTTCGTCGGCAAAATCGCAGGATTTCAGCATCGAAACCGCAGGAAACGGCACCTCTAAAGTGTCGATGCTTCGGGGGTCCGATTTAGCTCGTTCACTTCTCGGGAAAGTATTAGACCTCGCTGCTAGCTACCCAGAAGGGCACCCCCCTTCCCCACCGTCACCCAAAAACTCATCCAACATTAATCTTGGCTCAAGAATCGCTTAATCTATAACCTGCACTATAGAGTTCGACCAAGGGCGGGGCGGCGCCGCGCAACGCAGGCCGCCGAACGCAACGCTCGCGCCCGGGCAGATCGCCCGGCGTCGCGCCCATCGAACGAAAGGACAGGTCATGGACGACCTCGAAAAAGTTGAAACCATCCGCACCAAGTGCAACGTGAGCTACACCGATGCCAAGGCCGCGCTCGACGCCGCCGACGGCAACGTCCTGGACGCCATCATTTGGCTCGAGTCGCAGGGCAAGACCCAGACCACGTCTGCGCACGCCGCCACCGAGTCCGCGCCGGTCGACGAGCCCTCGGCCGAGATGGTCGCCGCGCAGGCCGCCTACGAAAAGTCGAGCGAAAAGACCGACTTTTCCAAGAAGATGGACAGCGTGTGGGAGTACCTCAAAAAGCTCTTCCGCCTGAGCCTGGACACCAAGTTTATCGCCACGCGGCGCGACGCAATCATCCTCAACATCCCCATCCTGATTCCCATCGTCGCCCTGTTTGCCTGGGGCGCCACGATATGGCTGATGCTGCTTGGCCTGTTCTTTGGCATGCGCTATCGCATCGATAGCGACGGCGACGTGCCCGGCAGCATCAACAACCTGATGGACAGCGCTGCCAATGCCGCGGACGACATCAAGCAAAATCTGAACGACGACAAGTAATCGCAGATGGGGGCACACATGGCACGGATCCTGATCGTAGAGGACGAGGAGAAAATCGCCCGCTTTGTGACACTCGAGCTGGAACACGAGGGCTACCAGGTGGAGCACGCCGCCGACGGCCGCACCGCCGTGGACCTGGCGCTGGAGCGCGACTACGATCTGATTCTGCTCGATGTGCTGTTGCCGCAGCTCAACGGCATGGAGGTGCTGCGGCGCGTACGCAAACACAAGGATGTGCCGGTGATCATGGTCACCGCGCGCGATGCCGTGATGGACAAGGTGGCCGGGCTCGACGCCGGTGCTGACGATTACCTGACCAAGCCGTTTGCGATTGAGGAGCTGTTCGCACGGATCCGCGTGGCGCTGAAGCGCTCGGAGGCCGTGCGGGCGGCTTCGGGCGTTGGCGGCGTTGGGACGGGCGCGGCGAGCGACGCGGGCGGGAGCGACGCTGCGATACCCCCGGCCGGCGACTCGGCCCAGGCCTCTGCCTCGCCCTCCCCCGCCGCGCTCACCGTGGGTTCGGTTGCGCTCGATCCCGACCGGCGTGAGGTCACGGTCGGCGGCTCGCCCATCGTGCTCACGGCCCGCGAGTTCGACGTCCTCGCCCTGCTTATGGCGCACGCCGGCACCGTGCTCACGCGCGAGCGCATCGCGCACGAGGCGCTGGGCTACGAATACGTGGGCGACACCAACAACGTCGACGTGCACATCGCGCACCTGCGCGCCAAGATCGAGGACGCCGGTGGTACCCGCATCATCCAGACCGTGCGCGGGGTGGGCTATGTCTGCCGCGCGTAACGCCGAGGCCAAGCGTGTCACCTCCATCGCGCGCGCCATCAACTGGAGCTACATGTGGCGCCGCTTGATGAGCTACGTCTGGCTCGATCTGTTGCTGATGGTGATTGCGGCGGCGATCCTCGTCTATGGATACAACCAGACGCTGCCCGACGGCGCGTTTACCGCAGGATGGATCCCCGGCACCACCGTTCACGGCATGTCGCTGACGCCCGCGCGCGGCTGGGACCTGACAACGCTCACCTATACCGTCGAGCTTGCGCGTACCAGCAAGACCTTCCCCCTCGCGCAGGACCTCGTCGCGCTATGGCCCCTCGCCCTCGTTGTTGTGGGCTGGCAAGTTATCAGCGTGCTCAACATGCTCGGCGGCGCCCGTCGCGTGCGCCGCACCATGGCACCGCTCAACGACCTGGCCTTGCGCGTGGACGAGCTCGGCCGTATGCAGCTCTCCGGCGGCAAGATGGAAACACTGGAGCAGGCCATCGAGCGCGCAAGCGTCGACTCGCCGAGCGTCACCACCGGCGACGCCGACCTGGCAAGCATCGAGGTCGCGCTCAACCGACTGCTGCGCCAGATGCAAGAGGCCAAGCTGCAGCAGATGCGCTTTGTCAACGATGCAAGCCACGAGCTGCGCACGCCCATCGCGGTGATTCAGGGCTACGTAAACATGCTCGACCGCTGGGGCAAAGACGACCCGGACGTGCTGGCGGAGTCCATCGCCTCGCTCAAGGCCGAAAGCGAACACATGCAAGAGCTCGTGGAGCAACTGCTGTTTTTGGCACGCGGCGATGCCGGCCGCACCGTGCTGCGGCGCGCGAATACCAACCTGGCTGCACTGGTCGGCGAGGTATGCGAGGAATCGCAGATGATCGATACCGGGCACACATATCGACTGGCGTACAACGCCGCGCTTGTCAGCGACCCGCGCTGCGACGCGCCCGTCGACGTGGCGCTCGTGAAGCAGGCTCTGCGCGTGATCGTGCAAAACGCCGCCAAGTACTCGGATGCGGGAACGGCCGTCACATTTGGCGTAGCGCCGGATGCGGGCGCGGGCACGATCGACATAAGCGTTGAGGACGAGGGCATCGGCATGAACCAGGAATCCGCAGCTCACGCGTTTGAACGGTTCTACCGCGCCGACAATGCACGCGATGCCGGCGCACAGGGTTCGGGCCTGGGACTCGCTATCGCCAAGTGGATCGCCGACAGCCACGGTGGCGTCATCGGTGTGACCTCGGTCGAAGGGGTCGGTAGCCGCTTTACGATTCGCCTGCTGCGGCAAGGGCGTCTCTCGCGAATCGAAGGTGAATGCTTTTCCGCGAAGTGAACGACCTATTTTGGACCCCTGGAGCATCCGCACTTTTTGGCGCCAAAACCGCAGGGAAAACCTGACAAAACCGCAGGAAACGGCGCCTCCAAAGTGTCGATGCTCCAGGGGTTCGATTTCACTCGTTCACTTCGCGGAAAGCCATTCACCTTCGACTTACGGCAGCCCGTCAGTCACCCTCTCGGCATTAAAAATGGGGCAAGGCCACGCGCCTTACCCCATTTTTTGCTAGCTATAGCAGCTTGCGCGCTACTCGCGGCACAGGTGCACGGCAAAGCCAGCGAACTCGCGCTTAAAGTACACGAGCTTGGTGCCGCCGTCGGGCAGCAGCACGCGCGACTCCTCGTTGACCTCGAGCCCACGCTCGGCAAACCACTTCTCGGCCGCATCGATGTCGTTGACGGCAAAGCCGATGTGGCCCTTGGTGCCACGACCGTTCTGCTTCATGATCTCGACCAGCGAATCGTTAAAGTACGAAACCGGGGTCTCGATAACGGGCAGACCCATCATCGTCGAGAACAGCTCCGCGATCTCCAGGGCGTCTGCCGGGTCGGTGGCGTTAATGCCCACATGGGCAACGCGCATGCCAAAGAGCTCGACCGGATTGGCGTTCTGCTCATTCATACAGGTAGCGCCTACCGAGCCATGACGTCGAGGACGGCCTTCTCGGCGGCGACGCGGTTCATGCCGGTCATGAAGGGCACGCCGCTCACGTACGGGCAGGTAAGGCCCTCGGGGGCAACGGTGGTGGCGATCAGCAGGTCGGCGCCCTCGTCGCAAACGTCCTTGGCCTCGGAGATGGCGCACTGCACGATCTCGTACTTGTCGGCGTAACCGTTGGCGTCGAGCATGGTGGCGACCTTCTGGGCAACGAGCGTGGAAGTAGCAGCGCCAGCACCGCAAGCCAAAACGATCTTCTTCATAGGTAATGTCTCCCTTCATGGTTTACTTTAGGTAAGTGTACCGCAGCGAGCGATGGTGCTCGGCCTCGATGCGCTTTTATGCCAGTTTGCTTGCACGCTGCGTATAATACATCTAGTACGTGTTGTCATACCGCTCGCCTTACGAGCGACTAAGGACTCTGAAATGCCCGATTCCCGCACACTCTGGACCACCGTCGTTATCATCTGTATCGCCGTGTCGGTATTCTTTAGCGTCAAAAAACGCACCACGTTTAAGCGCCTGCAACGGCTTATGGCTGCCAAGCAGTGGGACGAGTTCGATCGCCTGCTCGACAGCAAGCTCACCAGTATGCTGTACCCGCGCTACAACCGCGACTACCTGCGCCTGAACTCCTATCTGCTGCGCGAGGACCACAAGCGCGCCGACGAGATGTTCGATTTGCTGCTGGGACTCAATCTGCCCAAGATGCAGCGCGTCGACCTGGTGATCAAGGCTTTTAACTACTACGTTGGCCAGGAGGACCGCAAAAAGTCCAAGGAGCTGCTGCACGAAATCAAGGGTTTTGAGGGCGGCCAGGCCGAGGCAGTCGCACACGAATGCCAGCTGATGTACGACACGATGATCCTCAAGCGCCACAACGACATTCCCGAGCTAGAGCGCATGCTCAAGGAGGCCGGTGACGACAAGGTCAAGAGCTGCCGCCTGGAATACTTGCTGGCCCTGCAGTACAAGAACAAGGGCGACGAAGCCAAGTTCCAGGAGTTCCTGGAGAAGTCGGGGCAACACTCGATGGCCGTCAACGCGTAACGGACGGCTTGTGCTAGACTTCTAGTCTCACGGGGGCGTGGCGGAATTGGCATACGCAGGAGACTTAAAATCTCTCGCCGCAAGGATTGTGGGTTCGAGTCCCACCGCCCCTACCATATGGAGCTTTCGAGCCCGTGTCCCCAAGGGATGCGGGCTCGTTTCTTTTAGATGCCGTCAACTGCAGAACAGTTAATTTGAGACGTAGCGCTTGCGACCGCTCATATCAACGCAAGGACCGTCCCCAGGTGCCGGCAGAAAAGGAACGTCCCCAAGTGCCGGCTGTTCTTTTACATGCCGACGGGGCTCTAAGTTGCGGTGGAATAGATCCTGTTTATACCGTTTACCAGCTTATTTAGGAACTATTTCACCGCAACTCAAAGGGAGACGGTTAAAGAGCGCTCAGGCTCGGGGTCCAGGCGATGGTGGGGGCGGCGCCGTCGAGAGCCTCGTTGATGGTGGCGGCCATACCGGCGAGTAGGCTGTTCTCGCTTACAGTGAGCGTCTTGTAGCCACCGGCGCGCATGAGCTCGCGAATCACCACGGCGCCAGCGAGAATCACGCCCGCGCGTTTGGGCTGCACGCCTGGCAACGCGGCAATGCCTGCAACATCCAGCGTAGACATGCGCTCGATAACGGCCGAAACCTGATCCAGCGAAAGCTCGCGCAGGTGCACAAAGCTCGAATCGTACGGTTCCAGCTTATGAACGAGCGCCACGAGCGTGGTGACGGTGCCGCCCACGGCGACCAGGCGCTCTGCGCGCTCAAAGTCGCTGGGCAGGCCGTCAAAATAGGCGGC
Organism: uncultured Collinsella sp.; assembly: GCA_905200715.1. Lineage (GTDB taxonomy): Bacteria > Actinomycetota > Coriobacteriia > Coriobacteriales > Coriobacteriaceae > Collinsella. Next base: position 9,801 of record CAJKLK010000019.1, on the reverse strand, counting down.
GAACTGCTCGCCCGCCCAGTTGGCAGCGGCAGCAAGCTCGCCGTCCGCAGGCGGCAGCGCCGAGAAAAACCGCTCGGTCACGCGGCGACAACCGATGTCCAGCGAGCGCGTTCCCTCCAGTGCAAAGACGCCGCGCTCCGGCGCATAGACGCCCGTCGCGAGCTCCGTGGATCCGCCGCCCGAATCGGCAACAATGATGCGCTCGCCGGCAAAGTCGTGCGCCACGCCAAAAAACGTCAGGCGCGCCTCGACCTCGCCCGGAATCACCTGTGGCTCAAGCCCCAGATCGCGCAGGCCGTCCAGCAGCAGCGCGGCATTGGACGCATCGCGCGCGGCGCTCGTGCACGTGGTGCAGATGCACGCGGCCCCAAAGGCACGGGCCTCATCCACAAACATGCGACACGCAGCGAGCACACGCTCGACAGCCGCCTCGCAAAAGCGACCCGTCGCGTCCACACCCTCGCCCAGGTCGGTAATCTCGGTATGCTTGGACGATTCCACGATCGCCCCGCCCTCGACCTGGGCCAACACCAGTCGCGACGACACCGTTCCCAGATCGATCGCCGCCACCTTATATCGTTTGCAATCTGCCATTGCCGGCTCCCCTCCGGGCGCTATTTGCCGTTGGACACGACCGTCTGGCCCTCGACACCGTTAAACCCAAACAGCATGTCGAGCGCTTGGATGTACCACGGCGCGTCCTTACCGACTTCTTCGATTTCCTTGGCAACTTCGCTGGCCTTCTTGGCGTTCGACGACTTCTTGCTCGAAGACGAATCCGAATCGTCGTCCAGGCCCTGCACTTCAATCCTCTTCTCGCCGGGCATCACCAGGCCCAAGTCCTCGGATGCCGCGTCCTTGATACCCTCCTCCGAGAGCAGCTTGTCGACGCTTTTTTGCAGCTCATCATTGTATTGCTGACGAATCTCGACCTGCTTGGCCAAGATATCGCTCGAGCGCTTTGCCACGTACAGATCGCGCACGGGGAAATACAGGCTCACGAGCACCAGGGCAACGACAATGCCGATGAATAGCCCTCGCTGAGGACCGTGGGTAAAGTCGTAAATTGCCTTGACCGCTGCGTTGTCGTTGGCGTAGTGCATAAAGTCCGAGCCGGAAAGACGACTTGAGGGACGGCGCGGCTTGTCGGACGCCTGGGTCGAAGGGCGCGACGCATGCCTGGAACGCGATGGGCGCACCGGACTATCCGAGGAACTATTTGGCTGAGCATTGGGATGCGAAGTCGCCGGCGAGCTATACCTGGAGCGATCAGCACCGGCATAACCAGACCCGCCAAGCTGCACCGAATGCGCACGGCGAGGTGACGGTTCGCGCGAACCGGCGGAATAGTACCTGTTGTCGTAAATCTGATCCATGTGCGCCTTGTGCGGTTGAGGTTTGTTTGCGCTAAGTCCTTTAGTTATAGCACGAGCGCCCGCATCGCCTTCGCCAGCCTTTGCTCGACATAAAAAAGGCGCTGAGCCGTATGGCCCAGCGCCCATAGTTCTTTGCGGCATCCAGCCAAGGCGGGGAGGAACCGAGTCAGCCTCCCCCTCGCCAAATTCGCCCGTTTAGCGAATGTTGTAGAACGCGGCCTTGCCGGCGTAGCGCGCGCTGCCCTCGAGCTCGTCCTCGATGCGGATGAGCTGGTTGTACTTGGCAATACGATCGCTGCGGCACGGGGCACCCGACTTTATCTGACCGGCGTTGACGCCCACGACCAAGTCGGCGATCGTGGAGTCCTCGGTCTCGCCGGAACGGTGGCTCACGATGCAAGCGTAGCCGGCCTCCTTGGCGGTCTCGATGGCCTCGAGCGACTCGGTGAGCGTGCCGATCTGGTTGACCTTGACCAGGATCGCGTTGGCGGCGCCCAGCTCGATGCCCTTCTTAAGGCGCTCGGTGTTGGTGACGAACAGGTCGTCGCCCACCAGCTGCACCTTGTTGCCAATGCGACGGGTGAGCTCAACCCAGCCGTCCCAGTCCTCCTCGGCCATGCCGTCCTCGATGGAGATGATGGGATAGGTGTCGACGAGCTTCTCCCAGTAATCAACCATCTGGGCGCTCGTGTACTCCACGCCCTCGCCCTTGAGCTCGTACATACCGGTCTCGGCGTTGTAGAACTCGGTGGACGCCGGGTCCATGGCGTACATGAAGTCGACGCCGGGCTTAAAGCCAGCCTTCTCGACGGCCTTGGTAATGTACTCGAACGGCTCGGCATTGGTCTTGAGGTTGGGCGCAAAGCCGCCCTCGTCGCCCACGCCGCCGCCCAGGCCGGCCTCGTGCAACACGCCCTTGAGAGTGTGATAGACCTCGGCGCACCAGCGCAGGCCCTCGGCAAAGCTCGGGGCGCCCACGGGCATAATCATGAACTCCTGGAAGTCAACGTTGTTGTCGGCATGCACGCCGCCGTTGAGGATGTTCATCATGGGCGTGGGCAGCAGGTGAGCGTTGACGCCGCCCAGGTACTGGTACAGCGAAAGACCCGCCGACTCGGCAGCGGCGCGGGCAACTGCCAGCGACACGCCCAGAATGGCGTTGGCGCCGAGCTTGGTCTTGTTGGGGGTACCGTCCGCGGCGATCAGCGCGGCATCGACGGCGCGCTGATCGAAGGCATCGAGGCCCACGACGGCGTTAGCGCACTCGTTGTTGACGTGCTCGACGGCCTGAGAGACGCCCTTGCCCAGGTAACGGCCCTTGTCGCCGTCGCGCAGCTCGCAGGCTTCGAAAGCGCCGGTCGAAGCGCCCGAAGGCACCATCGCGCGACCGAAACTGCCGTCCTCGAGCACGACCTCGACCTCGACGGTGGGGTTGCCGCGGCTGTCGAGCACCTCGCGACCGTAAACATCCAAAATATCGCTCATGTTGTCTCCCTCTCACTTGGAAACGGGTTGAATGCTTGGCGACCGGCCGACCGTGCACCGTCGGTGCGTCTCCGTAAGTTAGCCTTGTCGCACTTTTTGCATTATGCCCTAAGTTAGCCGAGGGATACACTTGTTTTTCGAAAAAATTAGCGGGAACGATGAGGCGTGTCAGCCCGTCGTTCCCGCAGTCTTACTCCTCAGCCTTGGCGGCATCCCACAGGTCATTGAGACCGTGGGTCGAAAGCTCAGCCAGATCCACGTGGGCGTCGGCCGCCATCTGCTCCATCGCAGCCCAACGACGGCGGAACTTTGCCGTGCTGGCGCGCAGAGCGCTCTCGGCATCGATTCCCTCCTTGCGCGCAACGTTGACCAGGGCAAAGAGCAGGTCGCCAAACTCCATCTCGCGCTCGGGCGAGCCGGGAGCCTCGGCCTCAAACTCGGCACGCTCCTCGGCAACCTCGTCCCACACATCCTGGACCGTCTCCCACTCAAAGCCCACGGCAGCCGCCTTGCGCGACACCTTCTGAGCCTGCATCAGCGCCGGCAGGTGCGTGGGCACGCCGTCGAGCAGGCCCTCGGGCGCAGCCTCGCCCGCTGCCACGGCCTTGTCCTTGGCAGCCTTCTCGGCAAGCTTAACCTCGTCCCAGATCTTGAGCACCTCGTCGGAGTTATCGGCATCCGCATCGCCAAACACGTGCGGATGGCGGCGGATGAGCTTGGCGTCGATATCGCGCGCCACGTCGGCCAGCGTAAACTCACCGGCGTCAGCCGCAATCTGCGCATGCAGCACTACCTGCATGAGCACGTCGCCGAGCTCCTCGCGCAGATGCGCCACGTCGTCCGCCTCGATGCAATCGAGCGCCTCGTAGGCTTCCTCGATCATGTTCTTGCCGATGCTCTGATGCGTCTGTTCGCGATCCCACGGGCAGCCATCGGGCTGACGCAGACGCCAGATGGTCTGCACCAGATGCTGCAGCTCGGCCGACGCGTCGACCAGCGTGGACAGATCGCGCGAGCCCTCGGCATTTTGCTGGGCCGTGTGCTGCGCCATGGTTAGTCCTCCTCCATGATCACGTGGCGGAACGCACCGCCCTCGTAGATGCCGTAGCTGTGCGTGCCATCCTTGGGGATGCTCACGCTGCCGGGGTTGAAGAGCCATAGGCCCGGGTGCGTCTCGCTTGCCTCGTTAACCTTGATATGCGTGTGGCCGTAGACGAGCGCGGAGCCCTCGGGCAGCGCGGGCGCGTGGTCGACGCTGTTGTGCATGCCGGCGCCAAAGACGTGGCCATGCGTCAGGAACAGCTCGCGGCCGGTCTCGTCGAACAGCGTGGCGTAGTCCGCCATGACGGGAAAGTCGAGCACCATCTGGTCGACCTCGGCGTCACAGTTGCCGCGCACCGCGATGATGCGGTCGGCCAGGGCGTTGAGCAGCGGAATCACACGCTTGGGGGCGTAGTCGCGCGGCAGGTCGTTGCGCGGACCGTGGTAGAGCAGGTCGCCCAGCAGCACGATGCGGTCGGGCTGTTCGGATTCGATGGCGGCGACCAGGCGCTCGGTCCAGTATGCCGAGCCGTGGATATCGGAAGCGATGAGGTATTTCATGGGGAGATCCTTTCGGGTGGGGTTAATGGGGCTGAGCGTGGCGTGCCACCGGCCGTAGTTACTCGAATCGCAGCGCCGCGCTCTGAGCCGTCTGCATCACGCGCTGGAGCGGCACGTTATGCTCGCGAGCGAGGCGGGAGCAGTCCTCGTACTCGGGCGCCGCACGCTCGCTGCCGTCGGGCAGAGTCGCCACCTTAACGGCCACCTCGCCCCAAGGCGTCGTCACCTGCTCAAAACGACGCGGCAGACAGACGCGCTCCATAACCTGGCGGCGGATGCCATTGGTCGTGGTCTCCAAAAAGATGATCATCTGCAAACGGTCAATGTCCTCGCAGGCGCAGATTACCTGCAGCTGCCAGCCGGGGCGACCTTTTTTGCAGTAGAGAGGCAGCCAGTGCACCTCGCGGGCGCCCGCCTCGCGCAGGCAATCGGCAGCGTAGGCAAGCACCTCGGGCGACGCATCGTCGATGTCGCATTCCAGCTTGACGATGGTTTCGGGTGCATCGGTCTCGCGGGACAGCGGAGATTTGCTATCGCATGGCATACGGTCCGGATCCTTTCCGCGCGGGCTCGTTTTGTTCACCCAAACGCTAGCACATCGGACGTGGCACAGGCATGACTTTCGTCCATCGCCGCCCTCGCCCCTATCTAAACATGTACATCAGCCTCCAAACATGTCATTTTTTGTCGGTTTTGGAGGCTGATGTACATGTTTTGAGAGCAAGCGAAGCCGCACCGCGCAGCCTTTTCGATCGATTTCGAGCTCCGGCGTGCCCGGCGTGTTGAGAGCTGCGCCATTACAATGGAGCAGATTCGCCGAGTGCAAAGGAGTCGCCATGCCCGACTGCCCGCTGGTCGATTGCCACACCCATACTTCGTTTTCGGACGGCCATGCCTCGTTTGAGGACAACGTCCGCGCTGCTGCCGCCGCCGGCTGCCGTGTTATGGTCTCGACTGACCACCTCACCCTGCCTGCCAGCATGGATGCTAACTGCGAGGTGCAGGTCGTCGAGGACGACCTGCCGGCACATCGTCTGGCCTTTGAGGACGCCCGCAAACTCGCCGCGCAGATTGCGCCGGAGCTCACCTTTATCTACGGTTTTGAATGCGATTGGTACGAGGGCTGCGAACCCTTGGTTGAGCGCTGGTCCCAGGGCGCCCTCGTACGCCTGGGCAGCGTGCATTGGATTGGCAACCCAGGCGATATTGCGGCAGGCGCCGCGGGAACGGCGGGAACAGAGAGCGTCGCTCGTCCCGATACGCCCGATTCCCTTTGCGGTTGGATCGACGACGACACCAACCTGCATGTTTGGGAAAACCTTGGCGTGCGCGGCGTGTGGGAGCGCTACGTCGACGACTGGTGCCGCGCCTGCGAGAGCTCACTCAACTTTGACGTGATGGCCCACCCCGACCTGGTCATGCGCTTTTCGAAGGAGGGCTTTGCGCCCGATTTTGACCCGGCGCCGCTTTGGGAGCAGATGGCCGAATGCGCCCACGATACGGGTCGCCGCGTTGAGGTCTCGACCGCCGCACCGCGCAAGGGCCTCGACGACTACTACCCCGCGACCGGCCTTTTGCGCTGCTTTGCCCATGCCGAAGTGCCGATTACTTTTGGCTCGGACGCCCACCGCGCCTGCGACATCTGCTGGAACATCCGCGAGGCTCAGGCCCACGCCTACGACTGCGGCTATCGAACCTTCGACATCCCCCACCTCACCGGCGAATGGGAGCCCACGCCCCTCGCCTAGCCATCCCTTCATAAGTTGCGGTGGAATAGTTCCTGTTTATAGCCCTAAGGCCGTCAAACAAGAACTATTCCACCGCAACTTCTATTTGATCCGTTGGAGACGGAGGAAAACGGATCATTTGGCGCAAAGTATCCTGCCCCCCTTGCACCAAAAGCTCGACTAGTGGCGGCGAGCGTTGAGTTCGCCGGCCAGCTCGTCGAGGGTGATACCGTAGCGTTCGAGCGTTACGAGGAGATGGTAAATCAGGTCGCCGGCCTCGTAGCGGATGTGGTCGTGATCGTTATCCTTGCAGGCCATGATGACCTCGCTCGCCTCCTCGGCAAGCTTCTTGAGCAGCTCGTCCTCGACGTCGGTCAGCAGACGAGCGGTATAGCTCTCCTGTGGCGACGCATCGCGACGACCATGAATCACCTCGGCCAGACCCGTCAGCGTCTCACCGATATTTCCATCCTGAACATTTGCGGTGCGCACACCCATAGTTCAATCCTTTCCGTTTTACCGAGCGCCCAACAGGGCGCCCGCCTTAGGCAAGTTTCTTAAAGAAGCAGGTACGGTTGCCGGTATGGCAAGCCGGGCCCGGAGAATCGACCTTGACCAGCAGCGTATCGCTATCGCAGTCGGCCCAGAGTTCCTTGACCTCCTGCATATTGCCGCTCGTCGCGCCCTTGTTCCAGAGCTCCTGGCGGCTGCGACTCCAAAACCACGTAGTCCCGGTCTTGAGCGTCAGCCCCACCGATTCCTCGTTCATCCAAGCAACCATAAGCACCTCGCCAGTGTCATACTGCTGAACCACACAGGGAATCAGCCCGCAGGCGTCATATTTAAGCTTTGAAGGCTCGGTTATCTCTTCCATTTCTCTCCCCAATTTAAACCCCACAGGTCGGCGAGGGTTGTCCAGGTGCCCGAGATTCCGAGCGACAAGCCCGACGACGCGTACTTAAGTACGCGAGGAGGGTTGGAGCCGGAAGGTCGGGTGCCTGGGCAAGCCGCAGCGCTAGAAGTCCAACCTCACAGGAATGTCCTGCGACGCCATATACTCCTTCACTTGGCGAATGCTGAAGGTTCCAAAGTGAAAGACGCTGGCCGCCAGCACGGCGTCGGCTTCGCCCTCGATCACGCCCTCGGCAAAATGCTCGAGCGTGCCCACGCCGCCACTCGCGATAACGGGAATCGGCACCGCGCGCGCCACGGCACGGGTGAGCGCCAGATCGAAGCCGGCCTTGGTGCCGTCGCGATCCATGCTAGTGAGCAGAATCTCGCCGGCGCCGCGACGAGCCGCCTCCTCGGCCCACGCCACCGCGTCGATACCCGTGGCGTTGCGGCCGCCCGCCGTGAAGACCTCCCACTTGTCGGCACCGGATGCGCCGGGCAAACCGACGCGCTTGGCATCGATTGCCACGACCACGGCCTGGCTGCCAAACGCCGCGGCAGCTTGGCTGATCAGCGACGGGTCACGCACGGCAGCAGAGTTGAGCGACACCTTGTCGGCACCGGCGGCAACCATGGTGCGCATGCCCGCCAAGTCGCGGAAACCGCCGCCCACGGTATAGGGAATAGCGAGCTCCTCGGCCGCGTGCGCCGCCATCTCGATGGTCGTCGCGCGGTTGTCGCTCGTCGCGGTAATGTCCAAAAATACGACCTCGTCCGCACCCTCGCGATCGTAGGCGCGGGCCAGCTCCACCGGGTCGCCCGCATCGCGCAGGCTCACAAAGTTGACGCCCTTGACCACGCGGCCGTCCTTGACGTCCAAGCAGGGAATCACGCGTTTGGTAAGCATGGGCTACTCCTCCCCTCGGGCGGCGGCCAGCGCCTGGGCCAGCGTAAAGTTGCCCTCGTAGAGCGCACGGCCGGTAATGGCGCCCTCGATGGCATCCTCGCCCGCCGCGGCGAGCGCACGGATATCGTCGAGCGTCGAGATGCCGCCCGAAGCCACGACGGGAAAGCCCGCGACCTGCGCCACATGGCGATATGCTGCGACGTCGATGCCCGTCTGCATGCCGTCGCGCGCGATATCGGTATACACCAGATGCTTAAAGCCCAGCTCGGTGAGCTGCGCCACGGCATCGTCGAGTGCCACGCCCGCGCCGTCGCGCCAGCCATTCACCTTAACCTGGCCGTCGCGTGCGGCAATATCGGCGACCAGCAGCTCGCCAAAGCCTTGGGCCGCCACCTCGGCAAAACCCGGCTCGGTCACGAGCACGGTGCCCAGTGCGATGCGGCGAGCACCATAGCCGGCCAACTCGTCGATGCGCGCGAGCGAGCGGACGCCGCCGCCCACGTCCACGGACAGGCCGTCGACGCCGCAGATGGTCTTAATCGCCGCCGAGTTGGCGGCGCACGCGTCCTCGTCCTCGCCAAAGGCAGCGGACAGGTCGACGACGTGCACCCAGCTCGCGCCCTGCTCGGCAAAGGAGCGGGCGACGGCGACGGGGTCGTCGGAATATACCTTGCAGCGGCTGCGGTCGCCGCGCTCCAGGCGCACGACCTTACCGCCGATCAAATCGATTGCGGGAAACAGAATCATCGGCCGGCCCCCTCGACGATGCTCACAAAGTTCTTAAGAATGCGCTGACCCAGCGCAGAGGATTTCTCGGGATGGAACTGGCAACCCCACACGTTACCGTGGCGCACGATGCACGGAAAGCTCCGCGTGTAGTGCGTGCGCGCCAGCACATCGGCGGCATCGGCATCGTCGGTCACCGCGTAGCTGTGGGTGAAGTACATGTTGGCACCCTCGGCAAAACCGGCAAGCAGTGGATCGGCCGCACCGGCGGGCGTCATGTGCACCTGGTCCCAGCCCACGTGCGGCACCTTCAGGCGGCTCGACTCCAGGCGCGTGCACGAGCCGCGCATAATGCCCAGGCCATCGACCCAGGGGCCGCCGGCCTGCTCGGAGACATCGTCGTCCGCGTCCGCACCCTCGTCCGCCGGTACGCCCTCGTTGCCGCGCTCAAAAAACAGCTGAAGGCCCAGGCAGATGCCGAGCAGCGGAGTTCCGGCGGCAACGGCGTCGAGCACCGCGTCCGCCTCGCCGCTCTCGCGCATAAAGGCAATCGCGTCGTAGAACGCACCCACACCCGGGATGACTAGGCCGTCGGCGTTGCGGATCTGCTCCGGATCGTCCGACGTGCAGGCGGCAGCACCGGCGCGCGCGAGCCCGCGCACGACGCTCGACAAGTTGCCCTTGTGGTAGTCGACCACCACGATCTTCGGTTCGCCCACGCGACCCTCCCTTTTCCCATTCAAAACCTGTCCCTTTTTGGCAGGTTACAGCGAGCCCTTGGTGCTGGGGATACCCTGCACGCGGGGATCGAGCTCGCAGGCGCGGCGCATCGTACGGCCCACGGCCTTAAAGGCGGCCTCGATAATGTGATGCGAGTTGCCACCCGCCAGCTCGCGCACGTGCAGCGTGAGCTTGGCATCGCGCGCAAAGGCGTAGAAGAACTCGACGGCCAGCTCGGTATCGAAGCTACCCACGCGCTCGGTCGGCACGGGCAGCTCGCAATAGGCCTGGCCACGGCCCGAGATATCCACGGCGGCCATCACGAGCGTCTCGTCCATGGCAATCGCCGCGTCGGCAAAGCGCGTAA